>NC_014165.1:1396658-2094988 GCF_000092645.1 Thermobispora bispora DSM 43833
AAAAGGGTGACCCGTCGATTTTCGCGGGTCCTCGTTTCCCCCGGACCCAGGAGGACCAGTTCGTGAGGCCGGTACGCGTGGCCATCGCGGGCGTGCTGCTGGCGATCCTCGGCCTGGCCGGATGCGGTCGGCCGGCGGGCAACGCCCCCGAAACCCCCACTCCGAGCGGCTCAGCCGCAGGTTCCTTCCCCGTCACCGTTCAGGCCGGCAACGGGCAGGTGACCATCGCCGGGCGGCCTGAGCGCATCGTCTCGCTCTCCCCGACCGCCACGGAGATCCTCTTCGCCATCGGGGCGGGAGACCAGGTCGTCGCCGTGGACGAGCAGTCCGACTACCCGCCCGAGGCGCCCCGGACGTCCCTGTCCGGCTTCAAGCCCAACGTCGAGGCGATCATCTCCTACAAGCCAGACCTGGTCGTGACGTCCACCGACGCCAACGGCGTGGTCGACGGCCTCACCAAGGTCGGCGTCCCCGTGCTCGTGGAGCCCGCGGCCAACCGGCTCGACGACACCTACGACCAGATCATGGACCTCGGCGCGGCGACCGGGAACGGCGCCAAGGCCGCCGAGGTCGCGGCGGACATCAAGCGGCGGATCGACGAGCTGGTCGCCAAGGCCCCCAAGGGCACAGGCCTGACCTACTACCACGAGCTCGACAACACGCCCTACTCCATCACGTCGAACACGTTCCTCGGGCAGATCTACGCGATGTTCGGGCTCGAGAACATCGCCGACAAGGCGCCCGACGCGGCCGGCGGATACCCGCGGCTGTCCACCGAGTTCATCGCCGAGGCCGACCCCGATCTGATCTTCCTCGCCGATGTGAAGTGCTGCGGCGAGAGCGCCGAGACCCTCGCCAAGCGGCCCGGCTGGGCGAAGCTCTCCGCGATCAAGAACAAGCGGGTCTTCCAGCTCGATGACGACATCGCCTCGCGCTGGGGTCCCCGGGTGGTGGAGTTCGCCCGGGCCGTGAGCGAGGCCGTGCAGAAGGCCGCGGGCTGAGGCCGCCCATGACGACGCGGTCGCGGAGCCGGCCGCTCCTGCTCGTCTCGGCCGCCCTGGTCGCCAGCCTCGCCCTGGGCGTGACGGCCGGGGCGGCCGGCATCCCGCCCCGGGGCATCGCGCTCGCCCTGCTCGACCTGCTGCCGTTCGTCACGGTCGACTCGGGCCTGACCCCGGTCGAGCAGGGGCTGCTCTTCGAGCTCAGGGTGCCCCGGGTGCTGCTCGTCGCCATGGTCGGCGGGCTGCTCGCCATCGCCGGCGCCGGCTACCAGGGGGTGTTCCGCAACCCCCTCGCCGACCCGTACCTGCTCGGCGCGGCCGCCGGGGCGGGGCTCACCGTGACCCTCGCCGTGGTGTTCACCCGCGGCGGCGGGCTCACCGTCCCGGCGGCGGCCTTCGCCGGCGCGGTCGGCGGGGTGCTCCTCAGCTACACGCTCGGCCGTACGGCGGGGCGGGGCGGCGGCACGGCCACCCTCATCCTCGCCGGCGTGGCCGTCTCCTCGTTCCTCACCGCGCTCCAGGCGTTCGTGCAGCAGCTCAAGGTGGACGAGCTCCAGCGGATCTACGCCTGGATCCTCGGGGGCGTCGGCGGCGGCTGGGACCAGCTCCGGATGATCGCGCCGTACGCCGTGCTCTCCAGCGCGGTGCTCCTGCTGCACGGGCGGCTCCTGGACGTGCTCTCCGTCGGCGACGAGGAGGCCACCAGCCTCGGCCTGCACGCCGGGCGCACCCGCGTGGCCGTGCTGCTCGCCGCGTCGCTCGCGACCGCGTCGGCCGTCGCGGTGAGCGGGCTCATCGGGTTCGTCGGGACCGTGGTCCCGCACGCGGTGCGCCGCCTCGCCGGCTGGTCGTACCGGACCGTGCTCCCGCTCTCGCTGCTCGGCGGCGCGGCCTTCCTCGTCCTCGCCGACCTGGTGGCGCGGCTCGCGCTCGCCCCGGCCGAGCTGCCGATCGGCGTGGTCACCGCGTTCGTCGGCGCGCCGTTCTTCATCGCCGTCCTCCGGGCGACCAAGCGGGAGGGCGTATGAGCACGGCCGCACCACCGGTCCTCACCGGGCCGGCCGGGGTGGAGGTGCGCGGCCTGAGCGTGCGTCTCGGCGGCCGGCCGGTGCTCACCGACGTCGGGCTCTCCGCCCCGTCCGGCGGCTGGCTCGCGATCATCGGCCCGAACGGCGCCGGCAAGTCCACCCTGCTCAAGGCGATCGCCGGGCTGATCGGCCGGACCGGCGAGGTCCGGGTGGCCGGGACCCCCGTCGACCGGCTGCGCCACCGGCAGCGGGCCCGCCTGATCGCCTACGCGCCGCAGAGCCCCGCCCTGCCGCCCGACATGACCGTGTACGAGTACGCCCTGCTCGGCCGGACGCCGTACATCCCCTACCTCGGCCGGGAGAGCGCGCCGGACAAAGAGGTGACCGAGTCGGTGCTCGAGCGCCTCGGCCTGACCGGCTTCGCCTCCCGCCCGCTCGGCGAGCTCTCCGGCGGGGAGCGGCAGCGGGTCGTGCTCGCCCGCGCCCTCGCCCAGCAGGCCCCCGTGCTGCTCCTCGACGAGCCGACCACCGCGCTCGACCTCGGCCACCAGCAGCAGGTGCTCGAGCTCATCGACCGGTTGCGCGTCACCGACCGGCTGACCGTGGTGACCACCCTGCACGACCTGAGCCTCGCCGGGCAGTACGCGGACTCGCTCGTGCTGCTCGCCGGAGGCCGGGCGGTCGCCGCCGGCCCACCCGGGCGGGTGCTCACCGAGCCGCTCCTCACCCGGCACTTCGGCGCCCAGATCCGGGTGGAGACCGGCGCCGACGGCAGGCCCATGGTGTTCCTGGTCCGGCCAGAGGCGCAGTGATCGGCCGGCTCTCGCTCACCCACCGGATCGAGGACGGCATGCGGATGGGCATGCTGCTGTGGCGGTTCGGGCCCGGCTGGCGGATGATCTCGTCGGCCGTGCTCGGCGGCGGGATCGGCCGCCGGGAGTGGGTACTGAACGCCCAGGTGAGCAAGGACTACGCCCGGATGGACCCGGTGGACCACCTGCGGGAGCTGAGCCCGGACGGCCCCGGGGTGGGGATGCTCACCGCCGCCGTGGTCGACCGCCACACCGTCGCGGAGGACGCGGGGTGCGCGGCGGTCGCCACGGTCGGCCTGGGGCACCCCACCTGGGCGGCGGAGCCGCCCGCCGCTGCTCCGGCGGGGCCCGGCGCGCCGGGGGAGGGGCCGCGCCCCGCCGCCGCGGGCGGCGGGGCGGGGCAGGCCGCGCTCCGGCCGGGCACGATCAACATCATCGTGGCCGTCCCGGTGGCGTTCTCCGACGCCGCGCTGGTGAACGCGGTCATGACCGTGACCGAGGCGAAGACGCAGGCGCTGCTCGAGGCCGGGTTCCCGTGCACGGGGACCGCCTCGGACGCGGTCTGCGTCGCGGTCCGCGAGCACGGGCCCGCCGAGCCGTTCGGCGGCCCCCGCTCCACCTGGGGCGCGCGGATCGCCCGCGCCGTGCACCGGGCGGTGCTCGACGGCGCCCGCGACTGGCGGCGCCGGATGGGCGGGTAGGCCGGGCCGCGGCCCCGCTCCGGCGCGGGCGGGGTGCCGGGCGGCCACCGCGGCGGCAGGGCGTAAGCTCACCGCGTGGCGGAAGCCACGGGTTCCGGTCGGACGACGGGCAGCGAGGCGAACGATGAGCAGAGTGATCCTGGTCACCGGAGCGGGCGGCGCGGCCGGGCAGGCCGTGGTACGCCGGTTCACCGACCTCGGCGACACGGTGATCGCGGTCGACAGGTCCGGCGCCCACGGGTGCCTCGCGCTCGATCTGCTCGACCGGCCGGCCGTACAGGGGCTGGCGAACCGGATCGCGGACGAGCACGGGCGGGTCGACGGGGTCGTCCACCTCGTCGGCGGGTGGCGCGGGGCCCCGTCCTTCGCCGAGACCGACCTCGCCGACTGGGACTTCCTCCACGACGCGCTGATCCGGACCCTGCAGCACGTCTCCCTCGCCTTCGAGCCGCTGCTGCGGCGCAGCGACAACGGCAGGTTCGTCATCGTCTCCGCGCGCGCCGCGCAGCGGCCCTCCCAGCGGGACGCGGCGTACGCCGCGGCCAAGGCGGCCGCGGAGGCGTGGGCGCTCGCTTTCGCCGACGCGCTCCAGGACACCCGCTCGGCCGCCGTGATCCTCGTGGTGACCGCGCTGGTTCACGATGCGATGCGGGCCGCCGAGCCGGGCCGGTCGTTCGAGCGCCACACCGACGTGAACGACCTCGCGGTGGCGATCACGGACCTGTGGGACCGGGAGCCCGGCGCGGTCAACGGCCGGCGGATCGACCTGACGCCGGCCGGCTCCGCGCGATGACCGAAGGGGGACTTCTCGTGGCAACCGATGCCGTACGGCGGCACGACCCTGCGATCAAGGCGTTCGCCAGCGACAACTACGCGGGGGTGCACCCCGAGGTGCTCGAGGCGATCGCGCTCGCGAACGGCGGGCACCAGGTCGCCTACGGCGACGACGTCTACTCCGCGGCGCTGGCGGACCTCTTCCGGCGGCACTTCGGCGACCGGGCCGAGGCGTTCCCCGTGTTCAACGGCACGGCGGCGAACGTGGTGGCCCTGCGCTCGATGTGCGCGCCCTGGGAGGCGGTGATCTGCCCGGAGACCGCGCACATCAACACCGACGAGGGCGGGGCCCCCGAGGTGACCGGCGGCCTGAAGCTGCTGACGGTGCCCACGGAGGACGGCAAGCTCACCCCGGAGGCGATCGACCGCTACGCGCGGGGCCTGGGCGACGTGCACCGGGCCCAGCCGCGGGTGGTGTCGATCTCGAACGCGACCGAGCTCGGCACCGTCTACACCCCGGACGAGCTGGCGGCGATCTGCGACCGCGCCCACGAGCTCGGGCTGCTCGTCCACGTCGACGGCGCGCGGCTCACCAACGCGGCGGCCGCCCTGGACGTCCCGCTCCGCGCGATCACCACCGACGTGGGGGTGGACGTGGTCTCGTTCGGCGGGACCAAGATCGGGCTGCTGTTCGGCGAGGCCGTGGTCGTGCTCAACCCCGCGGCCGCGCGCGGCCTGCCGTACCTGCGGAAGACGCTGATGCAGCTCCCGTCGAAGATGCGGTTCGTCGCCGTGCAGTTCGAGGCGCTGCTCGCCGGGGACCTCTGGCTGCGCAACGCCCGGCGGGCGAACGCCATGGCGCGGCGGCTCGCCGACAAGGTGCGGGACCTGCCCCGGGTGACCGTGGTGCGCCCGGTCGAGGCGAACGCGGTGTTCGCCGTGCTGCCCCGGGACGTCGCCGACCGGCTGCGCAAGCGGTACCGCTTCTACAACTGGAGCGACCGGCAGGCCGGCACGGGCGGCGAGGACCTGGTGGAGGTGCGCTGGATGTGCGCCTTCGACACCACGGAGGAGGACGTCGACGCGTTCGCCGCGGCGCTCGCCGAGGAGCTCGGCCTCTGACCGGGGCCCGGTCCGGGCGCGGCCACCGGCGCGGGGGCATGCGCCCTCGCACCCCACGCCCGGCGCTCCGCCGCGCGGCCCGGTGCCGCCGGCGGGCGCGCGGCCCCGCGGTGAGGCCGCAGGCGGCGCGGCGTTGTCAAGAGGCGGCCTTGCCATGGGGCCGCAGGCGGCGCGCGGCCCTGCCATGAGCTCGAAGGCGGCGTGGAGCCCCGGCGCGATGAAAGTTTCATCGGCTTCCCGGCGGGCCGGGCCGCGGGTGGCCTCCCGGCGGCCGGGCGGCGCGCTCAGGGCAGCGGCTCGGCTCCCCGGTCGGCGAGCATCCGCTTCATCAGCGTGACCTCCGCGTTCTGCGAGTCCACGATGTGCTGCGCCATGTCGCGCACCTCCTCCCGCTTCGAGAGGCGCAGCACCCCCTCGGCCATCTCCACCCCGCCCACGTGGTGGCGGATCATGAGCTGGAGGAAGAGGATCTCCGCCTCCCGGCCGGTGGCCGCGCGCAGCCGCTCCATCTCCTCGGGGGTGGCCATCCCGGCCATCAGGCCGCCCGTCGCGGGGCGCGGGCTCGCCGTGGCCCCGCCGCCGTGCCCGTGACCCGACATCCAGGCCATCGGCGGCCGGCTCGAGGCCTGGCTGAGGCCCCACTGCTGCAGCCAGCCCATGAATACGCCGCGCTGCGTGCTCTGGGTGGTGATGATGTCGTAGGCCAGCGTGCGGAGCGCCTCGTCGGTGGTCTTGCCGCGCACGATGAACGACATCTCCACGGCCTGGGCGTGGTGGATCGCCATGTCGCGGGCGAACCCGGCCTCGGGCGAGGCGTCTCCGGGCGCCCCCCACCTGCCGATGAGCAGCGCGACGGTGACCGCCGTGATCAGCGCGGTCACCACCAGGAGCAGGGGCGTCCGCCACCATCGCCGTCCGCCGGGATCGGCCCCGAGGCCGGCCTCCAGGCGCTCGGCGGTGTCGCCGGTCGTCATCTCGTCGCCGCCATCCTGAAGCTTGATCATTTAGAAACCGGATTAAAGGGACACTATCCTCCGTGCCGCAGGGTGCGGTATCAGCCGGAGGACCGATGGGGCAAGGAAAGCAGTCCAGGCGCGAGCGGCTGGAGCGGGTGCGCGCCGAGCAGCGGCGCCGGGAGCGCCGCCAGGCCGCCCTCATCTGGGGGATCGGCGGGCTCGTGACCGTCGTCATCATCACGTTGGCCGGCTTCGCCGTCGTCACCAGCCGGGCGGAGCGGTCCCTCGCCGAGGTGCAGCGCTTCAGCTACCGGGGCGGTGACCACAGCTGGACCAAGGTGAGCTACAAGGAGACGCCGCCGGTCGGCGGCACCCACAACTACGTGTGGCAGAACTGCGGCATCTACGACAAGCCCATCCACGACGAGCTCGCGGTGCACTCGCTCGAGCACGGGGCGGTGTGGATCACCTACCGGCCCGACCTCCCGGAGAGCGAGGTGAACAAGCTGAAGGAGCTCGCCTCGGCCGACTACATGCTGCTCAGCCCGTACCCGGGCCTCTCGGCCAAGATCATGGTCACCTCCTGGAACCACCAGCTCAAGCTGGACCGGGCCGACGACCCGCGCCTGCCGGAGTTCATCAAGACCTACAAGCAGAACCCGAAGCACACCCCCGAGTTCGGGGCGGCGTGCACCGGCGGCCTGAGCATCACCGCCGATCAGCCGCTGCCGACGCCGGACCCGGAGATCGGCATGCCGGGCAAGTCCCCCTCGCCGTCGGCCTCCGCGGAGCCGCCGGCCACCCCCTCGCCGCTGGCCTCCTGAGCGGGGACACCGCCACCGGCATCCTGGCGGGGACACCGCCACCGGCCTCCTGGGCCGGTGACACCCGCGCCGGGCCGCTGAGCGCCGGGCCGGGCTCCTGAGCGGGCGCGGCCCGTACGGCACGGCCCCGCCGGGGCACCGGGCGCTCCGGGCTCCGCGACCCGGCCGCGGGCAGGGAGACCGGCCACCGGTGTCCAGGGCGAGGGAAAACGGTTCCGCGGACGGCGGGAATTTCCGCTCCGGGGACGACCGCGGCCGGGGCCGAGGATTTCCGCCCTGGCCCGGGAATTCCCGGTGATTTTTCCCGGGAATCACGCTTTCCCGGCGAATTCCCGTGCATCGGCGATTTCATTCCGCCGGTGCCGTACCGGACACAGGAAACCGATAATTGCCGGATTACCGAAATTGCGGGTATCTTGATACGCTTTGCAGGCGTGACCGAGACCGAGGCGGGCAGCGCGAGCCCGCCCCTTCCGAGTGATGCCCCGACGGGGGAGGGGGGCCCCGGGCCGGCGCGGACCGGCGGGCCGTCCGGCGGGACCGGCGTGGGCGCCGCAGGGGAGCACCCCCGGGCGGCGCGGCGGACGACCATCGTGCTCGCCGCGGCGCTGCTGATCCTCGTGGTGATGACCGGCGTGCTCGGCGCCATCGCCGTGCTCATGACCCGCAACCCCGACGTGCCGCCGCTCTCCCGGCCGCAGGTCGTCCGACTGTACGTGCCCGTGCACTTCGCGCCCGTCGCCGGGGTCGCCCCCGCGCCCTGCACCGGCACCGACGGGATCCCCGACGACAAGGACACCACCTGCTACCTGCTCGAGCCCGGCGTCACCGTGACGAGCGTGCAGAAGATCGAGCAGCGGGCCGAGCGCGACGGCACCTACTCCATCCGCCTGGTGCTCTCTCCTGAGACCCGGGACGACGTCGCCGAGCTCATCAAGGAGACGGTCAACGGCCAGCTCGCCATCGTGGCGCAGGACCGGGTGGTGGCGGCGCCCCGGGTGGCGCAGGAGATCAGCCAGGACAGCCTCGGCATCGCCGGCTTCACCAAGGAGCAGGCCGACGCCTTCTACGCCCTGCTCACCGGCGGCGCGGCCCCGCCGTCCCCGCAGCCGGTCGGGTGACGGCGGGTCCCCGTGACGCCGGGCCACGCGAGGGTGCGCCGGGGCCGCGAGCGCGCCGGGTGACGCCGGACCGCCCTCACACCGCGGCCAGGGCGATGTCCTCCGGGCGGATCGGCACCCGGGAGAGCTCCAGGCCGGTCGCGGCGCGCACCGCCGCCACGATCGCCGGGGTCGACGAGAGCGTCGGCGGCTCGCCCGCCCCGCGCAGCCCGTAGGGGGCGTGCGGGTCCGGATACTCCTTGATCGACAGGCGCATCGGCGGCACGTCGAGGATCGTGGGGATCAGGTAATCGGTGAACGACGGGTTGAGCACCCGCCCGTCCCGCACCTGGATCTCCTCCATCAGCGCCAGGCCGAGGCCCTGGGCGCTGCCGCCGTGGATCTGGCCCTCCAGGGCGAGCGGGTTGAGGATCCGGCCCACGTCCTGCACGGCCGCGAGCTCCACCACCTTGACCAGGCCGAGCTCCACGTCCACGTCCACCACGGCGCGGTGCACGCAGAGCGCGAGCTGCACGTGCGAGTCGCCCTGCCCGGTGACCGGGTCCATGGGTCGGGTCGGCCGGTGGCGGAACTCCCGCGTCTCCTCCACCGGGCCGTACCGCTCGAGCAGCTCCTCCAGGGACAGGTCCGGGTGCGCGGCCCGCAGCTCGTCCAGGCGCCGCCGTACCGCCTCGCAGGCGGCCTTGACCGCACCGCCGGTCATGTACGACTGGCGGGAGGCGGAGGTGGAGCCGGCCGAGCCGATCGAGGTGTCCGCCGGGGCGACCGTCACCCGCTCGATGCCGAGCTCGGTCCGGGCGATCTGCGCCTGGACGGTGACCACCCCCTGGCCGACCTCGGCCGCCGCGGTGTGCACGAGCACGTGGGGCTCGCCGCCGAGCAGCTCCACCCGCACCCGGGCGGTCGAGTAGTCGTCGAACCCCTCGGAGAAGCAGATGTTCTTGATGCCCACGGCGTAGCCGACCCCGCGCCGCACCCCCTCGCCGCGGGTCGTCTGGGCCACGCCCCCGGGCAGCGAGCGCAGGTCCGCGGCGGCCGGCCGCTCGGGCGGCAGCGGCATCGCCGCGATCTCCCGGAGCATCTCGGCGAGCGGCGCCGGTGAGTCGATCACCTGCCCGGTCGCGATCCGCGATCCCTGGCCGACCGCGTTGCGCAGCCGGATCTCGATCGGCGACAGCCCGCACGCCTCGGCGAGCCGGTCCATCTGCGACTCGTACGCGAAGCACGCCTGGACCGCGCCGAACCCGCGCATCGCCCCGCACGGCGGGTTGTTCGTGTACACGCCGTACGCGTCGATCCAGATGTTGTCCACCCGGTACGGCCCCACCCCGAGCGAGGCGGCGTTGCCGACCACCGCCGGGGTGGACGAGCAGTACGCCCCGCCGTCGAGGAGGATCTCGGCCTTGACGTAGACGAGCCGGCCGTCCGCCGTGGCGCCGTGCTCGTACCGCATCCGGGCCGGGTGGCGGTGGACGTGCCCGAGGAACGACTCCTCCCGGCCGTAGACCATCTTGACCGGGCGGCCGGTGCGCAGGGCGAGCAGGCACGCGTGGATCTGCATGGACAGGTCCTCGCGGGCGCCGAACGCGCCGCCGACCCCGGCCAGGGAGATCCGCACCTTCTCCGGCGGCAGGCCCAGGCACGGCGCGATCTGGTCCCGGTCGACGTGGAGCCACTGGGTGGCCACGAACAGGTCCACCCCGCCGTCGTCCGCGGGCACGGCCAGGCCGGACTCCGGGCCGAGCGGCGCCTGGTCCTGCATGCCGACCTCGTACTCGCCGGTTACCACGACCTCCGCCCGCGCCCCGTCGGCCGTGCGGGCCTCCGGGCCGACCGTCCCCACCCGGACCGGCTGGTAGCGGACGAGGTTGCCCCCCGGGTGCACGGCGGGGCACGACGGGTCGAACGCCGCCCGCCAGGGGTCGGTGACCGGCTCCCGCGGCTCGTACTCCACCCGGATCGCCGCGGCCGCCCGCCGCGCGGTCTCCGGGTGGTCGGCGGCGACCAGCGCGACCGGCTCCCCCTGGTAGCGCACCTGGTCGATGGCGAGGACCGGCTGGTCCTTGCGCTCCAGCCCGTAGAACTTCTCGCCCGGCACGTCCTCGTGGGTGAGCACCGCGACCACCCCCGGGATGGCCAGGGCGGGCCCGATGTCGATGGAGCGGATCCACGCCGACGGGTGCGGGCTCCGCAGCGTGACCCCCCACAGCATGTCGTCCAGCCACAGATCGGAGGCGTACGCGAACTCGCCGGTCACCTTGAGCGCGCCGTCGGGCCTCAGCACGCTCGCGCCGATGCCGGCGCGCCGTCCGGTCTCAGTCGTCATGGCTCGCCCTCGGTCGTCGGTCGGGATGCGGCTTTACCGGAAGTACAGCAGGCACCGCGGGCGGGCCCTATGGGCGCAGATCATGGAATGCGCGCCGTGTCGGGTCTCGGCGCTTGTAGCATCCTCCAAATACGCTGAGGGCGTGCGGCTGAGGGAACTGCTCGCGATCCCGGAGCTCCGGCTCGGGCTGCTCACCCCGGACGACCACGCCGACCCCGAGCTCACCGGCGTGATCGTCACCGACCTCCCCGACCCCGGGCGCTACCTGTCCGGCGGTGAGCTCGTCCTCACCGGGCTGATGTGGCGGCAGGAACCGGCCGACTCCGAGCGGTTCGCCGACGCGCTGGTGCGGGCCGGGGTCGCCGCGCTCGGCGCGGGCGCCGCCCGGCTCGGGACCGTCCCCGGCGACCTCGTGGCCGCCTGCCGCGCCCGCGGGCTGCCGCTCTTCGAGGTGCCGGTCGAGGTGTCCTTCGGCTCGATCATCGAGATCGTGGGCGCCCCGCTCGCCCGGATCCGGGCCGGTGAGCTGCGCGGCGCGCTCGGCCGCCGGCGCCGCATCGTCGCCGCGGTCGCCGAGGGGGCCGACCTCGAGGAGCTCTGCCGGCTGATCGCCGGCGAGCTCGGGGTCACCGCGGCCGTGATCTCCTCGGCCGGCTCGGTCATCGCCGGGCGGCTCGGCGCCGCCACCGCGGTGCGGCTGGCCCGGGAGTTCCTCACCGCCGTCCGCCTGCCCGCGGTGGTCGACCTCAAGGCGGGCGACGTGCCCGAGGAGGAGGCCGGGCCGTACACGCTGCTCGCCGTCGACCGCTCACCCCGGGTGGCCGGGTGGGCGCTCGTCTGCCGCGGGGAGCTCGATCCGGAGATCGGCTTCGAGCTCGCCTCCTGCGTCGCCATGGAGCGCACCCGGCTGGAGGAGGGCCGCCGGGTCGAGCGGCGGCTCGCCGAGCAGCTCATCGCCTTCGCCCTGGGCGACGCCGACCCGTCCGAGCTGGCCGCCCGGCTGCGGACCTGCGGCATCGAGGCCACCGAGCGGTACGCGGTGGTGACGGCGACCGTGACGACCGGGCCGAACGGCGCATCGGGGCAGGACGCCGCGGCCCTCGGCGGCCGGGTGCTGGAGGAGCTGCTCGACCGGGAGGTGGTGACCGCGGTCTCGCCCGACGGCGCGGTGGCGCTGGTCCCGCTGCGCGCGGTCGACGTGGACACCCTCGCGGCCCGGCTGCGGGAGCGCGCCGGCCTGCTCGTCCGCGGCCTGCCCGGCACCAGGATCTCCATCGGGATCAGCGGCGCGCTCCGCGGGGCGGCCGCGATCCGCGGCGGGGTGGAGGAGGCGGGGCACGCGCGGCGGATGGCCGCCGGCCGGGGCGGGGGAGTGGTCACCAGCGACCAGATCTACACGCACGCGCTGCTGCTCGCGACCGTGCCGGGGGAGATCCGGCGGTCGTTCGCCGCCCGCCTGCTCGGGCCGCTGTACGAGTACGACCGGCGGCACGGCGCCGAGCTGGTGCGCACGCTCGCCGTCTACCTGGAGTGCGCCGGATCATGGAACCTCTGCGCCGAACGGCTGCACGTGCACGTCAACACGGTCCGTTACCGGATCCGCCGGGTCGAGCAGCTCACCGGGAAGGACCTCTCCTCGATGAGCGACCGGGTCGATCTGTACCTGGCCCTGCGCGCCGCGTGACGCGGGCGGCGGGAGGCTTGACCGGGCGCCACCGGCCGCCGAGAACGCTGCGGCGGCCTCCGGTCCGCCCATCCCACGGGGAGACGGCCGGAAGCCGCCGGAAGGTCATCTCCTGGCCGTCGATCGGTCAGCAGCAGTACCAGCCGCCGAACGCGACGACCTGTGGCGTTTCGGCATTCGCGGCCGTAGCATTGGCTCCAATCGTCAGGCCGACCGACGTCAGGACGGCAATAGCGAACGTGATCACGCGGCGCATGACTTCTCTTTCCTCGAGGGCTTGAAAGACCGTCGGTTCCTTATTCTCTCTAGAGGTGCAGGTGGCCAGTCAAGGTTCGATCGGTGAGCGCATCAAAATGCTCCGAAAGCAGCGCGGCCTTTCGCAGGCGCAGCTCGCTCACCCGGAGTTGTCGGACAGTTATGTCTCACTTATCGAAAGCGGTAAGCGCACGCCGACGCCCGCGGTGTTGGAGTTAATTGCGCAAAAGCTCGGCTGTTCGCTCACGTACCTGATCAACGGGGTGACCAACGAGGAGCTCGAGGAGATCGAGCTCGCGCTGCGGTTCGCCCGGCTCGCCCTCGAGAACGGCGATCTCGCCGAGGCCCGCCGCCGGTACGCCGAGCTGCTGGAGGACCGCAACCTCGAGAGCCTGGCGGCGCAGCGGCAGGACGCGCGGTTCGGCTACGCCCTCGCCACCGAGGCCTGCGGCGACCTCGCCGAGGCGATCGACGTGCTCCGCTCGCTCCGCGACGAGGACACCGAGGGCCAGACCCCCGAGCGGCGGATCCAGATCTCCATCGCGCTCTGCCGCTGCTACCGCGAGTTCGGAGCGCTCCACGAGGCGGTCCAGGTCGGCGAGGAGACCCTCGGGCTGCCGAAGGGGCGGCCCGAGTGGAACGACGATCTGATCGAGCTCGGCTCCACGCTGCTCGCCGCCTACATCGAGCGGGGCGACCTGCTGCGGGCGCGCCAGTTCTCCGCCGAGCTGCTGTCCGCCGCCGAGTCGCTCGGCACGGCCCGGGCGATCGTCGCCGCCTGCTGGAACGCCGCCATGATCGTCGGCCGGATCGGCTGCGGCGATGAGGCGCTCTCCCTGGCCGAACGGGCCCTCGCCGTGCAGTCGGAGAACGGCGAGCCGCGCAACCTCGCCCGGCTCCGGGCGGCCTACGCGGTCCTCCTGCGCCAGGTGCGCCCGGCCGAGGCGGCGCGGGCGCGGGACCTGCTGCTCCGGGCGCTGCGCGAGCTGGAGGAGTCGGCGGCCGGGGCCGCGGACGTCGTCTCCTGCCTGATCGACCTCGCCCGCGCGGAGATCCAGCTCGGCGATCCGCACGCGGCCGCCGCGCACGCGCGCGCCGCCGCGGCCAAGGCGACCGGCGGGATGAGCTCCGCGGTGCTCGCCGAGACCCACCTCGTGCTCGGCCTCGCCTGCTCGCTGCTCGGCCAGAACGATCAGGCCCGCGCCGAGCTCGACTCGGCCGCGGAGCACCTCAAGCGCCTGCCCGCCACCCGGACGCTCGCGGAGAAGTGGCGCGCCGTCGCCGAGCTGCGGGAACGGATCGGCGACGAGGAGGGGTGCGTGGCCGACCACCAGCGCGCGCTCGCCTGCGTGGGGCTCTGAGGCCGCGCCGGAACGGGGCGCCGAGGGGGCCTCGCGCCGCCGGATCGCGGGAGGGGCGGCGGGCGTCCACAGGCGGCCGATCCATGGTTGGGGTCGGGTCATGGGCCGGTAGCCTGGAGGTGCCATGAAGAAGTCCGTGCTCGCCGCCGCCATCGCGTTCGTGATCACGATCATGACGGAGCTGGCGATATCCCTCCCCGCACAGGCGCACACCTCGCTGCGGAGCAGCGATCCGGCGAAGAACGCCAAGGTCGAGAGCCTGCGCAGGGTGACGCTCGAGTTCACCGAGTCCGCGCGGTTCCCCACGGTGATCGTACGGGGCCCGGACGGCAAGCGATACGAGCGCGGCAAGCCGGTGGTCGACGGGCCGCGGGTCTACAGCGACGTCGCCTCACCGGTCCCGCCGGGCGAGTACACCATCGCCTACCGGGTGGTGTCGGCCGACGGTCACCCGGTGGAGGGGGAGATCCCCTTCACCGTGGTCGGGAGCCCGGACGACGGGCAGGAGGAGTCGCCGGCGCCCGGCGCGTCCGAGGCGGCCCCCGGCGCGTCCGAGGCGGCGTCCACGCCGGCCGTCGCCGATCAGCAGCAGACGCCGGCCCAGACGGCCGGTGCCGAGGCCACGCCCGCCGAGGCGGCGAGCGAGGAGACGTCGCCGCGCATCCCCGGATGGCTGTGGGCCGTGGTCTTCGGGGTCGCCGGCGTGGGGATCGGCCTGCTGCTCAGCCTCAGGAAGAAGCCGTGAGCCGCATCGTACGGCTGGCGGTGGCGGCCGCCTGCGCCGCCGCCGTCGCCCTGATCATCGGCATGGTCGCGGGTGGCGCCGCCACGCCGAGGATCATCCCGGGCCTGCCCGACGAAGGCGCGCTCACCCGCTGGATGCTGCCCGTCTCGAAGCTGGCGCTGGACGGCGCGGCCGCGCTCACCGTGGGGCTGCTGCTGTTCAGCGCCATGCTGCTGCCGAGCGACAAGGGCATGCTCGGCAAGGCCGCCCAGGGGTACGTGCGGGCCGCGTCGTGGGCCGCGCTGGCGTGGGCGGCGGCCGCGGCCTCCGCCCTGATGTTCGGCCTGTCCGAGACGCTCGGCGTCCCGGTGGACCAGCTCCTCGGCGGCAGCGAGCTCACCAGCTACGCGAGCCAGGTGCCGCAGGGGATCGCCCTCACCCTCGTGGTGCTGTTCGCCGCCTCGATCGCGATGTTCGCGCGGGGGACGATGAGCGTGGGGGCCACCGGCGCGCTGCTGCTCTTCGCGCTCGCGACCACCCTGCCACCGCCGCTCACCGGGCACTCGGCCACGTCGCCCAACCACGGGCTCGCCATCACCTCGGTCGCGTTCCACGTCGTGTGCCTGGCGCCGTGGGTGGGCGGCCTCGTGGTGCTCTGCGTCCACGCGTTCCGCAAGGAGCCGCACCTGGCCGTCGCCGCCGCCCGGTTCTCCCGGATGGCGCTCTGGTGCTTCATCGGGGTGGGGCTCTCCGGCGTGGCGAGCGCGGCCGCCCGGCTCACGTCGATCGGCGACCTGTTCACCTCCGCCTACGGCGGGCTCGTGCTCGCCAAGATCGCGGCGTTCGCGGTGCTCGGGTTCCTCGGCTGGCGGCACCGGGTGCGCACGCTCCCGAGGCTGGAGGCGGGGGAGCCGTACGCGTTCGTGAGCCTGGCCATGGGCGAGGTCATGGTGATGACCGCCACCCTCGGCCTCGCGGTGGCGCTCTCCCGCACCGCCCCGCCACCGGTCCAAGTGCCGCTCGACCGGGCGTACGAGCTCCTCGGCTACCCCATGCCGCCGCCGGTGTCGCTCGGGAACCTCGCGACGCTGTGGTACTTCGACCTGTTCTTCGCCGTGGTCTGCGCGCTGCTCGCCGGCCTCTACGCCGCGGGCATGGTGCGGCTCCGGCGCCGCGGCGACGCGTGGCCGTGGGGGAGGGCGATCAGCTGGTACCTCGGCGTCGCGATCCTCGTCCTGGCCACCCAGAGCGGCCTCGCCCGCTACGCCCCGGTGCTGTTCAGCGTGCACATGGTGCAGCACATGCTGCAGTCCATGCTGATCCCCATCCTGCTGGTGCTCGGCGCGCCGATGACGCTCGCGCTGCGCGCGCTCAAGCCTAGCCCGCGGCGCGGGGACCGGGGCCCGCGGGAGTGGCTCCAGGCGTTCCTCCACAACGGGTACGTGCGGTTCTGGAGCCACCCGGCCGTGGCGACGGTGAACTTCGTGGCCTCGCCGTTCCTGCTCTACTTCACGCCGCTCTTCTCCGCGGCGATGCGCGATCACCTGGGGCACCTGGCGATGCAGGTGCACTTCCTGCTCTCCGGGTTCCTGTTCTTCTGGCTGATCATCGGCGTGGATCCGGCCCCCCGGCGGCTGCCGCACATCCAGCGGCTGCTGCTGCTCCTGGTCACCACGCCGTTCCACGCGTTCTTCGGCGTGGCCACGATGACCATGGGATCGCCCATCGCCGCCGACTGGTTCGACGGGCTCGGGCGCACGTGGGGCGGCTCCGCGCTCGCGGACCAGCGGCTGGGCGGCGGCATCGCGTGGGCCTTCACCGAGATCCCCACGCTGATCGTGCTGATCGCACTGGCGATCCAGTGGTGGCGCGCGGACGAGCGCGCCGCCCGCCGGGCCGAGCGCCGGGCCGACGCCATCGCGGCGAAGACCGGCGGCACCGGCGACCCGGAGCTGGACGCCTACAACGAGTACCTCGCCCGGCTCCACAAGCGCGACGCCCAGCTCGACTGACCTCCGCCGTGCGCCGGCCGGCCGGATGCCGGGCCGGCGGCCCGCCGGCGCGGAGCGGCGAGGGCGGAGCGGTGAGGACGGCGTGGCCCGGTGAGGGTGGTCCGCTGCGGGCGGACCGGTATGGGCTGAGGGCGGCCCGGCATGGGTGGTGTGGCCGGTCAGCAGGGTGCGCTCCGGTAAGGACCCGCGCCGGCCCGCCCGGCCGCGGACGCGGAGGATCGTGCGCACCGGCCGGGATCGTGCTGAACGGCCGGGACCGCGCCGAACCGCCGGCCGGGACAACGGGCGGCGGGGCGGCACGGCCCTGCCCGGGCGGGGCGGACCCGCCGGGGCGGCCGGAGCCGTCAGGGCAGGGTGAGGATCTCGTAGCCGGTCTCGGTGACCACCACGGTGTGCTCGAACTGAGCGGTCCGCTTCCGGTCCTTGGTCACCGCGGTCCACCCGTCCGGCCAGATCTCGAAGTCGATGGTGCCCAGGGTGAGCATCGGCTCGATCGTGAACGTCATGCCCGGCACCATGGTCACCTTGAGCGACGGGTCGTCGTAGTGCGGCACGATCAGCCCGGAGTGGAAGGACGTGCCGATGCCGTGGCCGGTGAAGTCGCGGATCACGCCGTAGCCGAAGCGCTTGGCGTAGGACTCGATGACCCGTCCGATGACGTTGAGCTGGCGGCCGGGGGCGACCGCCCGGATGGCCCGCATCATCGCCTCGCGGGTGCGCTCGACGAGCAGCCGTGACTCCTCGTCCACCTCGCCCACGAGGAAGGTCGCGTTCGTGTCCCCGTGCACGCCGTGGATGTACGCGGTGATGTCCACGTTGACGATGTCGCCCTCCTGGAGGACGGTGTCGTCCGGGATCCCGTGGCAGATCACCTCGTTGATCGAGGTGCACAGGGACTTGGGGAACCCGCGGTAGCCCAGCGTGGACGGGTACGCGCCGTGGTCGCAGAGGAACTCGTGCCCGATCCGGTCGAGCTCGTCGGTGGTGACCCCGGGCGCGACGTGCTTGCCGACCTCCTGGAGCGCCTGTGCGGCGATCCGGCCGGCGATGCGCATCTTCTCGATGATCTCCGGGGTCTGGACGTCGCTGCCGCCTCTCTTCGGCTCCGCTTTGCCGACGTACTCGGGGCGCGGGATGTGGGCGGGCACCTTACGCGGGGGCGAGATCCGCCCCGGGCGAAGCAGCGTCGTCATGCGGTCAAGTCTAATTGCGTGCGAAGCGGGCACGATTGACCACGTGAGTGATCAGTGGTGGTTCTGCCTCAAGCACATGCGCGTCGAGCCGGACCAGGGGTGCCCGAACAAGAGCCGGATGGGGCCGTACGCCTCCGAGGAGGCCGCGTCCCGCGCCCTGCAGACCGCGGCCGAGCGGAATGAGGCGTGGGCGGCCCAGGACGAGGCCTGGGAGGGCGAGGCCTGACCGCGGCCGGGCCGACGCACCGGGTTCGAGCGTCCCGGCGTTCGCGCGCTCCCGTCCCCCCGGTGTCCGGGCGGGCGCCGGCGTTCCTCCCGTCCCCCGGCCGTTCGTGCGCCCGCCGGCGTCCGGGCGGGCCGCGCTCACGCTGGCCGTACGGGCGGGCCGCCGCTCACGCGGGTGAGGGCCGGCCGGCGGCCGGTCGCGGCCCCCGTTCCCCCGACCCCCGTCACCAATCGATGCGCGGACCGGTGATGCGCTCCGCCAGCCGGGCGAGCCGCTCCCGCAGCCCGGGCTTCCGGACCTCCCCGGCGGCGGCGCTCACCAGGTGCTGCGCGCCGTCGAAGGTCAGCACGCCGTCGGCGGGGACGGCCAACGCGTCGTGGGCGAGCGACTCCAGCTCCGGATCGCCGCCGTCGAGCGCGATGATCGTCGCACCGGTCCGGCGGGCGTCGTCCACCCGTTCCAGCAGCGGCACCGGAGCCCGGTCCTCGGCGACCACGAACAGCGTCTCGCCCCGCCGGGCCTGCTCGAGCCGCTCCAGGCCCACCCGCAGGTGGTCCGGCGCGTCCTCGGGCGGGGACCATCGGACGAGCGTGGGGGTGAGCTGCGCGAGCCCGGACCACCGCGCCTCGTCGGCGAGGTGCGCCGTCACGTGCCAGGGCTCATAGCTGGGGGTTCCGACGACGAGCAGCCCGCCCGGGGAGCGGGTGGCCCGGAGGGCGCGGCCCAGTTCCCGGGTGCGATCGAGCCACTCCGTGGCGGCGAGCATCTCGCGGAGCAGACTCACCGATGCGGCGTCCATGATTGCCATGGTGCCTCACGGCACCGCGCCGAGTCCGGGGAATGCGATCGCCGGCCGTCCCGCGCCCGGCGGATCCCCGCCGGGTCCGGGGTGCGCCCGAGCCGGCGGACTGCCGGCTCACGTTCTCCACCCCCGGCCTGCCCAGCGCTTCTCCACCCCGGCCTGCCGGGCGCGGCCGGGCCCATCGCCGGCGGGCTGCTCGCACCGCCCCGCCCGTCCCGGCCGTGACCCCGGGGGATCGCCATTCCGCCAGGGCTGGCATCATCGTCCCATGGCACAGAAGAATGATCTGCCCGACGTCTCCGGCCTCTCCATCGGCATCCTCGGCGGGACCGGTGACCAGGGCAGAGGGCTGGCCCGGCGGTTCGCGCTGGCCGGTCACCCCGTGCTGATCGGTTCGCGCAGCGCCGAGCGCGCCCGGGAGGTGGCCGAGTCCCTCGGGGCCGGGGTGCGCGGGGACGAGAACGGCGTGGTCGCCGCCGAGGCGGACATCGTGATCGTGGCGGTGCCCTGGGAGGGGCACAAGGCGCTGCTGGAGTCGCTGCGCGATCGGCTCGCCGGCAAGATCGTCGTCGACTGCGTGAACCCGCTCGGCTTCGACAAACGGGGGGCCTACGCGCTCCCGGTCGAGGAGGGGAGCGCGGCCGAGCAGGCGGCGGCCGTGCTGCCGGAGAGCCGGGTGGTGGCCGCGTTCCACCACGTCTCGGCCGTGCTGCTGCTCGACCCGTCGGTCGAGAAGATCGACATGGACGTGCTCGTGCTCGGTGACGACCGGGAGGCCACCGACATCGTGCAGGCGCTCGCCTCGCGGATCCCCGGCGTGCGGGGCATCTACGGGGGCCGGCTGCGCAACGCGGGCCAGGTCGAGGCGCTGACGGCGAACCTGATCGCGATCAACCGGCGGTACAAGGCGCATGCCGGAATCCGGATCACCGACGTCTAGCCGCCCGGGGCCGCGTGACCGCCTCCCCGGTGCGGCCTCCGGCCTCCCGGGGAGACGCGCCGTGCCGTACCGGGCAGGGACGCCCCGGTGCCCGGTGCCGGCCGGTGACCCTCCGCCGGGGATCCGGCCGGCCGGGTACGGTGGGCCCTCCGGCCCCGGTGCTCAGTGATAGCTGTGCGCTTCGGTGGGGAAGGCGCCGGAGACCACCTCGTCGGCGAACGCGCGGACCGCCCGGCTCATCTCGCCGGCGAGGTCGAAGTACTTCTTCACGAACTTGGGCTGGTGCGGGGTGAGCCCCATCAGGTCCTGCCAGACCAGGACCTGGGCGTCGGTGTGCGGCCCGGCCCCGATGCCGATGGTGGGAATGCCGAGGGAGGCGGTGACCCGCTGCGCGAGCTCGCTGGGCACGCACTCGAGCACGATGGCGAACGCGCCCGCGTGCTCCAGTGCCTTGGCGGCCATGAGCAGCTCGTCACCCGCCTGCCCGCGGCCCTGCACCCGGTAGCCGCCGAGCACGTTGACGGACTGGGGGGTGAGGCCGAGGTGGCCCATGACCGGGACACCGGACGAGACGAGCAGCTCGACCTGGGGGATCACCCGGTGCCCGCCCTCCAGCTTGACGGCGTGCGCGCCGGCCTCCTTCATGAACCGGGCCGCGGTCTCCAGGGCCTGCTGCGGCGAGGCCTGGTAGGAGCCGAACGGCAGGTCGGCCACGATCATCGCCCGGGAGGTTCCCCGGACGACCGCGGCGGTGAGCGGGAGCAGGTCGTCCACGGTGACCGGCAGGGTCGAGTCGTACCCGTAGACGACCATGGCGGCCGAGTCGCCGACGAGCAGCACCGGGATGCCGGCCTCGTCGAAGATCCTCGCCGTCAGGGCGTCGTACGCGGTGACCATGGGCCACCGCTCGCCCCGCTCCTTGGCGGCCGCGATGTCGCGGACCGTGACCCTCCGCCCGGTCTTGCCCCCGTACAGCGCGGTGGGCTGGGCCGGCGTTGAGGGGCTGGATGCGGCGGAATTCGCGGACATGTCTGCCTCCTTGCCTCGTGGCGCTCCTGGGCGTCCCCGGACATGTCCCGATGATTGCACGGCCATGTGAAATGCACCACCCCCGGGTCCGCGCGCTCACGCCATCCGTCAAATAAGCCTAAACGGGATATTCAGTGACAAGTTTCCGGGGAATTCCCCGGCGGAGGTAAGTAACGATCATGGCTTTCGCGTCTTACCGGCAGGTCCTGGGCCTGCCGGGTGTGCGGACGCTGCTTCTCGTCGGCCTCATCGCGAGGATTCCGCTCACCGGCTCCGGAATGGCGCTGACCCTCCACGTGGTGAACGGCCTGGAGACCGGATTCTTCGGGGCCGGGATGGTGGGCGCCATCGTTTTGATCGGGAACGCGCTGGGCGCGCCGATCGCCGGCCGGTGCATCGACCGGTACGGCCTGCGGCCGGTGATGGCGGTGACCGCGATCGTGCAGCTCCTTTTCTGGAGTTTCGCGCCGGTCATGTCGTTCCCGGTGCTGGCGTCCACGGTCTTCCTCGCCGGCCTGTTCGCGCCGCCGGTCTTCGGCGCGGTACGGCAGTGCCTCGCGGCCATGGTTCCCGCCGACCGGTACCGGACCGCGTTCGCCCTCGACTCGATCGGCGTCGATCTCGCGTACATGGTCGGCCCGGCCGTGGCCGCCGCCGCGGCGACGGCGGTCTCCACCACGGCGACCCTGTACGGCACCGGCGTGGGCCTGGTCGGCTCCGGGCTGGTGATGTACCTGCTCAACCCGCCGATCCGCTCGGCGGAGGAGCAGCGCGCCGGCGACCGGCCGGTGCCGCGGCGGGAGTGGCTCGGCGCCGGGCTCGCCACCCTGCTCGGCGCGGTCGCCGGGCTGACGTTCGTGCTCACCGCGACCGAGCTCGCGATCATCGCCATGCTGCGGGGGAGCGGGGCGACGGAGTGGAGCGGCCTGGTCCTCGCCGTGTGGAGCGCCTACTCGATCATGGGCGGCCTGATCTACGGCGGGATGCCGCGGGGCCTGCACCCGCTCCTGCTGATCGGCGCGCTCTCCGCGGTCACGGCGCCGATCGGGCTCGTCGGCGGGGAATGGTGGTGGATCCTGCTGGCGTTGATCCCGTCCGGGCTGCTGTGCGCGCCCGCGATCTCGTCCTCGGTCGACGCGGTCAACCGGCGGGTGCCGGCGGGGGCGCGAGGCGAGGCGATGGGCCTGCACGGCATGGCGCTCACCATCGGCGGGGCGCTCGCCGCCCCGGCCGCCGGCGCGATGATCGACGGCTTCGGCCCAGCGATCGCCTTCGCGCTCTGCGGGGGGATCGGCCTGCTCTGCGCGTTCGCCGCCCTGCCGTTCCAGCGCGGGGGGCATGGGCCGCGGGCCGGCGGCGACCGGGTGGACGTTGCCGCGGGGGAGCAGATGGAGCGGCCGCTCTCCTCTTGAACGGAAACCCCTGGCCGGAGCGATTATGAAACGCTCCTGTTGCGTATCGAAATGCATTTCGCTACGCTGCCGTTGCGTAACTCGTTCCTAGACCAAGGGGGGTGCGTTGCACGAGCATTCCGGTCATCCACGGCGGTGGCAGATCCTCGGCGTGATGGTGTTCAGCCTGCTCGCCGTCGTCCTGGACAACACGATCCTCAACGTCGCGATCAAGACGATCGCCGACCCGGTGCACGGGCTCGGCGCCACCCAGGGCGAGCTGGAGTGGGCGATGAACTCCTACACGCTCGCCTTCGCCGGTCTGCTGTTCACCTTCGGCGTGATCGGCGACCGGTACGGGCGCAAGCGCACCCTCATGATCGGCATGCTGGTCTTCGGGCTCTCCTCGCTGGCGAGCGCCTACGCGCAGACCCCGGGCCAGCTCATCGGCGCGCGGGCGATCATGGGCATCGGCGGCGCCGCGATCATGCCGGCCACCCTGGCGATCATCTCCAACGTCTTCCCGCTCCGCGAGCGCGGCAAGGCGATCGGCATCTGGGCCAGCGGCGTCGGCATCGCGATCACGATCGGCCCGGTCACCGGCGGCCTGCTGCTCGAGCACTTCTGGTGGGGCTCGGTCTTCCTGATCAACGTCCCGATCGTGGCCCTCGCCCTGGCGCTCAACGCCGCGCTCGTCCCCGAGTCCAGGGACCCGAACCCGAGCCGGCTCGACCCCGGCGGCGTGCTGCTCTCCATCGCCGGCCTGGTGAGCCTGGTCTACGGGCTGGTGCGGATCACCGACCTCGGCACGGTCGCCGACGCCACGGTGATCGTCCCCTCGCTGATCGGCCTGGCGATCCTCGCGGGCTTCGTCTGGTACGAGTACCGGATCGACCACCCGGCCTTCGACGTGCGGCACTTCCGCAGCCCGATGTTCACGACGGCCCTCACCACCGTCGGCCTGGTGTTCTTCGCCGCCACCGGGATGATGTTCTTCATCTCCTTCTACTGGCAGATCGTCCGCGGCTACTCCCCGCTGGAGACCGGGGTGCTGGTGCTGCCGTTCGCCGCCGCGCAGCTCATCTTCGCCCCGCAGAGCACGCGGATCACGCAGCGCTTCGGCCCCAAGGCGGTGGGCACCACGGCGATGGTGGTGATCAGCGGCTGCCTCGCCGCGTACGCCCTGGTGGACGAGGCCACCCCGGTGTGGATCCTGCTGGTGCTCGCGTTCTTCCAGGGCGCCGCGATGGCGAACATCATGCCCCCGGCGACCACGGCCATCATGAACGCCCTGCCGCGGGAGAAGGCCGGTGTGGGCTCGTCGATGAACAACGTCTTCCGGCAGGTGGGCGGCACGTTCGGCATCGCGGTGCTCGGCGCGATCCTCTCCGCCGTGTACCGCGGCGAGATGGAGGGCAAGGCCGGCGCCCTTCCCGAGCCGCTCCGGGAGGCGGTCGTGGAGTCGATCTCCGGGGCCGCCGGGGTGGCCGGCCGGCTCGGCCCCGCGGCCGCGCGGGTGATGGAGGCGGCCAACGACGCCTTCCTCACCGGCATGCACTGGGCGGCGCTCGGCGCCGCAGCGATCGGCCTGCTCGGCGCGCTGATCACGGCGCGCTGGATGCCCGGCAAGGCGGCCGCCGCGGCCGAGGTTCCAGGTGAGCGGAAGAAGGAAGCGGCGGTACTGTGATCAGGCGATGAAGGAGCAGCGGACGGCGGGACCGGCCCGCCCGGTGGGCCGGCCACGCAGCGAGAAGGCGGACAAGGCGATCCTCGAGGCGGCGCTCGACATGCTCGCGGAGGGCATGAGCGTCGCCGAGGTGTCGATCGAGGCGATCGCCGCCCGGGCGGGCGTCGGCAAGACCACGGTCTACCGCCGCTGGTCGAACAAGGAGGATCTGGTCGCCGACGCGCTCGCCACCCTGAAGGCGCCGATCCCGCCGCTGACCGGCGCGTCCGTCCGGGAGGCCCTGGTGACCTACCTGCGGATCCTCCGGGACGAGTCCGGTGACCGGCGGGCCCGCTGCCTGATGAACCTCGCCGTGTGCGATCCCGAGCGTCACCCGCGCCTCGCCGAGCGGTTCCGGGTGACCGCGGTCGAGCCCTGGCGGGCCGCCATCCGCGCCGTGCTGCACCGGGGGATCGAGAGCGGTGAGCTCCGCCGTGACCTCGACGTCGAGGTCGCGCTCGCCCTCCTGTCCGGGGCGATGATCTCGTACACGAAGTGGTGCGACCCCGGATCACTCCCGCCCGACCTGCCGGAGCGCATCGTGGACGAGGCGCTCGCCGGGTTCCGGTCCCGCTGACCGCCGGGGCCGGGCGAGTCCCTCCGTGGCCACGAGGCCGAGGCGGGCCGCACCTCGACGCCGGGATCCGGCGCCGGCCCAGGGCCACCATGGACCCCGGCGGCCGATCCCATCGGGCCCTGGCCGCCGGGGCGGGACGTGCCGTACCGCGACCGCCGATCGGGCGTGCCGCACCCTGATCGCCAGGGTCAGGCGAGCCGCTCCCGCCACCGGTTGGTGAGCGGAAGCCGGCGGTCGCGGCCGAAGTTCTTCGGCGTGATCTTGGGGCCCGGCGGGTACTGGCGGCGCTTGTACTCGGCCCGGTCCACCATGCGGATCACCCGGGTGACCAGCTCCGGATCGTGGCCCGCCGCGATCAGCTCGTCCCGGCCCATGTCCCGCTCCACGTAGTCCCGCAGGAGCGGGTCGAGCACGTGGTAGGGCGGGAGCGAGTCGGTGTCCCGCTGGCCGGGCCGCAGCTCCGCGCTCGGCTCCTTGGTGATGGAGTTCTCCGGGATCGGCGGCGGCCCGGGCGGCTGGGCGTTCCGCCACTCGGCGAGCCGCCAGACCATGGTCTTGAGCACGTCCTTGATCGGGGCGAACCCGCCGGCCGAGTCGCCGTACAGGGTGCTGTACCCGGTGGCGAGCTCGCTCTTGTTCCCGGTGGTGAGCACCAGGTGGCCGTGCTCGTTCGACAGGCTCATCAGGATCATGCCCCGGATCCGGGCCTGCAGGTTCTCCGCGGCCAGGCCGTGCAGGGAGATCTCCTTCTCGAAGGCCTCCATGATGCCGGTGATGGGCACGGTCACCGCGTTGATCCCCTGGCGGCGCACCAGCTCCTCGGCGTCGATGATCGAGTGCTCGGAGGAGTAGCGGGAGGGCATCAGCACCGCGTGCACCCGGGACGGCCCGAGGGCGTCGACCGCGATCGTGGCGGTGAGCGCGGAGTCGATCCCGCCGGAGAGGCCGAGGATCACCGACCGGAAGCCGTTCTTGGTGACGTAGTCGCGGGTCCCGAGGACCAGCGCCTGGTAGACCTCGGCCAGATCGTCCAGGCGTTCCGCGATCCTCGCCGGCTCCGGCTCGTACGGCGCCACGGGCTCGGCGGAGATGGTGAACCGCTCGACCGTGATGACCGTGCCGTCCCGGGCGTCGACCCGGACCTCGCCCGGCTCCCCGGTGCCCTCCGGGAGGTCCAGGTCGGCGACGAGCAGCTCCTCGGTGAACTGGGCCGCCCGGGCGATCAGCTCACCGGTGGGGGAGACGATGAGCGAGTCGCCGTCGAAGACCAGCTCGTCCTGGCCGCCGACCAGGTTGACGTACGCGATGGTGCAGCCGGCCTCCCGGGCGCGCCGGGCGCACAGCTCCAGCCGCACGTCGTCCTTGTTCATCTCGTACGGCGAGCCGTTGAGCACCACCAGCAGGCCGGCGCCGACCTCGCCCACGACCGAGACCGGGCCGCCGTCCTGCCACAGGTCCTCGCAGATCGCGACGGCCACGTCGATCCCGTGCAGCCGGAAGATCGGCAGGCGGTCGCCGCGCACGAAGTAGCGGTGCTCGTCGAAGACCCCGTAGTTGGGCAGGTGGTGCTTGGCCGACTTGGTGATGACCCGGCCGCGGTGGAGCAGGGCGGCCGCGTCGAGGGGCGCGCCCTTGGGCTGGCCGACCCGCGGGGTGAGGCCGGCCCGGTCGAGGTACCCCACGATCACCGGGAGGTCGCCGAGCCCTTCCGCGGCGAGCCGCTCCGCCGCCGCGGTGAGCGCCGAGGTCGAGGCCTCCACGAACGAGGAGCGGAGCACCAGGTCCTCGGGCGGGTAACCGGTGAGGAACATCTCGGGGAAGGCGACGAGGTGGGCGTTCCGCTCGGCGGCCCGTCGCGTCCACTCGACGAGCATCTCCGCGTTGCCTGTGATGTCGCCGACGACGGGATTGGTCTGCGCGAGGGCGATACGGAGTTGAGCCACGGATCCACCCTAAGTCCCCGTCCGGCGCCGCAGTGGCGCCGGGTCCGATGGCCGTCGCCGTCCCCGCGCCGGGCCGGCGGCCGTCATCCGGAGCGCTCGCGCGCCCGGGCCGCCGCCATGGCCTCCACCCCGGCGACGAGGAGGTCGACGCCGAAGGCGAAGTACCGCTCGGCGTCGGAGGGCCGCTCGAGCGTCCGCCCGTACTCGACCAGCCGGGGGAAGCGGTCGGGGGGAAGGGCCTGCAGCCGGAGCGCGCGCATGCGCCGCTCCTCCGCCACCTTCTCGGGGGTCATGCCGGCGCGGCAGTCGAGCCGGCCGTGCACCAGGGTGACCACCCCGTTGAGCAGGTAGGACGCGATGGTGTCGCCCTCCTCGAGGGTGAAGCCCGCCTCGGCCAGGATGTCCAGCACGGCCTCGGTGGCCCGGGTGTGGCTCTCGACCTGCTCCTTGTCGGCCACCTGAAGCAGGGCGGGCAGGCTCGGGTGGGCGCGCATGGTGCCGACCAGGGCCTCCACCAGGGCGCGCAGCCGCTCCCGCCAGCCGCGGCCGGGCGGGATGTCCGCGATCACGCCGGTCATGAGGTGGTCGGCCGCGGCGGCGAGCAGCTCGTCCTTGTTCTTGAAGTGCCAGTACAGCGCCATCGGCGTGACCTGGAGCTCGCCCGCGAGGCGCCGGATGGTGACCGCCGCCACGCCCTCCTCGTCGGCGAGCCGCAGCGCCCCCTCCAGCACGGCCTGCCGGCTCAGCTTACCCATCACGTTTGACAACTATACGGCGTATATCGGACTATACGCCGTACATGTACGGTGTAAATGTACGGCATATAAGGAGGTCGGGTGAGCGACGGACGGCGGTGGTGGGCCCTTGCCGCGGTGACCGCGGCCACCTTCCTGACGACCCTCGACAACAACGTGGTGAACGTGGCCCTGCCCACCCTCCAGCGCGAGCTGGGGCTGAGCATCTCCGGGCTGGAATGGGTCACGAGCAGCTACATCCTGCTCTTCGCCGGGCTGATGCTCGCCGCCGGGCGGCTCGCGGACGTCCTCGGCGCGCGCCGGGTCTTCGCCACCGGCCTGGCCGTGTTCTCCCTCGCCTCGCTCGGCGCCGGGCTCGCCCCCGACGGGGGGACGCTCATCGCCGCCCGCGCGGTGCAGGGCATCGGCGCGGCCCTGCTCACGCCCGCCGCGCTCGGCCTGCTCCCGATGATCTTCAAGGACCGGCGCGAACGCGGCGCGGCCGTGGGCGTCGTGAGCGCCACCGGCGCGCTCTCCATGGCGCTCGGCCCGCTCGCCGGCGGCCTCATCAGCCAGACCTGGCACTGGGGCTGGATCTTCCTGATCAACGTGCCGATCGGCGCCGCCGCGCTGGCCCTCGCCCGGTGGGCGATCCCGCCCACTCCTTCCGGCGCCAGGCGCGGCCTCGACCTGCCCGGCCTGGCCGCCTCGACGCTCGCGCTGTCCGCGCTGACCTACGCGCTCATCGAGGGGACCGGCCACGGCTGGACCTCCCCGGAGATCCTCGCCGCCTTCGGCGTGGCGCTCGCCGCAGCTGCGGCGTTCGCGGCCGCCGAGGCCAGGGCGGCCGAGCCGATGATCGACCTTTCGCTGTTCCGCTCCCGGGTCTACACGGGAGGCGTGCTCGCCGTCGGCCTGTGGTCGTTCGGGGTGTTCGGCGTCTACTTCTTCAGCGCGCTGTGGCTGCAGAACGTGCTCGGCTTCACCCCGGTCCAGGCCGGCGCCGCCTTCGCCCCGATGGCCCTGGTCACCGCGGCCGTCGCGCCCGTCGCCCCGCGGATCGCCGGACGGCTCGGCGCCGCCGGGACCTCTGCGCTCGGCCTGGGGCTGACGGCCGTCGCCGTCTTCGGCCTCTCCCTCGTCGGCGGGGAGGGCGGCTACCGGGACATCCTGCCCTGGTTCCTGCTCTACGGGGCCGGCAGCGGCCTGCTGGTGCCGCTCACCGCGGCGATCCTCGGCGCGATGCCCGAGCGGCGGGCCGGGGTGGCCTCCGGGGTGCTCAACGTCGGCCGGGAGGTCTTCGGCCTGCTCGGGGTGACGGTCCTCGGCGCGATCCTCACCTCGCACCGGGCGGCGGCGCTCGCGGCCGGCGCGTCCCCGCTCACCGCCTTCCTCGACGGCTACCGGCTCACCTTGATCATCGGTGCCGCGATCATGCTGGCGGGTGTCCCGGTCAGCCTCTACTCCCTCCGGGACCGCGCCGGACGGCGGGCCGGGGAGCGCCCGAGCGAGGAGCCCGCGGCGGTGGCCTGACCGGCACCCGGCCCGGGGCCGGGAACCGGACCGGCCGCCCGCGCGCTCCCGGGGAGAGGGCGCGCTCCGGTCACCCGCGCGCCCGGGCCGCGCCGGGAGCCCGGCGGGGCGAGGCCCCCGACCCGCCCCGCCGGGGCCGTCCGGCCGCGCTCACGCCGCCTGCCGGGCGCGGATGGCCCGGGTGAGCGAGAGCTGCGCGGCGGCGGCGAGCAGCGCGAGCCCGCCCATCACCGGCCAGAGCACCTCGGGGCCGACGGCGAGCAGCCGGGTGCCGATGAGCGGCGCGAGCAGCCCGGCGGCCGACCAGGACAGGCCGTACAGGCCGGAGTACCGGCCGCGCAGGTGGGCGGGGGCGAGCGCGGCGACGATCGTCCCGTGGATGCCGGCGGTGACGATCTCGCCCAGGGTCCAGACCGCGACCGCGGTGGCGTGCCCCGCCGTGGTCGACATCACCGCGGTGAGCATGAACCCCACCCCGGCGATGGCGTAGCCCGTCGCGAGCACCCGGCTCGGCTCGAACCGGGCGAGCCAGACCGTGCTGAAGGGCTGGATGAGCACGATCAGCAGGCCGTTCACCGCCATCGCCATGCCGTACGAGCTGGTGGGCAGGCCCTGCGCGGTCATGGCGAGCGGCAGCGTGGTGTACGACTGGGCGTAGACGACGTAGAACATCAGGCAGGTCAGCGCGTACGCGACCATCACCCGGTCCCGCAGCACGTCGCGGAACCCGCCGGCCTCCTTCCCCTCCCGGGCCGCGCGCCGGGTCTCGGGGACCGCGCGCCACACCAGCAGGCCGAAGACCAGGCAGGTGAACGCGTCGATCCAGAAGAGCAGGGTGAACCCCGACCGGGCCAGCCAGCCGCCGGCGACCATCGAGACCGAGTAGCCGAGGTTGATCGCCCAGAACAGCAGGCCGTACGCGCGCGGCCGGTCCTCGGGCCGCACCAGGTCGGCGACGAGCGCCTGGGACGCGGGGCGGTAGGCGTCGATCACCACGCCGAGCACGAACATCGCGGCGCAGATGCCCGCGAGATTGGTGGCGTACCCCAGGGCGAGCATGGTGACCGCGGTCGCCACCATGCCGCCGCTCAGCGTCGCCCGCCGCCCCACCCGGTCGGTCAGCCAGCCGGCCAGGGGCTGGGAGAAGAGCGAGCCGAGGCCGAAGACCGTCATCACCAGCCCGGCCGCGGTGACCGGCATCCCCCGGGCCTGGGTGAGGTAGATGCCGATGAACGGCTCCACCATCGTGCCGAGCCGGTTGACCAGCGTGCCGCCGAACAGCACCCAGAACGGGCGTGGCAGCCCGCCCACCCGTGACCGGATGAACCCCGCTGTAGTGATCCCCGTCGACGTCATGGGGCCCACCTTGATCATCGGATGGTCGGCGGGCGATTCCTTTAGCCTTGGCTAAAACGTCGGTGGCGGAGGCGGCGATGACGGTGGAGTGGCGGTTCACCGCGGACGACGTGGCCCGGTTGCGGTTCGCGTTCTCCCCGCTGTGGGAGCTGGTGATGAGCGTGCGCGTGCTGCGCGCCCCCTCCCGGCACTCGCTCCACCTGCCGTGGCTGCGCGCGGTACGGCCCCGCCTGGGCGACCTCGACCTGCGCGAGCTGTTCGCCCTGGTGCCGCTCTCCGGCTACATCCCCGACTTCCTCACCCCGCCGCCCGAGTCGCCGGTTCCGGGCGTCGCCGCCGAGCTGGAGCGGGTGCGCACGACGCCCCCCGAGGTCGTCCGGGAGGAGCTCTCCTGGGTGCGGTCGGACGATCCGCGGACCCTCGAGCGGTTCCTGGAGGATCCGGCCGCCGGCGTCCGGCGGGTGGCCGACCGGATGCTCGAGTACTGGACCGCCGCGCTCGAGGAGTTCTGGCCGCGCGTGCAGGCGCTGCTCGACGCCGACGTGCTCTGGCGGGCCCGCCGGCTCGCCGCCGGTGGGGTGCGGGAGCTGTTCGCCGACCTCCACCCCTCGGTGTCCTGGCACGGCGACCGCCTCGTCGCGGTCAAGGCGTACCAGTACACCGGCGAGATCCGCGGGGAGGGCCTCGTCCTCGTGCCGAGCGTCTTCGGCTGGCCGGGCGTCTACGTGATGCACGAGCCGTACCGGCCCATGCTCTGCTACCCCGCGCGCGGGGTCGGCACGCTCTGGTCGGAGGGCGGCCACTGCGTGCCGGGGGCCCTCGCCGCGCTCATCGGGCGGACCCGGGCGCAGATCCTCACCGCGCTCGGGGAGCCCGGCTCGGCGACCGGGATCGCCCGGCTGTTCGGGCTCACCCCCGGGGCGGTGAGCCAGCACCTCACGGTGCTCTTCGACTGCGGCCTGGTCTCCCGGCAGCGGCTCGGCCGGCAGGTGCTCTACCGCCGCACCCCGCTCGGAGACTCACTCATTTACGGGGCGTAACGGGGATCACGGGCCGGGCGTGCCCCCGGCCGGGGTTCGGTAACCACGGCGAAACACTGATGGGGCACACTGATAGGAACCGGCCCTGTATTCACCGAGAGGTGCGCCTTGGACCGCCAGCAGGAATTCGTCCTCCGGACGATCGAGGAGCGGGACATCCGGTTCATCCGGCTGTGGTTCACCGATGTGCTCGGCTTCCTCAAGTCGGTCGCGATCGCGCCGGCCGAGCTCGAAGGGGCCTTCACCGAGGGTATCGGATTCGACGGCTCATCGATCGAAGGCTTCGCCCGGGTGTACGAGTCCGACATGCTGGCCAAGCCGGACCCGTCCACCTTCCAGATCCTGCCGTGGCGCAGTGAGTCGCCGGGCGCGGCCCGCATGTTCTGCGACATCGTCCTGCCGGACGGTTCCCCGTCGCACGCGGACCCGCGGTGGGTGCTCAAGCGCACCCTCGCCAAGGCCGCCGACATGGGCTTCACCTTCTACACGCACCCGGAGGTGGAGTTCTTCCTGCTGCGGAAGAAGCCCGGACCGGGGGAGCGGCCCGAGCCCATCGACGAGGGCGGCTACTTCGACCACACGCCGCACAGCGCCGGCCACGACTTCCGGCGCAACGCGATCATGATGCTCGAGTCGATGGGCATCTCGGTGGAGTTCAGCCACCACGAGGCGGCGCCGGGCCAGCAGGAGATCGACCTGCGGTACGCGGACGCGCTGACCACGGCGGACAACATCATGACCTTCCGCCTGGTCGTGAAGGAGGTGGCGCTGGAGCAGGGCGTGTGGGCCTCGTTCATGCCCAAGCCGTTCACCGAGTACCCGGGCTCGGGCATGCACACCCACATGTCGCTGTTCGAGGGCGACCGGAACGCCTTCTACGAGCCGGGCGCGGAGTACCAGCTCTCCAAGATCGGCCGGTCGTTCATCGCCGGTCTCCTCCGGCACGCCGCCGAGATCACCGCGATCTGCAACCAGTGGGTGAACTCCTACAAGCGGCTCTGGGGCGGGGCGGAGAAGACCGCGGGCGCGGGCGGGGAGGCCCCCGCCTACATCTGCTGGGGGCACAACAACCGGTCGGCGCTGGTCCGGATCCCGATGTACAAGCCCCACAAGGGCGCGTCGACGCGCATCGAGTTCCGGTCGCTGGACTCGGCGTGCAACCCGTACCTCGCCTTCGCGGTGATCCTCGCCGCCGGGCTGAAGGGCATCGAGGAGGGCTACGAGATGCCCCCGGGCGCCGAGGACGACGTGTGGGCCCTCACCCCGGCCGAGCGGCGCGCGCTCGGCATCCAGCCGCTCCCGCAGTCGCTGGACGAGGCGCTCGCCGCGATGGAGCGGAGCGAGCTGGTCGCGGAGACGCTCGGTGAGCACGTCTTCGAGTTCTTCCTCCGCAACAAGCGGCAGGAGTGGGCGGAGTACCGGCGTCAGGTGACCGAGTACGAGCTGAGCCGCTACCTCCCGGTGCTCTGACCGGGCCGTCGCGCCGGTGGCCCGAGCGGGCCGCCGGCGTCATCGGCAGGTAACAGCCTGCTCATCTCCGGGACACCCCCGGCTGCTTTAATGATCATGCCGTCGATAAAATTCGCCTTCATTGCGACTGATGTCGCATTTGGGGTGAATAGGCAAGGAGTGATGCTGTGACGGCTGCCTCGAAGGTGACGACCACGCTGTCCGTGCCGGAACGTTTCTGCGGCCCCAAGGGCACGGCGAACGGCGGGTGGATCGCCGGCACCCTGGCGAACGCGCTGGCCGGGGCCGGACATGACTCGGCCGTAGAGGTGACACTGCGCCGTCCGGTGCCGCTCGAGACCGAGCTCACCGTCGAACACGTCGGCAACACGGTCACGCTGTACCACGGTGCGGAGCACCTGGCCGAGGCCATCCCGGTCACCGAGGAGCTGACGCCGCCCCCTTTCGTGCCGTTCACCACCGCCGCGCGCGCCGAGGAGGGCTTCCCCGGACGCCGGAACCACGCCATCGCCGAGTGCTTCGCGTGCGGGCTCCGGGAGCCCGGTGACGGCCTGCGGATCTTCCCGGGCCCCGTGGAGGGGACCGACCTGGTCGCCGCCGGCTGGCGGGTCCCGGTCGGCGTCACCGACGACCAGGGCGTCATCCCCGACTCGATCGTCTGGGCCGCCCTCGACTGCGTCACCGGCTGGGCGCACTACCCGGTCGCCGACTTCACCGCCTCCGGCGATCGGCCGGTCGCGCTGCTCGGCCGGCTCACCGCGCGGGTGTACCGCCGCGTCTACCCGCTCGGCACCTACTCGGTCGTGGCCCGCGCCGTCGGCCGGGAGGGCCGCAAGCTGTTCGGGATCAGCGCCGTCTACGAGGTCGACGGCACCCTGGTGGCGGCCGCCCGGGCCGTCTGGATCATCCCCCGCGCCGCCTCCGCCTGAACCGCTCCAAGCCGCCCGGCCCGGTGACGGGCCCGCCCCGGCGATCCGGGGCGTGAACCCCGCGCCCGGGTGACCCCAGCCGCCCCATCCGACGGCCACCCATGGAGAGACGATGACCCAGGAGAACACCACCGCCCCCACCGGCAGCGCGCCCGCGACCGTCACGGTGATCGAACACGAGGCCGACGTCGGTCTGGGGTTCTTCGCCGGGTGGCTGGCGGACGCCGGCCTCCGCTGCGAGGTGCACCGGCCGTACCGCGGCGATCGAATCCCGGAGCGGGCGCGGGACGGGCTGCTCGTCCTGGGCGGGAGCGCCGCGGCGTGGGAGGACGGCAAGTGCGGCTGGCTCCCCGCCACCCGGGCGCTGCTCGCCCGGAGCGTCGCCGAGGGCGTGCCGACGCTCGGCATCTGCCTCGGCGCCCAGCTCATGACCCTCGCCTGCGGCGGCCGGGTGGAGCGCGGCGCCGCCGGGCCCGAGATCGGGCTCAAGGAGATCGACGTGCTCGGCGAGGCCGCGGGCGACCCGCTCTTCTCCGCCCTGGCCGGGCGGCGGGTCTGCGCCGTGCAGTACCACTACGACGCGATGACCGAGCTGCCCCAGGGCGCGGTGCGGCTGGCGACCGGGACGAGCTACCCCAACCAGGCCTACCGGCTGGGCGAGCGGGCCTGGGCGGTGCAGTTCCACCCCGAGGTCACGCCCGGCGGTTTCACTAGGTGGATGGACGACAGCCCGTACGGCCCCGGGGAGCGCGAAAAGCTGATCGCCCAGGTGACGGAGGCCGAGGCCGAGCTCCAGGCGGTCTGGCGGCCGTTCGCGGAGTCGTTCGCCGCCGTGGTCGCCGGGCACCGCACGGGCGCGTGACCGGTGGGGATCCGGGCGGCCCGCGGGTGATCGGCGGGCGGGTGATTTACGCTGGAAACCCCGGCGGCAGCGCACGCCCGGCGCCCGCGGGCCGGCCCGGCGCGCGGACCCGCGGCGGATCCGCCGGCGGCGCGGGTGCGGAGGCGGCCCGCCTCCCCGCCCGCGGCCCCATCGGCAACGGCGATCGAGGAAGGTGAGGGCGGCGTCTCGGATCCAGACCACCGCAGGACGCCTCGCCGCACTGGGGTTCGCGGACGGCGCCCGGGCCGAGCGGCTGCTGACCGAGCTCGGCCCGGAGGCGCACGGCGATCTCGAGCTCCTCGGCGAGCTGCTCCGGGCCGCGGACCCTGATCTCGCGCTCCTTTCGCTCACCCGGCTGGCTGAGTCCGACCCGGGCGTCCTGCGCGCCCTGCGCGAATCCCCGCTGCTCCGCCGCCGGGTCATCGGCATCCTCGGCCTCAGCGCGGCCCTCGGCGACCACCTCGCCCGGCACCCCGGGTCGCTGGAGGCGGTACGGCCCGCCGACCGGCTCACCGGCTCACAGATGCGCGCCGAGCTGCTCCGCGCGGTCGGCGCCGACCCCAAGTCCGACGAGCCCGTCGCCGGCCTGACCGGCGGTGCGGCCCTCGACGCGCTCCGCATCGCCTACCGGGGCAGGCTGTGCCACATCGCCGGGCGGGACGCCAGCGGGGAGGCGGGCCTGGAGGAGACCTGCGCCGCGCTCTCCGACCTCGCCGCCGCGGCGCTCGAGGCCGCCCTCGCCGTGGCCCGCGCGGAGACCCCCGGCGCCACCGAGGCGCGCCTCGCCGTGATCGGCATGGGCAAGTGCGGCGCCCGGGAGCTCAACTACATCTCCGACGTCGATGTGATCTTCGTCGCGGAGCCGAAGGAGGGCGCCGACGAGACCAAGGCCCTGCAGATCGCGACCCGGCTCGCCCAGAGCCTGATGCACGCCTGCTCGGCGACCACCCCCGAGGGCTCCCTGTGGACCGTGGACGCGAACCTGCGCCCCGAGGGCAAGAACGGCCCGCTGGTCCGGACCCTGGAGAGCCACCTCGCCTACTACCGCCGCTGGGCCAAGACCTGGGAGTTCCAGGCCCTGCTCAAGGCGCGGCCGGTCGCGGGCGACCCCGACCTCGGCCGGCGGTACGCCGCCGCGGTCGGCGACATGGTCTGGCAGGCGGCGGCGCGGGACGGTTTCGTGGAAGACGTGCAGGCGATGCGCCGCCGGGTCGCCGCGCACGCGGAGTCGACCGCCCCGGGCGGCCGGGCCGACCGGCAGATCAAGCTCGGGCCCGGCGGCCTGCGGGACATCGAGTTCGCCGTGCAGCTCCTCCAGCTCGTGCACGGCCGCACCGACCCCGCCCTGCGCCACCGGGCCACGCTCCCCGCGCTCGCCGCGCTCTCCCGGGGCGGGTACGTGGGGCGCGAGGACGCCAAGGCGCTCGCCGAGGCGTACCGCTTCCTCCGCCGGGTCGAGCACATGCTCCAGCTCCACCGGCTCCGCCGTACCCACGTGGTCCCGTCGGACCCGGCCGCGCTGCGCCGGCTCGGCCGGGGACTCGGCATGACCACCGACCCCGAAGGGGAGTTCACCGCCACCTGGAAGCGCCACTCCTTCCAGGTGCGGCGGCTCCACGAGAAGCTCTTCTACCGGCCGCTGCTGCAGGCGGTGGCGCGCCTGCCGGAGTCGGAGGTCCGGCTCACCCCCGAGGCGGCGAAGGCCCGGCTCGAGGCGCTCGGCTACGCCGACCCCGAGGGCGCGCTGCGCCACATCGCCGCGCTCACCACCGGGCTGTCCCGGCGCGCCGCGATCCAGCGCACCCTGCTCCCGGTCATGCTCGGGTGGTTCGCCGACGCCCCGGACCCCGACGCCGGCCTGCTCGGCTTCCGGCAGGTGAGCGACCGGCTCGGCACCACGCCCTGGTACCTGCGGCTGCTCCGCGACGAGACGGTGGTCGCCGAACGGCTCGCCCGGCTGCTCGGCACCAGCCGCTACGTGACCGGGCTCCTGCTGCACGCCCCCGAGGCGGTCGCCATGCTCGGCTCGCCGGACGACCTCGCGCCGCGGCCCGCCTCGGCCCTCGCCGCCGAGGCCGCGTCCGTGGTCGACCGGTACCGGGAGGACGCGGAGAACGCGGTGGCCGCGGTCCGCGCCCTGCGCCGCCGGGAGCTGCTGCGCACCGCCTGCGCCGACCTGCTCGGGCTGATCGACATCGAGAAGGTCGGTGAGGTCCTCTCCACGCTCAACGACGTGTCGATCCAGGCCGCCCTCGACGTGGCGATCCACAAGCTCACCGCGGAGCGGGGCAGGCCGTTCCCCACCCGGCTCACCGTGATCGCCATGGGCCGGCTCGGCGGCTACGAGTGCTCGTACGCGAGCGACGCCGACGTGATGTTCGTGCACGAGCCCCTGCCGGGGGCGGCCGAACGGGAGGCCGCCGAGGCCGCCCATGCCGCGGCCGAGGAGACCCGCCGGCTGCTCGCCATGCCCACCCCGGATCCGCCGCTCCACCTCGACGCCGACCTGCGCCCCGAGGGACGGCAGGGGCCGCTGGTCCGCACGCTCGCCGCCTACCGGGCCTACTACGAGCGGTGGTCGTCACCGTGGGAGGCCCAGGCCCTGTTGCGGGCGAGGTACTGCGCCGGGGACGCCGCGCTCGCCGAGGAGTTCCTCGCGCTCGCCGACCGGCTGCGCTACCCGGTGGAGGGCGTGCCGAGCGCGGACCTGCTCCAGATCCGCCGGCTCAAGGCCCGGATGGAGGCCGAGCGGCTGCCGCGCGGCGCCGACCCCACGATGCACACCAAGCTCGGCCGCGGCGGGCTCTCCGACGTCGAATGGACCGCCCAGCTCATCCAGCTCAGGCACGCGGCCGCCGTGCCCGCGCTGCGCACCACGCGGACGCTCGAGGCGCTCCGCGCCGCGGCCGGGGCCGGCCTGCTCGACCCGGCCGACGAGCGGGTGCTCGCGGACGCCTGGCGGTTCGCCTCCCGGATCCGGGACGCCATCATGCTCGTGCGCGGCCGGCCCTCCGACAGCATCCCCACCGGGGTCAAGGAGCGCGCGATGATCGCCCGGGCGCTCGGCTACCCGCCGGACGGGTCGGAGGAGTTCGTCGACGACTACCGCCGGATCACCCGCCGGGCGCGCCAGGTCATGGAGCGGATCTTCTACGAGGGGTGAGCCGGAGGGCCGCAGGTACCAGCTCGGGGAGGCGTTCTCAGGAGGCCTGAATCCCCCCGGCCTCCTGCCCACCTCCGGTGTCCGCGGTGACCGCTGGCCACGTGGAGGTGCCGCACGCCGGTGTGAAAGCCCTTCGGGCGGTGTACGGGCTCCCAGGTCGGCGGGCCGTGCCGCCCGCGGCATGACCGCCTCGGCCTCGTCCCGGCGGCCGTCTGCGTGCCGGGGTGGGGCGGAGGCTCCGCGCAAGAGACGAGGCCGGCTCCGTACGAATCCCGGTGCCTGGGTGGCCCGGGTGGACTATCCCGGTGCCTGGGTGGCCCGGGCTGGACCGCCGCCCAGCCCGGTTCCGCTCCCGGTCCCCCGGCAGGGCCGGGGCGGATGCCGGACCACGGGATCTCCCGCCTCGCATCGCCCGACCCGGCCGGGCGGGCGCGGCGTCCCGGCCGGGGACGGCTGACGGTGCGGCTCAGACCTTCTTGCAGTTACCGAACTTCAGCGCCGCGGGGTCGCTGGAGACACACCCCTCCCATGCCGCCGAGCGAAGACCGAGCCAGAAAGGCTGCCGACCTGGCGCTCGGTGCGGCGGGGTAGACCAGGCCGCCCTGGGCGGTCGCGGCCCGCCCGGCGGGCGCGGGGGCGAGCCCCTCCTCGAACGGCGGCAGCAGGTGCCGGGCCACCGCGCCGGACGGCCGCGGGGGAGCGGCGGTACGCGGGCCGCAGGCGACGGCACCGGGGCGAAAAAGGGGACCGCCGGCCGCGGAGACCGCGGCCGGCGGCGGGTTAGCCATCCCCGATGCGTCCCGGGCGCGGAGACCGCGTCCGGGACGGGTCATCGGATCAGACGTCGAAGTACAGCTCGAACTCGTGCGGGTGCGGACGCAGCCGGATCGGGTCGATCTCGTTCGCCCGCTTGTAGGAGATCCAGGTCTCGATCAGGTCCGGGGTGAAGACACCGCCCTCGAGCAGGTAGTCGTGGTCCTCCTCGAGGTTCTTCAGCACCTCGTCGAGCGAGCCCGGAACCTGCGGGATGTTGCGCGCCTCCTCCGGCGGCAGCTCGTACAGGTCCTTGTCGATCGGCTCCGGCGGCTCGATCTTGTTGCGGATGCCGTCCAGGCCCGCCATGAGCATCGCGGCGAACGCGAAGTACGGGTTGCAGGACGGGTCCGGCACCCGGAACTCGATCCGCTTGGCCTTCGGGTTCGAGCCGGTGATCGGGATCCGCACGCACGCGGACCGGTTGCGCTGGGAGTAGACCAGGTTGACCGGCGCCTCGTAGCCCGGCACCAGACGGTGGTAGGAGTTCACCGTCGGGTTGGTGAAGGCGAGCAGCGAGGGGGCGTGCTTGAGCAGGCCGCCGATGTAGTACCGCGCGGTGTCGGAGAGCTGCGCGTAGCCGACCTCGTCGTAGAAGAGCGGCTCGCCGTCCTTCCAGAGCGACTGGTGGCAGTGCATGCCCGAGCCGTTGTCCCCGAAGATCGGCTTCGGCATGAACGTCACCGTGTGCCCGCGCCGGATGGCCGCGTTCTTGATGATGTACTTGTACGTCATCAGGTTGTCGGCCGTCTTGAGCAGCGTGCCGAACCTGAAGTCGATCTCGGCCTGCCCGGCGGTGCCGACCTCGTGGTGCTGCATCTCGACCTCGATGCCCGCGTCGATCAGCAGCCGCACCATCTCGGAGCGCAGGTCGGTGAAGTGGTCCATCGGCGGGACCGGGAAGTAGCCGCCCTTGTACCGCGGCTTGTAACCGAGGTTGCCGCCCTCGGAGGCCTTACCGGTGTTCCACGCGCCCTCGATGGAGTCGATGAAGTAGTAGCCGGCGTTCTGCTTGGTCTCGAACCGGACGTCGTCGAAGATGTAGAACTCCGCCTCAGGGCCGAAGTACACCGTGTCGGCGATGCCCGTGCCCTTGAGGTACGCCTCCGCCTTACGCGCGACGTTGCGGGGGTCACGCGTGTACGGCTCGCGGGTGAGGGGGTCGTGGACGAAGAAGTAGATCGCCAGCGTCTTGTGCTGGCGGAACGGGTCGATGAAGGCCGTGGACGGGTCGGGCAGCAGCAGCATGTCCGACTCGTGGATGGCCTGGAAGCCGCGGATCGACGACCCGTCGAACATCAGGCCTTCCTCGAAGATGTGCGGGCCGAAGTTCTCCACCGGGAAGGTGAAGTGGTGCGACGTCCCCGGCAGGTCCGTGAACCGGACGTCGATGAACTGCACCCCTTCGTCCCGGATGAACTTGAGGACGTCGTCGGCGGAGTTGAACACGCTGGAACCTCCCAGGGGATGGCTTGCGAATTCGACGGTAGGCGGAGGCCGTTTCCCAGCCGTGTCCCGTTTGTTTCGCGAACGTTAAGCCAGAAGGCTCCGTGTTACAGCGGTATGCCGGGCCGCGGTGCGGGACCGCCGGCGCCCGCGGCTACGCTGAAGGCCATGAGCGACCGGCAGCCGCGATGGACACAGACCTGGATCTACGGGGCCCGGGCCCACCTCGACCTCGGCTACCCAGGTGAGCGCCTGGGCCTGCCCGAGGAGGGGAGCGGCGCGGTCGCCGGATGGGGCCGCAGGCTCGCCGCCGTGCTGCTCGACTGGCTGCTGTGCACGTGGGCGATCGCGGGCGGGCTGCTTCAGCTCGAGCGGACCGACGCCGGCCTGATCGGGCTCGGCGTGTTCGCGCTCGAGAACATCGTGCTCGTCGGCACGCTCGGCATGACCCTCGGGATGCGGATCTTCCGGATCCGGGTGGCCGCCCTCAACGGCGGCCGGCCCTCCTTCGGGGCCGTGGTGCTGCGCACCCTGCTGCTCTGCCTCGCCGTACCGGCGCTCATCCTGGACCGGGACCGCCGGGGCCTGCACGACCGTGCGGCCCGGACCGTCGTCGTCAACCTCTGACCGGGCCCGCGGGAACCTCTGACCGGGCCCGCGGGCTCACGGCCGCAGGCACTGGAAGATCGCGGTGCCCGGGATGAGGCGGCCGCGGAGCGGGCTCCACCCGCCCCAGATCCGCTCGTGGCCGTCCGGCCACTCCGGCTCGATCAGCCCGGTGAGCACCAGGCCCGCGGACACGATCAACCCCACCCAGTCGCCCATGGTCCGGTGGTGCTCCGCGTACGTGGGCACCCCGTCGGCGGAGCACTCGACGTAGGGCGTGCGGTCGAAGTACGAGCGGTCCGCGGTGAGGCCGCGCGGGCCGGGGTCGTCGGGGAACGCCCACCGGATCGGGTGGCTCACCGAGAACACGAAGCGGCCGCCCGGCTTGAGCACCCGGCGCACCTCGCGGAGCACGGCACCGGCGTCCGCGACGAACGGCAGCGCGCCGTAGGCCGAGCACGCCAGGTCGAAGGACTCGTCGCGGAACGGCAGGAACTCCGCGTCGCCCTGGACCACCGGCAGCCGCGCACCGGTGGCGAGGTCGATGCGCCGGGAGTGCTGGAGCTGGCGGTACGACAGGTCGACGCCGACCACCGTGGCGCCCTGGCCGGTGAGCCACCGGCCGCACTGCCCGGCCCCGCACCCCACCTCGAGGACGCGCCGGCCCGCGACGTCCCCGAGCAGGCGGGCCTCCGCCTCGTCGAGGCCCTCCGGGCACCAGATGAAGCCGGCGTCGCGGAGGAACTCGCCGTGCTCGCGCTGGTAGTCGTCGGCCGCACCGTCCCACCAGGCGCGGTTCGCGCGCGCGGTCTCGGCGCGGGTGATCGGCCGCCGCATCACCCGCATGTCAGCGCATCCGGCCCCGCGGGAGCTTGGCGCCGCGCGGCAGCCGTACGCCCTTGGGCAGCGGGCCCTTGGGGATCGGGACGGTGGGCGCGAGCGCCCGCATCCGGTTGTTGACCTCGTAGACGGCCGCCTTCTTCAGGTTGCGGGGGAGCTTCATCAGCTGCCGCTGGAGCTTCTCGAGCGGCACCTGGCCCTCGGCGTCGCCGCACTGGATGTCGTAGATCGGCACGTCCAGGGCGACGCGCTGCACCCGCTTCTTCTCAGCGGCGAGCATCCGCGCCACCCGGTGCGGCGGTCCCTCGGAGACGAGGATCACCCCGGGGTGCCCGACGACGCGGAACACCACGTCCTGGTCACGGTTGACCGCGACGGGCCGCTCCTCGACGTACCACCGTCCCCGCAGGCTCTGCAGCACGGCGTAGGTGGCGCCGGGCTGCCCGCGGAGCAGCTTGTACTGCGCCGACTGGGCGAACCGCCCGAAGACCACCATGCCGACCGCGATGGCGACGAAGACGCCGGTCAGGATCCATACCCAGCTGAAGATCACGCCCAGGATCACGAAGAGCGCCAGGGTGCCGAGCATCGAGGCGAAGACGATCGGCATGCCCTTGGGGTTGACCCGCTGGATGATCTGGGCGACCAGCTTGAGCTGCTGGATGCGTCCTGGTGTCGCAGCGTCTTTCGCCATGGTGTGAAGGATACAAACGTGTGGTCGGGTTACGGTACGCGGGTCGCGATCGCCTGCTGGTAGAGCCGGCCGGCGCGGTACGACGACCGGACCAACGGCCCGGACATCACCCCGGCGAAGCCCAGCTCCTCGGCCTCCTGCTTGAGCTCGACGAACTCCTCGGGCTTCACCCAGCGGGCCACCGGATGGTGCCGCGGGCTCGGCCGCAGGTACTGGGTGATCGTCACCAGGTCGCAGCCGGCGGCGCGCAGGTCCCGCAGCGCCTGGCTGATCTCCTCGCGCTCCTCGCCCATGCCGAGGATCAGGTTCGACTTCGTGACCAGCCCGGCCTCCTTGGCCATGCTGATCACCTGGAGCGAGCGCTCGTACCGGAACGCGGGCCGGATCCGCTTGAAGATCCGCGGCACGGTCTCGATGTTGTGCGCGAAGACCTCGGGCCGGGCGGAGAAGACCTCCTCGAGCAGCTCCCGGCGCCCGTTGAAGTCCGGCACCAGCAGCTCGACGCCGCAGCCCGGCACCAGCGCGTGGATCTGCCGCGCGGTCTCCGCGTACAGCCAGGCGCCGCCGTCGGGCAGGTCGTCGCGGGCGACACCGGTCACCGTGGCGTACCGCAGGCCCATGGCGCGGACCGACTCGGCGACGCGCCGGGGCTCGTCCTGGTCGTACTCGGCGGGCTTGCCGGTGTCGATCTGGCAGAAGTCACACCGCCGGGTGCACTGATCGCCGCCGATGAGGAAGGTGGCCTCGCGGTCCTCCCAGCACTCGGAGATGTTCGGGCAGCCGGCCTCCTGGCAGACCGTGTGCAGACCGGCGTCGCGGACCAGGTTCTTGATCTCGTTGTAGTTCGGGCCGTTGCGCAGCCGCGTCTTGATCCACGGCGGCTTCTTCTCGATGGGGGTCTGGCTGTTCCGGACCTCCACCCGAAGGAGCTTGCGGCCTTCCGGGGTTACCGTCACGGCTCCAGCTTATTACGTGACTAAATCCTCCTCGTAAAGGTCGTACGGCTCGGCGCCGAGCGCCTCGGCGAGCCGCTTGGCCGCGAACGGGATGACCTCCTCGACGGTGATCCGCCGGCCGGTCTCCGCGGAGAGGGAGGTGACCCCGGCGTCCCCGTCCTCGGCCATGGTGATCCGGTTGTACCAGCTCAGGTCGTTGACGCAGTTGAGCGCGAACCCGTGCATGGTGACGCCCCGGGAGACCCGGATGCCGATCGTGCCGAGCCGGCGGTCGGGCAGGCCGTGGGCCGGGTCGCCGGGGACCCAGACCCCGCCGCGCCCCTCGATCCGGTGCGCCGCGAGCCCGAAATCGGCGCAGACCTGGATGAGGACGTCCTCCAGCCGGCGGATGTAGGCGGTGATGTCGTCGATCCGGATGATCGGATAGGCGACGAGCTGGCCGGGGCCGTGCCAGGTGATCTTCCCGCCCCGGTCGACGTCGATCACCGGGGTGCCGTCGGTGGGCCGCTCGTGCGGCAGCGTGCGCTTCCCGGCCGTGTAGACGGGTGCGTGCTCCAGCATGAGGCACACATCCGTGATCTCGCCGGCCACCCGGCGGCGGTGCAATGACCGCTGCAGGCTCCAGGCCTGCTCGTAGGGAACGTCGACGCCCATACGGACGATCGCCAACCGGTTCACGGCTCCAGGGTAGACGTGAGGAGCCGGGGCTCGATACGGAACTCCTTCACTCCCTCGCCCTCGCGCTCGATCCGGTAGGCGTACCCGTTCGGGTCCACGGAGACCGCCTGGATGAACTCGGTCCCCACGTAGTGGAGCGCCACGCCCTCGTCGGCCGCGTACCCGCCGGGCAGCTCACCGGAGGCCACCGACGCGTGGAGCAGCGGCCGGCGCTGCGGCTCGGAGTTGTAGTGCACCCCGCAGGAGTAGGGGAGCAGGCCGAGCCCGTCGGCCCAGACCCGGAGCGTGGGGCCGAACGAGTCCGTGTTGCCGCCGACGTGCCAGCACAGGGCACCGGCGCTCTGCCCGGAGAGCACGACGCCCTCCCGCCACGCCTCGGCGAAGGCCTCGTCGAGCCCGTGCAGCCGCCAGAGCGCCATGAGGTTCGCCACGCTGCCGCCGCACACGTAGATGGCGTCCTGCTCCAGGATCCACTCCCGGGGGTCGTCGACGTTCGGCATGGGGAAGAGGGCGAGGTGGCTCACCTCCACGTCCCACCGGCCGAAGGCGGTGTACATCTTCAGCAGCCAGTCCGAGTCGTCCCCCACGGCGGTGGCGACCAGGCCGAGCTTCGGCCGGTCCTGGCCGGTGAGGTCGAGCACGTAGCGGAGGAGCGCGGTCGGCTCCACCACCCCGTGCCGCTTCGACGGGCGGAAGGAGCCGCCCCCGATGGCGACGATGTGAGACTGCCCGATTCGGCTCATCGCGTTCTCCCGTATCCGATGCCAAGGCCACTCAGCGTACGGCCGGCCGGGCCCGGGCGGGGGGAGTTCCGGCGACCCGCCGGGTCGTGTCCCGGACGCCGGATCCCCGGGGCACCCCGGGACGCCCGACCCCGGAGCATCCAGGGCGCCGGATCCCCGGAGCGCCCCGGGCACCGGGCCCGGAGACGGCGGAGGCCGCCCCGCCGGCGGCGGGACGGCCTCCCGGGAGCCTTCCGGGTGCGCGGCTCAGAGGCCGAGCTGCCCCTCGAAGCGGCCCTCTTCGAGCCGGCGCTTGATCGTGGTGAGGAAGCGCGCGGCGTCGGCGCCGTCGACCAGCCGGTGGTCGTAGGTGAGCGACAGGTAGACCATCGAGCGGATGGCGATGACCTCGCCGTCCGGCGAGTCCACCACCACCGGGCGCTTGACCACCACGCCGGTGCCGAGCATGCCGACCTGCGGCTTGTTGAGGATCGGCGTGTCGAACAGCGCGCCGCGGCTGCCGGTGTTGGTGATCGTGAACGTGCCGCCGGTGAGCTCGTCGGGCGTGATCCGGTTGGTCCGGGTGCGCTCGGCGAGGTCGGCGATCTTCCGGGCGAGGCCGGCGAGGTTGAGGTCGCCCGCGTTCTTGATCACCGGGACGATGAGACCGCGCTCGGTGTCGACCGCGATGCCGAGGTTCTCGACGTCGTGGTACGTCACCTCGTTGGTCTCGTCGTTGATGACCGCGTTGAGCTTCGGGTGGATCTTGAGTGCCTCGACGGCGGCGAGCGCGAAGAACGGCAGGAAGGTGAGCTTCACGCCCTCCCGCGCCTCGAACGCGGCCTTGGCCCGCTCGCGGAGCTTGGCGATGCGGGTGACGTCGACCTCGACCACCGTGGTGAGCTGCGCGGAGGTCTGCAGCGACTCCATCATGCGGTCGGCGATCACCTTGCGCAGCCGCGACATCTTCTCGGTCTTGCCGCGCAGGGTCGTGTCGACCTGCACCGGCTCGGGGGCCGGGGCCACGGGGGCCTGCGCGGGCGCCTGGGCCGGGGCGGCCTGCGCGGCCTCGCGCTGCAGCCGCTCGCGCTCCTCACGCTGCTTCCGCGCGGCCTCGAGCACGTCCTGCTTGCGGATGCGGCCGCCGACACCGGTACCGGTCAGCTTGGTGAGGTCGACCCCGTGCTCGGCGGCGAGCTTGCGCACGAGCGGGGTGACGTACGGCGTCTCACCGGCCGGCTGCGTGGTGGGCGCGCCGGTCGCCGTGGGCGGGGCCTGCGGCGCCTGAGCAGCGGGCGCGGGAGCCGGGGCCGGCGCGGGCGCGGGAGCCGGCGGCGGCGTGGGCGGAGCGGGAGGCGGCGTGGGCGCGGCGGGCGCCGGCTGCGGGATCGACGAGACGGGCTGCGGCGGCGGTGCCGGGGCCGGAGCGGGCTCCGGCGCCGGAGCCGGGGCGGGCGCGGCCTCGGGGGCGGCGGTCGCCGCCTCGGTGGCGGCCGCACCCGGGCCCGCCGGGTCGATCACGGCGAGCTCGGTGCCGACCTCGACCGTCTCGTCCTCCCGGACGAGGATCTTGGTCAGGTAGCCGGAGGCCGGCGAAGGAATCTCGGTGTCGACCTTGTCGGTCGATACCTCGAGGAGCGGCTCGTCGGCTTCGACGCGATCGCCTTCCTTCTTCAGCCAGCGGGTTACGGTGCCCTCGGTCACGCTCTCGCCGAGCTGGGGCATTGTTACGGAGACCGGCATGGTTGCTCTTCTCTCGCGATATCAGAGGGCTTCAGTTGTGGACGTGCAGCGGCTTGCCGGCCAGGGCCAGCATCGCCTCGCCGAGGGCCTCGGACTGGGTCGGGTGCGGGTGGATGAGCTGGGCCACGTCGCCCGGCGTCGCCTCCCAGTTGTAGATGAGCTGGGCCTCGGCGATGAGCTCGCCGACCCGGCTGCCGACCATGTGGATGCCGAGGACCCGGCCGTCGCGCTCGGCGACGACCTTGACCTCGCCCTGGGTCTGCAGGATCTTGCTCCGGCCGTTGCCGGCCAGGTTGTAGCTGAGCTCGACCACGTCGTAGCCGCGCTCGCGGGCGGCGGCCGAGGTGAGCCCCACCGACGCGACCTCGGGGTCGGAGTAGGTGATGCGCGGCACCCCGTCGTAGTCGATCGGAACCGGGTTCAGGCCCGCGATGTGCTCGGCGACCAGGATGCCCTCGGCGAAGCCGACGTGCGCGAGCTGCAGGGTGGGGATGAGGTCGCCCACCGCGTAGATGCCCGGCACGTTGGTCTGGCAGTACTCGTTGACGAGCACGTACCCGCGGTCCATGGCGATGCCCGCCTCCTCGTAGCCGAGGCCGGCGGAGACCGGGCCGCGTCCCACCGCCACGAGCAGCAGCTCGGCGTCGAGGGTGCGGCCGTTCTCCAGGGTGACCACGACCCCGGTGTCGGTGGTCTTGACGCTCTCGAACCGGGTTCCCAGCTCGTACTTGATGCCGCGGCGGCGGAACGCGCGCTCCAGCAGCGCGGAGCTGGACGCGTCCTCGAGCGGGAGCAGGTGGGGGAGCGCCTCGACGATGGTGACCTCGGCGCCGAACGACCGCCAGATGCTGGCGAACTCGACGCCGATCACGCCGCCGCCGAGGATGACGACCGACGAGGGGACGCGGTCGAGCACGAGCGCGTGGTCGCTCGTGATGATCTTCTCGCCGTCGATCTCGAGGCCGGGCAGCGACTTCGGGGCCGAGCCGGTCGCGAGCACGACGTACCGGCCCTCGTAGACCCGGTCGCCGACCACGACGCGGCCGGGGCCGGCGAGACGGCCCTCACCCTCGACGAACGTGATCTTCTTGGCCTTGATCAGGCCGGAGAGACCCTTCCAGAGCCCGGTGATGACCTTGTCCTTGTAGGCCTGGACGGCGGGGACGTCGATGCCCTCGAAGGTCGCGCGCACCCCGAACGACGCGCTCTCCCGGGCCTGGTCCGCGATCTCCGCGGCGTGCAGGAGCGCCTTCGTCGGGATGCAGCCCCGGTGCAGGCAGGTGCCTCCGACCTTGTCCTTCTCGATCAGGGCCACGTTCATGCCGAGCTCGGCCGCCCGCAGCGCGCAGGCGTAACCACCGCTTCCGCCACCTAGGACGACGATGTCGAAGGGGCCGCTGCCATCAGCCACTGAAAGCTCCTCGCATATTTCGCGCCACCGGTTGGACCCGGAAGCATCTTTTCACTTGTCACTGAAGATCGTGGTCCGGTCCTCGCGCGCCGGCCGTCATTTCCGGCCGCGGTCGACGTGGCGCTCCGGCTGCGCCGACCGGAACCCGTGTGTTTTCGGGTTAAACAGCGCCGGCGGACGCGCCGTTCCCCGCGTACCGCTCGGCGAGGCCGATGAGCGTGCGGGTGATCGCGCCGGTACCGCCCTTGGGCGTGTACCCGTACGGCTCGCCCTTGTTGAACGCGGGGCCGGCCATGTCGACGTGCGCCCAGCGCACTCCCTCGGGGACGAACTCCCGCAGGAAGATGCCGGCGGCGAGCATGCTGCCCCACCGCTCGGGCTGCAGGTTGGCGATGTCGGCGACCGGGGAGTCGAGGCCCTTGCGCAGCTCCTCGGGGAGGGGCATGCCCCAGGCGGCCTCGCCCTGCCGGGCGGCGACCTCCACGACCTCGTCGCGGAGCGCATCGTCGTTGGCCATCACGCCGGCGGTCCGCCAGCCCAGGGCGACGATCTGCGCGCCGGTGAGCGTGGCGACGTCCACGATGAGGTCCGGGCCGTCCTCCGCGGCCCGGGCGATGCCGTCGACCAGCACCAGCCGGCCCTCGGCGTCGGTGTCGACGACCTCGACGGTCTTGCCGCTGTAGGTGCGGAGGATGTCGGACGGGCGCTGCGCCGTGCCCGACGGCATGTTCTCGGCGAGGCAGAGGTAGCCGATCGCGTTGATCGGCAGCCGCAGCCGGCTGATCGCGATCATCGCGCCGAGGACGGCTCCCGCGCCTCCCATGTCCGACTTCATCCAGTTCATCGAGGAGGTCGGCTTGAGCGAGAGCCCACCGGAGTCGAAGGTGATGCCCTTGCCGACGAAGGCGATGGTCCGCGCGGCGTCGGGGTGGTGGTAGGCGAGGCGGACCAGGCGGGGCGGGTTGGCGGAGCCCTGGCCGACGCCGATGATGCCGCCGTAGCCGCCCTCCTTGAGCGCGACCTCGTCGAGCACCTCAACGGAAAGGCCCGCCGCTTCACCCTTCTCCTGAGCGATCTCGGCGAAGCGGGCGGGCCAGAGGTCGGACGGCGGTGTGTTCACCAGGTCGCGGACGAGGTTCACCGACTCGGCCACGGTCACCGCGCGCCGTACCGCCTCATCGGCCTCTGAGGAGCCGGAGAGGATGACGAGCTCGCCGACGGGCGGCTTGCGGTCGCCGTTCGTCCGGTACTTGGAGAAGTCGTACGCGCCGAGCAGCCCGCCGAGCGCGATCGCCTCCACCTGTTCGGCGGTGGCGGCGGGCAGGGCGATCGCCGCGTCCGCGGTGCCGGCGAGGGATCGGGCGGCGACCCCGGCGGCGCGGCGCAGGGTCTCCAGGTCGTAGTCCCCCTCCGGCCGGTCGCCGAGCCCGACGGCGACGAGGACGGGGGCGGGCAGGGCACCGAAGGTCGGGATCTTGGTGAGCTCTCCGGCCTTTCCGGTGAATCCCACTGCGCCGAGCGTTTCGGCGAGCCGGCCGCCCAGGGCCTGATCGAGGCCTTCTGCGCCGGGCGCCGCCTGTAGGCCGTCCGGCGTGGTGTGGACGCCGACTATGAGGGCAGCGGTCTGCACGGAGACCGCGTCGGAGGCATTGACACGCACGGTGGTCACGTGTGTCGATGCTAGCTGTGCTCTCCGTCGAGCGCATAAACGGGGGGTCATCCCACGATTGGTCGTGCCGATGGTGCTAATGACGTTGTCATCATCTACGCCATGTCTCTAGATGGTGCTAATGTCAATAGCACCATGTTGATCAGCCTCGACCTGAACGATCCCCGCCCGCTGCACGTCCAGCTCTCGGCGGCCATCAGGCGGGCGATCGCGGACGGGAGTCTCGGCCCGGGGGACCGGCTGCCCCCGGCGCGGGACATCGCGGACGCCCTCGGCGTCAACGTCAACACCGTGCTGCGGTCGCTGCGCGAGCTGCGCGACGAGGGCCTGCTGGAGTTCCGCCGCGGACGGGGCGTCACGGTCGTGCGGCGGCCCGACGCCCGGGAGTCCCTCGCGCCCAGGGTGGTGGAGCTGCTCGAGGAGGCGGCACGGTACGGCCTCCGCTCCGACGATGTGATCGACCTGATCAAGGAAGTGGCATGCACCCTCCGTCCTCGGCCGAACGTGCGTTCCGCAGACGGTTCCTGCTGCTGACGGGCGTCTGGGCCGTGCTGGTGACCGCGGCCTTGGCCGTCCCCCCGCTCGTCCTGCGGGACCGGCTGCCCGACCCCGTGGCCATGCACTGGGGCCTGTCGGGCCGCCCCGACCGGGCGTACCCGTACCCCGTCCTCTTCGTCTTCCCCTTGGTGTGGGCGGTCGTGTCCGGCGGCATCCTCGCCGCCGCGGCCCGGGGGCGCGCACCCCTCCGGCGCTTCCGCCGGGTGTGGCTGACCGCCGGGCTCGCCTGGAACGCGGCCTGGCTGCTCGGCACGGAGGTCCTGGTGATCGGCGCCAACCTCGGCCGGGCGGCCTGGACCGACGCCGCCCCGATGACCTGGCAGGTGGTCGCCATGCTCGCCGTCTCCGCCGCGGTGGGCGGGCTCGGCTGGCTCGCCGGGTGGCCCGGCCCGGACGTCCGGCCGGCCGCCGCACCGCCGCCCCCGGCCATGGCCCTCGCCCCGAGGGAGCGCCCGGTGTGGGTCTCCACCGTGTCCGCCCGCTGGTTGCTCGCGCTCTCACTCGTGCTCTTCGCGGCGGCGCTCTCGCTCGCCCTCGCCGCGCTGCTCGGCCGGCCGGGCCCGCTGTGGGGGCCGGCCGCGCTGCTCGCCATCGTGGCGGTGGCCGGGCTCACGCTCTCGTCCGTGGCGGTCCGGGTCACCCGCGACGGGCTCACCATCGCGTTCGGCCCGCTGCGGTGGCCGGTGCGCCGGGTGCCGCTCCACCGGATCGAGCGCGCGTGGACGGATGAGCGCAGCCCGGCGGAGGTGGGCGGCTGGGGCTACCGCGGGCTCCCCGGCTCGGCGACGATCATGCTCAGGGGAGGGGAGTGCCTGGTCATCCGCTACACCACCGGCGGCGAGCTCGCGATCAGCGTCGATGACGCCGCCACCGGTGCCGCGCTGCTCAACGCGTACGTGTCCGCCGCCCGCCCGTCCGGTGGGTGATCGGCCGGCCGGTCCCGGGCCCGCGGCGCCCGGGCCACCGCTTCGGCCGCCCGTCCCCGATGTCCCTCCCGAAAGGGTGTTCGCCCATGCGCGGTAAGCGTGACCTCCTGCTCTTCCTCCTCATCGCCTTCGGGGCGTCCTGGCTGGCCGCCCTGCCGGTCTGGACGCGGGGCGGGCCGCTGGACGCGTCCGTCGTGATCCCCACCGGGCTGGTGATGATGTTCACCCCGTCCCTCGGGGTGCTGGCGGTGTGGCTGCTCTGCCACCGCGGCACGCCGTTCCGGGAGTGGGCGAGGCGGACCGGTCTCACCCTCGGCCCGCGGCGCGGCACCACGGTGCGGGCCATCGCCCTCGCCTGGTTCGGCGTGCCGCTGCTCACCGTCGTGGCCGCCGCGGTGAGCGTCGCGCTCGGGATCCTCGAGCTCGACCTCGGCGGGCTCAGCCTGTTCCGCCAGATGCTGGGCGACCAGGCCGACCGGATCCCGCTCGACCCGCACACGCTCCTCGTCATCCAGCTCGTGCAGGCCATCGTGGCCGGGCCGCTGATCAACGCGCTCCCCGCGCTCGGCGAGGAGTGGGGCTGGCGCGGCTGGCTGCTGCCCCGGCTGCTCGGCGACCCCGGGCCCGGGGAGGGGGCGGGCCCCGGCCGGATCGCCGTCGGCCGGGTCTGGGGTGCGCTGCTGCTCAGCGGGGTGATCTGGGGCGCCTGGCACGCCCCGCTCACCCTCAAGGGCTACAACTACCCGTCGCTCGGGCCCTGGGCGGCGGTCGTGTTCACCGGGTTCTGCGTGCTCTTCGGCGCCCTGCTCGGCTGGCTGCGCCTGCGGTCGGCCAGCGTCTGGCCGGCGGTGTTCGGGCACGCCTCGCTCAACGCCAGCGCCGGCCTGGCGCTGATCCTGGGCCACGCGGACGACCCGCCGAACCCGGCCCTGGCCGGGATCACCGGGGTCGCCGGCTGGGCGGTGCTCGCGGTCACCCTCGCCGGGTTCCTGTGGTACGGCTCCCGCGGGCGCCCCGCGGAGAGCGGGCGCCCGTAGCCTGCGGCGCCGGCCCGGTCCGCCCGGCGGGACGGTGTGGGCACCGGCCGCGGCCGGGCGGCGTGATGGGGCGGGCCGCGGCGGCCGGCACGGCGCCCGGCGCGCGGGACGCGGTCAGGCCCCGCCGGGCGGCGTCAGCCAGTTGCCGAGCACCGCGCAGCCGAGCAGGGCGACCGTGGCGGCGGTCTCGGTGAGCGCGCCGAGCACGTCCCCGGTGATCCCGCCGAGCCGCCGTACGGCACGCCGGCGCAGCAGCGCGGCCGCGCCCAGCCCGGCGGCCATGACCGTGACCGCGCCGAGCGGGGCGAGCACCGGCCCGGGTGGCAGCGCCGCCCCCGCGCGCCATCCCAGGTCGCCGGCCCACGCCGTCAGTACGGCCGGCACCGCGGCGAGCGCGGCCGCCGCCGCGGTCACCGCGATCGCGGGGCCGCGCCGTACCGTGCCGGCGACGAGCGCGCCGAGCCCGTCGGGGCGGGCTGGCGGCACGGGCTCCCGGCAGGACCAGGTGATCGCGAGCCGGCCGGTCGCGCAGGCGATGATCAGCCCCGGTGCGGCGAGCGGGCCGGCCCGGTCGAGCGCGGCCACCTGGAGGAGCAGAGTGAGCGTGAGCGTGACCACGCCGAACGGGCCGATGTCCGACCGCTTCATGACGTCCAGGGCGGCCCCGGCGGGTTTGCCGCTGCCCAGGCCGTCGGCGAGATCGGCGAGCCCGTCGAGATGGAGGGCGCGGGTCAGCCAGGCGAGCGCCCCGACCGCGAGCGCGGCGGCGAGCGTCGCCGAGCCGGTGAGGGCGCGCGCGGCGAGCAGCACAACGGCGGCCGCCACCCCGAGGAGGAGGCCGGCGAACGGCGCGAGGAGCATGGCCCGGCCGGCCACCCGGCGGTCCACCTCGACGGCCCGGACCGGGAAGACGGTGAGCAGGCCGAGCGCGCAGCGCCACGCGGTGCTCCAGGTGAGCCGCCCGGCGGGCCGTGCGGCCGGATGTCCTGCCACGTCGGAGGCGTTCGGCACCCCAGGATCGTACGGTGCGGCCGCCCGCCCGGAGGAGACGGGGTGTTCGAGCGAACGGGTCACAGGGGCAGCGGCACCGGGCGGCCGGCCACCACCAGGGCGACCTCCTCGGACTCCCGCGCGAGCCGCTGGTTGAGGCTGCCGAGCACGTCGCGGAAGAGCAGCCCCGCCGCGGTGACCGGGACCACCCCGAGGCCGACCTCGTCGCTCACCGCGACCACCCGGGCCCGGGTGCGGCGCCAGGCCGCCACCAGCTCGTCGCACCGCCGGGCCACCGCGGCGAGCGCGGACGGCGGCGCCGCCCCGCCGTCCCCGGGCCACGCGCCGCACTCGTCGAAGACCGCGGCGAGCCAGGTGCCGATGCCGTCGATCAGCAGGGTTCCCTCCCCCGGGGCGGCGAGCACTCCGGCGAGGTCCGTGGTCTCCACGGTCCGCCAGTGCCGCGGGCGGCGCTCCCGGTGCCGGCGCACCCGCTCGAGCCAGGCGGGGTCGTCGCGGCCGTCCGGGCCGGTGGCCACGTACGTCACCACGGGGTCGGCGGCCACGCGCAGCTCGGCCTCCTCCGACTTGCCCGACCGCGCCCCGCCGAGCAGCAGGGTCCGCCGGGGCGGCCGCGGCGCGGGCCGGTCCCGGGGCGCGCGGGTGTCGAGGACGGTCCCGTCCGGTACGGCGATCGCCCCCCAATGGGCGAGTCGGCGCTCGAGCTCCCGTTCCGAGGGCACCCGGTGGTCGAGGTGCACGGCGACGACCTGGGTCGCGGCGGTCACCAGCCCGCGGCGGCGCAGCTCACCCAGGCGCTCCGGGCGGTCCAGCAGGTCGATGAGCACGAGGTCGAACGGCCGCCCCGGGTACGGCCCGGCGGGGCCGCGATCACCGGCCCCGGTCTCCCCGCCACCGGTCCCGGCGGCCTCCCCGGCACCGGCCCAGGGGTCCCCGTCACCGTCACCACCCCTGGCGGCGCCCCCGCCATCGGTTCGGGCGGGATTCTCGTCAGCGGTCCCGGCATGGTCTCCGCCGGCCCGGCCGGTATCCCCGGCACCGGCCCTGGCGGAGTCCCCGTTGGCGGCCCCGGTGCCGTCCCCGGCTCGGACGGCGTCCCTGCCTCCGTCCCAGGCGGGGTTCCCGTCGCCCGCCCCGGTGTCCCCGATATCGGCCCCGGCGGGGTCTCCCGAGCCGGCCCTGGCGGGGTTCTCGTCATCGGCCTCGAGGAAACCCTCGGCATCCGTGGCACCGGGATCCGGTGCCGGCGGGGCGTAGAGCACCCGGCCCCCGTCCGGGCCGGTGATCGCATAGCCGTACGGGCCGGGCGTGATCCGGTAGCCGTCCGGCGCACCCGGGGCGTCGATGGCGCGGCCCGGTGGCAGCGGCAACCGGATCCGCCCGTCGACGACGATCGAGGTGGGCCTGCGGTGCCCGGGGGTGAGCCGCCCGCACGACGCGCAGCCGCATCCCGGCTCCGGCCAGCCGCCCGCGCCCGCCGTGCCCTCCAGCCGGATCTCCATCCCGCTCCCTCTTCCCGCGTGCCGTACCCGGCATCGCAGACTAACCGGGCAGGTGGTGCAGGCCGGTGGCCGGACGGGCCGCGCGGCCCCGGGGATGACGGCGGCGAGGGAGGCGGAAGACGATAGGGTCGATCTCCCGGCTGCGCGGCCGGTGGACGGGCAGCCGCGGAACGGTCCGGAAGGAACGGGTGGGCATGATCTGGCGTTGGCGGTACGAGGACGCGAACGGTGCCGAGATCATCGACGGCTCGCTGCCGCGGGAGATCTTCGCGAGCCAGGGGGACGCCGAGTCATGGCTGGGGGAGCGGTGGCGTGAGCTGCTCGCGGCCGGGGTCGAGCGGGTCACGCTCCTCGAAGACGACCGGGTCGAGTACTCGGGGATGTCCCTCCGGCCGGAGGACCCGCTCCGCTGACCCACGGCGTCGGTGGGTGGCCGGCCCCGGCCGAGCGCGATACCGACGGGTGACGGAACCCGGCCGACGCACGGCACCAGCGGATGGACGGGGCGGCTGACCGCGATAGCGGTGGTGACCGGACCCGCTGACCGGCGGCATCGGCGGGTGGCCGGACCGGGCTGAGCGTGATGTCGCCGGGTGACCGGACCCGGCGGATCGTGATACCGCCGGGTGTGGCCGGCCCCGGCTGACCACGGCGGCGGCCGGTGAACGGGGCCGGCCGAGAGCCACACCGGTCGGGCACCGGACCGGCCGGCCGCGGCGCCGGTGGCTGACCGGAACAGGCGCCCGCCCCGCTGCGAAGGCATCACCCGAGGTCAGGCGTGCCGCCGGAGGCGCCGCGTCCGCAGGCCGGGCGCGGCGCGCAGCGGCCGGTGCCGGGCGCCACGCGGCCGTCATGTCCCGGCGGCCATTAGTGCCCGCCCACGGCACGGCCCGGGCGATCGCCCGGGCCGATCGTGCGCGGTCGCGCGGCAGGGTCAGGGCCGCGTCGGCGGGCTGACCGTCTTCGCCGGGTCACGCTCGACCACCGGGCCGAGCACCTCGTCGATCTTCTGCATGAGCTCGGCGTCGAGCTTCACCCCGGAGGCCTTGACGTTGTCCCGCACCTGCTCGGGGCGCGTGGCGCCGATGATCGCCGAGGAGACGTTGGGGTTCTGCAGCACCCAGGCGATGGCGAGCTGGGCCATGGTGAGCCCGGCCTCGGCCGCGAGCGGCGCGAGCCGCTGCACCCGCTCGAGCACGTCGTCGCGGAGCCAGCGCTGGATGAACCCGGAGCCGGCCGGGTCGGTCGCGCGCGACCCCGCCGGCGGCGGCTGGCCGGGGCGGTACTTGCCGGTGAGCACGCCCTGGGCGAGCGGGGAGAAGACGATCTGGCCGATCCCCTCCTTCTCGCAGAGCGGCACGACCTGGCCCTCGATGACCCGCCAGAGCATCGAGTACTGCGGCTGGTTGGAGACGATCCGGTCGAACCCCATCTCGTCGGCGATCTTCAGCGCCTGCGCGATCTGATCGGCCGTCCACTCGCTGACGCCGACATAGAGCACCTTGCCCTGCCGTACCAGGTCGTCGAAGGCGCGCAGCGTCTCCTCGAGCGGGGTCTCGAAGTCGAACCGGTGGGCCTGGTACAGGTCGACGTAGTCGGTCTGCAGGCGCCGCAGCGACCCGTGGAGCGACTCCATGATGTGCTTGCGGGACAGGCCGCGGTCGTTCTTGCCCGGGCCGGTCGGCCAGTAGACCTTGGTGCAGATCTCCACGGACTCGCGGCGCACGCCCTTCAGCGCCCGCCCGAGGACCTCCTCCGCCTTCGTGCCCGCGTACACGTCGGCCGTGTCGAAGGTGGTGATGCCCTCGTCCAGGGCCGCGTGCACGCAGGCCTTGGCCGCGTCCTCCTCGATCTGGGAACCGTGCGTGAGCCAGTTGCCGTAAGCGATCTCGCTGACCATGAGGCCGCTTCGGCCGAGATGACGGAATTCCATGGAACCCGACCCTACCGATCTTTTATCTGCGGAATCTGGAAGGGGTACCGGGCGAGAGCGGTGCCCGGCCGTCACCGGGCCGGGCGGGCCATCGCCCGGTGGGGAGGTGGCACGGCCCGCGGCGGGCGTCGCCGGGGATCCGGCCTCGTCCGCCCGGTGGCCGTACCGGGCCGCGCGCGTACCGGGGCGCCACTCCGGCCCGTGCGCCGAAGGTCACTTGTCGCGCACCGGAGCGCCGCCCGGCAGCACGGCCGGCTTGGGGAAGCGGAGGAAGCGCATCTGCGTCGAGCGCATCGCCGCGTAGAAGCCGACCCCCCGGATGTCCTCGCCGGGGAACCGGCGCTCGGCCTCCTTCTTCACCCGCATGCCCACGTAGATCATGTTCCCCACCACGAGCGCCATGATGACCGGGAGGGAGAACGTGTAGACGAGCAGCACGACGCTGCGCACCGGCAGCGGGAACGGGATGAGCGACAGCACCATGATGAAGAGGACGACCGGCAGGAAGTACTGGCCGGGCAGCCGCCGCGAGTCGACCCAGTCCCGGGCGAACCTCCGGACCGGACCGCGGTCGCGGGCCGGGAGCGCCCACTCCTCCCCGCGCAGCATGGCCTCGCGCCGGCGGGCCTGCTCGGCCTTGACGCGTTCGCGGTACCTCCGGTAGGCCTCCTTGCGATTGACGGGGGCGGCCACGGGGGTACGGCGACGCCCTTCGGCGTCCCGCCGTTTCGGGGTCGGACGGCCCTTCCCCTGGGTCTTCTTCAGGGGCTTAGGATCCTCAGCGGCGACCGGGGAATCGTCCGCAGGAGTTCGGGTACGGCGTCGGAACACGCCGCCCAGCCTACCGGAGTGCAACTTAGTGACGCCCTCGTGCGTTATGCGTAGGGTGAAGTCAGGCGGCGCTCTCCGTCGCCTGGGGGCCGATACGGCTGGACACAGCCACGCACGATCTTCAGAAGGGGACGGCCGACGCGCATGAGCGTGATGAAGAGACTTTCCATGATCTTCAAGTCCAAGGCCAACAAGGCCTTGGACAAGATGGAGGATCCGCGGGAGACTCTGGACTACTCCTACCAGAGGCAGCTCGAGCTGCTGCAGAAGGTCCGCCGGGGCGTGGCCGACGTGGCTACCAGCCGCAAGCGGGTCGAGCTGCAGCTCAACCAGCTCGAGGCCCAGGCGGCGAAGCTCGAGAACCAGAGCCGGCAGGCCCTGGCCGTGGGCCGGGAGGACCTCGCCCGCGAGGCCCTCACCCGGCGGAACGCGCTCAACGCCCAGATTGCCGAGCTCCGGGTGCAGCACGAGAACCTCCAGCGCGAGGAGGAGAAGCTCACCCTCGCCAGCCAGCGCCTGCAGGCGAAGGTGGACGCCTTCCGCACGAAGAAGGAGACGATCAAGGCCACCTACACCGCCGCCGAGGCCCAGACGCGGATCAACGAGGCGTTCTCCGGCATCTCCGAGGAGATGGGCGACGTCGGCCTCGCCATCCAGCGGGCCGAGGACAAGACCGCGGAGATGCAGGCGCGCGCGAGCGCGATCGACGAGCTGCTCGCCAGCGGCGCCCTGGACGACCTCACCGGCCGGCGCGACGACATCCAGGCCGAGCTCGACCGCGTGGCCGCTAACCAGGACATCGAGCTGGAGATCGCCCGGATGAAGGCGGAGCTGGCGCAGGGCTCGGCCCCGAGGACCGCGATCGAGGCGGGACCGCAGCAGGCCGCCCAGCCCGCCAACCAGCAGACCCAGCAGACTCAGCAGCTCCGCCAGCCGGGGGAGGGCGCATGATCGTCCGCATCATGGGCGAGGGCCAGATCGAGATCGACGAGGCCGACATCGACGCCCTCAACGCGCTCGACCAGGAGCTGGAGCAGGCGATCGAGTCGGGCGACGAGGAGACCTTCCGGGCCAAGCTCAACGCCCTGCTCGACAAGGTCCGCCAGGTGGGCAGGCCGCTGCCCCCGGACTCGCTGGAGCCGTCTGAGCTGATCCTGCCGCCGTCCGACGCGTCGATCGAGGAGGTCAGGGAGATGCTCGGCGACACCGGGCTCATCCCTGGGTGATGGCCGGGACCCGCTTCGCCCCCGATCGCGGCCTGACCCTCCGGATGGTCGCGACGATGTTCCTGCTCGGCCTGATCTACGTCCTCTTCGTGGCGGCGTTGATCGCGCTGGGCGTCCGGGCGCTCGTGGTCCTCGCGATCGCCGGGGGCCTGCTGTTCGTGCAGTACTTCTTCTCCGACCGGATCGCGCTCTTCGCGATGCAGGGGCACGAGGTCTCACCGCAGCAGGCTCCCGAGCTCCACGCGATCGTCGACCGGCTCGCCGCCCTCGCCGGCATCCCCAAGCCGCGGGTGGCCATCGCGGACATGGACCTCCCGAACGCGTTCGCCACCGGGCGGAACCAGCGGGAGGCGGTGGTGTGCGTGACCACCGGGCTGCTCCGGCGGCTCGACGCGAGCGAGCTCGAAGGGGTGATCGCGCACGAGCTCTCCCACGTCGCCCACCGCGACGTCGCCGTGATGACCATCGCCTCGTTCCTCGGCGTGGTGGCCGGGCTGATGACCCGGTTCGTGATGTACACCGGGTTCGGGGGCCGGCGGAACGGCAACGGGCCGCCGGTCGGCCTGATCATCTTCGTGGTCTCGGGCGTCGTGTACACGCTGAGCTTCCTGCTCACCCGGGCGCTGTCCCGCTACCGCGAGCTCGCGGCCGACCGGGCCGGGGCGCTCCTCACCCAGCGGCCGTCCGCGCTCGCGAGCGCGCTGACGAAGGTGAGCGGGGAGATCGCCCGGATCCCGACCGAGGATCTGCGCGCGGCCCGGCCGTTCAGCTCCTTCTTCTTCGCCCCGGCGCTCTCCCGGCAGAGCGTGGTCACCCTGCTCTCCACGCACCCGCCGCTGGAGCGCCGCCTGGAGCAGCTCGCCCAGATCTCCAGGGAGCTGGGCCGCTGATGGGGTGGCTGGACGCGCTGCTGGGCCGGTCGAAGCCGGCGAAGCCGAGGCTGGACGCGCTCTTCGCCCTGCCGTCGGCGGCCGTCACCTTGGAGGCGGCGACCGGGTTCGCGCCGACCGGCCGCGGGTCGGTGAGCTTCCGGGCGGCGGAGGGCGGCGCCTTCGCCCGGCTGGAGCAGGAGATCCGCGCGCTGCTCGGCGAGCCCGAGCTGACCCGGGACGCCTACGGGTACACCTGGCTGGTGCTCCGCGCCGCGGACCTGCCCACGCTGGTCACCGACCTCCACGCGGTGAACTCCTCGCTGGAGTCGGCCGGGTTCGGCCCCTCGCTGCTGTGCACGGTGACCGGCTTCACCGGCCCGGACGGCCGGCGGCTCGCGCTCATCTACCTCTATAAGAAGGGCACGTTCTACCCGTTCGCGCCGCTGGGCGAGGGGCGCCGGGACAACGCCCTCGAGCTGCAGGTGCGCGGGGTGCTCGCGGGCGAGCTCCCCATCGAGCCGGACCTGGCGAGCTGGTTCCCGGTCTGGGGAGCCCCGGGCCTGTGACCCCCCGGGGCGCCCTCCGCCGGCCGCCCCGGGGCACGCCGCACGGGTGACCCTGGTGCTCCCCGCCCCGCCCGCCACGATGAGCACCGGCCGTACGGCACCACCGTCACCGGAGGTGCCCGGCATCACCGGCCGCACGCTCCGGCATCACGGGCCGTACGGCGCGGCCGTCACCGGCGTCACGGCACCGGGATGCCTCCCCGGTGGCCCGTTCCCCGGGCTCGACCAGGCGGAGCCGGCCGGCCCCGAGCGGGACCACCGGCCAATGGCGCCGGGACGCCGGCGATGGCGCGGGAGCCGCGCCATCGCGCGTCAGGTCACGGCAGGGCGAGCATGCGGTCGAGCGCGACCTTGGCCCAGTGCGTGGTCTCCGGGTCGACGGTGATCTGGTTGACCACCTTGCCCTCGACCAGGGACTCCAGCGCCCAGACGAGGTGCGGCATGTCGATCCGGTTCATCGTCGAGCAGTAGCAGACGGTCCGATCGAGGAACATGACCCGCTTGTCCGGGTTCGTCTGCGCGAGCCGGTTGACCAGGTTGAGCTCGGTGCCGATCGCCCACGCGCTCCCGGGCGGCGCCTCCTGCACGGTCTTGATGATGTACTCGGTCGAGCCGACGTAGTCGGCCTTGGTGACCACCTCGTGCCGGCACTCCGGGTGGACGAGGACGTTCACGTCCGGGACCCGGCGGCGCACGTCGTCGACGCACTCCGCGGTGAACCGGCCGTGCACCGAGCAGTGGCCCTTCCAGAGGATCATCTTCGCCTTCCGGAGCCGCTCGGGCGTGACCCCGCCGTCCGGGCGCCGCGGGTCGTAGACCACGCAGTCGTCGAGCGAGAGGCCGAGCTGGAGCACCGCCGTGTTCCGGCCCAGGTGCTGATCGGGCAGGAAGAGCACCTGCTCACCCTGCTGGAAGGCCCACTCCAGCGCGCGCTTGGCGTTCGAGGACGTGCACACCGCGCCGCCGTGGCGGCCGACGAACGCCTTGATGTCCGCGCTGGAGTTCATGTAGGTGATCGGCACCACGTGGTCGGCGATCCCGATGTCCTCCAGGAGATCCCAGCACTCCTCCACCTGGGTGAAGGTGGCCATGTCCGCCATGGAGCAGCCGGCGTTGAGGTCGGGCAGTACCACCTTCTGGAAGTCGCTGGTGAGGATGTCGGCAGACTCCGCCATGAAGTGCACGCCGCAGAACACGATGTACTCGGCCTCGGGCCGGGCGGCCGCCTCGCGGGCCAGCTTGAACGAGTCGCCGGTCACGTCGGCGAACTGGATGACCTCGTCACGCTGATAGTGGTGACCGAGGATGAACAGCCGCTCTCCGAGCCGTTCCTTGGCGGCGCGGGCCCGCTCCACCAGCGCGGGATCGGAGGCGGGAGGGAGCACTCCGGGGCAGCTCACCCCGGGCTCGCTCCGCGGATCGGCTTCCCGCCCCAGGACGAAGAGCGGAAGGCCGGTCTCGGTGATCGCCACGACCACACCCCCCTCGGGGACTTATCGTCATTCTGACGACTAATCATATGCGCCCCGCGGGAGAGCCCTGGGGCCCCACCCGGGCGGGCCCGCCGGAGGAATGTGTAGGGATCGGCGCGCGTTGGTAGCGTCTAGTAGGACGTCGTAACCCAGGCGGCCGCCCCCGATGGGCGGCCGGCGCAGACGCGGGAGTCAGCACATGGCGGTTGAGAGCAGCGAGACCACGCAGCAGGGTGTCATCCTGACTGACGCGGCCGCGGCCAAGGTGAAGAGCCTGCTCGAGCAGCAGGGTGAGGAAGGGCTGAGCCTGCGCGTCGCCGTGCAGCCGGGTGGCTGCTCCGGCCTGCGCTACCAGCTCTACTTCGACGACCGGTCCCTGGACGGGGACATCGTCTCGACCTTCAACGGGGTCAACGTCGTGGTCGACCGGATGAGCGCGCCGTACCTCGCCGGAGCCACCATCGACTTCGTCGACACGATCGAGAAGCAGGGCTTCACCATCGACAACCCCAACGCGACGAGCTCGTGCGCCTGCGGTGACTCCTTCAACTGAGCTGCCGGCCGCAGCGAACGGGTCGGCCGCTCCCCGGTGAACGCCCCGTACGCGACCATCGGCGGTACGGGGCGTCGTCATGTCCGGAGGGGAGTACGCTACCCGTCGCTGATCAGTCGCTCGCTGACATCGAGGAGTATCGCCCCGTGCGCATCGCTGTCACCGGTTCCATCGCGACCGACCATCTCATGACCTTCCCCGGCCGGTTCGGCGACCAGCTCGTCGCCGACCGGCTCGACCGGGTGTCGCTGTCGTTCCTCGTCGACGATCTGCAGATCCGCCGGGGCGGGTGCGCGGCCAACATCGCCTTCGGCATGGCGAGCCTCGGGCTGCGGCCCATCCTCGTCGGCGCGGTCGGCGCGGACTTCGCCGACTACCGCTCCTGGCTGGAGCGGCACGGCGTCGACTGCGACTCCATCCACGTCTCCGAGCTCCGGCATACCGCGCGGTTCCTCTGCACCACCGACCAGGACCACAACCAGATCGCGTCGTTCTACACCGGGGCGATGGCGGAGGCGAGGGACATCGAGCTCGAGCCGATCGCCCAGCGCGTCGGCGGCCTCGACCTGGTGGTGGTGAGCCCCAACGACCCGGACGCGATGCTGCGGCACACTGAGGAGGCGCGGGTCCGGGGCATCCCGTTCGCCGCCGACCCCTCCCAGCAGCTCGCCCGGATGGGCGGGGATGAGATCCGCGAGCTCATCGACGGGGCGGCGTACCTGTTCGCCAACGACTACGAGATGGGGCTGATCAAGCAGAAGACCGGCTGGAGCGAGGAGGACATCCTCGCCCGGGTCGGCGTCTGCGTCACCACCATGGGCCCGAAGGGCGCGCGGGTCGACCGCGCGGGTGAGCCGCCGGTGCACGTCCCGGCCGCGCCGGAGGAGCGCAAGGCCGACCCGACCGGGGTCGGGGACGCGTTCCGCGCCGGGTTCCTCGCCGGGCTCGCCTGGGGGCTCTCCTACGAGCGATGCGCGCAGCTCGGGAACCTCACCGCCACGCACGTCCTCGAGACCGTCGGCTGCCAGGAGTACACGCTCGGCCGGCAGCGCTTCCTCGAGCGGTTCGCCGCCGCGTACGGCCGGGCGGCCGCGGACGAGGTGGCCGCCCACGCGAAGTTCCACCACCCCTGACCGCGGGGTGCCCGGTGCCGGCCGCGCGGCCCGGGGCGCCGGGCCGGACCGGCGGCACGAGGCCGGGCCGGACCGCGGGACGCCGTCACCGGCGGGGCGGCGATGGATCCGGCGGCGGGGCGCCCCCCTTCGACGGGCGCCCCTCCGGCTCACCGGCCGCGATTCAGTAGCTGCGGCGCACGTGGAAGGCCCAGCCGCCCTCCGGCCGCTCGTACGTGCCCACGTGCCGGTGGGACTTGAGCCGGCACCACGCGGGGATGTCCGTGTACGCGGCGGGGTCGTCGGCGAGCACGGCCACCACCTCGTTCAGCCCGACCTCGTTGATCCGCTCGGCGAGCATGATGATCGGGATCGGGCACTTGCGCCCCAGGGCGTCGATGGTCAGCGCCGGCACCTGCTCCGGCCGCTCCGGCCCGGTCCCGTCCTCCGCGGAGGCCGTGGGCTCCGCGTCATCGCCGCTCGTCCGTCTCCGCCACATCACTGAACCCCCAAGCTCGACCGGATTCGGTGCACCACGTCCGGGAGGACCGCGAGGAAACGGTCGACATCGCTCTCGGAGACGCCCCGGGGCAGCGACACCCGGACGTTGCCGTGGGTGAGCACCCCCATGGCCTCCAGCACATGGGACGGCCGGAGTGTACTCGAGGTGCACGAGCTGCCCGACGAGACCGCGAAACCGGCCTTGTCCAGCTCGAGCAGGAGCGCCTCCCCGTCCACGTACAGGCAGGAGAACGTGACGATGTGCGGCAGGCGCCGCACCGGGTCGCCGACGACCTCCACGTCCGGCACCCTCCGCGGCACCTCGGCGCGGATCCGGTCGACCAGGGCGGACAGCCGCGGCCCCTCCGTCGCCTCCTCGGCCAGCCGTTCCCGCAGCGCCGCCGCCGCGGCCACGGCCGCCGGCACGTTCGGGAAACCGGGGACCCGGCGGTGCTCCCGCTCGTCCTCCGGGTACGGCGACCGCCAGCGCGTGCCCTTGCGCACCGCGAGCACGCCCACCCCCGGCGGGCCGCCCCACTTGTGCGCGCTGGCCGCGAGGATCGACCAGCCGGCGGGGATCGGCAGCCGTCCCGCCGACTGCGCGGCGTCCACCAGGAGCGGCACCCCGGCCGCCCGGCACGCCTCGGCCACCTCCGCCACCGGCTGCAGGGTGCCGACCTCGTGGTTCGCGGTCTGCAGGCAGGCCAGCGCCGTGCCCGGCCGGGACACCGCCTCGGCGAAGGCGGCCACGTCCACCCGCCCGGTCCGGTCCACGCCCACGACCTCGACCGTGCCGCCCTCGCGCTCGTGGAGCTCGGCGGCGTGCAGCACGCTCGAGTGCTCGACCGCGCTCACCACCAGGCGGGTGCCCACCCGCCGCCGGGCCTTGAGCGCGCCCAGCACGCCGAGGTGGATCGCCTGGGTCCCCGAAGCGGTGAAGGAGACCTCGTCGGGCCGCGCGCCCAGCAGCTCGGCTACCTCGGCCCGCGCCTGCTCCAGTAGCATGCTGGCGCGACGTGCCGCGCCGTACAGGCGCGCCGGATCGGCCCACCCGGCCTCGCTGGCGGCGATCAGCGCCTCCCGGGCCGCCGGGTGGAGGGGTTCCGTGGAAGCCGCGTCTAAATAGGCCACGATTAGGACATTAGCCGGGGGCTGCTCAGGGAGGCGCGGCTGGTCCACGCTAAGGTTTCCCCTAGCGTGAACTCAATGGAGTACAAGGGCCCGGCGGGATGATCGCGGCCCTGTACCCCGCGTGCCGGATAGGAAAACCGCCCAGGAGGTGGCTCTTGGGCTTTCGTTTGTGGGGTAGGCGATCCGTGAGTCCGACCTGCCGTACGACACGGCGACAGTCGAAGCGCCGCCGGTTGTCCGGTGCCGCAGCCGTGGCGCTGGTTGCGGCGAGCGCGACGGCGTGCAGCAACGAGGCGATCGATCAGTGGTCCCGCGGGGGCATGCCGGAGGGCGTCACCGAGCAGTCCCAGATCATCCAGACGCTGTGGAATGGCGCGTGGATCGCGGCTCTCGCCACCGGTGTCGTCGTCTGGGGCCTCATCTTCTGGGCGGTCGCGTTCCACCGTAAGAAGAGGAACTCCGAAGCGCTGCCGCCGCAGGTTCGCTACAACCTGCCGATCGAGATCCTCTACACCGTGGTCCCCGTGATCATGGTGGCGATCCTCTTCTTCTTCACCGCGCGGGACCAGACCGAGATCATGAAGGTCTCGGGGACGGCCCCGGTCAAGGTGCGGGTGGACGGCTACCAGTGGAGCTGGAAGTTCACCACGCACTACCAGGGCCAGAAGGTCGAGGTCGCCGGCGTCCCGGTGGACCTGAGCAAGCAGAGCAACGAGAACCCGCAGGGTCCGCAGCTCGTGCTGCCGGTCAACACCAAGGTTGAGTTCGAGCTTCACTCCGACGACGTCATCCACTCCTTCTGGGTGCCCGCCTTCCTCTTCAAGCAGGACCTCTTCCCGGGCAACGTCGTCAACCGTTTCGAGATCAAGACGCTCGACCGGACGGGCGTGTTCATCGGCCGGTGCGCCGAGCTGTGCGGCGCCGACCACAGTAGGATGCTGTTCTCGGTGAAGCTCGTGCCGCAGGCTGAGTTCGAGCAGTACATCAAGAGCCACGCGGGGAGTGCGCAGTGACCGCCATCCAGGAGCCGGTCGGCATCGCGGCCCGACCGTATACCAAGGGCAGGGCCATCGCGAAATGGCTATCGAGCACCGATCACAAGGTGATCGGGCACCTCTACCTGATCTCGGCCTTCATCTTGTTCCTGATCGGCGGCCTCATGGCGCTGGTCATGCGCCTGGAGCTCGCCCGGCCGGGGCTGCAGTTCGTGTCGAACGAGCAGTTCAACCAGCTCTTCACCATGCACGGCACGATCATGCTGCTGCTGGTGGGCATGCCGCTGGTCACCGGCTTCGCCAACGAGCTGGTTCCGCTGCAGATCGGCGCGCCTGACGTCGCGTTCCCGCGGCTGAACATGGTGAGCTACTGGCTGTTCCTCTTCGGCAGCCTGATCGTGGTGTTCAGCCTCTTCACCCCCAGAGGCGCCCCCTCGTTCGGGTGGACGATCTACATCCCGCTGTCCAACACGACCTACTCGCCCGGCATCGGTGGCGACCTGTGGATCATGGGCGTGGTCCTCTCCGGCCTCGGCTCGATCCTCAGCTCGGTGAACTTCATCACCACGATCATCACCATGCGGGCGCCCGGGATGACCATGTTCCGGATGCCCATCTTCACGTGGAACATACTGGTCGTCAGCGTGCTGATCCTGCTCGTCTTCCCGCCGCTGGCGGCCACGCTGCTGGCGATCGAGGCCGACCGCAAGCTCGGCACGCAGATCTTCCACTCCGACTACGGCGGCCCGATCATGTTCCAGCACCTGTTCTGGTTCTTTGGGCACCCCGAGGTCTACATACTGGCGCTGCCGTTCTTCGGCATCATCACCGAGATCATCCCGGTGTTCAGCCGTAAGCCGATCTTCGGCTACATCGGCCTGGTCGGCGCGACGATCGCCATCATGGCCCTCTCCATGGCGGTGTGGGCGCACCACATGTTCGTCACCGGGCAGGTGCTGCTGCCGTTCTTCGCGCTGCTGACCTTCCTCATCGCGGTGCCGACCGGCGTGAAGTTCTTCAACTGGATCGGCACCATGTGGCGCGGGCACCTCTCCTTCGAGACGCCGATGCTCTTCGCCGTCGGCTTCCTCGTCACCTTCCTGTTCGGTGGCCTCACCGGCGTCATCCTCGCGTCGCCGCCGCTCGACTTCCACACCAGCGACACCTACTTCGTGGTGGCGCACTTCCACTACACGCTGTTCGGCAGCATGATCTTCGCGACCTTCGGCGGGATCTACTTCTGGTGGCCGAAGATCACCGGCCGGATGCTCGACGAGCGGCTCGGGAAGATCCACTTCTGGACGCTGCTCATCGGCTTCAACATGACCTTCCTCGTGCAGCACTGGCTCGGCGTGGCGGGCTTCCCGCGCCGGTACGCCGACTACGCCGCGACCGACGGCTTCACCAGGCTGAACGAGATCTCCACCGCCGGTGCCATCCTGCTGGGCATCTCTACCCTGCCGTTCATGTACAACATGTGGCGGACCTGGCGGAAGGCCCCGAAGGTCACCGTCAACGACCCGTGGGGTTACGGCTGCTCCCTCGAGTGGGCCACCTCCTGCCCGCCCCCGCGGCACAACTTCACCTCGCTGCCGCCGATCCGCTCGGAGCGGCCGGCGTTCGACCTCAAGTTCCCGTACCTGTCCGCCAAGCCTGCGGTGGAGGAGGCCGGGGCGGCCAAGCAGGGATTGGAGGAGGGTAGCCGATGAAGATTCAGGGCTGGACATTCCTCATCATCGGCATCTTCTTCGGGGCCGCCACCGTGGTGTACTGGTTCTGGTCCCAGGAACCGACCGGCACCACCGCTCTGGCGATCTCGGTCGGCCTCGCGTTCATGGTCGGCTACTACCTGCTCTACACGGCCCGCCGGACCGGTGAGCAGCCGGAGGACGACAAGAACGCGAACATCGAGGACCACGCAGGGGAGATCGGCTTCTTCAGCCCCTACAGCTGGTGGCCGCTGTGGGTCTGCGCCGCCGCGGCGCTGGCCTTCTTCGGCTTCGTCATCGGCTGGTGGCTCTTCCTCATCGGGCTGTTCGCGACGGTTCTCGCCCTGATCGGCTTCGTCTTCGAGCACTACCGGGGCCGCTACTCGCACTGAGGCGAGTCCCGAGCCCATATGCGGCCGGTCGGCGAAACCGCCGACCGGCCGCCGGCTTTTTCCGGCCGGTCGGTGGTGGCCGTGCACCATCCTTTGCCGGTTTTGTGGCGATCAGAGGGCGGCCGGTAACGCGATCCCGGGAATCTCCTCGAGAAAAAGATCGCGGCAGGAGGGGGAGGCCAGGTGCGAGCTGGTGCGGCTGGGGCGCTGGCCCTGCTGGTGGCGGCGGCCGGATGTTCTCTCACCTCGGAGAGCGCGGACGGGGGGCGCGACGGGACGGGAACCGCGATCAGGATCAGCCCCGCCGATGGGGCGAGTGATCTGCCGACCGGGCTGCCCATCACGGTGTCGGCGGCGCAGGGCACGCTGAAGAGCGTCACCGTGACCGCGGGCGGCCGGCCGGTGTCCGGGGTCTTCAGCGCCGACCGCACCCAGTGGCGCAGCGACCGCGCCCTCATCCCCGGCGCCACCTACCAGGTCCACGCCGTGGCCTCGGGCCCGAACGGCGCGACCGTCGAGCGGACCAGCCGGTTCACCACGGAGAAGGCGGTCAAGACGTTCGGCATCGACACCCTGATCCCGAACAAGGACCACGGCTCGACCCTCGGCGTCGGCATGCCGATCATCATCACGTTCGACCAGCCGATCAGCGACCGGGTCTCGGTCGAGCGGAACCTCATCGTCGAGGCGAGCCGGCCGGTGGAGGGCGCCTGGCACTGGCTCAACGAGAAGAAGGTCGTCTGGCGGCCCAAGGAGTACTGGCCCGCCCACACCAAGGTGCGGGTCGTCGCCCGCCTCGCGAACGTCCGCGGCGGTGCGGGCCTGTACGGCAAGCAGGACTACGTCCGCGAGTTCCAGATCGGCCGGGAGCAGATCAGCGTCGCCGACACCAAGACCCACCACATGACGGTCAAGCGGGACGGCAAGGTCATCAAGGTCATCCCGATCAGCGCGGGAAGCGGCGACGTCTTCCGGCACTACACCACGAGCGGGATCCACGTGGCCATGTCGCGTGAGCCGGTCACCGTGATGGTCTCCCCGGACGCCGCCCCCGGTCAGCCGGGCTACTACCGGACGACCACCTACCACAACGTGCGGATCTCCGACACCGGCGAGTACGTCCACGGCGCCCCCTGGTCCGTCGGCAGCCAGGGGAGGGCGAACGTCAGCCACGGCTGCGTCAACGCGAGCCCGGCCAACGCGAAGTGGTTCATGGAGAACACGCTGATCGGCGACCCGATCATCGTCACCGGGTCGCCGCGGAAGCTGGAGCCGACGAACGGCTGGAGCTACTTCCAGGCGTCCTGGGAGGACTGGCTCAAGCAGAGCCGCCTGCGCGCCGACTTCGCCGCCCCGCTGGCGTCCGTGTGAGGCGACGTGCCCCGGGTCCCATCCGGCGCAAGCGGCCCTTGCGGTGCCCAGAAGCCTCAGGGGCGGGCGCCAGAAGGCCTCAGTGCCCTGGAGACTTCGGCACGACCCCCGGGGGAGGGGGCAACCCACCTATGGGCGGTGTGTCCTCCAGGAGCCTCTGACGCGCTCGCCGGCGTTGCCATCCTCGCGAGATCGGCATCCTCGCCTCCGGCGTGCTGTCCCTCGCCGAGGACGCGGGCAAACCAGGCATCCGCGCGTGCCCGGATGTGGCGTCTCGTGGCGGGGCTGACGCGCCTGCTGCGGGGTTCCGGTATCAATGGGCGGCTACCGGATCCGGGCACGCAGGTGATCACGACGTCATGTGGCGAGTGGCCGAGGCGCGCATGCGGGCGCGGCGGTCACGCTCAGCCCGGCGCCCTGGGGAGACGCCGCAGGTGGTCGCACGGTGCAGGCGGGGCGGCCACGGCCACCCGCGGCAGATGGGCGTGGCCCTGGGTGAAGCCCAGGCGGGGCGGCCGCGCTGCCCGCCGCCGCTGGCGTGGCCCCGGGCGAAGCGCCCCGGGAGTGCGCGTGCGGGGAATCGCCCGATGGTCTCGTAGATGGCGCGCAACGCGCCTGTGACGCTCTCTCCGCTGAGGGATAAGGAGAGACAGGATGGGCACCGGGCGCCCTGTGCGGCGCGCAGAGCGCCGCACAGGCTGTGCCGTACGGCATTGCCTACAGGGACCGTACGGGCATGCCCACGGGGGATCTGAGAGGGACGTGGGGGAGGCGGTGGAGCGGGTCCGGCATCGGCCGGCGAGGGAACTCTCACCGCCTTGACCCGTGCCTGGCCGGAGCGTGAAACCGGTGCCGGAACGACGATCGGCCCGGGCGGTGACCGCCCGGGCCGATCAACGTGTGCGAGCCTCGCGGCTCAGTGGAGCTGCTTCCGGTCGCCCGTGCCGACCGCGGCGTGCTCCTCCTCGCCCTCGTGGTGCGCGGCCTCCTCCAGCGGCACGTGGTCCGTGCCGTAGGCCTTGCTCATCTTGAGCCGCAGCCTGCCGAGGGCCGAGCGGGCCTCCTTGGGCGGGACGCCCTCGCCGTCGGGGCCGGCCTCGAGGATCGGGATCTCCTTCTTGGCGCGGATCTGCTCGGTGAGCTCCTCCGGCGGAGTCGTGTGGACCTCGATGTACCCACCGCTCGGCAGCCGCTTGATGATGCCGGACTCCATGCCGTGCGCCAGGATCTCGGCGTCCTTGCGCTGCAGGCCGATGCAGATCCGGTAGGTCACGACGTACGCGATCACCGGACCCACGAAGATCGCGACACGGCCCACCAGTGTGGTCCAGAACAGGCTGATCTGGAAGTTCGCGGAGATCTCGTCGTTGGCGCCCAGCAGCCACAGGATGCCGTAGAACGTGATCCCCGCGGCGCCGATGGCGGTGCGGTGCGGGTTGTTCCGCGGCCGGTCGCACAGGTGGTGCTCCCGGTTGTCACCGGTCACCCACCGTTCGATGAACGGGTAGAGCGCGAGACCGGTGAAGATCAGGCCCATGGGGACCAGCGCCGGGATCAGCACGCTCAGCGCGAGCGTGTGCCCCAGGAAGTTGATCTCCCAGGCCGGCATGAGCCGCAGCGAGCCCTCGAGGAAGCCCATGTAGAAGTCGGGCTGCGAACCGGCGGAGATGTCGGCCGGCGTGTACGGGCCGTACAGCCAGACCGGGTTGATCTGGGCGAAGGTGCCCAGGCCGGCGATGACCGCGAACGTGAACAGGAAGAACGCCCCGGACTTGGCCATGAAGGCCGGGAAGAACGGAGCGCCGACCACGTTGTTCTCCGTCCGGCCCTTCCCGGGCATCTGCGTGTGCTTCTGCACGAACATGATGATCAGGTGCGCCGCGATGAGCGCGAGCAGCAGGCCCGGGATGAGCAGGATGTGGATCGTGTAGAACCGCGAGATCACATCGTGGCCGGGGTACTCACCGCCGAAGAGGAAGAACATCAGGTAGGTGCCCACGACCGGGATCGCGAGCATGACGCCCTCCGTGATCCGCAGACCCGCACCGGAGAGCAGGTCGTCGGGGAGGGAGTACCCGGTGAGGCCCTCGGCCATGGCGAGGGTGAGGAGCACCAGCCCGATGAGCCAGTTGACCTCGCGCGGCTTGCGGTACGCCCCGGTGAAGAAGACCCGGAGCATGTGCACGATCATGCCGGCCACGAAGAGCAGCGCCGCCCAGTGGTGGATCTGCCGGACCAGCAGGCCGCCCCGCACGTCGAAGGAGAGGTGCAGGGTCGACTGGTAGGCCTCCGACATCTTCACGCCCACCAGCGGGGCGTAGCTGCCGTTGTACGTCACCTCCGCCATGCTGGGCTTGAACCAGAAGGTCAGGAAGGTTCCGCTCAGCAGGAGGATGATGAACGAGTAGAGCGCGATCTCGCCGAGCAGGAACGACCAATGGTCGGGGAAGATCTTCCTCATGTACTTCTTGAGGAAGCTCCCCGCACCGAAGCGGTCGTCGACGAACTCGGAGACGCCGGCTAGGGCCTTCGGGGGAGCGTTCATGTCGTCTGCTTCTCCCTTGCTTCGGCTTCGGCGTCACCGCGCTCCCAGAAGCTGGGGCCGGGCGGGACGGCGAAGTCGCCCTTGGCGACCAGGTAGCCCTCCTCGTCCACCCCGATGGGGAGCTGCGGCAGCGGCCGGGCGGCCGGGCCGAAGACGACCTTCGCACCGTCGGCCGCGTCGAAGGTCGACTGGTGGCACGGGCAGAGGATGTACTTCGTGGTCTGCTCGTACAGCGCGGTCGGGCAGCCCACGTGGGTACAGATCTTGGAGTACGCGACGATGCCGTCGTACGTCCAGTTCATGTTCGTGCCGGACTTGAACTCCTCCGGCCGCAGCTTGATCAGGATGAGCGTCGCCTTGGCGAGCGCGTTGAGATCGTGCTCGTACCCCTCGGGGACGACCGAGAGGATGCCGCCGGGGGAGTTGAAGTCGGCCGCCCGGATGGGCTGACCGGTGCCCTCGACGACGAGCCGGCGGTACCTGCCGTCCTTGGTCCGCTCACCCCACACCGTGTGCCGCAGCGCGGTGCCCGGCAGCGGGCCCAGGTCCTTCAGCAGCACCAGCGGGAGAAGGCCGAGCGGGGCGGCGGCGAGCAGCAGGGTCCGGCGCAGCAGCTTGTGCCGGAACAGGCCGCTCTCCTCGGCACCCTGGAGGAACGTCTGCTTGACGTACTCCCGGACCTCCTTGCTGGAGGCCATCGGGTGACGCTCCTCGATCAGGTGGTACTTCGGCATGATGTGCCGCACCCACACGGTGACGCCGATCGCGATCGAGAGCAGCGCCACGGTGAGCGAGCCGCCCAGTGCCAGGTTCGACGTCGCCACCTTGTCCAGCGTGCCGACCTGGAAGATCACGTAGGACGCGATGAACGACACGCTGCCGAGGAAGGCGAGGAAGAACAGGAGCGCCACGACCTTCTCGGCCCGCCGGGCCTTCGCCGGGTCCGGGTACGTGACGCCGGGCACGTCCTTAGCCTCCTGAGGCTCGTCGTCCGCGAGGACGGGACGGTCAGGTGGCGGGGTGCCGATGACCCGCTTCGGGACGCGGCCCTCCGGTTGCTCGATGTTGTTATCTGTCATGCCTGCGTCCGTCGCTTCTTCGCGGTGATCCAGATGGAGGCCAGGATGACCAGGGTGATACCCACGACCCACGCGACCAGGCCTTCAGTGACCGGACCGATCCGGCCTAGTCCCCAGCCACCGGGGTCGGTCTGCTCCCGCACCGAGACGATGTACGCGATCATGTCGCGCTTCTGGTCCGGGGTGATGACCGAGTCGTTGAATACCGGCATCGCCTGCGGACCGGTGACCATCGCCTCGTAGATCTGGCGGGGCGTCGCCGGGTTGAGCGGCGGAGCGACCTTGCCCTCGGTCAGCGCGCCGCCCGCGCCGACGAAGTTGTGGCACTGGATGCAGTTCGCCCGGAAGAGCTCGCCACCCCGGGCCGGGTCGCCCTTGGCCGGGTCGACCTGCTCATCGGTCGGGATGGTCGGGCCACCGCCGAGCGACTGGATATATGCGGCGAGCTGGCTGATCGCCTCATCGGTCGCCCACTCGGCGCGCGGCTTGCGCGGCGCCTGCGAGGAGGCGTCGCCGGCGGGCATCCGGCCGCTGCTCACTTGGAAGTCCACTGCCGCCGCGCCGACGCCCACCAGCGTGGGGGCCTTGGCCGTGCCCTCGGCATTCATGCCGTGGCAGCTCGAGCAGTGGGCCACGTAAAGGCTCTTGCCCTGCGCCACGTCGTCGGCCTTGCCGGACGCCATCGCCGCGTCCGCGCTGTTGTTCGGCGCGGCGAGGGCGTAGGTCCCGCCGAGCAGACTCAGCGCGAGCGCGACGACGGCGACTCTGGCAAGGCGATGGCGCCGCCGGGCGGTGATGGATTTCACCGTCTTTCCTGTTCCGATCATTGGATGATGTAAATGGTCGCGAAAAGTCCGATCCAGACCACGTCGACGAAGTGCCAGTAGTACGACACGACGATCGCGCTGGTCTGCTGCTCATGGGTCAAGCGCTTCGCGACGTACGTGCGCCCCAGCAGGAACAGGAACGCGACAAGACCACCCGTCACGTGCAGGCCGTGGAAGCCGGTGGCCAGGTAGAAGATGGAGTCGTACGGCGAGTGCGACAGGGTGTGCCCCTCGTGCACGAGGTTGCCGTACTCCCAGAGCTGTCCGGCCACGAAGATGGCGCCCAGCAGGAAGCTGACCCAGTACCAGAACTGCAGCTTCCCCACCTGGCCCCTCTCCACGGCCCACACGCCCAGCTGGCAGGTGACACTCGACAGGACCAGGATGGTCGTGTTGGCGGTGGCGAACGGAATGTCCAGGTGTGCTTCGGGCCAGGGCTGTCCCTGTCCCAGGGCGAACGCGCGGATGGTGAAGTACATCGCGAACAGCGCCGCGAAGAACATGAGCTCAGAGGACAACCACACGATGGTGCCGACCTGAACCAGGTTGGGCCGGTTCGCCGCGTGTGGTCTGGTCGCTGTGCTGATTGCGGATGCTGTCGCCACGGTCAGCATTATTGCGGCTCCGCTGCTCGGGTCGGCTCACGGCCCCCCGGTTACCGGTCCGCCGCACGGCGCGACGGCTCAGGTCAGCGGGCCGATGACGCCCCGGGCTGCGGCTCGCCGCCCGCGCGGGTAGCATCACGATGACCGCGATCCACGATTTCTATTAGTGAGCGTGACATGAGGGTTCTCGTCTACAGCGACGACGCAGGCACCCGGGAGAAGGTGCGGCTGGCGATCGGGCGGCGTCCCGCCGTGGACCTGCCCGAGGTCGAGATCGTGGAGTGCGCGACCGAGCTGGCGGTCTTCAAGCACCTCGAGACCGGGGGCATCGACGTGGCGGTGCTCGACGGCGAGGCCGCCCCTGCCGGTGGGATGGGAATCTGCCGGCAGGCGAAGGACGAGATCCACAACTGCCCTCCCGTCCTCCTGCTCATCGCCCGGCGCGATGACCGGTGGCTCGCCAACTGGTCCCGCGCCGACGCCGTGATCGCTCAGCCCATCGACCCGGTGGCCCTCGCCGAGAGCGTCGCCGAGCTCCTGCGGCGCCGGCTCACCCTCTCCCGGGCGAGCTGAGCGATCGGGAACCCGGCCGGGGCTTCCCGCCCGGCCGCTCCACCCGATCCGTCCCCGATAACGAATCCGCGGAGCCGCACATGGACATGCGCACCACGTGGCCGTCGTTGCTCAACGCACTGCTGGCAGGGGAGAACTTGACCGCCGACGAGACGGCCTGGGCGATGGGGGAGATCATGTCGGGGACGGCGACCTCGGCGCAGATCGCCGCCTTCGCCGTGGCGCTCCGCGCCAAAGGCGAGACGGTCGCCGAGGTGACGGGTCTCGCCCGCGCCATGCTCGACCGCGCCGTGCCGCTCTCCGTGGACGGGCCGGTGGTCGACATCGTCGGTACCGGCGGCGACCGCGCGCACACCGTGAACGTCTCCTCCATGGCGGCGATCGTCGCCGCCGCCGCCGGGGCCCGGGTGGTGAAGCACGGCAACCGGGCCGCCTCCTCGCTGTGCGGCGCGGCCGACGTGCTCGAGCGGCTCGGGGTCGTCCTCGACCTCACGCCCGAGGCCACCGCCCGGCTCGCCGAGGAGGCGGGGATCGCGTTCTGCTTCGCCCCCGTTTACCATCCCGCCCTGCGGTTCGCCGGCCCGGCACGTAAAGAGATCGGTATCCCCACGGTCTTCAACTTCCTCGGCCCGCTCACCAACCCGGCCCGGCCGGCCGCCCAGGCGATCGGGGTCTACGACGAGCGGATGCTCCCGGTGGTGGCCGGGGTGTTCGCCGAGCGCGGGGTGCGGGCGCTAGTCTTCCGGGGCCACGACGGCCTGGACGAGCTCTCCACGGCCGGTCCGTCGACCGTCTTCGTCGTCCGGGACGGCACGGCCACGCAGGTGACGTTCGACCCGGCCGACCTCGGCATCCCGCGCGCCCGGCCGGAGGACCTGCGCGGCGGCGACCCGGACTACAACGCCAACGTCGTCCGCGAGGTGCTCGCCGGGAAGCCCGGCCCGGTGCGCGACGCCGTGCTGCTCAACGCCGCGGCCGCGCTGGTGGCGTACGACGGCCCCGGGGACGATCTGACCGCGGACCTTCAGCGGGCGTACGTCCGCGCCGCCCAGGCGGTCGACTCCGGCCGCGCCGCGGCGACCCTGGACCGGTGGATCGAGCTGAGCCGCGCCCTGAAGAACTCCTGAACCGGGAACCCGGAACGCCGGGATTCGTGCGGCACCGGCCGCGCCCCGGCCGCCGGTTTCGCATGTGGCCCGGCGGGCCGTGCGCGCGGCCCGGCCATGCGTGCGGCGCCCTCGCGCCGCCGGTCACCGGCCGGACGGCTCGCCGGTGCGCCGCGGGCGGACGGCGCCCTCCGGCGCCCGGCATGGAGGCCGCCGGGCGCCCGTGCCCGCATGCGGCCGTCCCGTGGCGCGGTGGGGACGCGCCGTCCGGCGCGAGGCGCACCCGGCATCCGGGGTGAGGCGTACGGCACGCCGGCCGCGGCGGGGGAGCGGGCCGCGGCCCGGCCGCCCCGTGGCGTCAGTCCGCGTCGTCCAGGCCGATCGAGAAGGCGGCCTCCAGGTCGTGCCGCGAGTAGGTGCGGAAGGCGATGTGCGTCTCGGTGTGCCGCACGCCGGGCACCTTGTTGAGCCGGCCGGGGACGACCGCGGAGATGTCCTCGTACCGGGGGACCCGGACCATCGCGAGCAGGTCGAACTCACCGGTGATCGAGTAGACCTCGCTCACCCCGTCGATGTCGGCGATCGCCTGGGCGACCTCCGGGATGCGGTCGACGTCGGCCTTGATATGCACGATGGCGGTGACCATTAGCGCCCTTCCTGCGTGTCATGCGTGATATGTCACGCGAACGGCTGTGCGCTTCCCGACCCTAGCGTCACCGCATCGGCCTGCCGTCACGCGGCCGGTCGCCCGGTATCCCGGCGCACGCCCGCTCGATCCGCGCCCTGAGCCGGCCGGCGCCGTTCGCGGGCAGGCTCCAGGTGCCGTCGACCCGCACCAGGCGGACCCCGGGCGTCTCCAGCCAGCGCAGCAGGCACTCGGTCTCCTCGGCGGACGCCGCCGGGGTGGGGCCGGGGCCCGGGATGACGGTCTCCGCGGTGGCGACCAGGGCGTCGACGAACGGCGTGGGGTGGGCGCCCCGTGGCATCACGCCCGCGGCGGCGAGCCTGCCGTACCGGATGACGTGGATGTCCCACGCGCCGCCCGCGGCAGGGCTCGCCGCGATCAGCTCCGGGATGGCGGTGAGCGACCGCAGCCGCTGCATGCGCGCGGCCGCCCGGATGAACGCGGCGAGCCGGTCGCGCTCCACCGCCGCCTCCTCGAACCGCTGCTGGTCGGCCAGGCGCCGCATCCGCGCCTCCATCGCGGAGAAGACCATCCCGGCGTCCTGCTCCATGGCGCGCCGGGCCAGGGCCGCGTGCCGGGCGTACTCCTCCCGGGACTCCCGGCCCTCGCAGGGCGCGCCGCACTTGCCGATCTCCGCCAGCGCGCAGGCGGGGCGCCGGGCGCGCGGGCCCAGCCGCTCGGTGCACCGCCGCAGGGGCAGCGTCTCATGGAGGGCGGTACGGGCGTCGTCGGCCGCGCGGGCGCTGCCGAACGGGCCGAGGTACGCCCCGCCGTCGTCCTTGACCTCGCGCACGATGCTGAGCCGGGGGAACGGCTCGTCGGTCAGCTTCAGCCAGACCGCGCGCTCGGGGAAGCGCGATCTCCGGTTGTACCGCGGCTTGGTGGCGGCGATCAGGCGGAGCTCGCGGATCTCGGCCTCGAGCGCGGTGGCGCAGACGATCGTGCGGACCCGCTCGGCGATGCCGATCATCTCGCGGATCCGGGGCCGCGCCTCGCTCGCGGTGAAGTAGCTGCGCACCCGGTTGCGCAGGTTGGTGCTCTTGCCGACGTAGAGCGCCTCGCCCTTGGCGTCCTCGAAGACGTACACCCCTGGGGCGGCGGGGACGCCCTCGGCGAGGTGGCGCTTGCGCCGCTGCTCGGGGGTGGGCATCCGGTTGAAGGCCCGCAGCTCCTCGAGCGTGTGCACCCCGAGGGCGCCGGCCCGTTCCAGGAGGCCGTGGAGCACGTCCACGGTGGCCCGGGCGTCGGCGAGGGCCCGGTGGCACGGCTCCGTGGCGCTGCGGAAGTACCGCGCCAGGGTGGCGAGCTTGCAGTCCGGCGTCTCGTCCCGGGTGAGCATCCGCCGGGCGAGATCGGCGGTGTCCACGACCGGGTTGGCGGGCGGCGGGTAGCCGTACTCGGCGCACGCGGCCCGCAGGAACCCCAGGTCGAACGGGGCGTTGTGGGCGACGAGGGTGGCGCCGCGGATGAACTCGAGGAAGGCGGGGAGCACCTGGGGGAGCTTGGGCGCGGCCACGACCATCGCGTCGGTGATCCCGGTGAGGACCGAGATGAACGGCGGGATGGGGCGGCCGGGGTCGATCAGGGTGGCGAACTCGCCGCGCACCTGGCCGCCGCAGACCTTCACCGCGCCGATCTCGGTGATGGCGTCCTCGGCCGGCGACCCGCCGGTCGTCTCCAGGTCGAAGACGACGAACGTCACCTCGTGCAGCGGGGTGCCGAGCTCATCGAGGGTGCCCTGTACCGCGTCCACGGCACACGACCATAGAGAAGCCCGCCGACATCCGCGCCGCCGATGGGGTCCGGACCGCCGCCGGGAACGCGGGTCCCGCGAGCCCTGGGGAGCCGCAGGGGTCCCCGGCCCCGTGTGCGGGCGACCTGCACCGGTTCCGTACGGCAGGCCCGTGCCGGCCGGGATCCCCGCCCGTCCGAGGGCGGGCGCCGGAGCGGATCACCCTCCTCGCGCGGGGAGAGGTGATGCGTTCCTCAGCGCACCTCGGCCGCATCTGATCACCCTCCTCGCGCGGGGGAGAGACCGGGGCGTGAGCATCGTGGTGGCGCCCTCACCCTCCTCGCGCGGGGCGGGGGGAGAGAGATAGGGCCCGCCGTCGTCACGTACGGGCTCCACTCACCCTCCTCGCGCGCGCGGGGGAGAGCTCCATGACGCCGGGAAGAAGGCCGGCCCAGGCTCACCCTCCTCGCGCGCGGGGGAGAGGTCCCGGTGCGGGCGGTCGCTCGGACGGGAGCGAGACCTCAGCGGTCTCCCGCCGGGCGGGGACGGCCGCGCCGCGGCCGGAGCGCCTCGCGTGGGAGGGGCGCGGGTGTCACGTCCCCTCCGGGGGAGGAGCCGCCGCATCGGGCCGGGGCGGAATCGGGATGCGGTCCTTCCGCCGAGGGGAGGGGAGCCGGGCCGGCCGCCGCGGGCGCGGCGCCCGGCAGGCCCCGGCCGCGGCGGAGCCGGAGGGCGGCCTGGCCCGGTCATCTCCCGGTGGACGGCGGGCCGGCCCGGTCGCGGCGTCGCACCCGCGGAGCCCGGGATCAGCCGGCGGCCATGTCGAAGAACCGGCGCTCCAGCTCGGTGGCGCGGCGGAAGAGGCCGAGCACCTCCGCCTGCTCCTCCTCCGCGAGGGACGGGCCGATCCGGTCGAGCTCGTCGCGGAGGAAGGCCACCCATCCGGCGAACTCGGGCCCGCTGTGCAGCTCGATCCACTCGCGGTGGATGAAGTTCTCCGGGAGCGGGAACTCGGCGCGGCTCGCCCAGCCGAGGTACGTCCACTCGGCCACGCAGAGCACGGTGAGGATGAGCGGGTAGCGTTGGCTCCTGCGCGTCTCGTCCATGAGCGACAGGAACTCCTCGGTCACCGGCTCGGGCTTGGCCGGGCCGGTTCCGGCGCCGAGGGCGGTGAGCGCGCGGTGGAAGTAGCCGCGCTCGGTGTCGGCGGCGATCTGGCCGAGGAACCGGCCGATCCGCGCCCTGGACTCGAAGGATTCCGCGGTGGCCACCGCGGCGCCGAGCAGGGCGGTGAAGGAGTCGACGAACTGGAAGTCCTGGACGAGGTACCGCCGCATGTCCGCCTCACCGCGGATGATGGCCGTGGCGAAGGGGTGATCGATCACGGCCGACCAGTCGGGTTCGGCGGCCGAGCGCAGCCACTCGGTGAAGGCCGGGTCGGCGGCCGTCGCGCGCCACTCGTGGTACGCCGGGATGGCGGTCATGGTCATCTGTCCTTTCGTGCTTTTCCTGGTGAATCATTGTGAAATCCGATATCTGTCCCCTGTGGCGGCACCGAACAAGACTCGGCCACATGCGCGGCAGCCGTACCCTTGGTTGAAGGACACATGCAAGGAGCGACGAGATGAGTTCAGCCGGCGAAGGTCTGTCTCGTCCGTTGCCCGAACAGGTCCGGTTACGTGTCGTGGAGCTCGCCGCGCAGGTGCTGGGCGGGATGCCCGCCACCGCGATCCCCGGGCCGTTGCGGAGCATCGCCAAGTTCGAGCCGCGCAAACGCGCCCGGCTCGGCGCCGCGCCGATCGCGGCCCAGCTCGAGACCGATGCGGAGTTCCGCGAGCTGGTCGCCGAGTCCGTGCGCACGGCCTGGCCGGAGCTGGTGGCGAGCCTCGCCGACGGCACGGTGCCGCCGGCGGCCGACCCCGTCCACGTCGCGGCGGCCGCCTACCTGACGCGCCCGCCCGCCTGGCCGGACCTGGTCGAGCGGGTACGGGCGGACATCGAGCAGGCGGTCGCCGCCGAGCGGCAGGAGCAAGTGGAGACGCGGCTGCGCGAGCGGCTCGCCGCCCAGCGCGCCGCGGCCAAGGTGGAGCTGGAGCGGGTCAAGGAGCAGCTCAAGGCCGCCCGGGCGGAGAACGCCGAGCTCCGGCGCAAGCTGCACGAGGCCCGGGAGCGGGCGAAGGCGGCCGAGGCGAAGGCCGCCGAGCTGGAGGCCACGGCGGCCGAGGCCATCGCCAAGGCGGAGAGCGCGAGCAAGGCGGCCGAGCTTGAGCTGCGCACGCTCCGGGAGCGGCTGGCGGAGGCCGAGCGGCAGCTCGAGGCGAGCCGCCGGGCGGCGCGGGAGGGCCGCAGCATCGAGGACGCCCGGATCCGGGTGCTGATGGACGCGCTCATGGACGCCGCGGCCGGGCTGCGCAAGGAGCTCGCGCTGCCCGCCACGATCAACCGGCCCGCCGACTATGTGCCGGCGATCCGGCCCGGCCAGCCCAGCGTCTCCTCCGTGCCGGCCCGGGCGCTCTCCAACGACGACCCCCAGCTGCTCGACCAGCTCCTCGCCATCCCGCACCTGCACCTGATCATCGACGGGTACAACGTGACCAAGACCGGCTACCCGTCGCTCACCCTCGCCGACCAGCGCGCGCGCCTGCTCACCGGGCTCGGCGGCCTCGCCGTGCAGTCCAGGGTGGAGGTGACGTGCGTCTTCGACGGCGCCGATCTCAACGGCCCGGTCCAGGTGTCCGCGCCCCGCGGGGTCCGGGTGATGTTCAGCACCCCGGGCGAGAGCGCCGACGACCTGATCAAGCGCCTGGTGCGCGCCGAGCCGGCCGGCCGCGGGGTCGCCGTGGTCTCCTCCGACCGTGAGGTGGCGGACTCGGTGCGCCGGATGGGGGCCCGGCCGGTGCCCTCCACCCTCCTGCTGCGCCGTCTCGACCGCTGCTGAGCGCGGCCGGCTGGACGGCCGGGCCGTACCGCGAACGCGTCCGGGCGCGTACGGCGGACCGGCCTGGCCGTACAGATGGTGAAAAAGCGTACTTATGGTGCGGATGAGTTGATGTGTCAAGATCGCGTGGGTAGAGTCGCGCCGCAAAGTCTCTCGATACGGAGGGGACCGAGTGCGAGCGCGGTTACCCCTGATCCTCGGATTGGCCGCTGCGGTCGCGCTGCTCCCGCACGCGAGCGCCCAGGCCGATCCGCAGCCCACCATCGCACAGGCGAAGGCGAAGCTGGAGAAGCTCAATAGGCAGGCCGACGCGCTCGTCGACCGCTACAACGCGGCGAACGAGAAGTGGAAGAAGGCCAAGCGGCAGTACGCCGAGGTGAACCGCGACTACAACAAGCGGCTCATCCGGGTGGAGCAGCTCAAGAGGCAGCTCGTCGCGATGGCCGTCAACACCTACCAGGTCGGCGGCTTCGAGCCGCTGAGCCTGGCCTACACCCCCACCCCCGACGCCATGCTGAGCGGGCTCGCCACCCTCGACCAGATCGCGCGGGAACGGGCCATCCGGCTGGAGGAGTACCAGTCGGCCATGGCCGGCCTGAAGCAGCGGCGGAACGAGAAGAAGCGGCTCTATGAGGAGGCCGCGAAGCGGAGGGCCGAGCTGGCCGAGGAGAAGAAGAAGGTCGAGCGGCTCATCGCCGAGCAGACCCGGCTGCTGCGCAGGCTGCAGGCCTACAACCCGGGCGACCCCAACAGCCCGGGGAAGGTCTACACCGGGCCCGCCTCGGGCAACGCCCGGATCGCGCTCCAGTTCGCCTATCGGCAGATCGGCAAGCCGTACCGCTACGGCGGCACCGGGCCGAACGCGTGGGACTGCTCGGGCCTGGTGCAGGCGGCGTGGGCCGCGGCCGGGGTCCGCCTGCCCCGGACCAGCTACGAGCAGTGGGCATGGGGCGCCAACCGGAGGGTCCCGCTCGACCAGCTCCAGCCCGGAGACCTGGTCTGGAAGAACGGGTACAGCCACGTCGGCCTCTACGCGGGCAACGGCAAGGTCGTGCACGCGCCCCGCACCGGCGACGTGGTGAAGGAGGTCAGCCTCGCCGAGTACCGCCCCACCGGAGCGGTGCGCCCGTGACGGCGGCCGATCGCCGTGCCTGACCGGGGGAGGGGGCCGATGGCCCCCTCCCTTATGTCGTCCACGGCACCGTTTGCCGGCCGCGGCACTCGTCCACGGCACCGTTGGGCCGGCCACGCTGTGAGCCGCGCCGGGAGTACGTGACGGGCGACGTCATCGCCGCCCTCAGCTGCCGGGCGACGTCCGCCGGCCCGTTCCCGCACCGCGCTCCCGCGCCCGCTCCGCTTCGGGCGCCGACGCCGGAGCGGCCTGCCCGATGGCGCACCCGCCCCCTGCGCGCTGGGAGAATGCGGAACGGGATCCACACGATCACGGGCTCCGGTGGCCGCTCACCGGCGTCACCCGGCCCGGCGCGACAGAGGCGGGGGTGGTGAATGGGACAGCGAACGTTGATCATCACCAACGACTTCCCGCCCCGCGCCGGCGGGATCCAGGCCTTCGTGCACGGGCTCGCCTCGCGCCTCCCGCCCGACTCGGTCGTGGTGTACGCCCCGCGGTGGACCGGGTGCGAGGAGTTCGACGCGCGCCAGCCGTACCGGGTGGTGCGCCACCCGACCACGCTCATGCTGCCCACCTGGCCGGTGGCGCGGCGGGCCGCCGACCTCGTCGAGAAGGGCGCCACCGTGGTCTTCGGCGCGGCGGCGCCCCTGGGCCTGCTCGCCCCGGTCATGCGCGCCGCCGGGGCCGCCCGGATCGTGATGATCACCCACGGCCACGAGGCGTCCTGGGCGCGGCTCCCCGGCGCCCGCCGGATCCTGCGCCGGATCGGCGCCGGGGCCGACGTGGTCACCTACCTCGGCGACTTCACCCGGCGTCACCTGGCACGCGTCATCCCCGAGGGCAAGCTGGTACGGCTCGCGCCCGGCGTGGACACCGACGCCTTCCGCCCGGGCGCGGGCGGGGAGGCCGTGCGGCGGGCGCTCCACCTCGGGGACCGGCCCGTGGTGGTCTGCGTCTCCCGGCTCGTCCCGCGCAAGGGCCAGGACATGCTGATCCGGGCCTGGCCGATGGTGCTGCGCCGGGTCCCCGACGCGGTGCTGCTCATCGTGGGGGACGGCCCGTCCCGCCGGTCGCTGGAGCGCGCCGTCACCCGGGCGCGCCTGTGGAGCTCGGTGGTCTTCGCCGGCCCGGTGCGCTGGTCCGAGCTCCCCGCCTACTACGACGCCGGTGACGTGTTCGCCATGCCGTGCCGCACCCGGCTGGGCGGCATCGACGTGGAGGGCCTCGGCATCGTCTACCTCGAGGCGTCGGCGACCGGGCTGCCGGTGGTCGCCGGCTCCTCCGGCGGCGCCCCGGAGGCGGTACGGCACGGCGAGACGGGCCTGGTGGTCGACGGGAGGTCGCCCGGCGAGATCGCGGACGCGCTCGCCGGGCTGCTCACCGACCCGGAGCGCGCGCGGGAGATGGGCCGGCGCGGGCGGGACTGGGTCGAACGGGAGTGGCGCTGGGACCTGGTCACCACCCGGTTCGCCGGCCTGCTCGCCCCGCATAAGAGCACGCCGCGGCGGTTCGGATCACGCCGCGGCGCGGCTCAGGAGTAGAGCTCCTCGATCTGCTTGGCGAAGTCGCGCGCCACGGCCGAGCGCTTCACCTTCAGCGACGGGGTGAGGTAGCCCGCCTCCTCGGTGAGGTCCGTGTCGAGGATGACGAACTTCTTGATCTGCTCGGCCTTGGAGACCATCCGGTTGGCGTTGTCCACCGCCTGCTGGATCTCGGCGACCAGCTCCGGGTCGTTCATCGAGACGTTGGTCTTGCCCTTGGTCTGCTTCCAGTGCTCGAACGCCTCCGGGTCGAGCGTGATGAGCGCGCCGATGAACGGCCGGTTGTCGCCCACCACCATGACCTGGCTGACCAGGCGGTGCGCCCGGATCGCGTCCTCCAGCGGGGCGGGCGCGACGTTCTTGCCGCCCGCGGTGACGATGATCTCCTTCTTCCGGCCGGTGATCCGCAGGTAGCCGTCCTCGTCGAGCTCGCCGATGTCGCCGGTGTGGAACCAGCCCTCCTCGTCGATGGCCTCCTTGGTGGCCCGCTCGTTGTTCCAGTAGCCCTCGAAGACGTGCCGGCCCTTGATCAGGATCTCGCCGTCGTCGGCGATGCGGACGCTCACGCCGGGGAACGGCTTCCCGACCGTGCCGATCTTGTTCGCGCCGGGGATGTTCACCGTGGACGGCGCGCTGGTCTCGGTCAGCCCGTAACCCTCCAGCACCTCGATGCCGATGCCGCGGAAGAAGTGACCGAGCCGCTCACCGAGGGCGGAGCCGCCGGAGACGGCGGCGGTCAGCGCACCGCCCGTCGCGGCGCGCAGCTTGCGGTACACGAGCTTGTCGAAGATCGCGTGCTTGATCCGCGTGCCGAGCCGCGGGCCGCCGCTGTCCAGCTCGCGGCTGTAGGCGATCGCGGTGGCGACCGCGGCGTGGAAGATCTTCCCCTTGCCCTCCTCGGTGGCCTTTTGCTCGGCCGCGTTGTAGACCTTCTCGAACACGCGCGGCACGGCCAGGAGGAACGTCGGCTTCGACGACTGCAGGTCCGGTGCGACGTTCTTGATGTTCGGCGTGTGTGCGATGATCGTCTTCGTCTCCAGCAGGGCGACCTGGATCAGCCGGGCCAGGCTGTGCGCCAGCGGGAGGAAGAGCAGCGCCGACCGCCCCTCGACCTCGAAGAGCCGGCTGAGCGGCCCCTGCGTGACGTTGCGCGCGGTGAAGAGCAGGTTGTCGTGGGTGAGGCGGCAGCCCTTCGGCAGGCCGGTGGTCCCGGAGGTGTAGATGATCGTGGCGAGGTCGGGGCCGCCCCGGCTCGTCCGGCGCTCGGCGAGGGTCTCGTCGGACACCTCCTTGCCCTGCTCGGCGAGCCGGTCGAGCCCGCCGCCCTCGATGCGCCAGATCAGCGGGAAGTCGGGCATGGCCTCCCGCACGGTCTGCTCGTGGTGCTCCTGCTCCACCACGATCGCCTTGGCGCCGCTGTCGGAGAGGATCCACTTCACCTGCTCGGCCGAGGAGGTCTCGTAGATCGGCACGCCCACCCCGCCGGCCGCCCAGATCGCATAGTCGACGAGCGTCCACTCGTACCGCGTGCGCGACATGAGCGCGACCCGGTCACCGGGCTCGATACCCGCGGCGATCAGGCCTTTGGCGAGCGCCGCCACCTGGTCGCGGAACTCGGCGGCGGTGACGGGAACCCAGCGGTCGCTGGTCTCGTCGGCCTTACGGCGGATGACCACCGCGTTCGGCTCGTCCGCGGCCCGCTGGAACACCACGTCGGTGAGGTTCGCGGACGGGGGGACGTCCACCAGCACGGGAACGCTGTACTCGCGCACGGCTTCTCCTTCGCACCCGGTTCACGGCCCGCCGTAGAAGGGCCCGTGACCGAACTTCACGATCCACTGGTCGACCCGGAGGTTACCCTCTGGTGTTACGGTCGGGTAAGCCCCTGTCATTCAGGCGTTAACCACTCGTACCCGCACGTTCAGCGTGCCCGGCGGCGTCCGCGTGACACCCGCGCCGCCGCCGCGGTGCCCGCCGGCCCGTCCCGGACCCAGCCTATGGCGCGCCGTCCGCGCCAGGGCCCCCGAGCCCCCGGCTTGCGGCCGGAGGCGGCCCGGATGCCCGGCGCGGCGGGTGAGCCGGCCGGCGCGGGCCGCGTGATCCCGCGCCGGCCGGGCCCGGTGAAGTACGCTCAGCCCATGGCTGACCGCACCTCGTCGAGCATCACCATCGGCGCCGACCGGAAGGCGATCATGTCGGTGATCGCTGACTTCCCCTCCTACCCGGAGTGGGCGGCTCAGGTCAAGACGGCGGACGTGCTGGAGACCGGGGAGGACGGCCGCGCGACGCGCGTCCGCTTCGTCCTCGACGCCGGGGTGATCCGCGACGAGTACGTCCTCGGCTACGAGTGGGACGGCGACGCGGAGGTGCGCTGGCGGATCGTCCGGCCCGGCCGGATGATCTCCGGGCTCACCGGCGCTTACCGCCTCACCGAGGTGACCGGGGGCACGGAGGTCGCCTACGAGCTCGCCGTCGACCTCGCGGTCCCCATGCCGGGCCTGATCAAGCGCCGGGCCGAGAAGGTCATCGTCGACACCGCGCTCAAGGAGCTCAAGCGGCGCGTCGAGGCCCGATGACCGGCCCGTGCGCCGGCCTTCCGGGCTGCGCTCCGCCGGCCGGCTCCGGGTACGTTCGAGGCAGGAGGGCGACATGACGGAGGTCAACGGGAGCGGCGGCGCGAACGGGAGCACGAGGGGCGACCGGCAGGGCGATCCGTTCGCCGCGGCCGCCGGCGAGGCGATGCGGCTCATCGACGCGGTCCAGCAGCGCATCGCCAGAGAGCTCGGCAAGGGCCTGGTCAAGAGCGGGATGACCGGCCTCGGGGCGGTGTTCGGCCGGACCGCGGGCGGCCACGGCGGCGACGTGTGGAGTGAGGCGGTCGCCGAGGGGCACGGTGAACAGTACATCTGCCGGGCCTGCCCGGTCTGCCGGCTCATCGCCGCCGGCAGGGAGGCCGGCGGAGACGTGACCGGGCATGTGCTCGCGGCGGGCGGCGAGCTCCTCGCCGCGCTGCGGCAGCTCCTCGAGGCCCTGCAGCGAGAGCCCGCCGAGCCCGGGGGACCGGGCCGGTGGGAGGGGGGCCGGGGCCCCGCGGAAGGCTCCTGACCAGCCGAGGGCCGGCCCCGGCCGGGGTGCCGCGGGCGGCCTCGGACGTCCCCGGCGCCGGGGGTCAGCCCGTGAGCGATTTCGGGATATCTCGATCAATTGGTTCACTTGCTGCCGGCGTGTTGCAAACCCGGTCGGCAAGAGGAGGGCACATGGCGCTGACCATCGGCGTGGACGTGGGCGGTACCAAGATCGCCGCGGGTGTCGTCGACCACGAGGGGAGGATCCTGGACCGGACGCACCGGCAGACCCCCGCCGGCAACCCGGAGAAGGTCTCCCTGACCATCGCCGACGCGGTCTCCGAGCTGGCCGCCCGCCATCCCGTCGATGCGGTCGGCATCGGCGCGGCGGGGTTCGTGGACGAGACCCGGTCGGTCATCCGGTTCGCCCCCAACCTCGCCTGGCGCGAGGAGCCGCTGCGCGAGAAGATCGCTGACCTGGTCGGCCTGCCGGTGTTCGTGGAGAACGACGCCAACGCCATGGCCTGGGGGGAGTACCGCTTCGGGGCCGGGCGCGGCGAGAGCCACGTGGTCTGCGTGACCCTCGGCACCGGGCTGGGCGGCGGGATCGTGCTCGACGGCGGGCTCTACCGGGGCCGGTGGGGCATGGGCGGTGAGCTCGGGCACGTTCAGGTGCAGCCGGGCGGCCGCCCGTGCGGGTGCGGGAACCTCGGGTGCTGGGAGCGGTACGCGAGCGGGACCGCGCTGCTCGCCGAGGCGCGGCGGAACCTGGAGGCCGATCCCTCGTCGGGGTCCGTGCTGCTCCGCCTCGCCGGATCCGTGGACGGCATCCGGGGCGAGCACGTGACCGCGGCGGCGCGGGAGGGCGACCCGGCGGCCCTCGCGGCCTTCCACACTATGGCGGAGTGGCTCGCCCAGGGCTTCGCCGACCTCGCGGCCACCCTCGACCCGGGGTGCTTCATCGTCGGCGGCGGCGTCTCCGAGGCCGCCGACCTGTTCATCGACAAGGTCAGGTCCGAGTTCGCCGACCGGCTCGTCGGCCGCGGCCACCGCCCGCTCGCCGAGATCAGGGTGGCCGAGCTCGGACCGGCGGCCGGGGTGGTCGGGGCGGCCGATCTCGCCCGGCAGCGCTGACCCCGCGTGCTCAGGGTCGCCACCTACAACGTCCGGTCGCTCCGGGACGACCGGGCCGCCCTGGTCCGGATGATCAAGGCATTGCGGCCGGACGTGCTCTGCCTCCAGGAGATGCCCCGCCTCCCGGGCCGGCGCCGGGCCTGGCGCGAGCTCGCCGCGCTGACCGGCATGACGATCGCCGCCGGCTGCCGCGCCGGCGGCGTCGCCGTGTTCGCCGGCCCGGGGCTGCGGGTGGTGCACGGGCTGGGCCGCCCCCTGCGCCGGTTCACCGGCCTCGAACGGCGGGCGATCGCGCTCGCCGTGGTGGAGCGGTCCGGCGCCCGGTACGCGGCCTGCTCGTTCCACCTCGACCTGGTGGGCGAGGCCCGGCTGCGGCACGCGGCCGAGATCGTGCCGGCCGTCGAGGGTGCGGCCCGCGCCTTCGGCGCGCACGCCGTCCTCGCCGGGGACGTGAACGAGGAACCGGACGGGCCGGTCTGGCGCTACCTGGCCGGGCGGTACACCGACTGCCTGGCCGCCGCGGCCGGCGCGACCGGCGGGACGTTCCCCTCGCCGCGGCCCCGGGCCCGGATCGACGGGATCTTCGCCGATCGCGGGCTGCGGGTCGTCTCCTGCGCGGTGGCGGCCGAGCCGATCCACGACGTGGTGCGGGCGAGCGACCACCGGCCGGTGGTGGCCGTTCTCACTCCCGGGGCGGCGCCACCGGTCGGCCGGATGCCCCCCGCGGGCCGTACGATCGTCCCATGACCCGCAGTCCCAAGGGGCGTGCGGTGCCGCTGTGCGCGCTGTTCGCCGGCCTGCTGGCCGGTCCGCACCTGCGTCCGGCGGCGGTGGCGCACGCGTACACCGGCCCGGGCCTCCTGGCGGCCCAGCGGACCGCGCACGTGGAGATCGCCCGGGACTGGCTCCCCCCGCGGCTGCAGGGCGACGCCTCGCTCTCCGATGTCGCGGCCGTCTCGGCCACCGACATCTGGGCGGTGGGCCAGCAGGACGTCTGGGATCTATGGCGCAACCGCGGCGTCATCGCCCACTGGAACGGCTCGTCCTGGACCGAGGTGCCCGTCCGCGGGGACGAGACCGGGCCCGGCCACCTCCGGTCCGTCGCGGTCGCCGGCCGGAACGACGTCTGGGTGGTCGGCGACGGCCAGGACGGCCTGCCGTACGTCGCGCACGGCTCGGCCGACGGGTTCAGCCGGGTCCGGGTGCGGGAGCTGCGGTCCGGGGACTGGCTCGGCGCGGTGGCCGCCGCCTCCGGCCGGGTGGTGATGGTGGGCAGCCGGGACGGCAAGGCCTTCCTGGTGAGCCTCGGCAAGAACGGGGCCTGGGCCACCGCGCAGGGCGGCAAGGGGGCCATGTACGGCGTGGCGCTCTCCGGCAAGAGCGACGGGTGGGCGGTCGGCGACTCGGGCACCCGGCCGCTGATCATGCGGCTGTCGGGGAGCGGGTGGAAGCCCGCGTCCGTGCCCGAGGTCGCCGGCGGTTACCTGCGCGACGTCCACGTGGACGGCAAGCGGTCGTCGCTGGCGGTGGGCGGCGTCTACCGGGGCGGCACCTCGATCGCGCCGCTGGTGCTGCACTGGAACGGCAAGAAGTGGCGGCGGCTCCGGCTCCCCGTGCGCGTGGCCGAGCTGTACGGGGTGACCGGGGACGGGCGGGGCACCTACTGGATCTCCGGGTACGACCCCCGGCACCCCGAGCGGTCGTTCCTGCTCAAGTACGACGGCCGCCGCTGGACCACGCTGCGCGGCCGGGCGTCCGGCCAGAAGCGCAAGGTGCGGCTGCAGGCGGTCTCCCACGTCAGCGGCCTCACCGTCGCCGTCGGCCACCTGCTCGACGCCAAGGACCGCTACACCGACCACGTCGAGCGGTACGAGACCCAGCCCGCCAAGTGACGGCGGCGCCCGGCCCGGCCGGCCGGGCGCCGGGCCCCGCTCAGACCACGGCGCCGTTGTCCCAGCCCGAGTCCGGGGGCGGGCCGTCCCCCAGGCGGACCACGAGCGTCACGAAGCCGGCGATGAACGCGGCCACCGCGGCGAACACGATCCACCCGTCCATCGGCCACCCCAGCATCGCGGCGAGCAGCAGGTAGGCCGGCCCGCCGAAGAGCGCGGCCCAGGACAGCCTGCTGATCGCGTCTCCCTTGGGGAGCGGCGGCGGGGGCGGCGGGACGAAGTGGTCGTCATCGTCGTCCTCGTCCTCGCCGGTGACGGGCTCCTCCACCGCCGCCGCGGGGCAGGCGCCGGCGGGCTCCCGCCGCACCGGGTCGTCCTCGGTCACGTTCTCCCGGTCCGGCCACGGCTGACCGGCCGAGGGATCCTCGGGCTGGTGAAAGGAGGCGACGATCTGACGCCAGACCTCGTCCTCGTCACTCTGCGGCGTCACTTCGATCCCAGATCACACGTCTTTGGGCAAGCCTACCGAGGCGTGGGACCGGATGAAGCCGAGGCTCCCCTCGAAGATCACCGGCGCGTCGTTGTCGAGCGTCGCGACGTGGTAGCTGTCGGTGAGCTCCCTGACCTCCACCCGGTCCGCCAGCCGGGAGCGGAGGAACGCGACGCTCGCCGGCCCGACCACGTGGTCCTCGCGGCTGCGGAACACCAGCACCGGGGCCTCGATCCGGTCGATGTCCCGCTGGACGAGCCGCCACAGCCGGAGCAGGGTCGCGGCGGCCCGCACGGGGGTCCGCGAGTAGCCGAGCTCGGTCACCCCCTCGCGCTTGATGTCGTTCGCCACCCCGCGCACCGACGGAACGATCCACTTCAGCACGGGGGCGAGCCGGAGTAAGGGGGTGTCGCAGACCAGGGAGGGGTTCACCGCGACCACGCCCCGGATCGCCTTGGGGTGCACCTCGGCGAGCCGGAGGGCGAGGCATCCGCCGAGCGAGAGGCCCATGACGAACACCTCGGCGCACCGCTCGCGGAGGGCGGCGAGCGCCTTGTCGAGCTCGGCGTACCAGTCCTCCCACCCCGTCCGGTTCATCTCCTGCCATGTCGTGCCATGCCCGGGCAGGCGGGGGAGCGAGACCGTGAGCCCGTGCCCTGCCAGGTACTCACCCCACGGGCGCAGCGACTGCGGCGATCCGGTGAACCCATGGCAGAGCAGGACACCGATCGGGCCGCCGTCGTGGTGGTACGGCTCCGCACCCGGCAGTACCGGCATCCAGCACCTCCGTGTCCCGAGTATCCGGTGTTCCGCCCGATAGTCCCATGTAAGCCGCGGTTCAGGGGAGAGGGGCGGCCCGTGCGAAGATGACTTCCACATCGATCCAAGGGGGCTGCGTGTTCTACTGGGTGCTGAAGGTCATCCTGTGGCCGATCCTCCGTGTGCTCTTCCGCCCGTGGGCGGAGGGGGTGGAGAACGTACCGAAGGAGGGCCCGGTCATCCTGGCCGGCAACCACCTGTCCTTCGCCGACCACTTCTTCGGCGCCGGCTTCCTCCCGCGCAAGGTCATCTCCCTCGGCAAGATCGAATACTTCACCGGCCGCGGGATCAAGGGGTGGATCAGCAGGGCGTTCTTCAAAGGGGTCGGGACCGTGCCCATCGACCGGACCGGTGGCAAGGCGAGTGAGGCGGCGCTCCGCACCGGCCTGCGCATCCTCAGCGAGGGCAAGGTGCTCGGCATCTACCCGGAGGGAACCCGATCCCCGGACGGCCGCCTCTACAAGGGCAAGACCGGGGTGGCGCGGCTCGCCCTCGAGTCCCGGGCGCCGGTGATCCCCTGGGTGATGGTCAACACGCACGAGATGATGCCGCCCGGCCGGGTCATCCCCAAGTTCGGCATCCGCCCCGGGGTCAAGTTCGGCAAGCCGCTCGACTTCTCCCGCTACTACGGGATGGAGCACGACCGCCTGATCCTCCGGGCGGTCACCGACGAGATCATGTACGCGATCATGGAGCTCTCCGGCCAGGAGTACGTCGACAAGTACGCGGCCGCCGCCAAGGCCGAGATGCAGGCGGCCCGCAAGGCGGAGAAGGCCGAGAAGGCGGAGAAGAGCGGGAAGCCGGAGACCATCGAGCACACGGAGCGGACCGCGGCGGGCGGATCCTCGTCATAGCGCGTATTAGACCGCGGTGACCGCGGGTAGCGACTCGGTATACGCCCCGTATCGAACGATTGGGAGGCATATGACCGAGCGCAGCCCGCGGGTATCGGACCTCAGCGCGGAGACGGCGGGCCCGGGTGGCGGGGGTGCCGCCGCCCGGGCCGATCGCCGTCCCGGCTACCTTCCCCACCGGCAGATCCTCGTCGTCCTCCTCGGCGTGGCGTGCGGGATGCTGCTCGCCGCGCTCGACCAGAGCATCGTCGGCACCGCCTTACCCCGCATCGTGAGCGAGCTCGGCGGGCTCGACCGGCTCTCCTGGGTGGTCACCGCCTACCTGCTCACCTCGACGGCGGCCACCCCGGTCTGGGGGAAGATCTCCGACCTGTACGGCCGGCGGATCATCTTCCAGGCCGCGATAGCGATCTTCCTCGCCGGGTCGGCGTTCGCCGGGCTGAGCCAGAGCATCGGCCAGCTCATCGCCTCCCGGGCGATCCAGGGCCTGGGCGGCGGCGGGCTCATGGCGATCGCCTTCGGCATCGTCGCGGACGTGATCCCGCCCCGGGAGCGCGGCCGCTACCAGGGCTACTTCGGCGCGGTGTGGGGCACCGCGAGCGTGGCCGGCCCGCTGCTCGGCGGCTTCTTCGCCGACGGCCCCGGCTGGCGGTGGATCTTCCTGATCAATCTCCCGATCGGGATCGTCGCGCTCGCCGTCGTCTCGGCCGCGCTCCGGCTCCCGCTGGAGCGCCGCCGCCAGCGGGTCGACTACCTGGGGGCCACGGTGATCGCGGCCGGGGTGGCGTGCTTCCTCCTCTACCTCGACTGGGCCGGGCGGGAGCTCGGCTGGACCGCCCCGGGCGCGCTCGCCCTGCTCGCCGGCGCCGTGTCGCTCGCCTCGCTCTTCGTGCTCGTCGAGCTCCGGGCCTTCGAGCCCATCCTGCCGATGCGGCTCTTCCGCAACGCGGTGTTCAGCGTGGGCAACCTCTTCGGGTTCCTCTCCGGCCTCGCCATGTTCGGAGGCCTGGTCTTCCTCCCCGTCTACCTGCAGGTGGTCCAGGGCATGTCGCCCACCGTCTCCGGCCTCGCCCTGCTCCCGGCCGTCCTCGGCATCTTCTCCACCTCGGTCGCCACCGGCCGGCTGATGAGCCGCACCGGCCGGTACAAGGCGTTCCCGATCGCCGGTTCGGCCGTGCTCATCGTGGCGCTCTGGCTGCTGTCCACGATCGGGGTGGACACGCCGTACTGGCGGGTCGCGGCCTACGCCTACCTGTTCGGCGCCGGGCTCGGGTGCTGCATGCAGACCGTGGTGACCGCGGTCCAGAACGCGGTCCGCCGGTCCGACATCGGCGTGGCCACGAGCTCGACCGCGTTCTTCCGGATGATGGGCGCGGCGATCGGCACCGCGATCATGGGCGTGGTGCTCACCGACCGGCTGACCCACCACATGGCGGCCGAGTTCGGCGGCCGGCCGCCCACCGGCCCGGGCGCGACCGCGATCGACGTCAACGACGTCGAGGCGATCCGGCGGCTCGCGCCGCCGATCCGGGAGCACGTGCTCGCCGCCTTCTCCCACGCGATCGACGACGTGTTCCTGGTGAGCATCCCGTTCGTCGCCGCCGCGCTCGTGGTGGCGCTCTTCCTCAAGGAGATCCCGCTCGCCGGCCGCACCGGCGGCCCGCCGGGCGTCGGCTGAGAAGCCGCGGCCCGGCCGGGGCGCGGTCAGGCCGGCGACTCCGCGAGCCGGGCGCGGATCTCCCGGATGTGCGCGGGGGTGGTGCGGCAGCAGCCGCCGATGTGCGTGGCGCCGAGCGCCCGCCACTCCACGGCGGCCCGGCCGAACGAGACCGGGTCGGAGGTCCCGGTCCAGCGGCGGCCCACCGGGTCCCACGCCTCACCGGAGTTGGGGTAGACGATCCGGGCGCCCGCGCGGATCAGCCCGGGGATGTGGCGCGGCGGCGTGCAGTTCACCCCGACCGCGACGACCTGCGGCATGCCGGAGAAGAGCGCCACGCACTCGGCGAACGGCGTGCCGTCGTTGATGTGGCGGTCGTCCCGGCAGGAGAAGCTCACCCAGGCGCGCACCTCAGGGGCGAGCCGGAGCAGCCGGGCCACCGCGCACGCCTCGGGGAACGACGGGATGGTCTCGAACGCCACCAGGTCGGCTCCGGCCGAGGCGAGGATCTCGAAGCGCTCCCGGTGCCAGGCGAACAGCCCGTCCTCGCCGAGGTCGTACGCGCCGGTGTACTCGGCGCCGTTGGCGAGGTAGGCGCCGTACGGCCCCACGCTCGCCGCCACCAGCCCGTGGCCGGCCTCGTCCCGCGCCTCGACCGCGAGCCGTACGGCGAGGCGGAGCAGATCCCGGGCCTCCCCGGGGGTGAGGCCGCGCCGCACGAACCCGGGGATGCTCGCCTGGTAGCTCGCCGTGGTGGCGACGTCGGCGCCCGCGGCGAAGTAGTCGAGGTGGGCCTTGCGGATGATCCCGGGATTCTCGATGAGCAGCCTCGCCGACCACAGCTCATCGCGGAGGTCGCACCCGAGCGCCTCCAGATGGGTGGCGAGGCCGCCGTCCAGCACGAGGTAGCTCACCGGTCAACCCTATGCGTTCCGATCCGTGAACAGGTTCCCGGGCGCCGTCCGGCGGCCCCGGCGCCCGCCGGACGGCGCCCGCCCGGTCCGGACCGGGGTGCCTCCCGGCGGCCCGGGCCGTACCCGGGCTTCGGGGCCGGTCACGCGCCGACGGCGCACCGCGGCAGTCCCCCCGCAGGATCCGGCTGGAGACGGCCGGAGAAGGGGGAGGCGGACCGGACGCGATCCGGGGCTCACGCAGCCCTGGAGTCCACGTCACCCTCGGGTTTCCGTGACACGGCGAACGAAGCGTGAACCGCGGTCGGTGCGGGCGCGATCGCGGTGCCCGTGCCCAGGTCGGTGCCGTCGTGGCCGGCCGCCGGGGAACTCTTGATCGGTGAATGCCCGTATCGGATACCCCATCGATATTTCTGCTTATTTGGTAGGGATAATGGGGTCAGGGTCGCCTTCGCCCTGCCGTTCAGCTTCGAGTACGAGGACTACGAGCAGATCCTCACCGACATCGCGACCAAGCTCGGCCCGGCGCTCGGCCGGCGGCCGTCCACCTGACCGCACGCACGCCCCGTTGCCGGGGTGGACCTCCCGCCGCGATGGCGCTCCGGCCGGGTCGGTGGAGCGGAAGCGGCGATCAGCGCTCCTCACGCGGTGCGGGGCGGGGACGGCGGTGCCACGGCCACCGGCCCTCCAGCTCCACCTGGAGCGAGAGGCTGAGGAAGGTGCGGATCAGCACGATCACCGCGAGCACGCCGACGCTGCGGAACGTGGGCGATACGGCCACCGTGCGGATGATGTCCCCGGCGACGAGGAACTCCAGGCCCAGCAGGATCGCCCGGCCCAGCCCTTGCCGGTACCGGCGGTAGGCGTCCTCGAACCGTTCGCGGTGCCGTACCCGCGGCAGGAACAGCACGGTCGCCACGAGCGCACCGAGCACGATCACGATCACACCGGCGAGGTCGAGCGCCTGCCCGGCCGTCTCCGCGATCCTGCCGAACTCCACGGCATCCGGTTACCCGGCCGCCCGCCGCCCATGGCGCGCCCGGCCAACGCTTGACCGTCGCTCGCCCATCCACGGACCCGCGAGCCGCGCTCCCGCCGGAAGGCCCGCCGCGGGCCGTGCGGGCCCCGGGGGGAGCGCCGTGACCGCTCAGGGCCTCCGCCTCCAGAAGGCCCGCCCCGGCCCGGCCGCGCCGCCGGGCCCGCCGCCCGCCCCGTGGCCGCCGGTCTCCGCGCCACCGCCGGTCCCCGGGCCGCCGGTGAGCGCGATGAGCAGGTCGATCGCCCGCCGGCAGAGGTCACCGGGCTCGGCCCCGGGCAGCTCGGCCCGGGCCAGCTCGTCGGCGAGGGCGGTGAGCTCGGCGTGGCCGCCGAGCATGTGGGCGATCACCCGCAGCCGGCTCGCCAGATCGGCGAGGTACCGCCGCAGCTCCGGGCCGGGGAGCGGCTGCGCCTCCCGGAGCCTGGCCAGCTCCTGGATCAGGAGCGGGCGGACCGTGTCGAACCCCACCGCCGGTGCGGTCCCTGCGGCGGGCGAGGAGAGGTGCGGCCCGGCCGCGAACCGGCCGGCCCGGCGGAGCATGGCCCCGAAGGAACCGGCCGGCGCCCCCGGGGGCGGCGGCGCGCCGCCGAAGGACGCCAGGGTCGCCATCATCGGCGCCCCCGTCGCGAGCTCGGTCATCTCCCAGCCCGACGGCGGCTCGACCGGCTGGATCACGCGGTGCTCCGGGGCGCCGTCCGCGGTCACCCGGGTGTCGATGGCGGCGAACGCGGTGAACCGGCACAGCACCCCGAACCGCAGCGAGGTCGCCACGATCCGCTCCTCGAGCGAGGTGTCGCCGGCGGCGTACCGGTCCTCCAGCTCCCGCAGGTGCGCCCGGACCCAGATCGCCCGGGCCGCCGGGTTCGCGGCCGCCCGGCCGGTGACGCGGGTCTCCCAGGGCTCCCCGCTCGCGGTACGGCCGGCGAGGGTGAGCGCGCCGGTGGGGCGGCCCCGGTAGCGGCCGAGGAGGGTGAGCGGCACGCCCGGATAGAGGGAGCCGAGGTGGGTGAGGGTGCCGGGGATCACCTCCAGCCCGTCGGGCCGCGCGGTGATGTCGGTGACCAGCGGCGCGCCGATCCGGCGGTGGATGTGCTCCATGGCCTCGTCGAGCCGGTCCTCGGACTCCACCAGCTCGCACCGGCCGGCGCCGAGCACGGCGAGCCGGCCGAGGAAGGCGGCGTTGACCGCCCGGTCGATGCCGACGGCGTGGACGCGCACCCCGCCGATCCGGGAGGCCATCCGCTCCAGGATCCGGTCCTCGTCGCCCACCTGGCCGTCGGTGACCAGGACGAGCACCGCGTCCCGCCCGCCTTCGGCCGCGGCGGCGAGCGCGGTGAGCGCCTCCTCCAGCGGGGCGAGCATCTCGGTCCCGCCGCGCGCCTCGAGCCGGGCGAGGAACTCAACGGCCCGGTACCGGGCGCGGTCGGTGGCCGCGGTGAGCCCGTCGGGGAACGCCCGCTCGATCACGTTGTCGAAGGCGAGCACGGCGAGGCGGTCGCGCTCGGTGAGCGTGTCCACGATCCGGGCCGCCGCCCGCCGGGCGGCGACCATCTTCCAGCCGGCCATGCTGCCGGAGCGGTCGAGCACGAGGACCACGTCGCGCGGGCGGCGCGCGGCCTCCCGGTCGTCCGGGGGCAGCACGGTGAGCATGAGGGTCCCCTCCCCGTCCTCCGCCGCGCCGTCGCCGGGCTCGTCCGGCACCAGGAGCAGCCCGCCCGAGGCGCGGTAGGCGAACCGGAGGATGACGTCGCGGTCGAGCCGCTCCCCGGGCCGGAGGCGGATCGTGTCCCCCTCCACGGCCACGTCGTGCAGGCTGGAGCGGATCTCGCGCAGCTCGAGCCCGGCCGGGTCCAGGGTGACCGTGAACGACAGGCGCACCGGCGCGGGGAAGCCGGGAAGGAGCACCGGCGGGGTGATCCGGGAGGCGTCGGGCACCGCATCGGTGTCCGGGACGACCCCCGAGCCGGCGGCGGGGGCGCCGAGCGGGCTCCCCGGGATGTACCGGGGCGCCACGACCAGCGGGAACCGGAACTCGGCCGCGCCGTCCTCGTAGGGGAGCGGCTGGCTGAGCTCGAGCCGGACCGTGACGCGCTCCCCGGGCATGATGTTGCCGACCCGGATGGTGAAGACGTCGGGCCGGTCCTCCTCGGCGATCGCCGCCGGCCTGCCCTCGGCGAGCGCCCGCTCGTAGGCGGCGCGCGCCCGGCCGCGTTCCTGGAGCACGCCCTCGATCACGCGGTCGTCCGCCTCCATGCGGAACGCGGTGACCGCGGCGCGCGGCGGCAGCGGGAAGACGTACGTCGCCTCGAGCGGGACGTCGTGCGGGTTGCGGTATCCCTGGACCACCGTGACGCCGGCGATCAGCCCGGTGACGCGGGCGGTGACGGTGACGCTCTCCAGCGGGAGGTTGCCCCGCTCGGTGCCGAGCGCCCCGAGGCCGGCGCCGGGCACCGGCCGGCACTCCTCCGGCCTGAGGCGCGTGATGATCGGACCGGTCATCGTGGACGGGGCGCGGACCCCGGGCCACGGCCGTGGGGCGGCCGCCCCTCCCTCCCTCCGTTTGTCATAGGCGTTGCGGGAAGTTCCGCGCCGGGGCGGTCGGCGAGGCCGTACCCGGCGAGCATGGCGAGGAGCGGGCCGGCCGCGCGGCGGATGGCGGCGGCCTCCTCGGCGGTGGGGGCGCGGCCGGCGCCGTCGAGCAGCAGCGTCACCCCGGGCGCGAGCCGTACCCCGTGGACGACCCCGGCGGGCTGCTGGTCCGCGGCTCTGGGCGGCGGGTATCCCGCGGAGGTCGTGTCGGGTGCGGCGGTGCCGTCCGGGCGGGGTGGCCGGGCGAGCGCGGCCGGGCGCGCCCAGAACCGCCGGGCCGGGCCGGGCGCGGGCGCGCCGTCCGCGGCGGTTCCGGCCGGCTCCTCCGGCAGGTCCGCGTCGCCGAGGCCGGCGATGCGCTGGAGCGCGGCGTCGGTCGCCCCGGCGAGCTCGGCCTGGATGGCGGCGATGGAGAGCCCGGCCGCCTGGCGGCGCTTGATCGCCACGAGCTGCAGCAGGTGGCGCCGCCCGTAGAGCGCGACCCGGCCCCGGCGGGCGATCGGCGGGTCGAGCAGGCCGATCGTCGTGTACCAGCGGATGAGCCGCTCGTTCGGCACGGGGCGGACCCGGCCGCTCACCTGCCCGTCCGGGCCGAGCAGCCGCGCCGCGTGCTCCGCCAGTTCGCCGATCGTCCAGGCCATGCTCCCACTATGACACTGTCAATTTGACAGTGTCAATGTTGAGCTGTGCCGGGGCGGTGAGCGGTGCCATGATTAGCCGGGAAGTCCCCGCCGGCGGACGCGCGTCCCCGCCGTCCGCAACGCGCGAGCTGCTGGATCGTCCGGCGGGCGGTGGCGGTTGCGAGCGGCCGCCGGTGGTGGTGGATTGAAATGCGTGCGATGGAGGCCTGGCCGGGCATCGGCCGGCGAGGTCACCACAGGCGACGGGGCTGAGCCCACGGGGAGACCGTCCAACGCCGCCAGGTGTCCGGACAGGCGTGGCAACGGGCAGCTCGAGGAGGCGGGTCACGGTGCGTGGAACGGCCATGCGGTCCACGGCTGACTCGGTGGTGTCCGGCTCCCTATGGCGTCTCGCCTTCACCCGTCCCGGTGCGGAGAGCGGGCGATCGGCGGGCCGGCGGTACGGGGAACCGGCCGATCCCGACGGAGACGGTGTCGCGGTCCCCGAGGGGTTCACGGTCCGCGTCGTCGCCAGGTCGGGGGAGCGGATCGGCGGCGTCGCCTGGCACGCCGCCCCCGACGAGGCGGGCTGCCTCGCCTGCGATGACGGGTGGATCTACGTCTCCAACTCCGCGCGTCCGCTGCTCGGCGGCGTCACCGCGGTGCGGTTCACCGCCGGCGGCGAGGTGGTGAGCGCCTACCGCCTCCTGTCCGGGACCGATCGCAACCACGCGGGCGCGGTCACCCCGTGGCGCACCTGGCTGTCCGGTGAGGAGACCCCCTACGGGCGGATCTTCGAATGCGACCCGTACGGCATGCGCGCCGCCATGCCGCGCCTCGCGATGGGCCGGTTCCGGCACGGCGGTCTCGCCGTCGACCCGGACCGGGGGATCGTCTACCTCACCGAGCTGGAGCCCGACGGCTGCTTCTACCGGTTCCGCCCCGAGGACTGGGGCGACCTCACCACCGGCGTCCTCGAGGTGATGGTCACGGACGGGGAGTCGGTGTCCTGGCGGCGGGTGCACACCCCGGCCGCGATCGACGAGCCGCTGCGCGAGCAGGTGCCCGGGGCGCGGCGGTTCGCCGTCGGCTCGGCCGTCCACTGCCACGGCGGGATCTGCTACTTCGCCACCGTGGGCGACGGCCGGATCTGGGCCTACGACCCGGAGCGGGAGCGGCTCACGGTCGTCTACGGGGACGGCGCCGCGCACCCCGGCACACTGCACGAGAACCTCTTCGTCGCCGAGGACGACGGCGCCCGGATCAGCGTGGTGAGCGAGGAGGGCACGGCGGCGCCGTTCCTCCGCCTGGAGGGCGCGGCGGACCGGCGGATCACCGGCCTCGCCTTCGCCCCCGACCACAGCAGGCTGTACTTCTCGGTCCTGCCCGCCCGGCCGGGCGCCGCGGGATCAGCCGAGGCCGGGGTCACCTACGAGGTGCGCGGCCCGTTCCTCGGCTGACGCGGGCCCGCGCCCGGGCGCCGCGGCCGAGCGGATCACGGCGGCGAGCCGCTCCCGCGCCGCGCCGAAGCGCGCGTCACCGCGCGGGTGCGGCAGGGACGGCAGGTCCGACCGCTCGTCGTGGATCACCCGCCCGGGCCCGCCGCTGAGCGCGATGGCCCGGGTGCCGAGGTAGACGGCCTCGTCCACGTCGTGGGTGATGAACACGACCGTCGTCCCGGTGCTCCGCCACAGCCGCCGCAGCTCGTCCTGCATGCGCTCGCGGGTGAACGCGTCGAGCGCGGCGAACGGCTCGTCCATGAGCAGCACCCGGGGCCGGGTCGCGAGCGCGCGGGCGATCGCCGCCCGCTGGCGCATCCCGCCGGAGAGCTCGTACGGCCGCAGCCGGGCCGCGTCGCTCAGCCCGGTCAGCTCGAGCAGCTCGGCCACGCGGGCCCGGCGGGCCGCCCGCGGCAGGCCGCGCAGGCCGAAGCCCACGTTCGCGGCGACCGAGAGCCACGGGAAGAGCCGGGGCTGCTGGAAGACCACGCCCCGGTCGGGCCCCGGCCCGGTGACCGGCCGGCCCGACACGGCGACCGAGCCGGCCGACGGCCGGGTGAACCCGGCGATCAGGCGGAGCAGCGTGCTCTTGCCGCAGCCCGAGGGGCCGACCACGGTCACGAACTCCCCGGGCTCGATCGCCAGGTCGATCGGGCCGAGGACCGTGCGGTCCCGGTAGGCCTGCCGTACCCCGCGCAGCTCGATCGCGTACGGCCCGCCGCCGCGGGCGGCGGCGTCACCGGGCGCGCCGTGAGGGGCGTCATTGCGCGAAGGCATCGGCGAGTTCCCTGGTGCCGAGGCCGTTGCGGAAGACGTCGAGGCCGGGGACGGCGTCGACCTTCTTCTGCTCGTGGAGGAACAGCGCGGTCCGGCGCAGGGTCTCGGCGAGCCTCCCGGGCGCCTCGGGGGTGCCGAGGTAGCCGGCCGACCGCTGCTGCTCGCCGTCGAGCAGGATGAGCTGGCCGAGCTGGCGGGCGGCCTCCTCCGGGGTGATGCCGAGCTGGCGGGCGATCGCGGCGGCGGCCGCCTGCGGGTCGCTGCGCGCGAGCCGGACCGCGCGGTCCTGCTGCTGGAGCCAGACCCTCACCACGTCCGGGTACCGCTCGGCGAACTCGTTCCGGACCACGGCGAGGTCGGCGGTGAGCGTGCCGCGCTCGGCGAGCTCCCTGCTGGTGATCAGGGTGGTGCCGGTCTTCTGCAGCTCGGCGAGGACCGGGGTCCACACGTACGCGCCGTCGATGTCGCCCCGCTGCCAGGCCGCCTGGATGTCCGGGGGCTCCATGTCGACGATGTCCACCTGCGACTCGGAGAGCCCGGCGTCGCGCAGCGCGGCGAGCAGGCTGTAGTGGGTGGTGGAGCTGTACGGCGCCGCCACCCGCTTGCCGGCGAGCTCCTTGATCGACGTGATCCCCTTCCGCACCACGAGGGCCTCGTTGTCGCCGATCACGTCGAAGATCCACGGGACCCGGTAGGGGATGTTGAGCGGCGCGGAGAGCCCGCGGGCGACCGGGCTGCTGCCGGCGAGGCCGATGTCGATGGCGCCGGAGAGCATGGCCGTGTTGACGTCGCCGCCGGAGTCGAACCTGCTCCAGATGATCTTCGTGTCCGGGAGGGCCTGCTCCAGCCACCCCTGGTCTTTGACGATCAGGTCCCCGTTGGGGATGAGCTGATAGCCGATCCGGAGGGTGGCCGGGGCGCCGGGCCCGCCGGCCTCCTCACCCCCGGAGCCGCCCCCGATGGCGCAGGAGGTGAGCGCGAGGGCCGCGGCCACGAGCCCGGCGAGCAGGTGTCTCCGTCTCTTGGTGGGTGATCGCATGGTGTCTCCACGTTCAGTCGCGCCCGCGCCAGGGCACCAGGCGCCGGTCGAGGGTTTGCAGCAGGAAGTCGATGAGCAGGCCGGAGAGACCGATGATCAGGATCCCGAGGATCACCACGTCGGTCTGGTTGTAGCGCTGGGCGTCCCGGATCATCCCGCCGATGCCGGGGATGCCGTTGACGGTCTCGGCCGCGACCACGGAGGTGTAGGCGACGCCGACCGCGACCCGGATCCCGGTGAGGATCTCCGGCAGGGCGCTCGGCAGCACCACGCGCCAGGGGAGCTGCCACCGCGGCACGCCGAGCGACCGGGCGGCGTTGAGGTAGTCCTCGTGCACCCCGCGCACCGCGTCCGCGGTCGAGACGGCCACGGGCGGGAGGGCGGCGATCAGGAGGAGCCAGACCTTCGGCTCCTCGTCGATGCCGAACCAGATCACCAGCAGGCTGAGGTAGGCGAGCGGCGGGAGGGTGCGCACGAAGGTCACCGGCGGGCCGAGCAGCGCCCGCACCGTGGGGACCATGCCGATGAGCAGGCCGAGCGCGATCCCCCCGCCGATGCCGTACAGGCAGCCGAGGAGGATCCGGCGCAGGCTGGCGAGCAGGTGCTCGCCGAGGGTGTGGCCGGCGTACCCCTCGGTGGACGTGGTGATGAGCTTCTCCCACACCGCGGCCGGCTCGGGCACCAGCACCGGGGGCCAGATCCGCGCGGCCGCGACCGCCTGCCAGACCGCGAGGATCACCGCCACCGAGCCGAGGGTGAGCAGCCCGCGGCGGTGGGGCGAGGACGGCGCGTTCATACCGCCACGGGCTCGGCGGCGAGCCGGGGGAGGATGAACTCGCCGACCCGGAGCGCCTCCTCCAGGTGCGGCCAGCCGGAGAGGATGAACTCCTCGAGGCCGAGCGCGGCGTACTCCCGGATCCGCTCGGCCACCTCGTCGTAGCTGCCCACGAGCGCGGTGCCCGCGCCCTCGGGGACGAGCCCGACGCCGGCCCACAGGTTGGGGGAGACCTCCAGCCGCTCGGCCGAGCCGCCGTGCAGCGCGGTCATGCGCCGCTGGCCGACCGAGTCCATCCGGGCGAACCGCGCCTGGGCGGCGGCGATCCGCTCCGGGTCCATCCCGGCGAGCAGCCGGTTCGCCTGCGCCCACGCCTCCTCGGCGGTCTCCCGGGCGATGACGTGCAGCCGGATGCCGTAGCGGAGGGTGCGGCCGGCCTCGGCGGCGAGCGCGCGCATCCGCTCCAGCCGCTCGGCGATCGCCGCGGGCGGCTCGCCCCACATCAGGTAGACGTCGGCGTGCCGCGCCGCGACCCGCTCCGCGGCGGGGGAGGCCCCGCCGAAGTAGATCTCCGGCGGATCGCTCAGCGGGGTCCCCAGGCCGCCGCCCTCGATCCGGTAGTAGGTCCCCTGGAAGTCGAACGGCCCGCCCCGCCAGATCCGGCGCAGCAGCTCGAGGTACTCGGCGGTCCGCGCGTAGCGCTCGTCATGGCCGAGGAAGTCGCCGTAGGCCCGCTGCTCCACCGGGTCGCCCCCGGTCACCGCGTTGAGCAGCAGGCGCCCGCCGCTGAGCTCCTGGAACGTCTGGGCCTGCTGGGCGAGCACGGTGGGGAGGGTGAACCCGGGCCGGAAGGCGACGAGCAGGCGCAGCCGCTCGGTGGCGCCCGCCAGGGCCGCGCAGGTGACCAGCGGGTCCAGGCAGCCGGAGCCGATGGGGGTCAGCGCGGCGTCGAACCCGGCCGCCTCGGCCGCCCGGGCCACCTGGGTGAGGTAGCCGAGCGTCGGCGGGCGCGAGACCGTGGGGCTCGCCGCGACCGTGGTGGTGGCCGGCCGGACCTGGTGCCCGTCGCCTGAGGTCGGGAGAAACCAGTGGAACCGCATGGATGCCGCCTCGGTACGTGGGTGGGTTCTGCCTGGCAAGAGGGTAACCCGATTATTCCTACTGATATAGAGGTAAATCTCTATGGCGAATATCACAATCGGGACATTCCGTACGGTTGCCAGGGGGCGGCGGCCCGGAAGGGGCGCGGGCGGCCACCCCAGGGCGGTCCGGCGGCCGGGGGCAGGCGCGCGCGTCCGGGCCGGTGCCGGTCTGCGCATGGCGCGCGGCACGGGGCGATGGCCGGCCATCGGCGAGGTCGCCGGCCCGGCCCGCGGCGCGCGAGGCGGGCGGCCCGCGGGCGCCGAACAGGGCATCGGCGCCCGGCCGGGCCCACGGGACCGACGCCCGGGCGGCCGGTGAGGCGCCGCCGGACCACCACCGGATCACCCGGCCCGCCCGGCCGCGCCAGGCGGCGCCGCACGCCGGGCCGGAACGCCCCTGAGCGGCCCCACGGGGGCGAGACGGCGTCCACGGGACGTCCACCGGGACGCCGCCGACCGGGACAGAGCGGCCCGGCGGTCAGCCGGTCCAGCCCACCACCAGCTCCACGGCCCGCTTCCACCGGGCGTACGCCGTGCCGTCGTCGTACCGCGGCTCGAAGCGGCGGTCGAGCCGCCAGGTGGCGCGCAGCTCGTCGGGGGAGGACCACACGCCCGCCCCCAGCCCGGCGAGGAACGCGGCGCCGAGCGCGGTCGTCTCCTGGATCACCGGCCGCTCCACCGGCGTGCCGAGCTGATCGGCCTGGAGCTGCATGAGCAGGTCGTTGGCGCTCGCGCCGCCGTCGACCTTGAGCACCGGCGTGGCGAGCCCTTCGGCCCGGATCGCCTCGACGATGTCGCGCACCTTGAACGCGATCGCCTCCAGGGTGGCCCGGGCCAGGTGCGCGGCCCGGGTGCCGCGGGTGATGCCGAGGATCGCGCCCCGCGCGTCCGGGGCCCAGTACGGCGCGCCGAGCCCGGTCAGGGCGGGGGCGAACACCACCCCGCCCGAGTCGGGGACCTCCCGCGCCAGGCGCTCGGACTCGGCCGCCGTGTCGATCAGGCCGAGGCCGTCGCGCAGCCACTGCACGGCGGCGCCCGTGACGAAGATCGAGCCCTCCAGCGCGTAGGTGAGCTCGCCGGACGGCGCCTGCCAGGCGACGGTGGAGAGCAGCCCGGCCTTCGACCGGATGATCTCGCTCCCGGTGTTGACGAGGATGAACGAGCCCGTGCCGTACGTGCACTTGATGTCGCCGGGGGAGAGGCACAGCTGGCCGAAGAGCGCCGCCTGCTGGTCGCCGGCCATCCCGCTGATCGGGAGCTCGAGGCCGAGGAACGCCTCCGGGTCGGTGCGGCCGATCTCCCCGAAGTTCGGCACCACCTCGGGGAGCGCCTTCCCGGAGACGCCGAACAGCTCGCAGAGCTCCTCCGACCAGCGCCCGGCCCGGATGTCGTACAGCAGGGTCCGGGAGGCGTTCGACGCGTCGGTGACGTGCCGCGCCCCGCCGGTGAGCCGGGCGATCAGGTACGAGTCCACGGTGCCGATCATCACGTCGCCGTCGCGCCAGACGCCGGGCTCGTTCTCGGCGAGCCAGGTGAGCTTGGTCGCGGTGAAGTAGGGGTCGAGCCTGAGGCCGGTGAGCTCGGCCACCCGGGGCTCGTGCTCCCGCAGCCGGGCGCAGATCTCCGCCGAGCGCCGGTCCTGCCAGACGATGGCCCGCCGGGGCGCGGCCAGGGTCCGCCGGTCCCACAGCACGGCGGTCTCCCGCTGGTTGGTGATCCCGACGCACCGCGGTACCGTGGCCGACGACTCCAGGGCGGCGCGGCAGGCCTCCAGCGTCGCCCGCCAGATCTCCTCGGGGTCGTGCTCCACCCAGCCCTGTTCGGGGAAGTGCTGGGGGAACTCCCGGTGGCCACGGCCGTCGATCCGCCCGTCCTCGGTCACCACGAGGGCGGTGATCCCCGACGTACCGGCGTCGATGGCAAGGACGCTCACGGCGCCTCCTCTCCCGCGGACAGACGTTTTTGTGGCCATCCTTCCGCGTTCACCCGCTCTTCACCGAGCCCGACGTGAAAGACTGGGCTGAGGTCCCGTAGGCTCACCCTTGGTCTAGACCACTATCTGGCCGGCCGGGAGCGCGCGCACGGCCCGGCCGCAGCCGCGCATCACCATATGGAGGAATCCGAAATGCGAATCGGAGTGCTGACCGGTGGCGGTGACTGCCCCGGGCTCAACGCGGTGATCCGCGCCGTCGTCCGCAAGGGCATCAGCGTGTACGGCTACGAGTTCGTCGGCTTCCGGGACGGCTGGCGGGGTCCGCTCGAGTGCGACACCATGCCGCTCGACATCCAGGCCGTCCGGGGCATCCTCCCGCGCGGCGGCACCATCCTCGGCACCTCGCGCACCAACCCGCTGAAGCTCGAGGACGGTGTGGAGCGCATCAAGCAGAACTTCGAGAAGCTGGGCGTCGACGCGCTGATCGCCATCGGCGGCGAGGACACGCTCGGCGTCGCCAAGAAGCTCCACGACCAGGGCGTCAAGGTCGTCGGCGTGCCGAAGACGATCGACAACGACCTCAACGCCACCGACTACACCTTCGGCTTCGACACCGCGGTCAACATCGCGATGGAGGCGATCGACCGGCTCCACACCACGGCCGAGTCGCACCACCGCGCCCTGATCTGCGAGGTCATGGGCCGCCACGCCGGGTGGATCGCCCTGCACGCGGGCATGGCCGCCGGGGCGAACGTCATCCTCATCCCGGAGAAGCCGTTCGACATCGACAAGGTCTGCGAGTACGTCGAGTCCCGGTTCAAGACCCGCTACGCGCCGATCATCGTGGTCGCCGAGGGCGCCCACCCGAAGGAGGGCCAGCTCGCCGTCCAGAGCTCGGAGCTGGACGCGTTCGGCCACGTCCGCCTCGGCGGCATCGGTGAGGCGCTCGCCAAGGAGATCGAGAAGCGGACCGGCAAGGAGGCGCGGACCACGGTCCTCGGCCACATCCAGCGCGGTGGCACGCCCACGGCCTTCGACCGGGTGCTCGCCACCCGGTTCGGTCTCGGCGCCATCGACGCGGTCCACGACGGCGACTGGGGCAAGATGGTCGCGCTCCGCGGCACGGACATCGTCCGGGTGAGCCTCGAGGAGGCCACCGCCGAGCTGAAGCTGGTGCCGATCCACCGCTACGAGGAGGCCGAGGTCTTCTTCGGCTGACGGCACCGGCCGCACGCCACCCCCGCCCAGCCGTACGGCTCCCGCGGCGACCCCGCGGGAGCCGTCGCCGTGCCGGGGCCCGCGGCGCCGGACCCGCCGCGGTGCACGACCGGCCCGCCGTTCGGTCTACTCTGGGGAAGATTCCCGCACCGCGCCCGCGTTGGTCTTCTGGGTGTGACACCGTCCGGAGGTTCACCGATGCCCTTTACCGCCCTGGGAGAGCCGTGCGTGCTGCTCAAGCTCGGCGAGGTGGTCCTGAAAGGCAGGAACCGCGACCTGTTCGAGACGCGGCTGCGGGCCAACGTCAAGCACGCGCTGAAGGACCACCCGATCCGGCTCCGCCAGCGGCACGGCGTGATCGTGGTGTTCCTGCCGAAGGGCGCCGGGGCGGAGGTGGCCGAGGCCGTCGCGAAGCGCGCGACCGAGATCCCCGGCATCGTGCTGGTCCAGCTCGCCTGGCGGGTCCCCAAGGACCCCGACGCCATCACCAAGGCGGCGGTCGAGCTCGTCCGGGACTCCGGCAAGGCCGAGAGCGGGGCGCGCTTCGCCGTGCGCTCCCGCCGCCGTGACAAGCGGTTCCCGCTCCGCTCCAACGAGCTGGACCGCCTCGTCGGCGGTGTGATCAAGGACACCTTCGGCCTGCCGGTCGACCTCACCGACCCCGAGCTCACCGTCTACATCGAGGTGGACCGGGACGAGGCGTTCCTCTACACCGACGGGCTCCAGGGCACCGGGGGCCTGCCGGTCGGCTCGAGCGGCCGGGCGCTCGCGCTGCTCTCCGGGGGGATCGACTCGCCGGTGGCCGCCTACCGGATGATGCGGCGGGGCCTGCGCGTGGACTTCCTGCACTTCTCCGGCATCCCGTACACCACCTCGGAGTCGATCTACAAGGCGTACGCGCTCGTCCGCACGCTCGACAAGTTCCAGGGCCGGTCGCGCCTGTGGGTGGTGCCGTTCGGCAAGGCCCAGCAGTCGATCAAGGCCTCCGGCCAGGACCGGCTCGCGGTGATCGCGCAGCGGCGGCTCATGCTCAAGACGGCCGCGGAGGTGGCCCGGCGCATCCACGCCGAAGCGCTCATCACCGGCGACTCGCTCGGCCAGGTCTCCTCGCAGACGCTCGCGAACATCACCGCGCAGGACAACGCGGTGGAGCTGCCGATCCTCCGGCCGCTCATCGGCATGGACAAGGCCGAGATCATCGCGGAGGCGCGGCGCATCGGCACCCTGGAGATCTCCGAGCTCCCCGACGAGGACTGCTGCACGCTGCTCGCCCCGCGCTCCGCGGAGACCCGGGCCAAGATCGAGGATCTGCGGCAGATCGAGCGGCGGCTCGACGCCGAGGAGCTCGCCGTCCAGCTCGCCGACTCGATCCGCCCGTACATGCTGGAGGCCTGACCGCCGGCCGTACGGCTACGCGGTGGTGAGGGCCGCCTCGTCCGCGGTCACCGGCTTGCGGTTCAGCAGCGGCGGGAAGTCCCGCAGGATGGCGGCGAGCTCCGGCAGATCCTCATGGACCAGCGCCTGCGGGCCGTCGCAGAGCGCCTCCTCGGGCCGCGGGTGGACGTCGACGAGCAGGCCGTCGGCGCCGACCGCGATCGCGGCCCGGGCGAGCGGCAGCACCAGGTCCCGCCGGCCGCCGGAGTGGGACGGGTCGATCACCACCGGCAGGTGGGAGAGGCGCTGGGCCACGGGCACCGCCGAGATGTCGAGCGTGTTGCGGGTCGCCCGCTCGTAGGTCCGGATGCCCCGCTCGCAGAGCACGATGTTCAGGTTGCCGCGCTGGGCGATGTACTCCGCGGCCATCAGCCACTCCTCGATGGTCGCGGTCATGCCCCGCTTGAGCAGCACGGGCTTGCCCGCCTCCCCCAGCGCCTGGAGCAGGCTGAAGTTCTGCGCGTTCCGGGTCCCCACCTGGAGCATGTCGGCGTAGGAGGCGACGAGCTCCACGTCGTGGGGGTCGACCACCTCGGTCACGATCGGGAGCCCGGTCTCCTCCCGGACCTCGGCCAGGATGCGCAGGCCGTGCTCGCCGAGGCCCTGGAAGGCGTACGGCGAGGTGCGCGGCTTGTACGCGCCGCCGCGCAGCAGGGTCGCGCCGGCCGCCTTCGCCATCTTGGCCGCCTCGAGCGTCTGCTCGGGGGTCTCCACCGCGCAGGGCCCGGCGATCAGGGTCACCGTGTCCGGCCCGATCGGCACCCCGCGCACCGTCACCGTGGACCGTGCGGGGTGGTTCTCCCTGCTCACCAGCTTGTACGGGGTCGATACCCGGACGACGTCGGCCACCCCGGGCATGCCCTGGAGGTTGAGCGTGGTGAATCGCTCCACGTCGCCGACGAGCCCGATGATCGTACGGCTCACGCCGCGGCTCACGAACGCCTCGCCGCCGGCGCGGGAGACGCGATCCACCACCGCCTCGATGTCGTCATTGGTGGCCTCCGGGGCCATCACGATGACCATTGATCACTCCTTGAGCGCCTTGGGGGAAGTGGGCGGAAAGCAGAAGGCCCCGGATCCGGATGGACCCGGGGCCTTCGCCAAGCCTTTCGCTAACCGGCGCAGCACGTGGCGGCGGGCCACACGGGTCCGCTGCCATAAAAGCCGAAGAACATGCTGCGCATGTTCCGGAATATAGCGTATGCCGGGACCCGCCCGTGCGGCCGATCGCCGATCCGGCGGGTCCGCGGGCCGGGAGCGGGGCCGGGCGGCGCGTGCGCATATCGGGAGGAGCCGGGCGACGGCCCGCGGCGACCCGAGGGAGAGGGCTACGGTTTCCCGCGTGTCCGTAGCCGTGTGGGTGCTCCTCTGCCTCGCCTCGGCCGGTGCCGGGTTCGCGCTCGGCCGGGGTCGCGCGCGCCGGCGCGGCCGACCGGCGGCCCTCCTCGCCCTCCACTTCGCGAGCCTCGCCATGCCCGCGCTCCGGGCCGGGCTCACCGAGGAGACGGCGCACCGGGCCGTGCGGCACCTGCGGGCCCTGCTGGGGCGGGCCGCGCTCGTCATCACCTCACGGGACCGGGTGCTCGCCCGGGAGGGGGCGGGCGCCCCGGACGACGCGGCCGTGCTCCGCGCGGTCGGCCCCACCCTCGCCGAGGCGCGGACGCGCGTGATCCCCGGCGAGCCGGGCGCGGTGACCGTGCCCCTCACCACCGGGGGGCGGGTGGTGGGCGCCCTCGCCGTCTACCGGTCCGGGATCGGCGAGCGATTCGCCCGCGCCGCCGCCGAGGTGGGCGCCTGGGTCTCCGGGCAGCTCGAGCTCGGCGAGCTCGACACCGCCCGCCGGCGGGTGGAGGAGGCGGAGATGCGGGCCCTGCAGGCGCAGATCTCGCCGCACTTCGTCTACAACTCGCTCACCACGATCGCCTCGTTCGTCCGTACCGACCCGGAACGGGCCCGCGAGCTGCTCCTGGAGTTCGCCGAGTTCGTCAGGTACGCGCTGCGCCGCAAGGCGGACCTCACCACGCTCGCCGACGAGCTGATCTGCATGGACCGCTACCTGGTGCTCGAGCGGGCCAGGTTCGGCGACCGGCTGCGGTTCACCGTCCAGGTCGCCCCCGAGGTGCTCGGGGTGCGCGTGCCCTTCCTCTGCCTGCAGCCGCTGGTCGAGAACGCCATCAAGCACGGCATGCCCGGCGAGGTGCGCGTGGTGATCAAGGACGCGGGGAGCGAGGCGCACATCTGGGTGGAGGACGACGGCATCGGCATGGACCCCGACCAGGTCAAGGCCGTGCTGAGCGAGGAGCCGACCACGGGGATCGGGCTGAGCAACGTCGACCGGCGGATGCGGAGCATCTTCGGCCCGGAGTACGGGCTCATCGTGGAGACCGCCCCCAACCAGGGCACCAAGGTGCACCTGAGGATCCCCAAGAACCGTGCCCGGATCGCCGGATATGACGGCTGTGTTACGCGACAAGTTGGGATACCTGGTCGCATTCCGTAGCTGGAAAATCACATCTCGCTCATCTGTCACTTGCGCGACGGCGCGTTCCCGGTGCACGGTTACGCCATGCTGCGCCTGCTTGCGGTCGACGACGAGGTTCCCGCCCTGTCCGAGCTGGCGTACCTGCTCCGTCAGGACGCCCGGGTCGAGCACGTCGCCACGGCGTCGGACAGCAGGACCGCTCTACGGGACATGGTCCAGATGATCACCGCCGGGGAGCGTCTCGACGGGGTGTTCCTGGACATCCGCATGCCGGGACTCGACGGCATCGACCTGGCGAGGCTGATCGGGGGCTTCCCCACCCCGCCTCGGCTCGTCTTCGTCAGCGCCTACGATCGCGCCATCCAGGCGTTCGAGCTGGAGGCCGTGGACTACTTACTCAAGCCGGTGCGCCCGGAGCGGCTCGCCGAGGCGGTGCGGCGGATCGCCGCCGCGGTCCGGCCCCCGTCCGGAGAGGAGATCGCCGACGTCATCCCGGTGGAGCTGGGCGGGCGGACGAAGTTCGTGGCGCGGCAGGACGTCTGCTACGCCGAGGCGCACGGCGACTACGTCCGCCTCCACACGATCGACGCGAGCTACCTGGTGCGCATGTCCCTCGCCGCGCTGGAGCGCCGCTGGGGGCCGGCCGGCTTCATCCGCGCCCACCGCAGCACGCTGGTGAACGCGCGGCACGTCAGCGAGCTGAGGTTCGACAGCGGCCGCGTGGTGCTCCAGGTCGGGGACGAGACCCTGCCGGTGAGCAGGCGGCACACCCGTCAGGTGCGGGAGCAGCTCGTGCGGCAGTTCCGGTCGGGCGCCCCGGCCGACGCCCGCTGAGCGGTCGCCGTCCATGCGGCCGGCGACCGCTCGTCGCCCGGAAGGATCCGCTCGTCGCGATCTGCAGAGCCGCATGGCGCGAACTACGGACCGCTTAACCGAAGGGGCCCCGCACAGCATGATGACCCCTCCTAGTCTTGTCATCGTCGAACGACACGCCAGGTAGCGCTGAGGTAGCGATACGTCACCTTGGAGCTACGGAGGGCCGGGCCCTGGTCGGGGGGGAGGGCCCGGCCCGCGCACCGCGGGCTCCGCGGCGCGAGCCGGCAGTACGGGGGCGCCGGGTCGCGCGCGAGCCCCGGCCCGGCCCCCGCGGGCGGCATCGCACCCCCGGTGCCGCCCGCGGGGGAGCCGCCGGCACGGTGTGCGACGGCGGCGGTGACGACGGTGACGCGGGCGGCCGGACCCGGCGGCGCGCTGGTGGCGCGCCCCAGGCGGAGAACGGTGTCGGGGCCCGGTGATCGGCCACCGGTCCCGTGACGGCCGGTGACCGCGGGGGTTCACCGGTGACCGCGGCGCTCAAGACCCGCAGGCCTTTCGGCAGGGCGCTCAGGAGCCGCGCAGGCTCTTCAGCAGATCGATGTCCTCCCGGAGCTTGGCGGCGCTGCCCGGGGTCTCCACGCAGAGCGGGACGCCGGCGGCGACCGGGTGGCGCATGAGGTCGGCGAACGGCCGGGTGCCGATGTGGCCGGCCCCGATGTTCTCGTGACGGTCCCGCTTCGAGCCGCACGGGTCCTTGGAGTCGTTGGCGTGGATCAGCTTCAGCCGCCCCGGCGCGATCCGGTGCAGCTCGTCGAGCATGAGCGCCACCCCGTCCGGGGCGGTGAGGTCGTGCCCGGCGGCGAACATGTGGCAGGTGTCGAGGCACACGCCCGCCTTCGGGTGCCAGTCGAGCGTCTCCAGGTAGGGCCCGAGGTCCTCCACCCGGGCGCACAGCATCGCACCCTGCCCGGCCATCGGCTCCAGCAGCAGGTCCGGCCCCTCCTCCGGCACCTCATCGAGCAGCGGGAGCAGGTGCTCGCGCACCTGGCGCATCGCCTTCTCGCGGGGCTGGCTCACCGCCGAGCCGGTGTGCATGACCACGCCGCGCGCGCCGATCTCCGCGGCCCGGCGGAGGGCGTGGCGGATGGACGCGCCCGAGTTCTCCAGGGTGGCCGGGTTGGGCGAGCCGAAGTTCACCAGGTACGAGGCGTGCACGTACACCGGGATGCCCGACTCGCGCAGCCGGGCGTCCTCGTCCGCCTTGCCCTCGCTGAGCGCCCACCCGCGGGGGTTGCTCACGAAGACCTGCATGACCTCGGCGCCGATCTCGGCGGCGTAGCGCAGCCCGCCCGTGGCGAGCCCACCGGCGACGAGGCAGTGACCGCCGATGAGGTTGGAAGGAGCCATGATGCCCACCAGGGTAGTGGGCTCCTTTGTCGCAACGTACAAAGCCACGCGGGAGCGGGGCCGCCGTGTTCGGCGTTCGCGCCGCTGGACCGGCCGCCGGGCGGGCGGTCTACTTGCAGGCATGCGAGAACTCAGCCGGGACGAACTGAGCTCCTGCTGTGCCTCCGCCGCCTGGGTGTCCAAGGTCTCCGCCCGCGGGCCCTTCCGCGACCTCGGCGACCTGCTCCGCGCCGGTGAGGAGGCGCTCGCCGAGCTGACCTGGGCGGACGTGCTCGAGGCGCTCGCCGCGCACCCGCGGATCGGGGAGCGGCCCGCGGGGGAGGGCCGGGAGGCCGCCTGGTCGCGGGCCGAGCAGGCGGGGACCGCGGAGGCCGGCCGGGAGCTCCTCGATCGGCTGCGCGAGGGCAACGCCGCGTACGAGCGCCGGTTCGGCCACGTCTTCCTGGTGTGCGCCACCGGCAAGACCGCCGCGGAGATGCTCGAGCTGCTCGAGAAGCGGCTCGCGAACGACGAGGAGACCGAGCGGAAAGTGGTGCGCGAGGAGCTGTCCGCGATCGTCCGCCTGCGCCTGACGAAGCTCTGGGAGGGCGCATGAGCCTCTCCACGCACGTGCTCGACACCGCCCGCGGCCGGCCGGCCAAGGACGTGCACGTCCGGGTCTTCCGCCGCGACGCGCACGGGTTCGTGCCGGTCGCCGAGGGCCGCACCGACGGCGACGGCCGGATCCGCGACTGGACGCCGGTGGACGGCGGCTGGGCGCCGGGGGAGGACCCCAGGCCCGGGACCTACCGGCTGCTGTTCGACACCCGCGGCTACCTGGGGGAGGACGCGTTCTTCCCCGAGGTGAGCGTCGTCTTCACGGTCCGGGACGCGGCGGAGCACTACCACGTGCCCCTGCTGCTCAGCCCGTACGGCTACTCGACCTACCGGGGGAGCTGAGATGACGCGCCGCGATCCAGCCCTCGCCCGCCCGGCGGCCGCCGGCCCGGCGCTCCGCCGCCCCGCACGCGGACCGGAGAGGGGGTAGCCGATGGACTTCCTGCGCCCCCGCACCTGGGAGGAGGCCGTGGCGCTCAAGGCGGAGCGGCCCGACGCCACGCCCATCCAGGGCGGCACCGACGTGATGGTCGAGATCAACCTCGGCAAGGGCCGGCCGGCGGCGCTGCTCGACCTCGGCCGGATCCCCGAGCTCGCCGGGTGGTCGCTCGAGGACGGCACGGTACGGCTCGGCGCCGGGGTCACCTACGCCCAAGTGATCGGCGAGCTCGGCGGCCTGCTCCCCGGGCTCGCCCAGGCCTCCCGGACCGTGGGCTCGGCGCAGATCAGGAACCGGGCCACGGTCGCCGGGAACCTCGGCTCCGCCTCCCCGGCGGGCGACGCGCACCCGCCCCTGCTCGCCTCGGGGGCCGTGGTGGAGGCCGAGTCGGTGCGCGGCACCCGCCTGATCCCGGTGGCCGAGTTCTACACCGGGGTGAAGCGGAACGCGCTCGCCCCGGACGAGCTGATCCGCGCGATCCGGGTGCCGGTCGCCCGCGGCCCGCAGTACTTCTCCAAGATCGGCACCAGGAACGCGATGGTGATCGCGGTCTGCTCGTTCGCGATCGCGCTCGACGCGGGCGGGCGGCGCGTGGGCACCGGGTTCGGCTCGGCGGCGCCCACTCCCCGGCGCGCGCCCGCCGCCGAGGAGTTCCTCGCCGGCGCGCTCGACTGGGAGGGGGCCTCCCCGCTCGATCCCGGGGTCGCCCGGAGGTTCGGGGAGCTGGTCGCGCAGGCCGCATCCCCCATCGACGACGTGCGCGGGCGGGCCGCCTACCGGCGGCACGCCCTGGCCGTGATGGCACGCCGTACCCTCGCCTGGGCCTGGGAGGACTACCGGCGCGAGGGGGCGCGGACGGATCGGGAGCGGAGGCCGGCATGAGGGTGAGTTTCCGGGTGAACGGGCGTCCCGTGACCGCCGACGACGTGTGGGAGGGGGAGAGCCTGCTGTTCGTGCTGCGCGAGCGGCTCGGCCTGCCCGGCACCAAGAACGCCTGCGAGCAGGGCGAGTGCGGCTCGTGCACCGTCTACCTCGACGGGGTGACCGTCTGCGCCTGCCTGGTCGCCGCGGGCCAGGCCGAGGGCCGCGACGTGGTCACGGTCGAAGGGCTCGCCCCCGGCGGCGAGCTCGACGAGGTGCAGCGCGCGTTCGTCGAGGCCGGCGCGGTGCAGTGCGGGTTCTGCACCCCCGGGCTCGTCGTCCAGGCGCACGCCCTGCTCCAGCGGGCCGAGGGCGTTCCCCCGGACGCCGAGATCAGGGAGGCCCTCGCCGGGAACCTGTGCCGGTGCACCGGGTACGAGAAGATCCTCGACGCGGTCCGCCTCGCCGCCCGCCGCAAGGCGGCGGCGCGCGCCACATGACGGCCCGCCCGCACCCGGTCAGGCCGCACCCCGGACGCCGCCCGCGCGGGGCCGGGGCGCGGGCCGGCGGCGTCCCGCGGGCGCGTCATCGAGCGGAGCGGGACGCCCGCGCCCGCCCCGCGCCGTCCCCCGACCGACCCGTGCCCAGGAGCAGCCGTGTCCCGATCAGCGACGATCGTCATTGAGAACGCCTACATCGCACCGGTCGCCGGGCCGGAGATCCCGTCCGGTCACATCGTGGTCGAGGGCGACCGGATCGCACGGGTCGGCCCCGGCGCCCCGCCCGCCGTGCCCGACGGGGCCGAGCGCGTGGACGCCACCGGCTGCCTGGCCACCCCCGGGCTCGTCAACACCCACCACCACCTCTACCAGTGGGCCACGCAGGGGATGGCGCCCGAGGGGACGCTGTTCGAGTGGCTGGTCACCGGCTACCGGCTGTGGGCCGGGGTGGACGCCGAGGTGGTCTGGGGCGCGGCCACGGCCGGGCTCGCCTGGCTCGCCAAGTCCGGCTGCACCACGTCGGCCGACCACCACTACGTGTTCCCCGCGGGGCGGGGTGATCTGCTCGCCGCGGAGATCGAGGCCGCCGGGCGGGTGGGCCTCCGGTTCCACCCGTGCCGGGGCTCGATGGACCGGGGGAGCTCCCAGGGCGGGCTGCCCCCGGACGAGGTGGTGGAGGACCTCGACGGGATCCTCGCCGCCACCGAGGAGGCGATCCGCAAGTACCACGACCCGTCCCCCGGGGCGATGGTGCGGATCGCGGTGGCCCCCTGCTCGCCGTTCTCGGTGAGCCGGGAGCTCATGACCGCCTCGGCCGAGCTCGCCCGGGCGCACGGCGTGCGGCTGCACACGCACATCGCCGAGACGCTCGACGAGGAGGAGCACTGCGCGGCCCAGTTCGGGGTGCGCCCGGTGGAGTACCTCGAGCGGCTCGGCTGGCTCGGCCCGGACGTCTGGCTCGCCCACGCCGTCCACCTCAGCGACGGGGACGTGCGCCGGCTCGGCGAGACCGGCACCGGGGTCGCGCACTGCCCCTCCTCGAACGGGCGGCTCGGCGCGGGCATCGCCCGGGTCCGCGACCTGCTGCGGGCCGGCGCCCCGGTGGGGCTCGGCGTGGACGGCGCCGCCTCCAGCGAGCTGACCCCGCTCGCCGGGGAGATGCGGATGGCCATGCTGCTGCAGCGGGCCAGGTACGGCCCGCGCGCCCTCACCGCGCGGCAGGCGCTGGAGCTCGCCACGCTGGGCGGGGCCCGGTGCCTCGGCCGGGACGCCGAGCTCGGCTCCCTGGAGCCGGGCAAGCTCGCCGACATCGCGCTGTGGCGGCTGGACGGGTTCCACGCCGCCGTGGACGACCCCGTGGTGGCCCTCGTCTACGGCCAGACCCCGCCGCTGGCCCGGCTGCTCGTGGGCGGCCGGACCGTGGTGGAGGACGGTGAGCTGCGCACGGTCCCCGAGGACGCGGCCGCGGAGGCGGGGGTCAGAGCGCGCCGCCGCCTGCTCGCCGCCGGGTGAGCCGCGCCGCCGGCGGAACGCCGCCGGCCGATCCGGTACGGCGGGCCGATCCGGTACGGGGCCGTCCGAACACCGGGCGGCCCGGGCCGGAACCGGCCGGCCCGGGCCGCGCGGGTCAGTGCCAGATAGTGATCTTGGTCCCCGGCGGCTGCTGCCCGCCCGGGTTGACCGCGACCACCCGGTCGGTGCCGAACAGCTTGCGGACGTGCACCTTGAACCCGGCGGCGCGCAGCTCGTGGACGGCGTCGCGGACGTTCTTGTACCGCACGTCGGGGACCTGGACGAGGTTGGGCGGCTGCTCTCCAGGGGCGACCTCGATCTCCCACGGCCAGCGCCAGCCGTGCTCCGGGCCCTTGGAGACCGTGAGGTTGACGGTCGCGCCCGCGTCCACCTCGGCGCCGCCGGCGGGGTGCTGGGCGATCACCGTGCCGGGCGGGGTGTCGTCGGTCACCTCGACGACCTGGACGTTGAAGCCCTTCTCCCGGAGGAACTGCTCGGCCTGCTCCCGGGTCATGTCGGTGACGTTCGGCATGAGCAGCCCGGCGCTGATCACCAGGTTGACCTTGCCGCCCTTGCGCACCCGCGTGCCGACCTCCGGATTGGTCCGGATGACCTGGCCGCGCGGGACGGTCTCGCTCGGCAGCTTGCTCACGCGCCCGACGGTGAGCCCCACTTCGGCGATCTTCGCCCGGGCGTCGGCCTCGCTGAGGTTGACCACCTTGGGCACCGGGATCGTCTCCGGGCCCCCGGACGGGATCAGGGTGAGGAGCGAGCCCCGGACCACCTCCGCGCCCGCCCCCGGCTCGGTGTCGAGCACCCGGTCCTTCTCGATCTTGTCGTCGAACCTGGGCTCACCGATCTTCACCTCGAAGCCGGCCCGCTGGGCGATCTGCCGGGCGACCACGATGTTCTGGCCGCGCAGGTCGGGCACCTTGACGTAGCGGCCCTGGGAGAACCACCACGCGCTGAACGCGATCCCGGCGAGCATCAGCAGGGTGAGCGCGCCGATGAACCAGATGGCCGGCCGCGGGCCGCGCCGCGCCCGGGGCTCCGCCGTGCCCGGGCTGGTGAGCAGCTCCACCTGCGGCTGGATCATCGTCTCGGCGAGCCGCTCCTCCCGCTCCGGGACCGGGTCGAGGTCCTCGGCCTGGTGGACGGCGGTGGCGGTCACCGAGCCCGGCGGGGGAGTGGGGTGCGCGGCGCCCCCCTGGGTGAGCCCGCGGTGCACCTCGACCGCGGCCACGAGCATCGCCGTGGCGTCGCGGGGGCGCCGGTCCGGGTCGCGATCGGTCGCGGAGCGCACGAGCGCGTCCACGGAGGCCGGAATGCCCGGGACGACCGACGAGGGCGCGGGCACGTTCTCGTGCACGTGCCGGTAGGCGATCGACATCGCGGTCTCGCCCGCGTACGGCTGCCGCCCGGTGAGCAGCTCGAAGAGCATGATGCCCACGGCGTAGACGTCGCTGCGGGCGTCGGCCGTGCCCGTGGTGACCTGCTCCGGCGACATGTAGCCGATCGTGCCGATCATCGTGCCGGTGCGGGTGAGGTGGCCGCCGTGGATGGCGCGGGCCAGCCCGAAGTCCACCACCTTCACCCGGCCGTCGTCGGCGATCAGCACGTTCTCGGGCTTGATGTCCCGGTGGATCAGCCCGGCCTGGTGGGCGGCGCCGAGGGCGGCCAGCACGGGGATGACGATCTCCAGCGCCTCGCGCACCGGCAGGCGGCCCCGGGCGCGCAGCACCTCGCGCAGGCTCCTCCCGGGGATGTACTCCATCGAGAGGTAGACGTGCGTCCCGTCGGTGCCCTGGTCGAAGACCTGCACGATGTTCGGGTGCGAAAGGCGGGCCACCGACTTCGCCTCGCCGATGAACCGCTGCACGAACTGGGGGTCCTCGGCCAGCGACGGGTGCATCACCTTGACGGCGACCGTGCGCTCGAGCCGGACGTCCAGAGCCAGGTAGACGGAGGCCATGCCGCCCCGGGCGATCCGGGACTCGACGCGGTAGCGCCCATCGAGCAGCCGCCCAATGAGCGGATCGGTTAGCGTCGTGTCCACTCGCCCGAGTTTACGGGTGACGCGCGGAACGTACCGCTGGAGAAGCCCAACCGATACCTCGCCCCGGCCGGGCCCCGGCCCGCGTGATCCGGAGGTCAGGCCTCGCGGGCCGGGGAGGACGCCTCGGCGTAGCGCCGGCGCGGGATGCGGCCGGCCAGGTAGGCCTTCCGGCCCGCGTCGACGGCGGCCCGCATGGCCGCGGCCATCAGGGCGGGCCGTTGCGCCCGGGTCACCGCGCTGGCGAGCAGCACGGCGTCGCAGCCGAGCTCCATGGCCAGGGCCGCGTCGCTCGCCGTGCCGATCCCGGCGTCGAGGATCACCGGGACGTTCACCGACTCCACGATCAGCTCGATGCTGTGCGGGTTGCGGATGCCGAGCCCGGAGCCGATCGGCGCGCCCAGCGGCATGACGGCGGCGCACCCGATCTGCTCGAGGCGGCGGGCCAGCGCGGGGTCGTCCCCGATGTACGGCAGCACGACGAACCCGTCGGCGACCAGCCGCTCGGCCGCGTCGAAGGTCTCGATCGGGTCGGGCAGCAGCGTGCGCTCGTCGGCGATGACCTCCAGCTTGACCCAGTTGGTCTCCAGGGCCTCCCGCGCCAGCCGGGCGGTGAGCACGGCCTCGCCGGCGGTGTAGCAGCCGGCGGTGTTGGGCAGGGGCTTGATCCCCCGCTTGCGCAGCACGTCGAGCACCGAGCCCCTGGCCGACGGGTCGAGCCGGCGCATGGCCACCGTGGTGAGCTCGGTGCCGGAGGCGGCGAGCGCCTGGTCGAGCACCTCCAGCGAGGGGGCGCCGCCGGTGCCCATGATCAGGCGCGAGGTGAACTTCTCCCCGCCGAGGACGAACACGTCGTCGCCGCCGGGGGCCGCGGGGGCCGGGGTCTCGGCCATGCTCACCCTCCCTGTACCGCGGTGAGCACCTCGACCCGGTCGCCCTCGGAGAGCGGGGTCGACTCCCACGCGCTCCGGCTCACCACCTCGTCGTTGATCGAGATCGCCACACCGGAGTGCGCCGAGGTGAGCGTGCGCACCGCGTCGGCGGCGGTCGCCCCGCCGGGCAGCTCGACCGTGTTCCCGTTGATCACGACCTTCACGATCGGAATCTCCCTGGATCGCAGGACTTGACGACATCCGGTACCGGGCCATCGGTGAGGAACGCCGCGATGGCCTCGGCGGAGATGGGGGCCAGCAGGATGCCGCCCCGGCCGTGGCCGGTGGCGGCGAGCACGCCCGGCGGCCCGGCCGGCCCGATGAGCGGCAGGTTGTCCGGTGTCCCGGGCCGGAAGCCGGTCGCGGTCTCGGCCAGCTCGAGCTCGGTGACGCCGGGAACGAGCTCGTGTGCGTCGCGCAGGAGCTCGTAGACCGCGCCCGCGGTGACCCGCCCGTCGAACCCCAGCTCCTCCATGGTCGCGCCGAGCGTGATCTCGCCGTCGCCCCGGGGCACGAGGTAGACGGGGGAGCCGTGCACCAGGCCGCGCACGCACCGGCTCAGGAAGCCGGCCGGGCCGCGCAGCCGGAGGATCTGCCCCTTGACCGGCCGCACCGGGAGGCCGGGGAGGATCTCGGACGACCACGCGCCCGCGGCGACGACCACCCACGCGCCCCGGACCACCTCGCCCGAGCCGAGCCGTACGCCGGGGGAGTCACCGCCGGCGACCAGCCCGGCGGCGCGCTCGGGGATCACCCGCACGCCGTGGCGGTCCACCGCGGCGAGCAGGGCGGTGACCACCTTCCTCGGGTTCACCCACGCGTCGTCCCGGGCGAGCAGGCCGCCGCGGACCGAGGGGGAGAGCATCGGCTCCTCGGCCCGGCACTCCCGCCCGGTGAGGCGCTCCACCCGCAGCCCGAGCGTCCGCTCGAACTCGGCGAGCCGATCGAGGTAGGCCATGTCGTCGGAGTGGTAGCCGACCTGCAGGGTGCCGTCGGTCCGGTAGTCGAGGTCGATCCCGGTCTCCTCCTGCAGCTCGTCCCGGAAGGCCGGCCACCGCGCCAGCGAGGCGAGGCCGAGCTGCAGCAGCGGCTCCTCGGTGTAGGTCACCTCGCTGACCGGGGCGAGCATGCCCCCCGACACGTGCGTGGCCCCGCGACCGGGGTGGGGGTCGATCACGGCCACCGACAGTCCGAGCTTCGCCGCGCGCCAGGCGGCGGACAGGCCGGCCACCCCGCCGCCCACGACGATCACGTCGTGACCGGCGGGCGCGCCCGTTTCTCTGGGCATTTCGCTCCCTTCGCCGGCATTACCCGGATCAGGTTCCTTGGCGGTCGAGAGCCTTGCGCTCTCCTCTCAGCCCGGCATGCCGAGCTCCCGCGCGTCTCCACAATCAGCCTAATCCCGGGACACTCGGCCACGCACTGGGGCATTCCGTAGACGCGGGTGTGGCGTACTCAACTCGTTATCCGGCGCCGGATGGCGGGCTCCCCGGTCGGCAATCTATGTTCGGGTTGTGGATCACGTGGTGGTGGTGGGCGGCGGCCTGGCCGGTGTGCGCAGCGTGGAGGCGCTGCGGGCCCGCGGGTTCGCCGGGCTGATCACGCTCATCGGTGAGGAACGGCATCGCCCCTACGACCGGCCGCCGCTGTCCAAGGCGGTCCTGGCGGGCGAGACGGACTCGACCGCGGTCGACTCCGACCTCGACGCGCTCGACGTCACGGTGCGCCTCGGCACGGCCGCCAAGGGGCTGCGCGACGGCGTCCTGGAGACGACCGAGGGCGAGATCGAGTACGACGGGCTGGTCATCGCGACCGGCGCCACCCCGATCCGGCTGCGCGGCGAGGGCAGGCAGTACGTGCTGCGCACCATCGACGACGCCCGCGCGCTGCGCGAACGGCTCACGCCCGGCACCCGGGTGGCCGTGATCGGCGCGGGCTGGATCGGCGCGGAGGTGGCGACGGCGGCGGCGCGGGCCGGATGCGCGGTCACGGTGATCGAGGCGGCCGAGGCGCCGCTGGCGGGCGCGCTCGGCCCCGAGGTCGGCGCGTACACGATCCCGTGGTACGCCGAGGCCGGGGTGGAGCTGCGGCTGGGCGCACCGGTCGGCAGCGTCGACCCCGATGGGATCACGCTCATGTCCGGTACCCGGGTGCGGGCCGACGTGGTGGTGACCGGCATCGGGGTGCGCCCGGCCGTCGACTGGCTGAAGGGGTCGGGCGTCGCGGTCGACAACGGCGTGCTCGTGGACGAGCACCTGCGGAGCACCCTGCCCAACGTGGTCGCGGTCGGCGACTGCGCCAACTGGTGGTCGCGCCGGTACGGCCGGCGCATGCGCGTCGAGCACTGGGACACGGCCATCTCCGCCCCGGACACCGCGGCGGCGACCCTGCTGGGCGAGGACGCGGTCTACGATCCCGTGCCCTACTTCTGGTCGGAGCAGTTCGGCCGGATGGTGCAGTTCGCCGGCGACCGGATCGGGGCGGAGCGGACGCTGCTCCGCGGCGACCCCCGCACCGACGCCAAGTGGGCGGTGTGCTGGCTCACCGCCGAGGACCGGCTCGCCGCGATCCTCACCGTCGACCGGCCGCGCGACGTGGTGCAGGGCCGCCGGATAGCCGAGCGCGGGCAGCGGCTCGACCCGCGGCGGCTGACCGATCCGTCGGTCCCGCTCCGCGACTGCGTCAAGGAATGACCGGGGCCGGGCGGCGTTCCCGCGGGCTGCCTCCCGGGGCACTCATCAGGGTGTTTTCGGACGGCGCGCCTGTGGTAATGGTGATTGCGTGACGCTAGCTGTTACGCAGATCGACCCGGAGACCGAGCGGCTCGTGGCCGAGTGGATCTCGCTCTCCGAGGCCGCGAAGCGGCTGAAGGTCTCGGTCGGCCGGGTCAAGCAGCTGATCCACGACCACAAGCTGGTGGGCGTCCGGCGGAGCGGCGAGAGCGAGCCGCAGATCCCCGCGATCTTCATCGCCGGCGGCGAGGTGCTGAAGGGCCTGCCCGGGACGCTCACCCTGCTCGCCGACGCCGGTTACAACCCGGTCGAGTCGATCCGCTGGCTGTTCACCCCGGACGACTCCCTGCCCGGGACGCCGATCGAGGCGATCGCCGCGGGACGGCACACCGAGGTCAAGCGGCGGGCGCAGGCGCTCGGGTTCTGACCCCGGGTACCCGGCGGCCCGCCGGTGATGGCATTGTGGTCGGGTGATCGGTACCGATAACGGCACCCGGCGTGAGCGGCTCGCCCGGGCCAGGCTCTACCTGTGCACCGACGGCCGGCGGGACCGCGGCGACCTCGAGGAGTTCCTCGACGCGGTCCTGGCGAACGGCGTGGACATCGTCCAGCTCAGGGAGAAGGGCCTGGAGGCCCGCGAGGAGCTGGAGCTGCTCGAGATCTTCCGTGCGGCCTGTGACCGGCACGGGGCGCTGCTCGCGGTGAACGACCGGGCCGACATCGCCTATGCCGCCCGGCCGGACATCCTCCACCTCGGCCAGAACGACCTCCCGGTCGCGGTGGCCCGGGAGATCCTCGGACCGGACATCCTCATCGGCAGGTCCACGCACTCACCCGAGCAGGCGTCGGCGGCGGCCGCGGAGCCCGGCGTCGACTACTTCTGCTGCGGCCCGATCTGGCCCACCCCGACCAAGCCCGGCCGCCCGGCGGCCGGTCCGGAGCTGATCCGGTACGCCTCCGGGCTCGGCACGCAACGCCCCTGGTTCGGCATCGGCGGCATCGACCTGAACAACCTCGACGAGGTCATCGGGTACGGGGTCCGCCGGGTCGTCGTGGTCCGCGCGATCACCGAGGCCGACGACCCGGGGGAGGCGGCCGCCCGGTTCCGCGACCGGCTGCGGGCCGTCCCGCTCTGACCCGTAAGGCCCGGCCGCGACCGGCGGCCGCGGTCTTCGCGCCGTGAGCCACGAGGCCGGGCCGTGACCGGCTGTGGTCTCTTCACTATGAGGCGCGGGGCCCGGACGCGACCGGCTGCGCGCGGCACTCGCCGGCTCGCGAGGGCGCGCGCCGGTCCGCCGGGCCCGCCCGTCGCGGCCCGCGGGCCAGGGTCCCGATCACGCCTCGCGGATCAGGCCCAGGCCGGGCGTCTTCGCGCTCGCTGGGCCGGGAGCGCCGGGCCGGGCGTCCACCGCGGTCCGCGGATCCGGGGAGCGCCGGCCGGGTGCCCGTCGCGTCGGGTGGGCGGCCCGCGCCGCCCGGAGGCGCAGGCGCTCAGGTGCGCCGCGTGGTCGCCGCGACCGCGAGCGCGGCCAGGGCGGAGCGGGCGCTCTCGTCGATGATGGGCGCCTCCTGGAGCGCGTGCAGCGCCTCGTCGAGGTAGCGCTTGATCATCTCCTCGCACGCGGCGAGCGCGCCCGTCTCCTCGATGATCGTCCGGAGCGTGGCCACGCCCTCGGCGTCGAGATCGGGGTTGCCGAGCAGCTTGCGGACCACCTCCGCCTGCTCCGGCGTCGCCTGGGCGAGGGTGCGGGCGATGAGCATGGTGCGCTTGCCCTCGCGCAGGTCGTCCCCGGCGGGCTTGCCGGTCTCGGCCGGGTCGCCGAAGACCCCGAGGATGTCGTCGCGGAGCTGGAACGCGATCCCCACCCGCTGGCCGTACTGCGCGCAGAGGGTGTCGATCCACGGGAGCCGGCTCTGGGCGGCGAGGAGCAGCCCGAGCCGGAGCGGCTGCTCGACCGAGTACTTGCCGCTCTTGTAGAGCGCCACCCGGAGCGCGCTGTCGAACGTGCCCTCGCCCTGCGCCTGCTCCAGCAGGTCGAGGTACTGCCCGCACATGAGCTCGGTGAGCATGTGGTCGTGGACCGGCTGGGCGACGGCGAGCGCCTCGGCCGGCAGGCCGCTGGTGCGCCACATCTCACCGGCCCAGACCAGGAGCAGGTTGCCGAGGAGCACCGCGGCGTTCTCCCCGAACTGCGCGGCCGAGCCGTGCCAGCGGGACTCCAGGTGCATGCGCTCGAACCGGCGGTGCGCCGACGGCATGCCCCGGCGCACGTCGCTCGCGTCCATCACGTCGTCGTGGATGAGGGCGCTCGCCTGGAGCAGCTCCAGCGAGGCGGCCGCGTTGTACAGGCGGGCGTCGTCGGATCCTCCCCCCGCCGCTCGCCACCCCCAGTAGCAGAAGGCGGGGCGGAGCCGTTTGCCACCGGACAGGAAGGCCTCGGCGGCGTCCAGGAGCGTGGCCAGCTGCGGGTCGTCGAAGAACAGCGGCCGCTGGCGGTCGAGGAACCGCCGGATCGAACGGTCCACCTCAGGTCGGACGACGTCGAGCGGAGCGGCGGAAGTGGTCATGAACACGAGAGTAGCTGCCGCATTCCTGATTACCAGGGGGCATATCCCCCAAATCGGTCGGGGCGGATTCCGGTGCCCGCATGCTGGAACACGACCTCGGTGGATCACGGGCGGGAGGGGTACCCTAATGACCATGACTCTCGGTCTGCCCTCCCGGCTGCCCGATCGCGCCCCGACGGTGCGCGAGCTGCTCGCGGCGGGGGAGCGGTCGTTCTCCTTCGAGTTCTTCCCGCCGAAGACCGGCGAGGGGGAGCGGCAGCTCTGGCGGGCGATCCGGGAGGTGGAGGCGCTCCGGCCGACCTTCGTCTCCGTGACCTACGGCGCGGGCGGCAGCACCCGCGACCGGACCGTGGAGATCGTCGAGCGGCTGGCGCGCGAGACGACCCTCACGCCGGTGGCGCACTGCACCGCGGTCAACCACTCGGTGCGGGAGCTGCGGCACCTGATCGGGAGGTTCGCCGACGCCGGGGTGCGGAACATGCTCGCGCTCCGCGGCGACCCGCCCGGTGACCCGCTGGGCGAATGGGTCAAGCATCCCGAAGGGCTGGAGTACGCCGAGGAGCTGGTCCGGCTGATCCGCCAGTCCGGGGAGTTCTGCGTCGGGGTCGCCGCCTTCCCGAACAAGCACCCGCGGTCCCCGAGCATCGAGTCGGACACCGAGTACTTCGTGCGCAAGTGCCGGGCCGGCGCGGACTTCGCCATCACCCAGATGTTCTTCCGCGCCGAGGACTACCTGCGGCTGCGGGACCGCGTGGCGGCGAAGGGCTGCGACACGCCGATCATCCCCGGGATCATGCCGGTCACCAAGCTGAGCACGATCACCCGGTCGGAGCAGCTCTCCGGCGCGCCGTTCCCCCGGGACCTCGCCGCCCGGTTCGAGGCGGTGGCCGACGACCCCGAGGCGGTCCGCCGGCTCGGGATCGAGCACGCGATCGAGCTGTGCCGCACCCTGCTCGACGAGGGTGCGCCGGGCATCCACTTCATCACCTTCAACCGGTCGAGCGCGACCCGGGAGGTGTTCCGGGCGCTGCAGCCCGCCACCGTGGGCTCGTGACGCGCGCTCACCGGGTGGGCCCGGGAGGCCCGCCGTTCCGCCGCGCGCCCGTCCCGGTCTTCCCCGGCTCTGGCCGGTGCCCCGCCGGCTGCTTAAGGCCGCGTGCCGGCCGCGCGGGGTCAGTCCTTCGAACCTGATTCCGCCATCCCGGCCCGCCCGCGCCCCGCCGCGCGCGTCAGCCCGCGCCGGTGAGCGGCAGCCGCGCCCCGGCGATCACGTACGGCTCGGCGGTGCCGGGGAAGCGGAAGCGGGGCAGCAGGTCGACGAAGCCGGCGTCGCGGTAGAGATGGCGGGCCGCGGTAGGGGCGTCGCGGGTGGAGAGCACCGCGGTCCGCTCCGGGCGGCCCGCGCAGATCGCGTGGAGCAGGCGACGCCCGATCCCCCGGCCCTGATGGCCGGGGAGGACGTGGATCTCCGCGATCTCCAGGGCGTCGCCCAGCCACTCCGCGCAGGTCTCCTCGCCCGCGTGGTCCCGCAGCCCGCGCCAGACCACGTCATACCACCACTCCCCGGGGGCGCCGTGGAACCCGTAGGCGAAGCCGACGACCTGCGGCGCCTCGGCGAGCAGGCAGACGAAGCCGGGCCGGCTCCCGTGGTCGCGCATGATGGACGGCCGGACGGCGAGCTGGCCGGGCGGCGGGCGCATCGCGGCCGTGTAAATCCCCAGCAGGGTGCCGAGCAGCGTGGGGAACCGGTCGGCCGTCACGTGGCGTAGCCGGACCATCTGCGGCAGCCTAGCACCCACGACCGGGATGAATTCGTAAACAATGCAATTTTTCGTGACAAATAGGTCAGGTGGCTACTCCACGTCGGCCGGGGTCCCGCCGGTGATCCGCACCAGCTCCTCGAAGGTCGTGGGGAAGACCGTGTTCGGATGGCCGGCCGCGGCCCAGACCACCTCATGCTTGCCGAGCCAGGTGTCCACCAGCGTCCGGATCGGCGCCGGATGCCCCACCGGGGCCACCCCGCCGATGGGCTGACCGGTGTGCTCCCGCACGAACTCCGGCGTCGCCCGCCGTACCTCCCGGGCTCCGATGAGGCGGGCGATGTGGCCGGTGTCGACACGGTGGGCGCCGCTGGTGAGCACGAGCAGCGGTGCGCCGTCGGCGTCGAAGACCAGGCTGTTGGCGATCGCCCCGACATCGCAGCCGAGCGGAGCCGCGGCGGCGGCCGCGGTCCGCACCGGCTCCTCGAAGACCTTCACCTCGCCCTTGGCCCCGCGCGCGCGGAGGGCCTCGATCACCCGGACGGTGTTCGGATGCAACTTCTCAGCCACTGGGTCACTCTAACCGGATGTCCCGGGCGATTGTGAAGGATCACCCCGCCATGGCCGTACCAGGCGGATCGGCCGCCGCGCGCGGGGAACCCGGCCGGGACGGGCAGCAGGGGCGAGAGGTCTTCGGAGAGGCGGATGGCGATGAGCGTTCGAGGACGACTGGCCGCGGCGTTGCTCACCGTGGGTGCCATCACGGTCACGGCCTGGGGTGCGGCGGGCCCCGCCGGCGCGGTCCCGGTGCCGGCCGCGGCGGCGGAGGCGCGGGCGCACCCCGCGGCGGCCCCCCACTACCCGCCGTTCACCGCGCCGGCCACGACGCTCCGGCTCGGCGCCAAGGGCGCGGCGGTCCGGGCGTTACAGGCCCGGCTGAAGGAGCTCGGGTACCACCCGGGCAAGATCGACGGCAGGTACGGCGGGGCCACCCAGGCCGCGGTCTGGGCCTTCCAGAAGGTCCACGGGATCAAGCCGTCCAGCACGGTCGGCCGCCGGACCTGGGCGGCGCTGGAGCGGCCCCGGGCCCCGAAGGTCCTGGTCCCGCGCGGCAGGCCGGACCGCATCGAGGTGAACCTCACCCAGCAGATCATGGTGCTCTACAAGAAGGGCCGGCCGGTGCTGATCAGCCACATCTCGAGCGGCAGCGGCATCCCCTACACCGAGTACGTGGTGTGGAACGGCAAGCGGCAGCGGTTCTCCGGAAGCGCGATCACCCCCATCGGCGACTTCCGGACCACCTGGCGGGTCAGCGGCTGGCACCGCTCCTACCTGGGCATGCTGTACAACCCGATCTTCTTCCACGGTGGCATCGCGCTCCACGGCTCGCTCTCGGTGCCGCTCTACCCGGCCTCGCACGGCTGCGTCCGGCTCCCCATGCACGTCGCGTCGATCCTGCCCCGCCTGGTGGGGAAGGGCTTCCCCGTCCACGTGCGCGGGAAGTACGTGCGCCGCTGAGCGGGCCTGCGGCGTGGCGGCGCCCGCCGCGGCCGCCCGTACCGGCCCGCCATCCGCGTCGGGCGGGCCGGCCCGGGCGCGCCGTGCGCCGGCGACCGGCTCGCGAGCCGGCCGGGCCGCGGCCGGGCCCGGTCCCGCCGCGCGGCCGGGTTCCTGCCAAGTCGTCACACCCCTTGGGCGTGTCCGCCGGCGGGTCGTGCCGCGCGGGCGGGGTTCCGCCCTCCGGCGGGCCCTCGGGCGTACGGGGACGGCGGTACCGGACGGCGGCCGACCACGCCGCGGCCGGCCGGGGCCGGGGCGTACGGGCGACGGTGGGCGGAGTGGGCCGGGGTCCGGCCGCGATGGACCGGCGGGAGGTTGACAGCCACCTGGAGTCGAAAGTATGTTCGAACGCGCGAGGGTTCGCGCTCGCGTTCCCGCAGCCGGAAGCGCCCCGTCGGCGGCGGGACGGGCACGGTGCCGGCACTCCCGTCGGTGTCCGCCGGAACCGGCCCGGCGTTGGGCGGGCACTGGCCGGCGCGGCCGGGCGGGGGGAGGGGAAGCTCCTCGCCCGGCCGCGTCCTCGTTCCGGGCCGGGCCGAAGCCGGTGATGGCGGGGCCGGGGGCGGTCACGCGCGCGACCGGTGGCACCTCACCCGGCCGGGGAAGAAGCCGGCTCGGTGAGACGGTCCCGCGCGCGGCCCGTGGCACCAGCACCCGGCCGCCCGCCGGCGGGCGGCCGGACCGATCGCCAGGGCAGCGGCCGGATGGACGCCAGAGCACCCGATTTTGTCGGTGCCATCTGCGACGGTGAAGGTGACCGGCGATCCACGCCGGGGTGCTACGGCTCAAGGAGTGCGGGATGATCGGACACAGCGGTGGACGCAGCGGCCCCCGGGTCTCGCAGCGTGTCCTGGCGCATCTCGCCGAGGCGAGGGCCTGCCTGGACGAGGCGGCGGCCGCGGCCACGCCGGCGGAGCGGTACGTGGCGGCCCATCTCGCGGCCCTGCGGGCGGCCGCCGGTCTCATCGCGGCGCGGCCGGCCCGGATCGCCCGGCGCCGCCGGCTGCGCAGCGCGTGGGAGATGCTCCCCGAGGCCGAGCCCGGGCTCGCCGAATGGGCGGCCTATTTCCAGCTCAGCGCCGCCAAGCGAGCCGCGGCGGAGGCGGGCATGGTGCGGGGGATCACCTGGCGCGACGCCGACGAGCTGCTCGCCGAGGCGGGACGGTTCGTCGAGGAGGTCGAGTCGATCCTCGGGGTCACGAGCCAGCCGGTACTCCCCCTCGCCGGATAGCGGGCCGCCGCCAGAAGGGAAAGTGCGCCACCGGGAGACAGGAGCGCCACCGCCGGCGGACGGCCCATCCGCGCGTGCACGGTTCGCCGATCCGGTGCCGGGCCGGTGGTCCGCCGCCCGGAGTCTCCGGCGGCCCCGGGCCGCCCCGCGGAGTGGGCGGTGGGGCACCGGGAGGAGGCGGCGGTGCCGGGACGCCCGGCGGACCGGCGTCAGGACGACGACTCGACCGCGCCCCGTGCCTCCGGGTCGAGCACGCCCCAGCTGATGAACTCCTCGGTCAGCTCCGCGGGCGACTTGTCGTAGATCACCGCGAGCGAGCGCAGGTCCTCCTGGCGGATGGAGAGCACCTTGCCGTTGTAGTCACCGCGCTGGCTCTGGATGGTGGCGACGTAGCGGGCCAGCGGACCGACCTTCTCCTTCGGGAGCTGGGCCAGCCGCTCCAGGTTGATCACCAGCTTCGGGGTGGGAGCGACGGGAGCGGGGGAGTTGCCCCCGGGAAGCAGCTCGGCGACCGGCACTCCGTAGAACTCGGCCAGCTCGGCGAGCTTCTGCACGGTCACCGCGCGGTCCCCACGCTCGTAGGAGCCCACCACGACGGCCTTCCACCGGCCGCGGGACTTCTCTTCCACCCCGTGCAGCGAGAGCCCCTGCTGGGTGCGGATGGCGCGGAGCCGTGCTCCGAGCGACTTGGCGTAGTCAGATGGCATCGTCTGGCCCCCGGCTATCTATTTGAGTTCTCACTTGATTGTGCGTCCTTGTCCTAAGGGTTCCGAACACCGGGGTCGGTGCCTGGCGGCAACCTTCGGTGAGCACTGCGTCGGCTTTTACCCAGGAAGGTCGCGAGGTGTGGTTACGCGCAGTGACGGTAAAGCTCCTTGACCGAAAGGTCAAGCTGATCGGAAAAAAGTCCCTTGGCCGCCGGTCTCGTGAAATGCCCGGACAGCCTGGCCCGGCGCCGGTGCCGCCCCGGTCACCCGCCCCACCGCCTGCCGGACCGCCCTGGACCTGCTGATACCCTTAAGCGGCCGGACATCCCTTTAAGACCCGTCCCGTGAGGCGGGAAAGGCGGTGATTTTTTCATGTCCGAAGCCCGAAATCGGGCGCGCGCCGTGCTCGAGGGGCCCGACATCAACCGGGCACTGACCCGCATAGCGCACGAGATTCTCGAGCGTACCAAAGGCGCGAACGACATCATCCTCCTCGGCATCCCCACCCGCGGCGTCCCGCTGGCCCGCCGGATCGGCGAGCGCATCGAGCGGTTCGAAGGGGTCAAGGTCCCCGTCGGCGCGATCGACATCACCATGTACCGCGACGACCTCCGGCTCCGGCCGGCCCGCCCGCTCGGCCGTACCGAGATCCCGGCGGAGGGCATCGACGGCAAGATCGTCATCCTCGTCGACGACGTGCTCTACTCCGGCCGCACGGTCCGCGCCGCGCTCGACGCGCTCAGCGACGTCGGCCGGCCGCGCGCCGTCCAGCTCGCGACGCTCGTCGACCGGGGCCACCGCGAGCTCCCCATCCGCGCCGACTACGTCGGCAAGAACCTGCCGACGGCCAAGAGCGAAACGGTCAAGGTCTACCTGGAGGAGACCGACGGACGGGACGCCGTCGTGCTCATGAAGGGGGACGCCCGATGAAGCGGCACCTGCTCTCGGCCGGCGACCTGAGCCGCGAGGACGCCCTGCTCATCCTGGACACGGCCGAGGAGCTCTCCAAGGTCTCGCAGCGCTCCATCAAGAAGCTGCCGACCCTGCGCGGCCGCACGGTGGTCAACCTGTTCTTCGAGGACTCCACCCGGACGCGCATCTCGTTCGAGGCGGCCGCGAAGCGGCTCTCCGCCGATGTCATCAACTTCTCCGCGCGCGGGTCGAGCGTGTCCAAGGGCGAGTCGCTCAAGGACACCGCGCTCACCCTCGAGGCGATGGGCGCCGACGCCGTGGTCATCCGGCACGGGGCCTCCGGCGCCCCGCACCGGCTCGCCGGCTGGATCCGCGGCAGCGTGATCAACGCGGGCGACGGCACCCACGAGCACCCCACCCAGGCGCTGCTCGACGCGTTCAGCATCCGCCGGGCCATGGGCCGGGTGGAGGGGCTGAAGGTCGCGATCGTCGGCGACGTGCTGCACAGCCGGGTGGCGCGGTCGAACGTCCAGCTCCTCCACACGCTCGGCGCCGAGGTCACCCTCGTCGGGCCGCCGACCCTGATCCCGGTCGCGGTCGACACCTGGCCGTGCCAGGTCTCGTACGACTTCGACGCCGTGCTGCCCAAGACGGACGTGGTGATGATGCTCCGGGTGCAGCAGGAGCGGATGAACGGCGCCTACTTCCCGTCGGCGCGGGAGTACAGCCGCCGCTACGGCCTCGACCGCGACCGGTTCGCCAAGCTCCACGACGACGCGATCGTCATGCACCCGGGGCCGCTCAACCGCGGCATGGAGATCTCGGCCGAGGTGGCCGACTCCCCGCGGTCGATCATCGTGGAGCAGGTCGGCAACGGCGTGCTCGTCCGGATGGCCGTGCTCTATCTCCTGCTCGGCGGGTCCGAATCGGCGATCGGAGGTGGCGAGTGACGACCGTGCTCATCACGGGCGCCCGGGTGCTCGGCGGCCCGGCGCGCGACATCCTGATCCGCGACGGCGTCATCGCCGAGCTCGGCCGGCTCACCGGAACCGCCGCCGACCTCACGGTCGACGCCGACGGCCTGATCGCCCTCCCCGGGCTGGTCGACCTGCACACCCACCTGCGCGAGCCGGGCCGGGAGGACGCCGAGACCATCGAGACCGGGACCCAGGCCGCCGCGCTCGGCGGGTTCACCGCGGTCCACGCCATGGCGAACACCTCCCCGGTCGCCGACACCGCCGGGGTGGTCGAGCAGGTCTGGCGGCTCGGCCGGACCTACGGCCACTGCGACGTCCAGCCGGTCGGCGCGGTCACCGCGGGCCTGCAGGGCAGGCAGCTCGCCGAGCTCGGCGCCATGGCCGACTCGGCCGCCCGGGTCCGGGTCTTCTCCGACGACGGCAACTGCGTCTCCGACGCGGTGCTCATGCGCCGGGCGCTCGAGTACGTCAAGGCGTTCGACGGAGTGATCGCCCAGCACGCCCAGGAGCCGCGGCTCACCGAGGGGGCCCAGCTCAACGAGGGCGAGGTGTCGGCCAGGCTCGGGCTCGCCGGCTGGCCGGCCGTGGCCGAGGAGGCGATCGTCGCCCGGGACTGCCTGCTCGCCGCGCACGTCGGCTCCCGGCTGCACATCTGCCACGTGTCCACCGCCGGATCGGTGGAGATCATCCGCTGGGCCAAGTCGAAGGGCTGGAACGTCACCGCGGAGGTCACCCCGCACCACCTGCTGCTCACCGACTCCTACGCGGAGAACTCGCCGCTCGGGCCGTACAACCCGATCTACAAGGTGAACCCGCCGCTGCGCACCGAGGCGGACGTGCGGGCGCTGCGCGAGGCGCTCGCCGACGGCACGATCGACTGCGTCGCCACCGACCACGCCCCGCACCCGGTCGAGGCCAAGGAGACCGAGTGGGCGGCCGCGGCCATGGGGATGATCGGGCTGGAGACCGCCCTGTCGGTGGTGCAGGAGACCATGGTCGAGACCGGCCTGCTCGACTGGGCCGGCGTCGCCGACCGCATGTCCTACCGCCCGGCCCGCATCGGCAGGCTCTCCGGGCACGGCCGGCCGATCGAGGTCGGCGCCCCCGCCAACATCACGCTGTACGACCCGTCGGTGCGGGCGCCGGTCGACCCCTCGGCGATGGCGTCGAAGAGCAGGAACACCCCCTATCAGGGCATGACGTTGCCCGGGCGCGTCGTGGCCACGTTCCTCCGCGGCCGCCCCACCGTGCTGGAAGGGAAGCTGGCATGACCGCGCTGCTCGTGCTGGAGGACGGCCGGGTCTTCACGGGGACGCCCTACGGCGCCGTCGGGGAGACGTTCGGCGAGATGGTCTTCAACACCGGCATGACCGGGTACCAGGAGGTGCTCACCGACCCCTCCTACCACCGGCAGATCGTCGCGATGACCGCGCCGCACATCGGCAACACCGGGGTCAACCTCGAGGACGCGGAGTCGCGCCGGGTCTGGGTCGCCGGCTACGTGGTGCGCGAGCCGTCGCGGATCGCCTCGAGCTGGCGCGCCACCGGCACCCTCGGCGACTACCTCGCCGAGCACGGGGTGGTCGGGATCGCCATGCCCGGCACCCGGGCGCTCACCCGCCACCTGCGCGAGCGGGGGGCGATGCGCGCCGGGATCTTCTCCGGCGACGCCCTCGCCCCGGTCGAGGAGCTGGTCGAGCGGGTCCGGCGCTCGCCCGAGATGACCGGGGCCGACCTCGCCCGGGAGGTGAGCACGCCCGAGCCGTACGTGGTGCCCGCGAACGGGCGGAAGCGCTTCACCGTGGCCGCGGTCGACCTGGGCGTGAAGGCGATGACCGTGCGGCGGCTCACCGACCGCGGCTGCGAGGTGCACGTGCTGCCCGCCGGGGCCACCGCGGAGGAGATCCTCGCCCGCGACCCGGACGGAGTGTTCTTCTCCAACGGCCCCGGCGACCCGGCCGCCGCCGGGTACGCGGTCGAGGCGCTGCGCGGGGTGCTCGACGCCGGCAGGCCGTTCTTCGGCATCTGCTTCGGCAACCAGATCTTCGGCCGCGCGCTCGGGCTCGGCACGTACAAGCTCAAGTACGGCCACCGGGGGGTGAACCAGCCGGTGAAGGACCTGCGCACCGGCCGGGTGGCCATCTCCGCGCACAACCACGGCTTCGCCGTGCAGGCGCCGGTCGGCGAGCCGTTCGACACGCCGTACGGCCCGGCCGAGGTGACCCACGTCAACCTCAACGACGGGTGCGTGGAAGGGCTCCGGCTGATCGACCGGCCGGCCTTCAGCGTCCAGTACCACCCGGAGGCGGCGGCCGGGCCGCACGACGCGGGGTACCTGTTCGACCGGTTCTGCGAGCTGATGGAGAAGGGGGACCAGGGTGCCTAGGCGCACCGACATCTCGTCGGTCTTGGTGATCGGCTCCGGCCCGATCGTGATCGGGCAGGCGTGCGAGTTCGACTACTCGGGCACCCAGGCCTGCCGGGTCCTCAAGAACGAGGGGTTCCGCGTGATCCTGGTGAACAGCAACCCCGCCACGATCATGACGGACCCGGAGTTCGCCGACGCCACGTACGTCGAGCCGATCACCCCGGAGATGGTCGAGAAGATCATCGCCAAGGAGCGGCCGGACGCGCTGCTGCCCACCCTCGGCGGGCAGACCGCGCTCAACACCGCGGTCGCGCTCCACGAGGCCGGGGTGCTCGAGCGGTACGGCGTCGAGGTGATCGGCGCGAGCATCGAGGCGATCCAGGCGGGGGAGAACCGGGAACGCTTCAAGGAGATCGTCGCCCGGGTGGCCGAGAAGCACGGCCTCAACGCCGAGTCGGCGCGGAGCGTGATCTGCCACTCGCTCGACGACTGCCTGCGGGCCGCCGAGGAGCTCGGCTACCCCCTGGTGGTGCGGCCGAGCTTCACCCTCGGCGGCGCCGGCTCCGGCCTCGCCCACGACGAGGAGGAGCTGCGCCGGATCGCCGGGGCCGGGCTCGACGCCTCCCCCACCCATGAGGTGCTCCTGGAGGAGTCGGTCCTCGGGTGGAAGGAGTTCGAGCTCGAGGTCATGCGCGACCGCAACGACAACGTCGTGGTCGTCTGCTCGATCGAGAACATCGACCCCATGGGGGTGCACACCGGCGACAGCGTCACCGTGGCGCCCGCGATGACGCTCACCGACCGCGAATACCAGAACATGCGGGACGTCGCCATCGCGGTCATCCGCGAGGTCGGGGTGGACACCGGCGGCTGCAACATCCAGTTCGCCGTCCACCCGGAGACCGGCCGGATGGTCGTGATCGAGATGAACCCCCGGGTGTCGCGCTCCTCCGCGCTCGCCTCCAAGGCCACCGGCTTCCCGATCGCCAAGATCGCGGCGAAGCTCGCGGTGGGGTACACGCTCGACGAGATCCCCAACGACATCACCAGGGAGACCCCGGCCTCGTTCGAGCCCGCGCTCGACTACGTGGTGGTGAAGGTGCCGCGGTTCGCCTTCGAGAAGTTCGCCGGCGCGGACCGCACGCTCACCACCCACATGAAGTCGGTCGGCGAGGTCATGGCGATCGGCCGGTCGTTCCCGGAGGCCCTGCAGAAGGCCCTCAGGTCGCTGGAGCGGAAGGGCTCGGCGTTCACCTGGGCCGGGGAGCCGGGCGACCTGCAGGAGCTGCTCGAGGCCTGCCGCCGGCCGCACGACGGGCGGCTGCGCACCATGCAGCAGGCGATCCGGGCCGGGGCCACCCCGGAGCAGCTCGCCGAGGCGACCGGGATCGACCCCTGGTTCGTCGACCAGCTCTTCGCCATCGACGAGGTCGCCCGGTCGATCACGGCCCTCGACGGCCCCACGCTGCTGCGCGCCAAGCGGTACGGGTTCAGCGACGCCCAGATCGGCGAGATCCTCGGCGTGCCCGAGGCCGAGGTGCGCCGGGCCCGCCACGAGCTCGGCATCCGGCCCGTGTACCACACCGTCGACACCTGCGCGGCCGAGTTCGCCGCCCGCACCCCGTACCTCTACTCCACGTACGACGAGGAGACCGAGGTGCCGGCCGGGGACCGGCCCAAGGTGATCATCCTGGGCAGCGGGCCGAACCGGATCGGGCAGGGCATCGAGTTCGACTACGCCTGCGTGCACGCGTCGTTCGAGCTCGCCAAGGCCGGCTACGAGACCGTGATGGTCAACTGCAACCCGGAGACGGTCTCGACCGACTACGACACCTCCGACCGCCTGTACTTCGAGCCGCTCACCCTCGAGGACGTCCTCGAGATCGTGCACGCCGAGCAGGCCACCGGCCCGGTCGCCGGGGTGATCGTCCAGCTCGGCGGGCAGACCCCGCTCGGCCTGGCCCAGGGGCTGAAGGACGCCGGGGTCCCGGTGGTCGGCACCTCGCCCGAGTCGATCCACCTCGCCGAGGACCGCGGGGCCTTCGGCCGGGTGCTCGCCGAGGCCGGGCTGCTCGCCCCCAAGCACGGCACGGCCCGCACCGCCGAGGAGGCGGTGGAGGTCGCGTCCCGGATCGGGTACCCGGTGCTGGTCCGGCCGTCGTACGTGCTCGGTGGGGCCGGCATGGCCATCGTCTACGACGACGACACCCTGCGCACGTTCATGTCGCGGGTCTCCGCCGAGCACCCGGTGCTGATCGACCGCTTCCTCGACGACGCGATCGAGATCGACGTCGACGCCCTGTTCGACGGGGAGGAGCTCTACCTCGGCGGGGTCATGGAGCACATCGAGGAGGCCGGCATCCACTCCGGTGACTCGGCGTGCGCGCTCCCGCCGATCAGCCTGAGCGGCCACGACGTCGCCCGCATCCGCGCCGCCACCGAGGCGATCGCCCGCGGGGTCGGCGTCCGCGGCCTGCTCAACGTGCAGTACGCGCTGGCCGCCGGGGTGCTCTACGTGCTCGAGGCGAACCCGCGGGCGAGCCGTACTGTGCCGTTCGTGTCGAAGGCGACCGCGGTCCCGCTCGCCAAGGCGGCGGCCCGGGTGATGATGGGCGCGACCATCGCCGAGCTGCGCGCCGAGGGCCTGCTCCCGGCGACCGGGGACGGCGGCGCGCTGCCGTTCGACGCGCCGATCGCGGTCAAGGAGGCGGTGCTCCCGTTCAACCGGTTCCGCGGGGTGGACACGGTGCTCGGGCCGGAGATGCGCTCCACCGGCGAGGTGATGGGCATCGACGAGTTCTTCGGCACCGCCTACGCCAAGTCGCAGATCGCGGTGTACGGCGGGCTGCCCACCAAGGGCCGGGCCTTCGTGTCCATCGCGGATCGGGACAAACGAGCCGCGATCCTTCCGGTGAAGGTGCTCGCCGACCTCGGATTCGAGATTCTGGCCACGGAGGGTACCGCCGAGGTGCTGCGCCGTAACGGCGTCCATGTCAAGATCGTGCGCAAGCACAGCGACGGTCCCGGTCCCGATGGTGAGCCGACGATCGTGCAGCGCATCCTCGACGGTGAGGTGGATCTCATCGTGAACACGCCCCACGGCGGTCCCGGGCAGTCGGGGCCCCGGGTCGACGGGTATGAGATCCGCACCGCCGCCGTGCTGCGCGGCATCGCCTGCATCACCACCATCCAGGGCCTCGTGGCCGCCGTGCAGGGCATCCAGCACATCGCCCGGGGCGAGGTGGGCGTACGGTCTCTCCAGGAGCACGCCCGGAGGCTGAGGAGCTGAGCGGACGGAGTGGACCGGCCATGCCGGTCCGCGAAGTGAGCGAGGCTCCGAAGCCGGCCATGGGTGCCGTGGCTGGGGCCTGAGCGGACGGAGTGGACCGGCCATGCCGGTCCGCGAAGTGCGCGAGGGTCCGGAGCCCACCATGGGAGCTGTGGCTGCGGGCCTGAGCGATCCGTGCGGGGCGGCATGGCCGTTCCGTGCGGTGAGCGAGGGCCCGAAGTCGGCCGCGGGCGCCCTGGCCGTGGACCTTCGCGGGCCGGACGGTCCTTGCCGCGCGGCTCGGGCGGGCCCGGTGCCGGTGGGCGCCTGACCGTGGGTGCGCGCGTGGGCCTGAAGCCGGCCGCGGGTCCCCGGCCGAGGCCCGTGGGAAACCGGGCGGGCCGGTTCGGCCGTTCCGTGTGGTGAGCGAGGGCCCGAGACCGGCCGTGGGCGCCCTGGCCGCCGGCCGGGCGTGCCGGGCGGTCCCGGCAGCGCCGGTCCGCCGGCCGTGGCTGCGTGACCGGGCGGGCGGAAGGCCCCCGGTGCCGGGCCGGGCCCGCCGAGCCGAGGGAGAGGCCGAGGGAGCAGGGAGTGGCCGCAAGTCCGGTTCAGGTGACGGGCACGGTGCTGACGACGCGCCAGGTGGACGCCTATCATGCGCTCACCGTGGTGGCGCCGGGCATCGCCGACAGGTTCCGCCCCGGTCACTTCGTCACCGTCGCCGTCGGCGGCCCCGGGTCGTCGATGATCACCCGGCGCGCCCTCTCCATCCACGACGTCACACCGGACTACGGGGGCACGGTGGAGCTGGTCTTCAGCGTGCGCGGGCCGGGGACGGCCTGGCTGGCCGGTCTGCGCGCCCGCGACACGCTCGACCTGGTCGGCCCGCTCGGCCGCCCGTTCCCGCTGCCGCGCGATCCGTGCACCTGCGTGCTGGTGGGGTGGGAGTACGGCTCGGCCCCGCTGTTCGCGCTGGGGGACGTCCTGCAGCGCCGCGGGTGCCGGATCGACTTCATGCTGGGCGCGAAGACCGCCGACCGCGTCTTCGGCGCGCTGCGGGCCCGCAGGATGGCGGAGACGACAACGCTCGTCACGGAGGACGGTTCGCTCGGCCTGCGGGGCACGGTGATCGACGTCCTGCCCGGGGTGATCGCGGACACCCGGGCGGACGTGGTCTACGCGAGCGGGCCGATGCCGGTGCTCCGCGGCGCCACCGCGGTCGCCGTGGAGTTCGGGATCCCGATCCAGGTGGCGGTGGAGGAGTCGATGGCCTGCGGCATCGGCATCTGCATGACCTGCGTGGTGCCGGTGATCGGCGAGGACGGCGTCACCAGGATGGTCCGCGCGTGCACGGAGGGGCCCGTGTTCCGCGGCGAGCGGGTACGGTTCGGCGACGTGGGGACGATCCCGTTCGACGCGCTCGGCGCACCTGGGGGCCGGCATGCCTGAGGCGGTGCGCGGGCGCGCCCATGCCCTGGTCGGCGCGAGGCGGGGTGAGCGGCCATAGCCGTCGATCTGCGGACCTACCTCGCCCATGTGGAGCTGCCCAACCCGGTGCTGACCGCGGCCGGCTGCGGCGGCACCGGGCGCGAGCTCGCGCACTTCTACGACCTGCGGCGGCTGGGGGCCTTCGTCACCCGGTCGATCACGGTCACGCCGCGGGCGGGGCGGCCGACGCCGCGGATGGCGGAGACGCCGTCCGGGCTGCTCACCGGCGTGGGGTTGCAGGGCCCGGGCGTCGACGCCTTCCTGGAGCGGGAGCTGCCCTGGCTCGCGCAGCGGGGGGTGCGGACCATCGTGTCGATCGGCGGGAGCACGGTGTCGGAGTACACCACGCTCGCCCGGCGGCTCGCCGACGAGCACGCGATCATGGCGGTCGAGGTGAACCTCTCGTGCCCGAACGCCGAGGATCGGGGTAGGGTATTCGGCCGCGACGGGTCAGCGGCCGCCGAGGTGGTGTCCGCGGTGCGCGCGGTGACGCGGTACGACGTCCCGGTCATCGCCAAGCTCCCCCCTGACGTGACCGACATCGTGGCCGTGGCGCGTTCGTGTGTGGACGGCGGCGCCGACGCGCTCACGCTGATCAACACACCGCTCGGCATGAGCATCGACGTGGACGCCATGCGCCCGGCGCTCGCGGCGGGGGTCGGGGGCCTGTCCGGCCCGGCCGTGCGGCCGCTCGCGGTGCGCTGCGTGTGGCAGGTCCACGCCGCCCTGCCCGGCGTCCCGATCGTCGGCGTCGGCGGCGTGGCGACCGGGAGGGACGCCCTGGAGCTGATCCTGGCCGGCGCGTGCGCGGTCGGCGTGGGCACCGCCATGTTCCAGGACCCGTACGCCTGCCTGCGCGTCCTGCGAGAGCTGGAGGAGCTGCTCCGGGAGCGCGGGTTCGACCGGGTGGCGGACGCGGTGGGCCTCGCCCACCGGCCGGCGGGGCCCGGTCTCCGTGAGACCGACGATCTTGAGGAGAGTTCCCTGTGACGACGCCAGCTCCCATCGCCGTCGCCCTCGACGCGCCGGACCTGGAGACCGCGGCCCGCTGGGCGGGCCTGGTGACCCCCCACGTGTCGACCGTGAAGGTGGGCCTGGAACTCTACCTCCGCTACGGCCCGGACGTGATCGCGTCGGTGCGCGGCGCGAGCGGGGTGCAGGTCTTCCTGGATCTCAAGCTCCATGACATCCCCAACACCGTGGGGGCGGCGGCGCGGGCGGTCGCCCGGCTCAGGCCCGCGATCCTCACCGTCCACGCCGCCGGCGGCGCGGCGATGATCCGGGCCGCGGTGGAGGCGGCGCCGCACACCAAGATCGCCGCCGTGACGCTGCTGACGTCGCTGTCCGCCGCCGACCTCGGCGAGATCGGCATCCAGGGCCCGCCGTCGGACGCGGTCCGCCGCCTGGCCGCCCTGGCGGTGGAGGCGGGCGCCCAGGCGCTCGTCTGCTCCCCGCAGGAGGTCGCGGCGGTCCGGGCCGAGGTGGGGCCGGACATCATGCTCATCACCCCGGGCGTACGGCCGGCCGGCGCCGACACCCAGGACCAGGCCCGGGTGGCGACCCCGGAGGAGGCGATCGCCAACGGGGCCGATCTCCTCGTGATCGGCCGCCCGATCACGGGCGCGCCCGATCCGGGCGCGGCCGCGGCCGCGATCGCCGCGGCGCTGCGGCGTGCCGTCCCCTGACCGGGCGGCGCCCGGCGAGATGGCCGCACCCCGCTGCGCGGGCCTCGTTCCGCCGGGCGGGCGTGCACCCGCCTGTCTCACCGCCCGGCCCGGGAAGGCCTGTCCGGCGCGCGCACGGCTCGCGGCGCGACAGCCGGCCGATGGCGAACGGCCGGTTCCCCGGGCTCCCGCGCCTACGGCTCGCGGGCGCGCATGCGCCGGCGGGTCGGGCCGGGACGGCAGGCCCCGTGCGGGCACGGCCCGCGGGACGCCTCGCCGGCGTCCGGGCACCCTGCCGGCGGCGCCGGAGCGCGGCGGGGCGACCGCGTACGGGCGTCCGCATGCGGGCGTCCCTGCGCGGGCGGGTGCAGCCGGGCGACGTGCGGACGGGCACCGGGCGGCCGTGGTGGCCGCGGCGGGCCGCCGTGCGTCACCGGGTTGGCGCGGCGATCGCGTTCCTGCTATCGATTTCCCGTCGACCGTGCGGAGCGGTGGGCCGGGCCGCATGCTAGCGGATCCGGCCGCGTCCATGATCGGCTTTTCACGGATCCCGGGTGTCCCGCGAGTCCGGCACGGCCCGCCCGGGACGCCGCCAGACCCGCGTGCCGGCGCGCCGGCGCCGGGCCGGTGGCGCGGCCGTCCCGCCCGGGGCGGCCGGCGGTCACGGGCGCCGGGCCGCAGGTAAGTTCAGGGTCCATGGTCGACAAATCGTGATATAAGAGTTACCAATGGTAGTGCCACTTATTTTGTGGTGAGAGAAACACCCCGTCACGTTGCCGTACGGGGCATAGTCAAGCTAGTTTCCCCTCCCGTCCGAGTACATCGACAGAAATCCGAGGTGACCCGGCGTGGCTCTTCCTCCCCTAACCCCCGAGCAGCGCGCCGCCGCTCTCGAGAAGGCAGCCAAGGCGCGTAAGGAACGTGCTGAGGTGAAAAGCCGCCTCAAGCGGAACGCGATTTCCCTGTCCGAGGTGCTCCAGGCGGGGCAGACCGACGACGTCATCGGCAAGATGAAGGTCTCCGCCCTGCTCGAGTCGCTCCCGGGCGTGGGTAAGGTACGCGCCAAGCAGCTCATGGAGCGCCTGGGCATCGCCGAGTCCCGCCGTGTGCGGGGTCTCGGGGCCAACCAGCGCGCTGCTCTGATCCGAGAGTTCGGCGGCGCCGAGGGCTGATCTCGGCTCCGGTCGAGCGACGTCGAACGGGGGTACGGAGTGACCGGCAAGTCCAGGGCCGCTGGAGCCGAGGCCCATCAGGAAGCCGTGCCCAGCGAGTCCCGGGCTCACGGCGGTGGCTCCTCGCCTCGTAAGCCGCGTCTGACGGTCCTCTCCGGTCCGTCGGGTGTCGGCAAGTCCACGGTCGTCGCCGAGCTCCGGCGGTCACACCCCGAGGTGTGGCTGTCGGTCTCGGTGACCACCAGGAAGCCCCGCCCGGGGGAGAGGCACGGCGTCGAGTACTACTTCGTCGATGACGCCGAGTTCGATCGCATGATCGCCTCGGGCGAGCTCCTGGAGTGGGCCGAGTTCGCGGGCCACCGCTACGGTACGCCCCGCACTCCCGTGCTGCAGCGGCTGGCGGCCGGCGTGCCGGCGCTCCTGGAGATCGATCTCCAGGGGGCCCGGCAGGTGCGGGCCGCCATGCCTGATGCCCTGCTCGTCTTCCTGGCTCCGCCCAGCTGGGAGGAGCTGGAGCGCCGGCTGCGCGGCAGGGGCACCGAGCCCGCCGACGTGATCGAGCGCCGGCTCCAGGCCGGGCGGATCGAGATGGCGGCCGAGAAGGAGTTCGACGTCACTTTGGTGAACACGGACGTCAAAGATGTGTGCCGCCGGCTGATAGCCTTGATGACAAATTCGCCGAGCTAGGGGAATCGCAACGTGGCAAGCAGCGCAGGCTACGCGGAAGGCATAACCAACCCGCCGATCGACACGCTTCTCGACGTCGTCGACAGCAAGTACAGCCTCGTGATCATGGCCGCCAAGCGGGCGCGCCAGATCAACGCCTACTACTCGCAGCTTGGTGAGGGCCTGCTGGAGTACGTCGGCCCGCTGGTGGAGACGCACGCCCAGGAGAAGCCGCTCTCCATCGCGCTGCGGGAGATCGCGGAAGGCCTGATCAAGGCCGAGCCGGCCGAGTCGTCCTGAGCGACGCCTTGGACGATCAGCCGGGAGGGCGCGCGTGACCTCCGTGGTGCTCGGCGTGAGCGCCGGGATCGCCGCCTACAAGGCGTGTGAGCTCCTCCGTCTGTTCACCGAGTCCGGCCACGACGTGCGGGTCGTGCCGACCAGGGACGCCCTCCGGTTCGTCGGTGAGCCCGCATGGGCCGCGCTGTCCGGCAACCCGGTGGCGACCGAGGTGTGGCAGTCCGTGCACGAGGTGCCGCACGTCCGGATCGGCAAGGAGGCCGACCTCGTGGTGGTCGCCCCGGCCACGGCCGATCTCCTCGCCAAGGCGGCCCACGGCCTCGCCGACGACCTGCTCACCGCCACCCTGCTCACCGCCCGGTGTCCCGTCGTGTTCGCCCCGGCGATGCACACCGAGATGTGGGAGCACCCGGCCACCCGGGCGAACGTGGCGCTGCTGCGCGAGCGGGGGGCGATCGTCATCGAGCCCGCGGTCGGCAGGCTCACCGGCGCCGACACCGGGCCGGGCCGGCTGCCCGAGCCCACCGAGATCTTCGAGGTCTGCCGCCGGGTGCTCGCCGGGCGCGGTACCGACCTCGCCGGGCGGCACGTGGTCGTCTCGGCCGGCGGCACGCGCGAGGCGATCGACCCGGTCCGCTTCATCGGCAACCGTTCCTCCGGGCTGCAGGGCTACGCCCTCGCCCGTACCGCGGTCGCCCGCGGGGCCGAGGTCACCCTCGTGGCGGCGAACGTCGCGCTGCCCGACCCGGCCGGGGCGAAGATCGTGCGGGTCGAGTCCGCGCTCGAGCTCCGTGAGGCGGTGCTCGCCGCCGCCGAGCAGGCGGACGCCGTGGTGATGGCCGCCGCGGTCGCCGACTTCCGCCCGGAGCGGCGGAGCGACGTCAAGATCAAGAAGACCTCGGCGGAGCCCGAGCCGATCCGGCTGGTCAAGAACCCGGACGTCCTCGCCGAGCTCGTGGCGCAGCGGCGCGCCCGGCGGGAGGCCGGCGGACCGGCCGGCCCGCGGGTGATCGTGGGCTTCGCCGCCGAGACCGACGACGTGCTGGCCAACGGGCGGGCCAAGCTGGAGCGCAAGGGGTGCGACCTGCTGGTGGTCAACCAGGTGGGGGAGAACCTCGGCTTCGGCACGCCCGACAACGCCGCCGTGGTGCTCGCCGCGGACGGCGGGATGGTGGAGGTCCCCCGCGGCCCCAAGGAGGACCTCGCCGATGTGATCTGGGACCTGGTCGCCGAGCGCCTCGGCTGACCGGTCCACCGCGGCGCCGTTCCCGGCCTCCCCGGCCCCTGGATGAGCGGTCGGGGCGAGCGGCCGGTGGGCCCGGCGTCCCGGCCACCGGTTCCGGGCCGGTCCCGGTCCGGCGTTTCCGGGCCGCCACGATGCGGAACGGCTTCGCAGTGCCGTACCTGGTACGGCTAGACTCGCGTGGAGCATCAAAGCGGTCGCCGGGAAGGAGGGCCGGCCCCCGGCCCGGCGTGGCAGGCCGCTTCGCAACGTCAGCAGCCGCTGCATGAGGAGCCACTGAGTTGTCCCGTCGCCTGTTCACCTCCGAGTCGGTTACCGAGGGCCACCCGGACAAGATGGCCGACCAGATCAGTGATGCGATTCTCGACGCCATGCTCCGGGACGACCCGAAGAGCCGGGTCGCCGTCGAGACGTTGATCACCACCGGCCTGGTCCACGTCGCCGGCGAGGTGACGACGGAGACCTACGTCGACATCCCGACCATCATCCGGGAGAAGATCCTCGAGATCGGGTACGACGCCTCGCACAAGGGCTTCGACGGCGCGTCGTGCGGTGTCTCCGTGTCGATCGGCTCGCAGTCGCCGGACATCGCCATGGGCGTGGACGACGCCTACGAGGTCCGCACCGGGGAGGCCTTCGACGCGTTCGACCGCCAGGGCGCGGGCGACCAGGGTCTCATGTTCGGGTACGCCTGCCGGGAGACCCCGGAGCTCATGCCGCTGCCGATCATGCTCGCCCACCGGATGGCGAAGCGGCTGGCCGACGTGCGGAAGAACGGCACCATCCCGTACCTGCGCCCGGACGGCAAGACGCAGGTCACGATCGAGTACGACGGCGACCGCCCGGTCCGGCTCGACACCGTGGTCGTCTCCACCCAGCACGCGGCCGAGATCGACCTGCGGGAGATGCTCGCCCCGGACATCCGCGAGCACGTCGTCGACCCGGTGCTGGCCGACCTCGACATCGAGACCGAGGGGTACCGGCTGCTGGTGAACCCCACCGGCCGCTTCGAGATCGGCGGCCCGATGGGCGACGCGGGCCTCACCGGCCGGAAGATCATCATCGACACCTACGGCGGCATGGCCCGGCACGGCGGCGGCGCGTTCTCCGGCAAGGACCCGTCCAAGGTGGACCGCTCGGCCGCCTACGCCATGCGCTGGGTGGCCAAGAACGTGGTGGCGGCGGGGCTCGCCGACCGGTGCGAGGTCCAGGTCGCCTACGCCATCGGCAAGGCCCACCCGGTCGGCCTCTTCGTCGAGACCTTCGGCACCGAGAAGGTCCCGGTGGAGACGATCCAGGAGGCGATCCTCGAGGTGTTCGACCTCCGGCCGGCCGCGATCATCCACCACCTCGACCTGCTCCGGCCGATCTACTCGCAGACCGCCGTGTACGGCCACTTCGGCCGCGAGGGCTTCCCCTGGGAGGAGACCAACCGCGTCGACGACCTCCGGTCCTACGTCGGCTTCTGAGCCCACCGGCCCGGCCGGCCGGTCCGCACGCGTCCCGGCGGCGCTCGCGTCCACGCGGGCGCCGTCGTCCGCTTCTGGTAGGACGTAGACGTGACCGAGCCGATCAGCGAGCCCAGCCCGCAGGAGGCGCTCCTGCCCGCCGCCGGGCGCGCCGGCGGATCGCCCCGGCCCGGCGGGAAGCCCGGTGGGAAGGGGGCCCGCCAGCCGGCCGAGCGGCTCCCCGTGGCGCGGGTTCTGATCGATTCACCGCTGCCGCACCTGGACCGCCCGTTCGACTACCTCGTCCCCGCGGCGCTGGACGCCGACGCGGTGCCCGGCTGCCGGGTGCGGGTGCGGTTCGCCGGGCAGCCGGCCGACGGGTACCTGCTGGAGCGCGTGGCGCGGAGCGACCACCCCGGGCGGCTCGCCTTCCTGGAGCGCGTGGTCTCCCCGCTGCCGGTGCTCACCCCCGAGATCGCCGGGCTCGCGCGGGCGGTGGCCGACCGGTACGCGGGCACCATGTCCGACGTGCTCCGGCTCGCGATCCCGCCCCGGCACGCCCGGGTGGAGGCCGAGCCGGGCAGCCCCGCGCCCCGGGCCGCCGAAGCGCCGGCGCCGCCGGACTGGCGCACCCCCGGCGACGGGTGGGACGCGTACCCGGCCGGGCCGTCGTTCCTCCGGGCGCTCGCCGAGGGCCGGTCCCCGCGCGCCGTCTGGACCGCCCTCCCCGGCATCGGCCCGGACGGGCCGTCGTGGCCCCTCGCCGTGGCGTCGGCCGTGCGCGCCACCCTGGCCGGCGGCCGCGGCGCGGTCGTGGTGGTGCCGGACGGCAAGGACGTGGCGATGATGGCCCGGGCGCTCGGCGCCACCCCGCACGTGGCGATCACCGCCGACCTGGGGCCGGCCGAGCGCTACCGCCGCTGGCTCAAGCTGCTGCGCGGGGAGGTCCGGGTCGCGGTCGGCACCCGACCGGTCGCCTTCGCCCCGGTGCACCCCCTCGGGCTCGCCGTGATCTGGGACGACGGCGACGACCTGCACGCGGAGCGGCACGCCCCCTACCCGCACACCCGGGAGGTGCTGACGCTGCGCGCCCACCGCGCGCGGGCCGGCCTGCTGGTCGGCGGCTACGCCCGGACCGCCGAGGCCGCCCTGCTCGTGGCGAGCGGCTGGGCCCACCCGCTCGTCCCGGCCCGCGGGGAGCTCCGCGCGCGGGCCCCGCTGATCCGCCCGGCCGGTGACGACGCCGAGCTCGCCCGCGACGAGGCCGCCCGGGCGGCCCGGCTCCCGACCGTCGCCTGGCAGGCCCTCAAACGCGGCCTGGAGCGCGGGCCGGTGCTCGTGCAGGTCCCGCGGCGGGGGTACCTGCCCGCCCTCGCCTGCCTGCGCTGCCGCGCCCCCGCCCGGTGCGGCGGCCCGGCCCAGGGCTCCGGCGCGCCCGGCTCCGGCCCGGTCTGCTCTGGTCCGCTCGCCCTGCGCGGCGGGCACGCCGCGCCGTACTGCCGGTGGTGCGGGCGGATCGCCGGTGACTGGCGCTGCCCCCGGTGCGGCTGCCCCCGGGTGCGCGCCATCGTGGTCGGCGCCCGGCGCACCGCCGAGGAACTCGGGCGGGCGTTCCCCTCGGTGGCGGTGAAGACCTCGGGCCGCGACGGGGTGCTCGCCACGGTCGGCGCCGGCCCGGCGCTCGTCGTCGCCACGCCCGGGGCCGAGCCGGTGCCGGAGGGCGGGTACGCGGCCGCGGTGCTCCTCGACGGGTGGGCCCTGCTCGGGCGGCCCGACCTGCGCGCCGCCGAGGAGACGCTCCGGCGGTGGATGAACGCCGCCGCCCTCGCCCGCCCCCGCGCGGAGATCGTCGTCTGCGCGGACGGGGCCGTCCCCGTGGTCCAGGCCCTGGTGCGCTGGGACCCGGTGACCTTCTCCGAGCGCGAGCTCGGCGAGCGGGCCGAGCTGGGGTTCCCCCCTGCCGCGCGGATGGCCTCGCTCACCGGCCCGGGCGCGGCCGTCCGGGAGATGCTCGCCGAGACCGACCTCCCCGAGGACGCCCAGGTGCTCGGCCCGGTGCCGATCGACGGCGGGCTGGAGCGCGCCGTGATCCGGGTGCCGCGCCGCAGCGGGGCCGCGCTCGCCCGCGCCCTCAAGGCGGCGAGCGGGGCACGCTCGGTACGGAAGGCCACGGATGTGGTGCGTGTGCAGGTAGATCCGCTCGATCTCATCTGACCGATTCGCGATGCCGACGGTGACCCGTTAACGTCTCCCTGTGTCGATCGAATGGGTGAACCGGGCCATTGACAGGCTCCGAGCCTGGGGACGCGAGAAGGGCGTCGAGGTCGACATCGACGAGATACGCCTGCTCTGCGACTACGCCAGCGACTATCTGGACGTGCACCGGCTCGGCGACTTCCGGCCGAGCACCTTCGAGGAGCTCCTGCTGGAGATCTACCCGCGGAAGGTCATCGCCCCGCCGGAGAGCGCGCCGGAGACCATCGCGGCGGCGCGCACCCTGGTCGACTTCCTGCTCGACCAGGGCGAGATCGGCGAGGACGTCGCCGCGCGGATGCGGGAGACCATCGACCGGATCGAGCCGGAGATGCCGCACGCGCTCGCCGACACGAGCAAGTTCGGCATGGCCAAGAGCCTGTTCAGCTCGATCGGCCCGGAGGCGCTGGACGGCCCGATGCCGGGCGAGCTCGCGGCCGAGGAGGGCGGCGCGCCGGACGCCGGCCTGGCGCCCCTCCCGCCGGTGCGGCTCGCCCCCGCCGCCGAGCTGGCCGCGGCGGTCCGGGAGGTCCCGCTGCTGCGCGACGCCTTCCGGGTCGCGGCCTGGCTGACCGAGGGCGGCAGGACCACGACGACGCGCAAGACGCTGCGGGTGCGGGACGCCAAGCAGATCACGGCCGAGCTCGGCATCGCCCGGCCGCAGCTTCCCTGGCGGCTCGCCCTCCACCTCGGCCTGATCCGGCTGGACCGCACCGCGATCGTGCCGGGGGAGGCGTTCCGGCCGCTGCCCGGCCTCCCCGACGACGAGGTGCTCCGGCTGTGGGCGCGCATGGTCGCGTTCCTCGTCGATCCGCCGGTCGCCGTCACCGGGGACGAGGTCGTCGACGACGGGCTCTTCCCCATCCACGACCTGCTCTACCGCATGCAGGCCCCGGTTCCCCAGGACGCCATCGGCGAGTACCTCAAGGAGACGCTCGCGGGGGACCGCCCGATGGGCCCGATCGGCGCGGCGCTCGCCGGGCTGGCCGAGGCAGGAACGGTCCATGTCACCGAGGAGGGGGTCACCCTCACCCCGCACGGCCTGTGGGGGATGCGCGAGCTCTACACCTCCCGGGGCATGGACGCCCCGATCGCGGCCGATCCGTCGGAGGGCGACGCGAGCACGCTGATCGCCGGTCTGGTGACCGACAGCCTCCCCGAGGAGGAGGCCGAGCGGTGCATCCAGGCGTGGCTGGCGCGGCGCGACCCGCAGACGGCCGCCGACGAGCTGCTGTCCGCCGTGGTCGGCGCGCCGGCCGAGGTCCGCGGGGTCGCCGTCTCGATCGTCGACCGGCTCGGGCCCGAGGCCGCCCCCGCGGTGCGGTCGTACCTCGACGACCCCGAGCTGCGGCCGCACGCGATCCACTGGCTCTCCTCCCGCGGCCTGGACGCCCCGCCGCTCACCCACGAGGAGCTGCTGTGGGTGAGCGTCGACATGCTCGCGCTCGCGCTTCCGGCGGCCGAGGCGGACCCCGAGACCTTCGCCGAGAACATCGCGGCCTCCGGCCCCTCGATCGAGCTGATCGAGGAGATGTGGAAGGTCGACCACCCCGACGTGGTCGAGGTGCTGGAGATGCTCAGCGGCACCCTGACCGACCCCGACGCGGCGAAGGCGGCGCGCAAGGCCGCGATGAAGGCCCGCTCCCGCGCCATCCGGCGGCCGCCCGGCGGCCGGGAGTGGAGTAGGTTGCAGGGGTGATCGATCGCGAAGGGCTCAGCTTCCCGCCGGTCGAGCTCGCCCCGGAGGAGGAGCTCGCGCGGGCGGTGCACCGGGTGCCGCTGGTCCGCGACGCGGTCCGCCTGGCCGGGTGGGCCGGCGCCCGCCGCCTCACCGGGGACGGGCGGCCGGCCGGGGCCGACGCGGCGGCCGCGGCCGCCGAGCTCGGCCTGGACCCCGGCGTGCTGCCGCTGGTGTGGGACGTCGCCGCGGGGCAGGGCCTCCTGGCGGCCTCCGGCGGGGAGGCCGGGACCGGCCCCGGGATCGGCGACCCCCTAGAGTTCTGGGACGGCGTGGTCACCGGCCTGCTCCGCCGCGGCGACCTGACCGGTTCACCGGTGATCGACGAGCACCTCGCCGAGACCCTCGCGGCCGTCTACGCGGTGCGCGAGGGCGTCCCGCTCGCCGTGCTCGCCGACGGCCTCCTCCACGCCCACCGGGTGGCGTGCGGGGCGGCCGCGGAGGAGCTGGGCCGGCTGCGCGCGGCCGTCCCGGGCGAGCTCGCCCGGGCGGTCCGCCTGCTGGAGTACTGCGGGATCGCCGAGCGCTCCGGCGACGCGGTACGGCTCACGCCCCTGGGCGTGTGGGCGGTGCGCCGCGACCTGCTCCGCGCCGGCCACGACGCGCCCATCCTGGACCAGGTCGCCGAGTTCGCCGAGGTGACCGCGGCCGAGCTCGTCGACGCCATGCTCGCGGGCAAGGCGCCGCCGAGCGCGGTCCCGCTCTGGCTCGCCCGCCGCGCGCCCGAGGCCGCGGCCCGGGAGCTGATCGCGGTCGCCTCCTCCGGAAACGCTGCCCAGCGCGGGACCGTGGGGACGATCCTGGAGGAGCTCGGCCCGGAGGCCGAGCCGGCCGTGCGCGCGGCGCTCGACGACCCGATGGTCTGGCGGTACGCCGCGGCCTGGCTGGGGGTGCGGGAGCTGCCCGCCCCGGCGCTCGGCGAGGACGACGGCGCCTGGGTGGCCGTGGACACGCTCGCCGCGCTCCGCCACCTCGGCGGCCCGGCCGGCGAGGCGCACTTCGACCTGCTCGGCGAGGACCTGCTCACCCTGATCCCGAGGATGGGGCGGGTGGACCACCCCGACGTGCTCTGGGTGCTCGACACGCTCGGCCGCCACCACCCCGACCCGCTGATCGCCAAGGCGGCGCGCAAGGCCGCGATGAAGGCCCGGTCACGGCCCGTACACTGAAAAACGTCCTGCCTGCCCACGATCTGAACGGAGTCCGCCGTTGGCAATTCGGCAGATCCGCCTCTTCGGTGATCCAGTGCTGCGCACCCCGGCGGAGCCGGTGGTCGACTTCGACAAGGAGCTGCGCAAGCTCGTCAAGGACCTGACCGACACGATGCTCGACGCGAACGGCGCCGGGCTCGCCGCGCCCCAGATCGGGGTGAGCCTGCGGGTGTTCACCTACAACGTGGACGGGCAGCTCGGGCACCTGGTCAACCCGAACCTCGACCTCTCCGATGAGATGGACGAGGAGGGCGAGGAGGGGTGCCTGTCCTTCCCCGGCCTGTCCTACCCGACGCCGCGCGCCATCCGGGCGGTCGCCAAGGGCTTCAACATGTACGGCGAGCCGGTCACGATCGAGGGCACCGAGCTCATGGCCCGCTGCCTGCAGCACGAGACCGACCACCTCGACGGGATCCTGTTCATCGACCGGATGAACCCCGAGCACCGGCGGCTCGCCATGAAGGCGATCCGCGAGGCGGAGTGGAGCGGGCTGTCGGCGCCGGTCGTGAAGATCTCCCCGCACCCGACCTACGGGAAGGCCCTGTAGTGCGCCTGGTCTTCGCGGGCACGCCCGAGACCGCGCTCCCGTCGCTCCGCGCGCTGCTCGGCTCGCCCCGGCACGAGGTGGTCGCCGTGGTCACCCGCCCGGACGCGCCGTCCGGCCGCGGGCGGCACGTCCACCCCAGCCCGGTGGCCCGGCTCGCCGAGGAGGCGGGCCTGGAGGTGCTCAAGCCGGCGAAGGCCTCCGACCCGGTCTTCCTCGACCGGCTCCGGGAGATCGGCCCGGACTGCTGCGCGGTCGTGGCGTACGGGGCGCTGCTCCCGCAGGCCGCCCTGGACATCCCGCCCCACGGGTGGATCAACCTGCACTTCTCCGTGCTCCCCGCCTGGCGGGGCGCGGCGCCGGTGCAGCACGCCATCCTCCACGGCGACGAGATCACGGGCGCCACGACCTTCCGGATCGTCAAGGAGCTCGACGCCGGCCCGGTCTACGGGGTGCTCACCGAGCAGATCCGCCCCGACGACACCAGCGGCACGCTGCTGGAGCGGCTCGCCGAGGCCGGGGCCGGCCTGCTCCTCGCCACCCTCGACGGGATCGAGGACGGCACGCTCGTGGCCCGGCCGCAGCCGGCCGACGGGGTGAGCTACGCGCCCAAGATCGAGCCGGAGGACGCCCGGGTGGACTGGACGGCCCCGGCGATGCGGGTGGACCGGCTGATCCGGGCCTGCACCCCGGCCCCCGGTGCCTGGACCACGTTCCGCGGCGGGCGGCTCAAGCTGGGCCCGGTGCGGCTCGCCCCCGAGGCGGGCGAGCTCGCCCCGGGCGAGCTCCGGGCCACCAAGACCACGGTGCTCGCCGGCACCGGTACGATCCCGGTCGAGCTCGGCGAGGTGCAGCCGCAGGGCAAGCGGATGATGACCGCGGCGGAGTGGGCCCGCGGCGTCCGGATCACGGAGCGGGACCGCGTCGAGTGAGCGGACGACCCCGGAGGCCGGAGGGCATGAACAGAGGCCAGCAGCGCAGCAGCGGACGCGGCGGACGAGGACCGGCCACCGGCGGGCGCGGCCGGCGGCCGAGGCGGGACGAGGCCCGGATCGCGGCCTACGACCTGCTCCGGGCCGTGGACGAGCGGGACGCGTACGCCAACCTGCTGATGCCCACGCTGCTCCGGCAGCGGAAGATCACCGGGCGGGAAGCCGCCCTCGCCACGGAGCTCGCCTACGGCACGCTCCGCGGGCTCGGCACCTACGACGAGATCATCGGCGCCTGCGGGGACCGCGCGCCCGGCGAGCTCGACCCGCCGCTCCGCGACGCGATCCGGCTCGGCGCCCACCAGCTCCTGCGGACCCGCATCCCGGCCCACGCGGCGGTGAGCTCCACGATCGACCTGATCCGGCTCCGCGTGGGGCCGGGCCCGTCCCGGTACGCCAACGCGGTGCTGCGCAAGGTGGCCGGGCGGACCCTGGACGAGTGGCTGGCGATCGTGGCCCCGCCGAAGGAGGAGGACCCGATCGGCCACCTCGCCGTGGTCCACAGCCACCCGCGCTGGATCGTCAACGCCTTCCGGGACGCCCTCGGCGGTGACCTGGACGAGACCACGGCCGCGCTCGAGGCAGACAACGCCCGTCCCCGGGTCGCCCTGGTGGCCCGCCCCGGGCGGTGCTCGCCCGACGAGCTGGTCGCCGCCGGGGCCGAGCGCGCCGCCTACTCGCCGTACGGGTGCTATCTCACCGAGGGGGACCCCGCGGAGATCCCCGCGGTCGCCGAGGGCCGCGCCGCCGTACAGGACGAGGCGAGCCAGCTCGTCGCCCTCGCGCTCACCCGGGTCCCGCTCGACGAGGACCGGCGCTGGCTCGACATGTGCGCCGGGCCCGGCGGGAAGGCCGGGCTCCTCGACGCGATCGCGGCCGAGCGGGGCGCCCGCCTGCTCGCCGCCGACGTGCAGCACCACCGCGCCCGCCTGGTCCGCGGCGCGGTGACCCGGGCCGGGGTGGTGCAGGCGGACGGGACCGCGCCGCCGTGGCGGCCGGGGACGTTCGACCGGGTGATGCTCGACGCCCCGTGCACCGGCCTGGGCGCGCTCCGCCGGCGCCCCGAGGCCCGCTGGCGCCGCCGGCCGAGCGACATCCCCGAGCTCACCGGCCTCCAGCGGAGGCTGCTCGCCTCGGCCCTCGAGGCGGTGCGGCCGGGCGGGGTGGTGGCGTACGTCACCTGCTCGCCGCACCTCGCGGAGACCCGGGTGGTGGTGGGCGACGTGGCACCCGGCCGGGCCGAGGTGCTCGACGCCCGGGAGTACCTGCCGGAGGTGCCCGGCCTGGGGGACGGGCCGTTCGCCCAGTTCTGGCCGCACCGGCACGGCACCGACGCCATGTTCCTCGCCCTGCTCCGCCGCAGGTGAGCCCCGCCGCGCGGCGGACCCGGGGCGGCCGTGCGCTCCGCGCGGCGGCCAATAGACTGCGGCACATGGCCGTACAGATTGCGCCCAGCATCCTCTCCGCCGACTTCGCCCGGCTCGCCGAGGAGGCGGCCCGCGTGGAGGGGGTCGCGGACTGGCTCCACGTGGACGTGATGGACAACCACTTCGTGCCGAACCTCACGATCGGCCTGCCGGTGGTGGAGGCGCTGCTGCGGAGCACCTCGATCCCGCTCGACTGCCACCTCATGATCGAAGACCCGGACCGGTGGGCCCCCGGGTACGCGGAGGCCGGGGCGGCGAGCGTGACCATCCACGCCGAGGCGGCGAAGGCGGTGATCCGGACGCTGCGCGCGATCCGTGCGGCCGGGGCGAGGGCCGGTCTCGCGCTCAACCCGGCCACCCCGGTCGAGGCCTACGAGGACCTGCTGCCCGAGATCGACATGCTGCTGGTGATGACCGTGGAGCCCGGCTTCGGCGGCCAGCGGTTCCTCGACATCATGCTGCCGAAGGTGGCCCGGGCCCGGGCGCTGATCGACAAGCACGGCGGCGAGGTGTGGCTCCAGGTGGACGGCGGGGTGTCCGAGGAGACCATCGAACGGTGCGCCGCCGCCGGCGCCGACGTGTTCGTGGCGGGCAGCGCGGTCTACGGCAGCTCCGACCCGGCCAAGGCGGTGCGGCACCTGCGCGCCCTCGCCGAGCGCGCCTGACGCCCGCCCGGTCCGGCGCGACGCGCCCCCGGTTTGTGGCACACGACAAACGCAGGCCCAAATCCGGTCAACGCGGACTTGACGGCACATGGCACACTAGAAGGCGTACACGCGTGCTCCGGGGTCGGTGAAACTCCGAACCGGCGGTGAAGCCTTTGTGGCGGGGCGAAGTCCGCGACCCGGCCGAAGCCATCGGCCGGTGGATCTGGTGAGAATCCAGAACCGACGGTGAAAGTCCGGATGGGAGGCAGCGCGCGAGGGGACGCCACGGCCTGTTCCGGCCGTGCGCCCGGCCACGAGATGCACTTCGGCATCCCGCGCATCCCCGGGGCCCGCCGTGACGACATAGGTCCGGCAAGGCGAGAGGAAGACCGGGGTGACCTCGCGGGACGACCACTACATGCGGCGGGCGATCGAGCTCGCCGCCCGCGGCCACGGCGGCACCAGTCCCAATCCGGTCGTCGGCTGCGTGGTCGTCGACCCCACCGGTGAGATCGTCGGAGAGGGCTTTCACGCGTACGCCGGTGGGCCGCACGCCGAGATCGTCGCACTGCGCCAGGCGGGTGAGCGCGCCCGCGGCGCCACCGCCTACGTGACCCTCGAACCCTGCGACCACACCGGGAGAACCGGCCCGTGCACCGCCGCGCTCCTGCAGGCGGGCGTCGCGCGGGTGGTGGTCGCCGTCCCCGATCCCAACCCGGTCGCCGCCGGCGGGGCGGAGACGCTCCTGCGGCACGGGGTGACGGTGGACGTGGGGGTGCTCGCGGCGGAGGCCGAGCGGGTGAACGAGGAGTGGCTCACCTACATGCGCGCCCGCCGGCCCTTCGTGACCTGGAAGTTCGCCGCCACCATCGACGGGCGCTCCGCGGCGGCCGACGGCACCAGCAAGTGGATCACCTCGCCGGAGGCCCGCGCCGACGTGCACCGGCTCCGGGCCGCGAGCGACGCCATCGTCGCCGGGATCGGCACCGTGCTCGCCGATGATCCGCGGCTCACCGTGCGCACCCCCGAACCCCGGCGGACGCGGCCGGTGCTGCGCGTCGTGGTCGACTCCGGCGCCCGGACCCCGGCGGGGGCCCGGGTGCTCGACGGCGAGGCCCCCACGCTCGTGGCCGTCGCCGACGACGCCGACCCGCCCCCGCACCTCGGCGACGCCGTACGGCTCCCGCGGGCGGACGGCGGGCTCGACCTGCGCGCGCTCCTCGCCGAGCTGCACCGCAGGCAGGTCGTGAGCGTGCTGCTCGAGGGCGGCCCGACCCTCGCCGGGTCCTTCCTGCGGGAGGGCCTGGTCGACCGGGTCGTCGGCTACCTCGCGCCCGCGCTGCTCGGCGCCGGCTCCGCCGCGCTCGGGCCGGCCGGGGTCACCACCATCGCCGAACGCCACCGGCTCGAGTTCGAGGAGGTCACCCGGATCGGGCCGGACCTCAAGGTCGTCCTCCGGCCGTCCCGTAAGGAGGGGAACTGAAACCGATGTTCACCGGAATCGTCGAGGAGCTCGGCGAGGTCGTCGCGCTCGAGCGGGGAGGGGGCGCGTCCGCGCGCCTCGCGGTCCGCGGTCCCGTCGTCACCGCCGGCGCGGCCGCCGGCGACTCGATCGCCGTGAACGGCGTCTGCCTGACCGTGACCGGCCTGTCGGGCGACGTGTTCACCGCGGACGTGATGAAGGAGACCCTGGATCGTTCCTCCCTGGGGGCGCTGGAGCCGGGATCCCCGGTCAACCTGGAGCGAGCGGTGCCGGCCGGCGGGCGGCTCGGCGGGCACATCGTGCAGGGCCACGTGGACGGCGTGGGCACCGTGCTCTCCCGCGAGCCCGGTGACAACTGGGAGATCGTGCGCTTCTCCCTCCCGCCCGCCCTCTCCCGCTACGTGGTGGAGAAGGGGTCCATCGCGGTGGACGGGGTGAGCCTGACCGTGGTCGAGGCGGCCGGGGACTCGTTCACGGTGAGCCTGATCCCCACCACCCTCGAGCTCACCACCCTCGGCCGGAAGCGCCCGGGCGACCCGGTCAACCTCGAGGTGGACGTGATCGCCAAGTACGTGGAGCGGCTCCTGGAGAGGACGCGCGCATGAGCTGGGCGGAGGCGGGGTTCGAGGTCCTCGGCCAGCGCGTCCTGTGGATCGACCTGGTCGGCAACGCCTGCGCGCTGGGCACGGTCTACCTCGCGATCAAGCGGACCGTGTGGACCTGGCCGGTGCAGCTCACCGGGACCGTGCTGCTCTTCATCGCGTCGGTCAACGCGCACATCACCGGCAACGCGCTCAAGCAGGTGCTGTTCGGGGTGCTCGCCGTGTACGGGTGGGTCAAGTGGGCCAAGGGCACCCGGGACGGCGCGGCGCTGCCGATCCGGCCGGCCACGGCGCGGGAGCGGGCCGCGCTGTGCGCGGCCATGGCGGTGGGGACGGTCGCGGTCGCGCTGACGTTCACCGCGCTCAACGCCCGCGGCTGGCACATCTCGTGGGCGCCCTGGCCGGACGCCTACATCTTCGTCGGCAGCGCGGTGGCCACCTGGGCCCAGGGCCGGGCGCTGGTCGACTTCTGGCTCGTATGGGTCGCCGTGGACCTGGTGGGCGTCCCCCTGGCCTTCTCCTCCGGCCTGGTGGTCTCCGGCCTCGTCTACGGGGTGTTCCTCGTGATGGTGCTGATCGGATTCCGCGGGTGGCTGCGGCAGGCGCGGGTGCTCGCGGTGCAGCGACAGGAGACGGAGGCGATGGCCGCGTGACCGACATCCAGCTGGACCCGATCGAGCGGGCCATCGCCGACATCCGGGACGGCAGGCCCGTGGTGGTCGTCGACGACGAGAACCGGGAGAACGAGGGGGACCTCATCTTCGCCGCCGCCAAGGCGACCCCCGAGCTGCTCGCCTTCATGATCCGGTACACGAGCGGCGTGATCTGCGTCGCCATGGAGGGGACCGCGCTCGACCGGCTCGGCCTGCCGCTCATGGTGCGGGAGAACCGCGACCGGCTCGGCACCGCGTACACGGTCACCGTGGACGCGGCGGAGGGGGTGACGACCGGCATCTCCGCGGCCGACCGGGCGCGGACCATCCGCCTGCTCGCCGACCCGGCGACCCGGCCGGAGGACCTGGTGCGGCCCGGGCACATCTTCCCGCTCCGCTACCGGGAGGGCGGGGTGCTGGTCCGGCGCGGCCACACCGAGGCGGCCGTGGACCTCGCCCGGCTCGCCGGCCTGCCCCCGGCCGGCGCGCTCGCGGAGATCGTGAACGACGACGGCACCATGGCGCGCCTGCCCCGGCTGCGTGAGTTCGCCGACGAGCACGGCCTGGCGCTCGTCACGATCGAGCAGCTCGCCGAGCACCGCCGCCGCTCGGAGCGGATGGTCACCCGGGTCGCCGAGACCCGCATCCCCAACCGGTACGGGGTGTGGCGCGCCTACGGGTACACCAGCCTGCTCGACGGCGGCGAGCACCTGGCCCTGGTCTACGGCGACCTGGCCGACGGGGAGAACGTCCTGGTCCGGCCGCACTCGGAGTGCCTCACCGGCGACGTGCTCGGCTCGCTGCGGTGCGACTGCGGGGCGCAGCTCGACCACGCGATGCGGGTGATCGCCGAGGAGGGCCGCGGGGTGGTCGTCTACCTCCGCGGGCACGAGGGCCGGGGGATCGGCCTGACCGCCAAGCTCCAGGCCTACAGCCGCCAGGACGCCGGGAGCGACACCGTCGACGCCAACCTGGAGCTCGGGCTGCCGGTCGACGCGCGGGAGTTCTCCAACGCCGGGCACATCCTCGCCGACCTCGGGGTGCGGTCGGCCCGGCTGCTCACCAACAACCCGGCCAAGGTGCGGGGCATGGACGGTTACGGGGTCAAGGTGCTCGGCCGGGAGCCGATGCCCGTGGCCGTGACCCCGTACAACCGGGGCTACCTGGCGGCCAAGCGCGACCGGCTCGGCCACCACATTCCCATCGAGGAGGACCGATGAGCGGAACTGGGCGTCCCGGCGTCGCCCCGGTGGACGCCGAAGGGCTCACCGTCGGCATCGTGGCGGCGCGGTGGAACGCGGAGGTCACCGACCGGCTGCTCGAGCGGGCGGTGCGCGCGGCCGAGGACAGCGGCGCCCGGGTGATCACCGCGCGGGTGGCCGGGGCGATGGAGATCCCGGTGGTGGCCCAGGCGCTCGCCCGGCGCTGCGACGCCGTGGTCGCGCTCGGCGCGGTGATCCGGGGGGAGACCCCGCACTTCGACTACGTGTGCGACTCGGTGACCGCGGGGCTGACCCGGGTGGCGCTGGACGAGTCGACCCCGGTGGGAAACGGCGTGCTCACGTGTGACACTCTTGATCAGGCGATCGCGCGGTCCGGCGTGCCCGGGAGCAAGGAGGACAAGGGCTACGAGGCGACCATCGCCGCCCTTGAGACGGCCCTGGTACTGCGCCGCCTGAACTCCTGAACCGGCACGCGGCCGCCCGGAGAGGAGTGAACGTACGGGGTGAGCCGTTTGCCCGAGGATGAGCCGCCCTCGCTGCCGCTGACCTGGCGTCCCCGGTGGGCCCCGATCGTCGCGTACGGCCTCGCCGTGGTGATGGTCGTCGGCATGGCCGCGCTCGCCTTCACCCTGCCGCCCGAGTACGGCACCGGCGACCGGGCCGGGATTGTGATCTTCGGCCTGCTGGTGGCCGCGGTGCTCCACCTCCTGGGCCGGCTCCGGGTGGAGGCGGACGAGCGGGGGATCACCGTGGTCAATCCGCTCCGGGTGCATCGCTTCGAGTGGCCCCAGGTGATCGACGTGACCATGGCCGAGGGCGACCCGTGGCCGAGGCTCGACCTGGCCGACGGCAGCACCGTGGGCGCGATGGGCATCCAGAGCGCCGAGCGGAGGCGGGCGGAGCGGGCGGTCGCCGAGCTGAGCGCCCTCATCCGCGCGCACGGCGAGGCCCCCGACCGCTAGGCGCGGCGCGCCCGAACCGGGATGCTCCGCGGCGGGCCCGGCCGATCCGGGTGCGCGGCGACGCTCATGGCGCGGCGGCCGGCCGGAACGGCGAAAGCCCCCGGCCGCGGGGCGGCCGAGGGCTCAGGGGGACGGGCGCCGGATCAGGCGCTGAGCGGCAGCGCCTCCTCGGCGGTCTTGATCCGCCCCCGCCGCCGCAGCTCGGGGAGCACCCCCTCGGCGAACCAGTAGGCCTCCTCCAGGTGGGGGTAGCCGGAGAGCACGAACTCCTCGATCCCGAGCGAGGCGTACTCCTCGATCAGGTCGGCGACCTCGGCGTGGCTCCCGACCAGGGCGGTGCCGGCGCCGCTGCGGACGAGGCCGACACCCGCCCAGAGGCCCGGGTAGACCTCCAGGTCCCGGGCCGAGCCGCCGTGGAAGCCCGCGTTCAGGGCGAGCATCCGCTGCTGCCCGACCGACTCGCTCTCGCCGAGGATCGCCCGGGCGGTCTCGATGTCCTTCGGGTCGATCCGCTCGAGCAGCCGCTCGGCGAAGTCCCAGGCCTCCTTGGACGTGTCCCGCGTGATCACGTGCAGGCGGATGCCGAACCGCAGCGTGCGGCCCTCCCGCTCGGCGAGCGACCGGATCCAGGCGAGCTTCTCCGCGACCTGCGCCGGGGGCTCCCCCCAGGTGAGGTAGACGTTCACGTGCCGCGCCGCGACCGGCCCGGCGGCCGCCGACGAGCCGCCGAAGTAGAGCTCGGGGACGGGGTCGGGGCGCTCGGCGACCGTGGCCCCCTCGACGTGGTAGTAGCGTCCCTTGAAGTCGTACGGCCCGGCCCAGGCGCCGCGCACGATGCTGAGGAACTCGTCGGTGCGCGCGTACCGCTCGTCCTTGGTGAGGTGGTCGCCGAACCGCCGCTGCTCGGTCGCCTCCCCGCCGGTGACCACGTTGAGCAGGAGCCGCCCGCCGGAGATCCGCTGGTAGGTGGCGGCCATCTGGGCGGCGAGGGTGGGCGACATCAGCCCGGGCCGGAACGCGACCAGGAACTTCAGCCGGGTGGTGACCTGGGAGAGCGCCGCCGCGACGAGCCAGGCGTCCTCGCACCAGGTGCCGGTCGGGGTGAGCACGGCCTCGAACCCGAGCCGTTCGGCCGCCTGGGCGACCTGGCCGAGGTAGTCGATGGAGGGCGGCCGGTACGGCACGTCGTCCGGCCGGCCGTGCCCCCGCTGGAGGCCGCGCCCGCCGCCGATGATCGCCCGGCCGTCGCCCGAGGTGGGCAGGAACCAATGGAATCTCACTGCTGTCCCTTCCCGAGAATGTCGTTGAACCGGTCGTCGACGAACTCCGCGAAGTCGATGGCGCGGGGGATCAGGCCCTCGGCCGCGAACGCGTCGGCCATCTCCTGCTCGGAGGAGACGACGGAGCCGTCGATGGGGATGGGGCGCATGACGTAGTTGGCGGCCGCGGCCTCGGTCACCCGCAGGGGCAGGCCGGTCTCCGCCGACCAGACCTTCGCCCATTCGGATTGGTGCGATATGGCCCAGGTCCGCGCCTTGGCGAGCCGCTCGAGGAAGTCGCGGATCGCCGCCTCCTTGGCCGGGTCCTGGAGCGCGGCCGGGGAGGCGACCTGGAAGTTGAGGCCGTTCACGTAGGCGGTGCCGTCGGTCAGCACCCGCGCCTTGTGCTCGAGCCGCGCCTGCGAGGTGAACGGCTCCCAGATCGCCCAGGCGTCGACGGTGCCCGAGGAGAACGCGGCGAGCGCGTCGGCCGGCTGGAGGTACTGCGGCTGGATGTCGGCGAAGGAGAGCCCGGCCTGCTTGAGCACGGCGAGCAGGTGGTAGTGCGCCGAGCTGCCCTTGGCCACCGCGACCCGCTTGCCCTTGAGCTGGGCGGGGGTGGTGATCGGGGAGCCGTCGGGCACGAGGATCGCGGCCCCGACCGGGTTCTGCCGGAATGCCGCCACCACGGTGATCCGCGAGCCCGCCGCCGCGGCGAAGATCGGCGGGGTGTTGCCGACGCCGCCGATGTCCACGGCCCCGGCGTGGACCGCCTCGAGCAGCGGCGGGCCGGAGGTGAACTGGGCCCAGGTGATCCGGTACGGGGTGCCCTCGAGGAGACCCGCGGCCTCGAGCACGGCCCGGGAGCCGGCCTTCTGGTCGCCGATGCGGAGGGTCACGGTATCGGCCGGGGCGCCGCCGCCGTTCCCCGCCGTGGCGCAGGCCGTGCCGGTGGCGACGAGCAGGAGCACGGCGAGCAGCTTCTTGATCATGAGGTTCCTTCCGGGGACACGCCGAGCGCGGTCAGGAGCTGGGTGCGGAGGGCGGTGAGCCCGGGGTGGTCCCGGCTCCGGGGGCGGGGCACGGTGACCGCCCACTCGTGGCCGATCCGCCCGCGCTCGAGCACGAGGACCCGGCCGGCGAGCAGCAGCGCCTCGTCCACGTCGTGGGTGACGAGCAGGACGGCCGGGCGGTGGGCCGCCCACAGGTCGAGCACGAGGCGGTGCATGGTGATCCGGGTCAGGGCGTCGAGCGCGCTGAACGGCTCGTCGAGCAGGAGCAGGGCGGGCTCGCGGACGAGGGCGCGGGCGAGGCTCGCCCGCTGCGCCTCGCCGCCGGAGAGGGTGAGCGGCCAGGCGTCCGCCCGTTCGGCCAGCCCCACCTCGGCGAGCGCGGCCCGGGCCCGCTCGTCCGGGTCGGGGACGTCGAGGCCGAGCGCGACGTTGGCCCGTACCCGCTTCCACGGCACGAGCCGGGGCTCCTGAAAGGCCACGGCGACCGACCCGGTGACGGTGAGGTCGCCCTCGATCTCCCGGTCGAGCCCGGCCAGCGCCCGTAACAGGGTCGACTTGCCCGAGCCGCTGCGGCCGAGGAGCGCGACGAACTCGCCGTGCCGGATCTCCAGGTCGAGCCCGTCGAGCACCGCGCGGTCCCCGAACCTCCGGGTCAGGCCGCGGACGCTGACCAGCGGCCGGGTGGCCGTCAGCCCGTCAGGAAGCCGCGCCGCCACGACAGCGCCCTCCTTTCGAGCAGCCGGACGAGCGCGTCGGTGAGCAGGCCGAGCGCGCTGTAGACCAGCAGGCCGACGACGACCACGTCGGTGCGGAGGAACTCCCGCGCGTCGTTGATCATGAAGCCGAGCCCGGCGTCCGCGTTGATCTGCTCGGCCACGATCAGGGCGAGCCAGGCCACGCCGAGGCTCTGCCGGAGGCCGACGAGCGTCTGGGGGAGCGCGCCGGGGAGCACGATGTGGCGGATGAGCTGTGCCCTGCTCAGCTTCAGGGTCTGCGCGACCTCGGCGAGCTTGCCGTCCACGCCGCGGATCCCGGCGAACGTGTTGAGGTAGAGCGGGACGGACACCGCGAGGGCGACCAGGAGCACCTTCGGCGTCTCGCCGATGCCGAACCAGAGGATGAACAGGGGGATGAGCCCGAAGAACGGCAGCGTCCGGATCATCTGCATGAGCGGGTCGACCGCGTTCTCCCCGGCCCGGCTCAGCCCGGCGATCAGCGCGAGCCCGATGCCCGCCACGGCCCCGGCGGTGAAGCCCACGAGCACCCGCTGAAGCGAGACGGAGATCGCGGCCGGCAGGGTCCCGGTCTGGATCAGCTCCACGGCCGTCGCCGCGATCGTGGAGGGGGCGGCGAGCAGGCGGGCGGGGAGCAGGCCGGTGGAGCTCGCGACCTGCCAGATCAGCAGGACGGCGATCGGGCTGATCCAGCGCTGCAGCCGCTTCCCCGGCAGCCGCCAACCCCGGGGGCGGGGGCCGGCCCAGGGCTGCGCCCGGGCGTGGTTCCCGATGTGCACAACGGACATGAGCGACCTCACACGCGACGAACGGACGACTTTCAGGGTTGCCCATATTTCCTACCAAGTCAATAGGAATATCTCTCGGTTAGGGTGCTCCCTGAACCGCGAGATCCGAGGAGGTCGCCGTGGCGGTGCTCATCGACCCGCCCTCCTGGCCCGGCCCTGGCGGGCTGCTCTGGTCGCACCTGGTGAGCGACGGCTGCTACGAGGAGCTGCACGAGTTCGCCCGCCGGCTGGGCGTCCCCGAACGGGCCTTCGACCGGGACCACTACGACGTGCCGGAGACCGTCTACGGCCGGGCCGTGCTGCTCGGCGCCGAGCCCGTCTCCAGCCGGGAGCTGGTGCGCCGGCTACGCGCGGCCGGCCTGCGCCGGCCCAAGTTCCGTTCCCCCGCCGGACAGCCGCCCCGTTTCCCCGCCGGACGGCCGCCCCGGTCCTCCGGCGGATAGCCGCCCCGTTTCCCCGCCGGACGGCCGCCCGGCGCCACCGGCGGACGGCCGCTCCAGCTCGGCCAGCTCCCGGCGCAGGTTCTCCCGGGCCCGGGCCTCCCACAGCCGGCGCGCCTCCGCCGTGCCGTACAGCGCGTCCCGCGCGAGCAGCCGGCGCAGCACGGCCGCCCGCCCGGCGCGGAACTCCGCGTCCGGCACGTGCCGGTACTCCTCCCGCACGGCCGCCGCGTACGCCGCGTACTCCGCGGGGGAGCCGGCGAGCACGGCCAGATCCGCGTCGCACAGCACGGCGGCGTTCGCGTCGCCCGGCGCGTAGGCGTGGGAGGCGGTCACCCGCACCAGCCGCGCCACCTCCCGCACCCGGTCCGCGGGGACTCCGCAGGCCGGCAGCCGGGCCTCGGCGAGCTGCGCGCTGCGCTCCTCGTCCCAGCCGGGACGGCCCTCGTAGCAGACGTCGTGGAACCACGCGGCGAGCCGTACCGCGTCCGCGTCGGCGGCGTGGGCGGCGAGCCGGTCGACGGCCGCGAGCACCGCCCGGAGGTGCGCGACGGTGTGGTAGCGGCGGTGCGGCTCCGCCCACCGCGCGATCAGCTCCGCGGTCAGGGCGCGGCCCGCGGGCGTGCCGGACAGGCCCGGGGGAGCGGGAAGGCCGAGCGCCATACCCGGGACTCTATCCCGGGACCCGATCCGGCGACCGGGCTCTGTCCCCGGCCCCGTTCCGGATCCCCGGCCCCGTTCCGGCGACGCCGGAGCGCTGGCAACCGGCTTCGCCGTGATCGTCAGGTATTTGGCGGATTCGGCCAGAGCCATGACGGCGACCGCGGCGTAGCCTGGTCGTGTGCTGCGGCGGACAATCACGGTTGCTGAGATCGACTCGCCGGCGAGGCTGGCGGAAGTCCTCGATCACCACGACTACCTGGCGGACGACGGGCTCGTCACCGCGGTCTTCCTCGCGCTGAAGATGGGGCGGCCCCTCCTCCTCGAGGGCGAGCCCGGCGTGGGCAAGACGGAACTCGCCAAGACGCTCGCCGCCGTTCTCGGCGCACCCCTGATCCGGTTGCAGTGCTACGAGGGCATCGACGCCGCCCAGGCCCTCTACGACTGGGACTTCGCCCGGCAGCTCCTCCACCTCAAGGCCGCGGAGGCGGCGGGCGCCACCGACGCGGCCGCGCTCGAGGACGAGATCTACCAGCGGCGCTTCCTCATCGCCCGGCCCCTGCTGCGGGCGCTGGAGACCCAGCCGAGCGTCCTGCTCATCGACGAGATCGACCGGGCCGACGACGAGTTCGAGGCGTTCCTGCTGGAGATCCTCTCCGACTACACGATCTCCATCCCGGAGCTGGGCACGATCAAGGCGGAGCGCCCGCCGGTGGTGGTGATCACCTCCAACCGGACCCGCGAGGTCCACGACGCCCTCAAGCGGCGCTGCCTCTACCACTGGCTGGAGCATCCCGGCTTCGAACGCGAGGTGGCGATCCTGCTCCGGCGGCTGCCGGGCTGCACCGAGCGGCTCGCCCGGGACGTGGCGGCCGCCGCGCAACGGCTCCGCGAGGCCGACCTGGTCAAGCCGCCCGGCGTGGCGGAGACCCTCGACTGGGCCGAGGCGCTGCTCAACCTCGGCGCCACCGAGCTCGACCCCGGCCTCGCCGCCGCCACCCTCGGCGCGGTGCTCAAGTACCGGGAGGACCAGACGGCGGTCCTCACCGGCGGCCTCCTCGACGGCGTGCGCGAACCGGCCGCGCGCACCGGTGACACCCGGCCCGCCGTGCCGGGGCCGGCCGGCCGCCATGGCTGACGACGCCGGCGGGCGGGCGGCCCGGCCGCAGGGCATCACCGCACTGCTCACCGGGTTCGCCCGGGCGCTCCGGTCCGCCGGGGTGCCGGCCGACCACCAGCGTACCCAGGCCTTCCTCACCGCGCTCGGCCACCTCAGCGTGGCCGAGGAGCGCCACGTGTACTGGGCCGGCCGGCTCACCCTCTGCGCCGGGCCCGCCGACATCCCCGTCTACGACCGGTGCTTCGCCGCGTACTTCTCCGGCGCCTGGCCGCGCACCGGCCGCGGTATCCCGCCGGTGCGGGTGGACCGGGTGGTCGCCCTGCCGTACGGCTCGCCCGAGGACCCGGGCGGGTCGGAGGACGGCACCGATCGCGTGGTGCCGGCCACGGCGAGCACGATCGAGGTGCTCCGCCACCGCGACGTCTCCCGGCTCACCCCGGAGGAGCGGCGGGAGGTGCACCGGATGATCGCGCTGCTCGACGGCGCCCGGGAGCCGCGGGTGTCGCGGCGGCTCCGCCCGGCGCACCGGGGCGACCTCGACGTCCGCCGCACGGTGCGGGAGGCGGTCCGCAGCGGAGGCGAGCCGGCCCGGCTGCGCCGCCGGGCCCGCCGGACGCGGCCGCGCCGCGTCGTCCTGGTGGTCGACGTGAGCGGCTCGATGTCCCCCTACGCGGACACCCTGCTGCGCTTCGCCCACGCCATGGTCCAGGCCGAGCCGCGGGCGACCGAGGTGTTCAGCGCGGGGACCCGGCTCACCAGGATCACCGCCGAGCTGCGCCACCGGGACCCGGAGAGGGCCATGAACGCCTGCTCGGCCGCCATCCCCGACTGGAGCGGCGGCACCCGGCTGGGCGAGGAGCTCAAGGCCCTGCTCCGGCTGCCCTTCCCGCGCGGCGCCACCGTCGTGATCGCCTCCGACGGGTGGGAGCGCGGCTCCGCCGAGCTGCTCGGCGCGCAGATGGCCCGGCTCTCCCGGATCGCGCACCGGGTGATCTGGGTCAACCCGCACAAGGGAGACCCGGCCTACCAGCCGCTCACCGCCGGGATGCGGGCCGCGCTGCCGTACGTCTCCGACTTCGTGGCCGGGCACAGCCTGGCCGCTTTCGAGAACCTGGCCGGCCTGCTCGCCGGCGGGCGGGGCGGTCGCAGGGGCCGCCGCACCCCAAGGAACGGACGTGGCCTTCGGGAGGTGCGTTCCGATGCGTGACGTTCTGCCGCAGCTCATGGAGTGGTGGGAGAACGGGGAGGTCTTCGGGCTCGCCACGGTGGTGAACACCTACCGGAGCGCGCCCCGCCCGCCCGGCGCCGCCCTGGCCGTGCGCGGCGACGAGGTGGTCGGCAGCGTGTCGGGCGGCTGCGTCGAAGGCGCGGTCTACGAGCTCGCCCGCGAGGTGGTGGCCAGCGGGCGGCCGGTGCTCGAGCGGTACGGGGTGAGCGACGACGACGCCTTCGCCGTGGGCCTCACCTGCGGGGGGATCATCGACATCTACGTGGAGCCGGTCTCCCGGGACACCTTCCCCGAGCTGGGGGAGGTCGCCGCGGCCGTCGCCGAGGGCGACCCGATCGCCGTGGCCACGGTGGTGGCCGGGCCGGGGACCGGCGCCCGCCGCGTCGTCCGGCCGGACCGCGCCACCGGCTCGCTCGGGTCGCCGGGCCTCGACCGGGCGGTCGACGACGACGCGCGCGGCATGCTCGCCCAGGGGATCACCGGGCTGCGCCGGTACGGCACGCAGGGGGAGCGGCTCAAGGACGAGGTGCAGGTCTTCGTCAGCTCCTTCGCGCCCCCGGCGCGGATGCTCGTCTTCGGCGCGATCGACTTCGCCGCCGCGGTCGCGCGGATCGGCAAGTTCCTCGGGTACCACGTCACGGTCTGCGACGCCCGCCCGGTGTTCGCGACCCGCAAGCGCTTCCCCGAGGCGGACGAGGTCGTGGTGGAGTGGCCGCACAGGTACCTCGCCCGCACCCGGGTGGACGAGCGGACGGTCATCTGCGTGCTCACCCACGACCCCAAGTTCGACGTGCCGCTGCTCGAGGTGGCGCTGCGCACCCCGGCCGCGTACGTGGGCGCGATGGGCTCGCGGCGCACCCACGAGGACCGGCTGGCCCGGCTGCGCGAGGCCGGGCTCACCGACGAAGAGCTCGCCCGGCTGCGGTCGCCGATCGGGCTCGACCTGGGGGCGCGCACCCCGGAGGAGACCGCGGTCTCCATCGCCGCCGAGCTGATCATGACGCGGTGGGGCGGGACCGGGCGGCCGCTCCGCACGACCGAGGGCCCGATCCACCGCGAGAGCGCGGCATGACCGCGGGCGGGCGCCGGCACGGCGAGGTGGCGGGGGTCCTGCTCGCCGCCGGCGGGGGCAGCCGGCTGGGCACGCCGAAGGCGATCGTCGAGTACCGGGGGGAGCGGCTCGCCGACCGGGGCGCGCGGCTCCTCGCCGAGGGCGGCTGCCATCCGGTCGTGGTGGTGCTCGGCGCGGTGCTGGTCCCGGTCCGGGGCGCGATCACCGTGTGCAACCCGGACTGGGCCACGGGCATGGGCTCATCACTCCGCGCCGGCCTGCGCGCCCTCCCCGGCTCGGCCCGCGCCGCGGTGATCGCGCTGGCGGACCAGCCGCTGATCCGGCCCGCGGCGATCGCCCGGCTGATCGCGGCGTTCCACACCGGGGCCACGGTCGCCGTCGCCGCCTACGGCGGGGTGGGGCGGAACCCGGTGCTCATCGCCCGGGAGCACTTCGCCGAGGTGGCGGAGCTCGCCGAGGGCGACGTCGGGGCGCGCCCGTTCCTGCGCGCCCACCCGGAGCTGGTCACGCTCGTCCCCTGCGACGACGCCGGTGACCCGGCGGACGTCGACACGCCCGAGGACCTGCGCTCGCTCGATCCGTGACCGGGGACCGGCCGGCACACGGGCGGGGCGAGCGGTCCGGTGCCGCAGCGGTCCAGGGGGAGCGGACGGCCGCCCGCGCCCGCCGGCGCCCATGGAGCCGATCGCCGGCCCGCGTGGCACGGGCCGCGCCGGCCCCGCGTCCACCGCGGCGTGGCCAGGGGGCCGAGCGCCTCCGGCCGATGGGACCACCGCGCCCGATCGCCGGCCGCGCGGCGGCGGAACGAGAGCAGGCCGGTGACGGATCGGGGAAACCCCTGTGGCGGGCGGGCCCGCGGGCGTAAGATCACCGACACCGCATCCGGTAAAACGGCGTCAAACCCGGATCAAGGAGTGAGCGGTGACGGACCAGCAGCGTCTCGGCGATTTCGACGTCCCGAACGTCGCGCGGATGTACGACTACTACCTGGGCGGCAAGAACCACTTCCCGGCCGATCGCGCGGCGGCGGAGAAGGTGATCGAGCTGTCGCGCGGGTACGTCAAGGAGGCCGCGCTGGAGAACCGTCTCTTCCTGCGCCGCGCGGTCCGGTTCCTCGCCGGCGAGTGCGGCGTCCGCCGCTTCCTCGACCTCGGCACCGGGCTGCCGACCCAGGGGAACGTGCACGAGATCGCGCTCGCCGAGGCGCCGGACGCCGAGGTGGTCTACGTGGACATCGACCCGCTGGTCGCCGCGCACGGCCGGGCGCTGCTCGCCGGTGACCCGCGGGTGGAGTTCCTCGAGGCGGACCTGCGCGACCCGGACCGGATCTTCGCCATGCTGCCCGAGCGGTTCACGCTCGACCGGCCGGTCGGCCTGCTCCTGGTCGCCTGCCTCCACTTCATCCCCGACGAGGAGGACCCGGCCGGGATCGTGGCGCGCTACCGCGAGCTGCTCCCGCCGGGCAGCTACATCGTGATCTCCCACGTGTGCTCCGACTCGCTCCAGGAGATCATGGCGGCCGCGGGCAACGTGTACGGCAACGCCAACGCCCCGTTCGAGGCGCGGCCCCGGGCGGCGATCGAGCGGTTCTTCGCCGGGCTGGAGCTGGTCGAACCCGGCCTGGTCCCGGTGCACGAGTGGCGGCCCGAGCCGGACGCGCTGCCGCCGCGGGCGGACATCATGGCGGTGCTCGGGGGAGTGGGCCGCCGCCCCTAGTGTTGGCCGGCCGCATCCCGCTCGTTAGCCTGGGCACGGAAAGAGAACATCATTCTGCTATCTGCGCACCGGAAAGGGCGGAGTGGGATGCGGATCGGAATGACCCTCAACTACGCCGGGGGCTTCAAGGAGACGGTGGCCGAGCTGGCCGACTATGAGAAGGCCGGGCTCGACATCGTCTTCGTCGCCGAGGCGTACAGCTTCGACGCGGTGAGCCAGCTCGGCTACATCGCGGCCAAGACCGAGCGGCTGCAGATCGCGTCGGGCATCCTGCCCATCTACTCCCGCACGCCCACGCTGCTCGCGATGACGGCCGCCGGGCTGGACTACGTCTCCGATGGGCGGTTCACCCTCGGCATCGGCGCCTCGGGGCCCCAGGTGATCGAGGGCTTCCACGGCGTGCCGTACACCGCTCCGCTCGGCCGGACCCGGGAGATCATCGAGATCTGCCGGAAGGTGTGGCGGCGGGAGCGGGTGGAGTACCAGGGCAAGTACTACACCCTGCCGCTGCAGGGCGGGACCGGCCTCGGCAAGCCGCTCAAGCTGATCAACCACCCGGTGCGGGAGCGGATCCCGATCGTGGTCGCCGCGATCGGCCCGAAGAACGTCCAGCTCGCCGCGGAGCTCGCCGAGGGCTGGCTGCCGATCTTCTTCGTGCCGGAGAAGTGCGCCGAGGTGTGGGGCGACGCGCTCGCGGCCGGCAAGTCCCGCCGGGACCCCGCGCTCGGCGAGCTGGACCTGATCGCCAGCATGCCGCTCGCCATCGGCGACGACGTCGCCGACCTGGTGGAGTTCGGTAGGGACATGGCCGCCCTCTACATCGGCGGCATGGGGGCCAAGAGCAAGAACTTCTACAACGACCTGGCCCGCCGGTACGGCTACGAGAAGGAGGCCGAGCAGATCCAGGACCTCTACCTCGCCGGCAAGAAGAAGGAGGCGGCCGCCATGGTCCCGCGCGAGCTGCTGGAGAAGACCTCGCTCATCGGCTCCGAGGGGTACATCCGCGAGCGGATCGCCCTCATGCGCGAGGTCGGCGTCACCACGCTCTGCGTGACCCCGATGGCCGCCACCCATGAGGAGCGCGTGCGGCTGATCGAGAGGATCAAGGAGCTCGTCTCCTGACGCCCGGCCACCGCCCCGCGGCCGGCGCCGCGGGGCGGGCGGGACGGCCGCGGCGCCGGTGGGCGTAGAGTCCACTCCGTGACCCAGTCCGTGAACCATGCCGAACGACGCGCCCGGTTCGCCGCGGCCCTCGCCGAGCGCGGGGTGGAGACCGCGCTCATCACCTGGCCGGTCAACGTGCGCTACCTGACCGGCCTGGCCAGCTCCAACGCGGCGGTGCTCGTCACCGCCTCCGGCGGGGCGGTGCTCGCCACCGACGCCCGGTACGCGGAGACCGCCCGGGCGCGCTGCCCCGACCTGGAGGTGATCGAGCACCGCGACGTGGCCGGCGTGCTGCTCGCCCGCGCGGCGGGGGAGGTCGCGGTCGAGGCCGACCACATGCCGGTCGCCGAGTACCGCAGGCTCTCCGACGGGCACCGCCTCATCCCGGTGAGCGCGCTGGTGGAGCCGGTCCGGGCGGTGAAGGACGAGGCCGAGATCGCGGCGCTCCGGCTGGCCTGCGAGATCACCGACCGGGCGTTCGCCGCGGTCCTCGAACGGCTCGCGCCCGGGGTGACCGAGCGCCGGATCGCCCGCTGGCTCGACACCGCCATGCTCGAGCTGGGCGCGGACCGGCCCGCCTTCGACACGATCGTCGCCAGCGGGCCCAACGGCGCGATCGCCCACCACGCGCCCACGGACCGCGAGATCCGGGCGGGCGACCTGGTGACCATGGACTTCGGCGCGTGCTGCGACGGCTACCACGCCGACATGACCCGGACCGTGGCGGTCGGCCGGCCGGCCGGATGGCAGCGCGACCTCTACGATCTGGTCCGGCGGGCCCAGCGCGCCGGGTGCGACGCGGTACGGCCGGGCGCGACCGTGCACGAGGTGGACGCGGCCGCGCGCGCGGTGATCACCGAGGCCGGTCACGGGGAGCACTTCCACCACGGGCTCGGCCACGGGGTGGGCCTGGAGATCCACGAGCTGCCGTACTTGGGCCCCGGCAAGCCCGGTAAACTAGAACCTCGGGTTCCGATCACCGTCGAGCCGGGGGTCTACCTCCCGGGAAGAGGCGGTGTGCGCATCGAGGACACGCTTGTCACGCGTGATGACGGGCCGGAGCTTCTCACACTGACCACCAAGGACCTGCTCATTCTCTAAGGGCAGCCGCACGCGGGAGAACCTACGTGGCGACGACGAACGACCTTAAGAACGGACTCGTGCTCAAGCTCGAGGGCGGCGAGCTGTGGACCGTCGTCGAGTTCCAGCACGTCAAGCCCGGCAAGGGCGGTGCGTTCGTCCGTACCAAGCTCAAGAACGTCCTGTCCGGGAAGGTCGTCGACCGGACCTTCAACGCCGGCGTCAAGGTCGACGTGGCGAACGTCGACAAGCGCGAGATGCAGTTTTCCTACCTCGACGGTGACGAGTTCGTCTTCATGGACACCCAGACCTACGACATGGTCCACGTCCCCCGGTCGGTGGTGGGAGACGCTGCCAACTACATGCTCGAGAACATGACGGCGACGGTCGCCTTCCACGAGGGCACCCCGCTCTACGTGGAGCTCCCCGCCTCCGTCGAGCTGGTGATCGCGCACACCGAGCCGGGCGTGCAGGGCGACCGCTCCACCGGCGGGACCAAGCCGGCCACCCTCGAGACCGGTGCCGAGATCAAGGTTCCGCTGTTCATCACCACCGGTGAGAGGGTCAAGGTGGACACCCGGACCGGCGAGTACCTCGGCCGGGCCTGACGTGACGACGGTACGGGGGAAGGGCCGCCAGGAGCGGACGCAAGCCCGCCAGCGGGCCCTGGACATCCTGTTCGAGGCCGAGGCCCGGGCGGTGAGCCCGCTGCAGGTGCTCGACGAACGGGCCAAGGAAGCGGATCCTCCGGTCCTCGAGTACACGGTCACCCTGGTCGAGGGCGTGGTGCGGCACCAGGACCGCATCGACGAGCTCATCTCCACCTACGCGCAGGGGTGGACACTCGACCGGATGCCGGCCGTAGACCGGAACATCCTCCGTGCCGGCACCTATGAGATGCTCTGGTCGACGGACGTGCCGGAGAACGTGGTCATCAGCGAATGGGTCCGGCTCGCGGCCGAGCTGTCGACCGACGAGTCTCCGCACTTCGTCAACGGCCTGCTCGCCCGGTTCAAGGAGCTCAAGCCGTCGCTGACGATCTAGGCCGCCCGCCCGGCGACCCGGCGGGCGGCGCCCGCTGATCCGGGACGGCGCGCCAGGCGCCGGGGAGCGGCGGCGCGGCAAGGCGGCAGGCGCGGGGCACGCCCCGGGTAAGGAGGGGAAATGCGGGACGCCACACGGCAGACCGTCGTCTGGGAGGCGCTGCGCGCCGTCCTCGCCGAGCGGGCCGCGGCCGCCGGCACCGGTTCGCTCGACATCGTCGACGCCGGCGGCGGCACCGGTGGCTTCGCCGTCCCCCTCGCCGGGCTCGGGCACCGGGTGACCGTGGTCGACCCCTCGCCCGACGCGCTCGCCGCGCTGGAACGCCGGGCCGCCGAGGCCGGGGTCCAGGTGAAGGGCCTCCAGGGCGACGTGACCGACCTCGGCGAGCTGCTCCCGCCGGGCTGCGCCGACGTGGTGCTCTGCCACTGCACGCTCGAGCACGTGGACGATCCGGCCGGCGCGCTCGCCGCCATCGGCCGCGTCCTCCGCGACGACGGCGTGATCAGCGTGATCGCGGCGAACTCGGTCGCCGCCGCGCTCCACCGCGCGCTCGCGGGCCGGTTCGACGAGGCGAGCCGCGTTCTCGGCGAGCCGGGCGGGCGCTGGGGCGACCGGGATCCGATGCCGCGCCGGTTCACCCGCGAGGAGCTCGTCGGGCTGCTCACCGCGGCCGGGTTCACCGTCGGGGACGTGCACGGCGTGCGGATCTTCACCGACATCGTGCCCAGCATGCTCGCCGAGAGCGATCCCGGCGCGCTGATCGCGCTGGAGCGGGCCGCCGCCTCCCACCCGGTGTTCCGCGACATCGCCACCCAGCTCCACGTCATCGGGCGCAAGCGGCGGCCGGCCGGAGATTAGAAACTCTGTTCGGTTAGGCTGCTGGTATGTCCAGGCAGCCCATCCGCGGATCGGTGCCGGACGGCCCGGCCGGCGACACCGGCTGCCCGATCCTGCACGTGGACATGGACGCCTTCTACGCCAGCGTCGAGCTGCTCGACCGGCCGGAGCTGCGGGGCGCCCCGGTGATCGTCGGGTCGCCCGGTCCCCGGGGCGTGGTGCTGAGCGCCAGCTATGAGGCCCGCCGGTACGGCGTCCGCTCGGCGATGCCGATGACGCAGGCCCGCCGCCGCTGCCCGGCTGCCGTGATCATCCCGCCGCGCCACGCCAAGTACGCCGAGGTCTCCCGGGGGATCATGGAACTCCTCCGGGACATCACCCCGCTGGTGGAGCCGATCGCGCTGGACGAGGCGTTCCTCGACGTCGGCGGCGCCCGCCGCAGGCTCGGCCCGCCCGCCGCGATCGCCCGCATGATCCGCGAGCAGGTGGCCGGGCGCTTCGGCATCACCTGCTCGGTCGGGGTGGCGAACAGCAAGTTCGTGGCGAAGCTCGCCTCGCGGCGGTGCAAACCGGACGGCATGCTGGTCGTCCCCGCCGACAAGGTGATCGAGTTCCTCCACCCGCTCCCCGTCGCCGAGCTCTGGGGGGTGGGGGAGCGCACGGAGCAGGCCCTGACCCGCCTCGGCATCCGGACCGTCGGCGATCTCGCCCGGGTTCCGGTGGCCACCCTCCGGCGCGAGTTCGGCGCGCTGGGGGAGCGCCTCGCCGAGCTGGCCTGGGGCCGGGACGACCGCCCCGTGGTCCCGGACGCCCCCGACAAGAGCATCGGCAGTGAGGAGACGTTCTCCCACGACGTCGACGACCCGGAGACGATCAAGCGGGAGCTGCTGCGGCTGTCGGAGCGGGTCGCCGCCCGGCTCCGGGCGGGCGGGTACGTCGGCCGCACGGTGAGCGTGAAGCTCCGCCGCTCCGACTTCACCACCATCACCCGGTCGCGGACCCTGCGCGAGCCGACCGACGTGGCGCGGGAGATCTACGGGACGGCGCGCGGCCTGTACGAGTCCTCCGGCCTGGAGCGGGCGCGGCTGCGGCTGGTCGGGGTGCGCGTGGAGAACCTCCGCCCGGCCGCCACGGCCGCGCACCAGCTCAGCCTGGGCGAGCGGGAGAAGGGCTGGCGCGACGTGGAACGGGCCATGGACCGGGTGATCATGCGATTCGGCCCGGGAGCGGTACGCCCGGCGTCGCTGGTGGAGCCCCCGCATGATGAGATGGGTCTATGACGCGCCGCCGGTTTGTGGCATGTTGAACGTTTTCTTTCGCCCACGTCTACGGGCTCGTATTCTGGGGATAACCGACCGCGAGGTTGGGCATCCCGAGCCGTCCGTTGCCGTCTTCCCCTGAATGGGGCCGTCCTTGGGAGGCGCCGTGCCGCTGTCTGAGCACGAGCAGCGCTTGCTCGACCAGATCGAGCAGGCCCTCTACGCGGAGGACCCGAAGTGGGCGCACAGCGTCCGGATCAGTGACCCCCGCAACCACTACAAGCGCCGCCTGATCAAGGCGGCGATCGGCTTCGCCTTCGGTGTGGTGCTGCTGATGGTCGGCGTGGTGGCGCAGCAGATCCCGCTGGGCGTCGCCGGCTTCGTCGTGATGCTCGCCGCCTCGCTGTGGGGCCTGTCGAGCTGGAAGCGGATGAACGGCTTCGCGTACCCCCCGTCGCCGGACGAGGGGAGGCCGCCGATGCGCCGGCCGAAGCAGACCTTCATGGAGCGCATGGAGGAGCGCTGGCGCCGCCGCCAGGAAGAGCGCTGACCCGGGCGCGCCGCCGGGGAACGCTCCGCTGAGGCCCTCTCCCCCTCCGCCTCGGCGAGCGGCACCGCGCCGGGCGTGCCCACCCGGGACCTCTCAGACGAGACGCCGGCCGCGCCCACGGCGTGGCCGGCGGACGGCCGTGCACGGCCACGGTTCGGCAGGGCGGATCCGCCCGCGCCCATCCGGCGAGCGCGTGCGCCCGTGCCTGCGATCGACGCCGCGGGCCATCGGACACGAAGGGGCGATGGGCCCCGTCCGCCCGCGCACGCGAGATCCGCTCGACGCTCTCGCACCGCCGCGGTGGCGAGGCGCCCGTGCGCCCGCGCACGCGATGCCCTCCATTCAGCGGGCGTGACATGGCTCGGCCGCGTGTCCCCGGGCCCGCGCGCACGCGATGCCTTGCGGGCCTGCCGGCTTTCCGGCGCGCGGACGGTCACGGCCCCTGGCGGGGACGGGGGCCGGTTCCGGGACTGACGACGCCCGGGGCCATGCCCGGGGCGGGACGCCGCGGCCCAAGGCCGGACGGATGCCCCTGACGCGACACCGCGGCCCGGCCCGCCCAGCCGGCTCATCCCCGGGCCCGGCCGATCCTGACCGCCTCGAGCATGTCGAACAGGTCGAGCGCGCGCTCGGCGAGCGCCCGGGCGCGCCGGAACGTCGAGGCCGGGGCGAGGACCGCGCCGGCCCGCCGCCATCGGGACACGGTGCGGGCGAGCGCGCGCCGCACCCGCCGGAGGTCCTCGGCCGTGGGCGCCGCGCCGCCGGGGGAGGGGGCGTAGCTGAGCCGCTCCTGCGCGGCCCCGATCGCCGCGAGCGAGGCGGCGTCCGCGCCACCGAGCCCGTGGCGCTCGGAGATCCGCCGGCAGAGCGCCCGCGGGCTCTCGCTGGGCAGCCTGGCCAGCCCGAGGTCGGTGAGCGTGTCGCAGAGCTCCGCCCAGGCCGCCTCGATCGCCGGGGCGGGCGCGCCGCCGCCGAGCACCCGGCGCCGCCGCAGCCAGACGGCCCGCCGCACCCCAGCGGGGATCAGCGCGACCAGCAGGACCAGGACCGCCACGAGCCCCGCCTTGACCGCGCCGGGCACGCCGGTGTCCTGGCCGGTGGGGACCGCGCCGAGGTCGGGATCGTCGATCGCGCGGCGGCCGGCCGCGGTCGGGGCGGCCGTGGGCTCCGCCTCGTCCGGCTCCGCCGAGGCGGCCGCCGACGGGCCGGCGTTCGGCGTCACGGTGGGCGGCGCCGGGAGCGTGTACGACGGCGGCTCGGCCGTGCCCTGCCCGGTGGCGCCGGAGGGCGTCGGCTCGAACCGCAGCCACCCGATGCCGTCGAAGTACAGCTCGGGCCAGGCGTGGGCGTCGTGCGTGGTGACGACCCAGGAGTCCTCCGACCGGGTGCCGCCGGTGTACCCGATCGACACCCGGGCCGGGATCCCGAGGATCCGGGCCATCACCGCCATCGCGCTCGCGAACTGCTCGCAGTACCCGGCGCGGGAGGTCAGCAGGAACCGGGCGATGGCCCGGGACCCGGAGCCGGAGGCGAGCAGGCTGTAGGTGAACCCGCCCGTCTCGGTGAACCACCGCTGCAGGGCGACCGCCTTCCGGTACGGGGTGTCGGCCTCCTGGGTCACCTCTTCGGCGAGCGCGGCGATCCGGGGGTCGAGGTCGTCGGGGAGCGCCAGGTACCGCTCGTCGGGTGGCTCGACGCCCGCCGCGTCGAGCTGGTCGGCCGTGGGCCGCGGCTCGCCCATCTCGACCCGGTACTCCAGCCCGGCCGCCTCGTCGCTGGGGGAGAACACGGTGAGCGTGGCCCGGTCCGCCCGCCAGTCGCCCTCGGCCTCGACCCGGGTCGCCGGGTACGGCAGCGGGAGGAACCTCAGCTCACTGATCTCGTCACTGATCTTGATCTCCATCTCCGCCCGGGCCACCTCGACATCCGGGCCGAGCCCGGGGGCCGGGGGGAGCGGCCCGGCGGAGACCCGGTCCTGCGGCCGGCCCCGCAGCGAGCCCACCGTCCACTTCACCCCGTCGAAGACGTCGAGGGCGTAGATGCGCAGGTATCTCGGCCGGTCGTCGCTGCTGGTGTAGGTGAGGACGATCCGGTTCTCGAACCGGCGGAGCTGCCCGCCCAGCTCGGCGACCGCGTCGGGGATGCCGATGGTGCCACCGCCCGCCCCGGTGCCGTTGCCCGCGCCGAAGCCGGCCACGGGGTTGGGCGTGAGCGTCGGCAGCAGCGCGGGGACCACGACGGCGAGCGCGACCGCCGCCGCGCCGATCCGCTTGCCCGGCAGCGCCGGCCGGACGAGATCGCGACGGCGGCTCACCGCCCTGGCCCGGTGCAGCGTGATCACCGGGCCCCAGCCGTGCAGCCGCTCCCGGCCGTCGGCGGCGAGCAGCCCCAGGTACCCGGCGGCGGCGAGCACGAACACCGGCCAGGCGATCGGCTCGGTGAGCACGGCCGCCGGCACGGTGAAGAGCGCGAGCAGGGGCATCCCGGCCGCGGCCGCGCTGCGCAGCCGGATCGCGAGCCAGTCGACGAGGATGGCGATGAGCGCGACCCCGCCCGCGGTGATCAGGCGGACGCCCGGGGTGGCCGGCACCGGTGCGCTGTACCGCTGGATCTCGCCGAACCCGGTGGAGACGAGATCGCCGAGCCTGCCGAGCGACTCCTCGGTCGGGACGATCCGCAGCCACGCCTCGCCCGGGGCGAAGGCCGCGGTCAGGAACACCAGGGTGACGGCGAGCATGACCGGCGGCACCGCCCACGGCCGGAGGCGCAGCCGGGAGGCGGCGATCCCGGCCCCGGTCACCACGAGGATCGCGCCGAGGCAGTCCCACCACCAGGAGCCGCCGGCGATGAGCGGCTGCAGGGTCGCCGTGACGGCGGCCGTGGCCAGCGCCCCCGCGATCGACAGCCGGATCATCATGCCGCGCGCCTCCTCCCCGCCTGGGGCCAGACCGCGGCGAGCGGGGTGTCCTTGGCCAGGTCGAGCACCCGCCACCCGGCGCCGGTGAGCAGCGCCCGGGCCTGACCGGCCGTCTCGTCGGGGTGCCCGCCCCAGGTGGCGACGTCGAGCAGCACCGCGACCGCGTTCACGCCGTGCCGCCGCAGCCCGGCGAGGGCGCGCGCGTCCTCGGGGTGGAGCGCGCCGAGCACGGCGATGATCAGCCCGTCGCCGTCCTGCCGGAGGGCGGCGATCCCCTGCTCCAGGGAGTACAGCGGGCTCTCCCGCACCACCGCGAGCATGTCGAGGAGCGGCCACGCCCCGGCCTCGGCCGGCCGCCGGCGGCCCTCGTCGGTGACGAGCCGCAGGGTGAGCCCGTCCTGGGCGAGGGCCGCGCCGATCGAGGCCGCGGCCGAGACCGCCGCCTCGAACGAGGAGGCGGCCCCGTCGCCCCGGTGCGCCCACCGGCGGGTGTCGAGCAGCAGCGTCCCCCGGCTCTCCCACTGCTGCTCCTCGCGCCGGACCATCAGCTCCCCGCGCCGCGCCGTGGACCGCCAGTGGACCCGCCGCAGCTCGTCGCCGTGCCGGTACTCGCGCGGCGCGACGTCGTCGTCCCCGGCTGTGGCGATCGACCGGGTACGGCCCTCGCCGCCGTCGCCCCACTCCCCGGACAGCCGCACCCTGGGCAGCGGCTCGATCCGCGGCGTCACGGTGAGGGTGTCGACGAAGGTGAACGACCGCACCAGCTCGACCAGGCCGAAGGGGTCGGTGATCCGCACGGTGAGCGGGCCGATGGGGTAGCGCCCGCGCACGGCCGGCCGTACCGTGTAGCGGATCTCCCGGACCCCGTGCGGCTCCACCCGGTCGAGCGCGTACCTGGGCGCGGCCTCGAGTGCGGAGGGGAGCGTGTCCTCCACCAGCAGCAGCCCGGTGGGCAGCCGCGTGGCGTTGGAGAGCCGGATCATGACGGTGCTCGTCGCCCCGGCCTCGACCCGGGCCGGCTCCAGGCGGCGGGCGCAGGTGAGCCGGTAGCGGGTCCGCGCCACCACCAGGGCGGCGAGCAGCGGCAGCGCGAGCACCAGCACGGCGATCCGCACCAGGTCCTGCTCGCCGAGGACGATCGCGCAGGCCAGCGCGGCCACCCCGGCGGCGAGGAAGGAGCGCCCCCGGGACGTCAGGGCCTTCAACCCGGTCATGGCGCCCTCCGGTCAGCGGGAGTCGGGCACCGGGACCTGACGGACCAGATCGGCGATGATCTGCTCGGGATCGTGGCGCAGCCCCTGCGCGTCGAGGCTGGGGAGGACGCGGTGCGCCAGCACCGGGACGGCGAGCTCCTGCAGGTCGTCCGGGATCACGTAGTCCCGGCCGGCGAGCGCGGCGTGGGCGCGGGCGCTGCGCACCAGGTGCAGGGTGGCGCGCGGGGACGCGCCGAGCCGCAGGTCACGGCTGCTCCGGGTGGCCGAGACCAGGTCGACGGCGTACCGCTTCACCGCCGGCGCGACGTAGACCGTGCGCACGGCCCGGATCAGGGCCCGGATCTCGGCGGTGGTCGCCACCGGCTTGAGCTTGTCGAGCGGCTGCTCGGCGCCGTGCACGTCGAGCATCTCCAGCTCGGCCGCGGGATCCGGGTACCCGATGGAGATCCGCGCGGTGAACCGGTCGCGCTGCGCCTCGGGCAGCGGGTAGGTGCCCTCCATCTCGACCGGGTTCTGGGTCGCGATGACCATGAAGGGGGAGTCGAGGGGGTAGGTGCGGCCGTCGACGGTGACCTGGCGCTCCTCCATGCACTCGAGCAGGGCCGACTGGGTCTTGGGCGAGGCCCGGTTGATCTCGTCGCCGACGACGATGTTCGCGAAGACCGGACCGGGCTTGAACTCGAACTCCCGCGTCTGCTGGTTGTACGCGCTCACCCCGGTGATGTCGCTCGGCAGCAGGTCGGGGGTGAACTGGACCCGTTTGACCGTGCAGTCGATCGAGCGGGCGAGGGCCTTGGCGAGCATCGTCTTCCCGACGCCCGGAACGTCCTCGATGAGCAGGTGTCCTTCGGCGAGGAGCACGGTGAGGGTGAGGCGCACCACGTCACCCTTGCCCTCGATCACGGATTCGATCGCCCGGCGGATCCGCTGGGCGGTGTCGACCAGCGCCTCGAGCCGGGTTTCCACATCGGTGACGTCGGGGGTCGCTGTCACCAGGCCTCCATCAGGGTGCGTCCCCGGTAATGGGGCGTTAAACGGTCGTTATCCATTCTGAGATGCCCACTGTGCCGCAGCGGGAGGTACGTGCACGACTTTGTCAGGAAATCCCGGTGAATAACAGCAGTGTTCGCCGGTCGTGTTCGCCATCCGGTCCCGTGTGCGTTCGAATCCCGTGACAATCGCGCTCCACTTTTCCCCACCAGGGCACGCCGGACGCGCTCTCGCCCCATGGCGTACGGCCTCCGCGGCGCCCCTGGGGCGGGGGAGAGGCCTCGCTCTTTACCGTGAATAAGCTGCGAAAACGCGGACGAATTACCGCGAGTGATCACAGTTACACGGTTGACGGTGGGGAGAAGTGGAGTATCGTGGTGCGCAGTGGAGGGCTGAGGCTGAAGCGCTGAGCGCTCCCAAGGCACGGGGGGTGGGCGATGTTCCTGGGAACCCACCACCCACGCCTTGATGACAAAGGACGGCTGTTCCTCCCGGCGAAGTATCGCGAGGAGCTGGCGGAGGGTCTGGTGATAACCAAAGGCCAGGAGCGCTGCCTCTACGTCTTCCCGGTAGAGGAGTTCCGGCGCATCACCGAGGCTCTCCGTGCCGCGCCGCTCACCGCGAAGGCGGTGCGCGATTACAGCAGGGTCTTCTTCGCCAGCGCTTCCGACGAGAAGCCGGACAAGCAGGGCCGGATCACGATCCCCCAGAGCCTGAGAGAGTACGCGGGCCTGGAGCGCGACTGCGTGGTCATCGGGGCGAACACGCGGCTCGAGATCTGGGACGCCAAGGCGTGGGAGACCTATCTGGCCGCACAGGAACAGGCGTTCTCCGAGCTGTCCGAGGAGGTGCTGCCGGGGATCCTGTGACGCTGACCAGTGAACGTGAGACCCGTCGATGACGTTCGGCGAGGTCTCCACCCGCTCCCGCGTGGGTTCTGATGCACCTTCCCCGGTGTCAGAGGCCACGCACCGGGAAGCGGATGGGGGCCTGGCCGCACGGGTCGGCTCGTTGAGAGCCCGCATGGGTGGGGTCCGTTGCGTGGTCATCGACGGCAGCCGCGGTCCGCAGCGCTGAAGCGGCGATATGGGGGTACGAGGGGCGTTGGCGCAACATCCGGGACAGGTGAACGGTCACGTTCCGGTCATGCTCGGTCGCGTGCTGGAGTTGCTCGCACCGGCGCTGACCGGACCGGACCCGGTGCTCGTCGACGCCAACGTAGGCCTGGGCGGCCACGCCGAGGCGCTGCTGAAGGCACATCCCGCGCTGCACCTCATCGGGATCGACCGCGACCCCACGGCGATCGAGCGCTCCACCGCACGGCTCGCACCCTACGCGGAACGGGTCACGCTGGTTCACGCGGTCTCCGATGAGCTGCCCACCATCCTCTCGCGCGCCGGGCGCCCGCGCATCAACGGCGCCCTGTTCGACCTCGGCCTCTCCTCCCCGCAGATCGACGAGGCGGCGCGAGGCTTCGCCTACTCGTACGACGCCCCCCTCGACATGCGGATGGACCCGGGGCAGGAGCTGACGGCCGCCGACGTGGTCAACGGCTACTCCGTCGCCGAGCTCACCCGCATCCTGCGCGAGTACGGCGAGGAGCGGTTCGCCGCGCGCATCGCGAACGCCATCGCGAGAGAACGCGCGCGTTCCCCCATCACCACGACCAAGCGGCTCGCCGATCTCGTCCGTGACGCGATCCCCGCCGCCACGCGCCGGACCGGGGGTAACCCGGCAAAGCGCACCTTCCAGGCGCTGCGCATCGAGGTGAACCAGGAGCTCGCCGCGCTGGAGCGCGCGCTCCCCGCCGCCCTCGACGCGCTGGCGGTCGGCGGGCGCGTCGTCGTGCTCGCCTACCACTCGCTGGAGGACCGGCTCGTCAAGCGGGTCCTCGCGGAACGGAGCACCGAGAGCGGTCCCCCCGGGCTGCCGGTCCCCCTGGAGGCGCACCTGCCCACGTTCCGTCTCCTGACCAAGGGAGCCGAGCTTCCGGATGACGAGGAGGTGGCCCGCAACCCGCGGGCCGCTTCGGCACGTTTGCGGGCGGCAGAGAGGATCCGCGAGGGATGAGGATAGAGCAGGAGAACAGGAGGACCGCGGAGCGGGCGCCGCAGGGCGGCGGCCGTGTGCGGTCCGCGGCGGTCAAGGAGCCGTTCGCCGGGAACGGCCGGCCCACCCGGGTGCCCGGACGGGCGGGGGCCACGGCCGCCGCCCGGTCCCGCGGCCGCACCGGGGGCGCCGCGGTCAGGGGACGGGTGCCCGCCGGAGGCGCCGCGTCCCGGGGTCCCGCCGCGGGATCGGCCGGGAGGCGTATCGCGGCCACGGGCGCCGGCCGCACCGTCCGCCCGCCGGCCGCGCGCCGGCCGGCGCAGGCGAGGCCCGCGCTCCAGCGGCCGCCGAAGGCCCCGTTCGTGCTGCTCATCGCCGGACTGCTCTGCGGCGGCCTCGTCACCCTGCTGCTGCTCAACACCGTGCTCGCCCGGGACTCCTTCAAGCTGAACGACCTGCGGGCGAGCATCAACGAGCTCCAGGAGCTCGCGGCCGCTCAGGAGAACCAGCTCCGCGAGCGGAGCCAGCCCGGGCACCTCGACGAGGCCGCCAGGCGGCTCAACCTCCGGGAGGACGACTCGCCGCCGATGTTCCTCACCCCCGGGCCCGCGGATGAGCCGGAGACCGGCCGGGAGGGCGTGCTCCGGTGAGGGACGGCGGCCGGAACCCGGGTCCCGGCCGCGGTGGTCCTGGTTCGCGCGGCGGCAGAGGTCCGGGCGGCGGCCGGAGGCATCCGGGGACGCCGGGCAGGCCGGCCCGCTCCGAGGGTCCTCCCCGGCCGCACCGGCCGGATCGCGCCGCGCCCCCGCACCCGCCGTCCGCCGGACGGGACGACCTCGCCGGGCGCCGTGGCGGCACGCCTCCGCGCCCCGGGGAGCCCACGCCCCGCCGCGGCCCGCGACCCGAGCCGGGCGGGCGGGTACCGCCCGGCCGCGGTGCGCGGCAGCCGGGTTCCGGGGCACGCGCGGCCGGGCCGCGGCGGCCGGTCGCCCGGACCGCATCGGGTGGGCGGCCGCCGGAGCGGCGGCCCCGCTGGCCCTGGCCGGCCGGCCCGGACCGGCGCCGGTCCCGCGCGCCGGAGCCGCCCCGCCAGCCCGCCGTGCTGCGGCTGGGGAACCCGGTCCGGCGGCTGAACGCCGGGCTGATCGCGATGGCGTTCGTGCTGTCGATCTTCGCCGGGCGGCTGGTGCAGCTCCAGGGGTTCGACTCCAAGGTGCTGCAGGCGAAGGCGGCGCAGCAGCGCGTGCAGCCGGAGACCCTGCCGGCGCGGCGGGGGTCGATCACCGACGTGCACGGGCACGAGCTCGCCGTGACGGTGGACGCCCGGGAGATCTACGCCGACCCGAAGGTGATCGACCCGGCCCAGCGCGACCAGATCGCCGAGACGCTCGCGGCCGAGCTGAGCAAGCCGAAGGAGGAGATCGCCGCGAAGCTGGCGCGGACCTCCTCCCGGTACGTGGTGCTCGCGCGCGGGGTCGAGCCGCTGCGGGCCAAGCGCATCCTGGGCTTCGGGTTCAAGGGGGTGGGCGCCAAGCACTCCTACCGGCGGCTCTACCCGGGCGGCACGCTCGCCGGGAGCCTCATCGGGTTCGTGGGCACCGACGGCTACGGCCTGGAAGGGCTGGAGAGCGCGTACAACCACGTGCTCGCGGGCCGGGACGGCCTGCAGAGCATCGAGATCGGCCGGGACGGGCAGCGCATCCCGATGACGCGCAGCGAGCGCCGCCCGCCGCAGCCGGGCCGGGACGTGCGGCTCACCATCGACCGGGACATCCAGTGGGCCGCCCAGAAGGCGATCGCCGAGCAGGTGAAGGCGACCGGCGCGCGCAGCGGCAGCGTCATCGTCATGGAGGTGCGGACCGGGCGGATCGTCGCCATGGCGAACGCCCCCGAGCCCGACCTGAACAACTGGCAGGACGTCCCGCCGGAGCAGCGCGCCAACCGCGCCGTCTCCGAGGTGTTCGAGCCGGGGAGCACGAACAAGGTGATCACGGCGGCCGCCGCGATCGAGGCGGGCGTGGTCACCCCGGAGACCGTGTTCCGGGTGCCCGACACCATCCAGTGCGCCGACCGGCGGCTCAAGGACTCCCATCCGCACCCGACCGAGCGGCTCACCTTCACCGGGGTCATCGCCGAGTCGAGCAACGTCGGCACGATCATGGCCGCGGAGCGGGTGGGCAGCCAGCGCCTGTACGAGACGTTCCGCGCGTTCGGCTTCGGGGAGCGGAGCGGCTCCGGCCTCCCCGGCGAGGAGGCCGGCCTGCTGCCGGAGTGGCAGACCTGGTCGGGGAGCCAGCGCTGCACCATCGCGTACGGCCAGGGCATCTCGGTGACCGCGCTGCAGATCGCGAGCGTCTACCAGACGATCGCCAACGGGGGAGTGCGGGTGACCCCGACGATCGTCGCCGGCATCACGGACGAGCGCGGCCGGCTGGTGCCCGCGCCGGAGCCGAAGCGGACCCGGGTGGTGAGCGAGCAGACCGCGCGGCAGGTCACGATGATGCTGGAGGCCGCGGTCGGCAACGACGGCACGGGCACGGCGGCCGCGATCCCCGGCTACCGGGTGGCGGGCAAGACCGGCACCGCGCTGCGGTATGACGAGAAGTGCCAGGGGTATTGCGGGTACACCGCGACCTTCGTCGGGTTCGCTCCCGCGGACGCGCCGCGGCTGGTGGTGCTCGCCGTGATCCAGGATCCGAAGAAGGGCCGGTACGGCGGGCGGATCGCCGCGCCCGTGTTCCGGGACGTGATGACGTTCGCGCTGAAGACCAAGAAGATCCCGCCGACCGGGACGAAGCCGCCCCGCGTGGCCCTGCGCGCGGGCGGGTGAGCGCCCGGGTGACCAACGGGTGACCAAAAGAAAGGGTACGCTCACGCCGTGCATCCCCCGACATCGATGCGTCCGGCAGCCGTCGAGGCCCGCCCGATCTCCGGGCTGGCCGCGCTCCTCGGCGTGCCCTCCGCAGTCCACCCGCCTCATCCCCGGGGCACCCGGGGAGTGATCACCGGGATATCGATCGACTCGCGCCGCGTGCAGCGCGGCGACCTGTACGTGGCCCTGCCGGGCAGCACGGCGCACGGCGCCGACTTCGCCGCGGAGGCGAGCGCCGCGGGCGCCGTCGCGATCCTGACGGACGCGGCCGGGCGGGAGCGCGCTGTCGCGACCGGGCTGCCCGTGCTCGTCGTGCCCGATCCCCGGGCCGTGCTCGGGCGGGTGGCCGCCTGGGTGTACGGCAACCCGACCGCCGACCTGACGATCATCGGCGTGACCGGGACCAGCGGCAAGAGCACCACGACCTTCCTGACCGAGGCGGGCCTGCGGGCGGCCGGCCACCGCACCGGCCTGATCGGCGGGGTGGAGATCCGGGTGGGGGACCTGCGGTTCCCCGCGCGGCTGACCACCCCGGAGGCGAGCGAGCTGCAGGCCCTGTTCGCGCTCATGCGGGAACAGGGGGTCACCGCGGCCGCGATGGAGGTGTCCAGCCACGCCCTCGCTTTGGGGCGGGTGGCCGAGATCATTTACGATGTCGCCATCTTCACCAACCTCTCCCAAGATCATCTTGACTTCCATCGCGACCTCGACGACTACTTCGCCGCCAAGGCGCGGTTGTTCACCCCGGACCACTCCCGGCTGGGCGTGGTGAACATCGACGATCGGTACGGCCGCGAGCTCGCCGAGCGGGCGAAGATCCCGATCACCACCTTCTCCCCGTCCGGCGACGCCGACGCCGACTGGCGGGTGGCGGACGTCCGCCTCGGCGCCGACGGGAGCGTCTTCCGGGTCGTCGGCCCGGGCGGCGTGGAGACCGACGTGAGCGTCGCCCTCCCGGGCGCCTTCAACGTGGCCAACGCGCTCGCCGCGCTGGTCGCGCTGGTGGAGGCGGGCGTGCCCGTCCCGGCGGCGGTGGCCGGCATCGGCATGACGACCTGCGTCCCCGGCCGCATGGAGCGGGTCCCGGGCCCGGGGGACATCCAGGTGTTCGTGGACTACGCGCACAAGCCCGCCGCGGTCGAGTCGGTGCTCCGCTCGCTCCGCGCGGTGATGGGCTCCGGCCGCCGTCTCGTGATCGTGGTGGGGTGCGGCGGCGACCGCGACCGGGGGAAGCGGCCGCTCATGGGAGAGGCGGCCGCGCGGCTCGCCGATGCGGCGATCTTCACGAATGACAACCCCCGGAGCGAGGACCCGCTCGCGATCCTCGCCGCCATGCTCTCCGGGGCGCTCCGGGTCCCGGCGGCGGAACGGGCCCACGTGATCGTGGAGCCGGACCGGGCCGCCGCCATCGACCTGGCGATTTCCACTGCCAGGTCCGGAGATGTGGTACTTGTGGCGGGTAAGGGGCACGAGCAAGGTCAGTATGTCGGAGGCCGGGTCATCCCCTTCGACGACCGTGAGGTGGCCGCGCAGGCCATCGCGCGACGAGCCAGGGCGCACGCGGCCGGGCTGGTCGGCGAGAGGGCCGGCGGTGGGTGAGACGGCCACCGAGACGACGTGGGCGGGCGCGCGACGCCCCGCGCGCCGCCGGTGGAGTGGCGTGAAAGAGAGCAGGACAGACGCATGATCCCGTTGCCGCTGGCGCGGGTGGCCGAGATAACCTCGGGCGCCCTGAACGGCCTGGCCGACCCCGAGGCCGTGGTCCGAGGTCCGGTTGTGATCGACTCGCGGGCCGTGGAGCCGGGCTCGCTGTTCGCGGCCATCAAGGGGTCGCGGGCCGACGGCCACGACTTCGCCCAGGAGGCCTGCGCGGCCGGGGCGGTGGCCGTGCTCGCCTCCCGGCCCGTGGACGCACCCGCCGTGATCGTGAGGGACGTGGTCGCCGCCCTCGCCGACCTGGCGGCCGCCGTGGTGGCCGAGCTGCCGTCGGTGACCGTGGTCGGCGTGACCGGATCCCAGGGGAAGACGACGACCAAGGACCTGCTCGCCGGGCTGACCGAGCGGATCGGCCCGACGGTCGCGCCGGTCGGCTCCCACAACAACGAGATCGGCCACCCGCTCACCGTGCTGAAGGCCGATGAGCGCACCCGGTTCCTCGTCCTGGAGCTGAGCGCGCGGAACGTCGGGCACATCGCCTACCTCACCCGGATCGCCCCGCCCCGGATCGGCGTCGTGCTCAACGTGGGCGCGGCCCACATCGGCGTCTTCGGCGGCCGGGAGGCGATCGCCAAGGCCAAGGGCGAGCTGGTCGAGGCGCTGCCCGAGGACGGGGTGGCCGTGCTCAACGCGGACGACCCGTACGTCCGGGAGATGGCCGGCCGGACCCGCGCCAGGGTGACCTGGTTCGGGCGCTCGGCCGAGGCGCGGATCCGGGCCGAGAACGAGACGCTCGACGAGCGGGGCCGCGCCTCGTTCACCCTGTGCACGCCGTCCGGATCGGCCCCGGTACGGCTCCGCCTGCACGGCGCGCACATGGTGCCCGACGCGCTCGCCGCGGCCGCGGTCGCGTACGAGCTGGGGCTGCCGGTCGTGGCGATCGCCGAGGAGCTCTCCCGGGCCGAGCCGCGCAGCCGCTGGCGCATGGAGGTGACCGACCGGGCCGACGGGGTCACCGTGATCAATGACGCCTACAACGCGAGCCCCGACTCGGTGCGGGCCGCCTTCGCCGCCCTGCGGGCCATGGGGGACGGCCGGCGGCGGTTCGCCGTGGTCGCGGCCATGCGGGAGCTCGGCGAGGCCGGTGCGGAGCTGAACGAGGAGTTCGGCCGGATCGCCGCCGGGTCGGGATTGGAGGCCCTGATCGTGGTCGGTGACGACGCCGGGCCGATCCTCGCCGGCGCGCCCGGCGCCATCCACGTCCCGGACACCGACGCGGCCGCCCGGGAGCTCGCCTCCCGGCTAGCCCCGGGCGACGTGGTGCTGGTGAAGGGGCCGCGCGCGGCCGGGCTGGAACGGGTCGCCGCCGCCGTTCTCGGGGGTGACGCCCGGTGAGGCTCATCCTCATCGCGGCGGCGGTCTCGCTGCTGCTCTCCATGGTGGGCACGCCCCTCGCCATCCGGATCTTCGCCAGGCGCGGCTACGGCCAGAACATCCGGGAGGAGGGGCCGTCCGGCCACTACGACAAGAAGGGCACCCCGACCATGGGCGGCACGGTGATCGTCATCGCGTCGCTCTGCGGGTACTTCACCGCCCACCTGGTCAGCATGGTGTCCTTCGACTCCGACCCGCCGACAGCGTCCGGGCTGCTGGTGCTGTTCCTGATGACCGGCCTGGCGGTCGTCGGCTTCATCGACGACTTCATCAAGATCTACAAGCAGCGGAGCCTGGGGCTGCGCAGCGGCGCCAAGGCCCTCGGCCAGCTCATCGTCGGCGCGGTCTTCGCCGCGCTGGTGATCCGGTTCCCCAACGCCTACGCGCTCACCCCGGCCGAGACCCGGCTCTCCTTCCTCCGCGACTTCGGGCCGTCGATCGGCATCATCGGCTTCACCCTCTGGGTGCTCTTCTTCATCGTCGGGTTCTCGAACGCGGTGAACCTCACCGACGGGCTCGACGGCCTCGCCACGGGCGCCACCTGCCTGGTCCTCGCCGCGTACGTGCTGATCGGCAACTGGCAGCTCCGCAACAGCTGCACCAGCGTCGGGTTCGGCCCCAACTGCTACTGGGTGCGCGACCCGCTCGACCTGGCCGTGGTCGCGGCGGCCGTGCTCGGCGCCTGCCTGGGCTTCCTGTGGTGGAACGCGCCCCCGGCCAAGATCTTCATGGGGGACACCGGGTCGCTCGCGCTCGGCGGCGTGATCGCCGGTCTCGCGTTCACCACCCGGACCCAGCTCCTGCTCGTGATCCTCGGCGGCCTCTTCGCGATCATCACCATGTCGGTGATCATCCAGGTCGGCTTCTTCAAGCTGACCGGCAGGCGGGTGTTCCGGATGGCCCCGCTCCAGCACCACTTCGAGCTCTCCGGCTGGGCGGAGACCACCATCGTGGTGCGCTTCTGGCTTATCGCCGCGCTCTGCGTGGCCGCCGGGCTGGTCCTCTTCTACGTGGAATGGATGCCGAAGTAGTGAGCGTCGTCGTCGCCGGACTGGGGGTCTCCGGCCTCGCCGCCGCCCGGGCGCTGGCGAGGCGGGGAGAGCGCGTCATCGTGCTCGAGGGGAACGACGGGGAGCGGCAGCGGGCGGCCGCGGCCGAGCTCGCCCCGCTCGGCGTGGAGGTGCGGTTCGGCGAGCCCGAGCTCCCCGAGGGCGCGTCCCTCGTCGTCACCTCCCCCGGATGGCGGCCGGACCACCCGCTGCTCGCCGCGGCGGCCGCCGCCGGGATCGAGGTGATCGGCGAGGTGGAGCTCGCCTGGCGGCTGCGCGGCGACGGCGCGGCCCCCTGGCTCGCGCTCACCGGCACCAACGGCAAGACCACGGCCGTCCGCATGCTCACCTCGATGCTCACCGCGGCCGGCCTCAAGGCCCTCGCCGTGGGGAACGTGGGCGTCCCCATCGTCGAGGCGGTGCGCGAGCCGTACGACGTGCTCGCCGTCGAGCTGTCCAGCTTCCAGCTCCACTGGTCGTCGGGCATCGCCCCGCTGGCGGCCGCGGTGCTCAACGTGGCGCCGGACCACATCGACTGGCACGGCTCGCTGGAGGAGTACGCGGCGGCGAAGGCGAAGATCTTCCGCAACGCGCCGACCGTGATCTACAACGCGGACGACGAGCGGTGCGCCCGGCTCGCCGAGCCGTACCGCGCCGCCGGGCGCCGGGTGGTGGGCTTCACCCTGGGCGCGCCGCGGCCCGGCCAGCTCGGCGTGGTGGAGGACCTCCTCGTCGACCGGGCGTTCGTGCCCGACCCGCGGCACACCGCCGAGGAGCTCGCCACGCTCGCCGACGTGCGCCCGCTCGCCCCGCACAACGTCGCGAACGCGCTCGCCGCCGCTGCGCTCGCCCGGGCCCACGGCGTGCCCACCGGCGCGGTACGGCGCGGCCTGGCCGAGTTCGTCCCGGACCCGCACCGCATCGCCCACGTGGCCCGGATCGGCGACGTCGACTACGTGGACGACTCCAAGGCCACCAACCCGCACGCCGCGGCCGCCTCCCTGTCGGCGTTCCGGTCCGTGGTGTGGATCGCCGGCGGCCAGCTCAAGGGCGCCGACGTCGACGACCTGGTACGGCAGGCGGCCGGGCGGCTCCGCGGCGTGGTCCTCCTCGGCGCCGACCGGGCGCGGATCCGGGAGGCGCTGGAGCGACACGCCCCGCACATCCCCGTGGTGGAGGTGCCCGGCCAGGACACTGGAGTCATGGATCGCGTGGTGACCGAGGCCGCGAAACTCGCCGCCCCCGGCGACACCGTGCTCCTCGCCCCGGCGGCGGCCTCCTACGACATGTTCGCCGGCTACGCCGCGCGCGGCGACGCCTTCGCCGAGGCCGTGCGCCGGCTGGCGAAGCGGTGACCGCCCCCGCGGCCGGGAGCGAGCCGGGCCTGATCCGCACCCTGACCGGCTCCTTCCGGGAGCTGCTCGCCCGCCCGCTGACCTCGTACTACCTGGTGCTCGGCAGCAGCGCGCTCCTGCTCGCGCTCGGCCTGATGATGGTGCTCAGCGCGTCGAGCATCGAGGCCCTGCAGCGCACCGGCAACCCCTTCTACTGGTTCGCCAAGCAGTCGATGTCGGCGGCGATCGGCATCCCGCTGATGTGGATCTGCTCCCGGCTGCCGCCGCGGTTCTTCCGCCTCGCCGGGTACCCGGTCATGGCGCTGTCGCTGCTCGGCCTCGTCATGGTGATCTTCGTCGGCGAGGAGCTGCTCGGCGCCCAGCGGTGGATCACCGTCGGCCCGTTCTCCATCCAGCCGTCCGAGCCGGCCAAGCTCGGCCTGGTGCTCTGGGGCGCCGACGTGCTCGCCCGCAAGGCGCGCGGCCGGTACATCGAGTGGCGCCACCTGCTGCTCCCGCTGATGCCCGGTACGGCGCTCCTCGCCGTGATGGTCATGTTCGGGCGGGACCTCGGCACCACGATCGTGCTGATGCTGATCTTCCTGTCCCTGCTGTGGGTGGTCGGCACGCCGGTCCGGCTGTTCCTCGGCATCCTCGGGCTCATCCTGCTCTCCAGTGCCGCTATGATCATCGCCGAGCCGTACCGCTTGGAGCGGCTGAAGAGCTTCCTCGACGTCTGGAGCCACGCCCAGGACGGCGGTTACCAGGCCGTCCAGGGCCTGATCGCGATCGGGTCGGGGGGCTGGTTCGGCATCGGCCTGGGGGGCAGCCGTCAGAAGTGGAACTGGGTCCCCCACGCGGAGAGCGACTTCATCTTCGCCATCCTGGGGGAGGAGCTCGGCCTGATGGGCACGCTCATCGTGGTCGCGCTGTACGGCCTGCTCGGCTACGCCGGGCTGCGCATCGCCTCCCGGATCGACGACCCGTTCATCCGGCTCGCCTCGGCCGCCACGGTCGCGTGGATCACCGGGCAGGCGATCGTGAACATCGGCGCGGTGATCGGCGTCCTGCCCATCACCGGCATCCCGCTGCCCCTGGTCTCGTACGGGGGCTCGGCGTTGTTGCCCATGCTCGCCGCGCTTGGCATGTTGTTGTCGTTCGCCAAGCGGGAACCCGGCGCCGCCGAGGCGCTGGCGGCGCGAGGCCCTGGATTCGCCGCCCGGGCTCTAAGCTGGCTTGGCTTGGGTGGCCGCCCGAAGCGTGACGGCACGGCTACGCCGGCGCAGCCGCGGCAGCGTCGGGCGGCGATTCGGACGACTCAGAACAGGGAGTGACATGAGGGTGGTCCTCGCCGGCGGCGGGACGGCCGGCCATATCGAACCGGCACTGGCGCTTGCCGATGCGCTACGCGAGATCGACTCGGCGATCGGGATCACCTGCCTCGGCACCGAACGGGGCCTGGAGACCCGGCTGGTGCCCGCCCGCGGCTACGAGCTCGAGCTCGTGCCGGCCGTACCGCTGCCACGCTCGCTCACACCGCAGCTCCTCACCGTCCCCGGCCGGCTCGCCGGCGCGATCGGCGTCGCCGGCGGCATCCTCGACCGGGTCAAGGCCGACGTGCTCGTCGGCTTCGGCGGCTACGTCGCCACCCCCGGCTACCTGGCGGCGCGGCGCCGGGGCATACCGATCGTCGTCCACGAGGCGAATCCGCGGCCCGGGCTCGCCAACCGGCTCGGCGCCCGGCTCACCGAGCACGTCTTCACCGGGCACCCCGACACGCCGCTGCCGAACGCGCAGTACATCGGCATCCCGCTCCGCCGGGACATCGTCAACATGGACCGCATGGCCCTCGGCGACAAGGCCCGGTCCTACTTCGGGCTGGAGTCCGATCGGGTCACGCTGCTCGTGTTCGGCGGCTCGCAGGGCGCCCGCTCGATCAACAAGGCGGCCCTCGACGCGGCGCCCCGGCTCCGTGAGGCCGGCATCCAGGTGCTGCACGTGATCGGGCCGAAGAACACCGTCGAGAAGGAGCCCCCGCCGGGCGACCCGCAGTACGTCATCCTGCCGTACATCGACCGGATGGACCTCGCCTACGCCGCCGCCGACTTCGTGCTCTGCCGCAGCGGCGCGCTCACCTGCGCCGAGCTGACCGCCGTGGGGCTGCCCGCGGCGTACGTCCCGCTCCCGCACGGCAACGGCGAGCAGCGGCTCAACGCCCAGCCGATCGTCCAGGCCGGCGGCGGGATCATGGTGGAGGACGCCGAGCTGTCGGCGGACTGGATCATCGAGACGCTGCTGCCGATCCTCAACGACCCGGAGCGGGTGGTCGCCATGTCGGAGGCCGCCTCGCGCATGGGCCGGAAGGACGCGGACGTGGCACTCGCCAGGAAGGTTCTGGAGATCGCGTCCAAATGAGCCTGGTCAAGCCCGTGGACCCCGTCCCGGCCGCCGAGCTGGGCCGGGTCCACTTCATCGGCATCGGGGGAGCGGGGATGTCGGGCATCGCCCGCATCCTGCTCAAGCGCGGCGTGCGGGTCTCGGGGAGCGACGTGCGCGACTCCGCGGTGCTCGCCGAGCTCCGCGAGCTGGGCGCCACCGTGCACATCGGCCACGCCGCCGGGAACGTCGGGGACGTGGACACGGTCGTCGTCTCCACGGCGATCCGGGACTCCAACCCCGAGCTGCAGGAGGCGCGCCGCCGGAACCTGCGCGTGATCCCCCGGGCCGCGGCGCTCGCCGCCGTGATGGAGGGACGGACCGGCATCGCGGTGGCCGGGACCCACGGGAAGACCACCACCACCTCGATGCTCACCGTGGCGCTGCAGAAGTGCGGCGCCGACCCGTCGTACTGCGTGGGCGGCCTGCTCGCCACCACGGGCCTCGGCGCCGACGACGGCGCCGGGGACCTGTTCGTGGCGGAGGCCGACGAGAGCGACGGGTCGTTCCTCATGCTCCGGCCCGCCATCGCGATCGTCACGAACGTCGAGGCGGACCACCTCGACAACTACGGCGACGTGCGGGCGGTGCACGAGAGCTTCGCCCGGTTCGTGGAGCGGGTCGGGTCGCTGCTCGTGCTCTGCGCCGACGACCCCGGCTCGGCCGCCCTCGCCGCCCCGGCGCGCGAGCGCGGTCTCACCGTCGTCACGTACGGCGAGTCCGCCGGCGCCGACTACCGGACCGTCGACGTCGTGCCCGAGGGCCTCGGGGTGGAGTTCGCGGTGGCGGCGGGCTCGCCCGGCCCCGGGTGGCCGCTCCGGGTGCGCCTCGCCGTACCGGGCCGGCACAACGCGCTCAACGCGACCGCGGTGATCGCCGTGGCCGACCGGCTCGGGCTGCCGCTCGGCGAGGTCGCGGCGGGCCTGGCCGCCTTCGGCGGGGCCAAGCGCCGCTTCGAGGCCAAGGGCGAGGCGGGCGGCGTGGCGGTGTTCGACAGCTACGCCCACCACCCGACCGAGCTCACCGCGGACCTGCGCGCCGCCCGGGAGGTGAACGCCGGCCGGGGCCGCGTGATCGCGGTGTTCCAGCCGCACCTGTACTCGCGGACCAGGTTCTTCGCCGACGCCTTCGGCGCGGCCCTGGGGCTCGCGGACGAGGTGATCGTGCTCGACGTGTACGGCGCGCGGGAGGACCCCGAGCCCGGGGTCACCGGCGCGCTCATCGCGGAGCGGGTGCCGCTCCCGGCCGACCGGGTGGTCTACGCCCCGGACCGGGAGAGCGTGCCCGCCCTCGTCGCCGGCCGGGCGCGTCCCGGGGACATCGTGCTCACCATGGGCGCCGGTGACGTGACCGAGCTCGGCCCGCGGATCGTGGAGGAGCTGGCGGCCCGGTGATCCCCGCCCTGCGGCGAGCGGCGCTGGTGATCCTGCTCACCGGCGCGGTGGCCGGTGCGGCCGCCTGGGTCGTGTTCTTCTCGCCCCTGCTCGGGGTGCGCGAGATCGAGGTGACCGGGGGTTCGGCGGCGCTCGCGGAGCGGGTCCGCGCCGCCGCCGGGGTGCCCACCGGAACCCCGCTCGCCGCGGTCGACCTCGGCGAGGTCGAGCGCCGGGTGCGCGGCGTGCTCGAGGTGGAGTCGGCCCGCGTGGCGCGCGGATGGCCCGGCACGCTCCGGATCTCCGTGGTCGAGCGGACCCCGATCGCCGTGATCCCCGCGGGCGACCGCGTGCTGGTGGTCGACCGGTTCGGCGTGGTGCTCGGCCGGGTGGCCAACGCGCCGCGGCTTCCGGTGCTGCGGGGCGGACCGGACCCCGGTGATCCCGCGGTCCGCGCCGCGCTCAGCGTGCTCCACGCGCTCCCGCCCGGCCTGGCCGCGCGGGTGGCCGAGGTGCGCGCGCCGTCGGCGAAGTCGATCACATTGCGGCTCGCCGATGGCCGTACAGTGCTGTGGGGGGATGCGAGGCACGCGGCTCAGAAGAGCAGAAACCTCGCCTCCACACTCAGCAAGCCCGGAACCTTTTACGATGTCAGCTCACCGCGGGTGGTGACGGTGAAATGACACGTCTCACATTCCGCGAGGCCCGGCATCGCGCGAAAAGGACAGTGCGCGACACGCCGGGCGGCATTGCGGCGCGGTTAGTTGACCCGTGGGGATGGGCGACCCTACTGTCCGTATCAATCCTCAGGTTGACATAACTCTAAATCTCAACTTGAGGGTGAGAGTTTACGTAGTCAGCGCGGGCATTGCCCGCTAGGAAACGCAAGAGCGGAAGGGCCCCTCGTCGTGGCAGCACCGCAGAACTACCTCGCGGTCATCAAGGTCGTCGGCATCGGCGGCGGCGGTGTCAACGCCGTCAACCGGATGATCGAAGAGGGACTCAAGGGCGTCGAGTTCATCGCCATCAATACGGACGCCCAGGCGCTGCTGATGAGTGACGCCGACGTCAAGCTCGACGTCGGCCGTGAGCTCACCAGGGGCTTGGGCGCAGGCGCCAACCCGGAAGTGGGCCGTAAGGCGGCCGAGGACCACCGTGAGGAGATCGAAGAGGTCCTCAAGGGCGCCGACATGGTCTTCGTCACCGCCGGTGAGGGCGGCGGCACCGGCACCGGCGGCGCACCCGTCGTGGCCAACATCGCCCGGTCCCTCGGCGCGCTGACGATCGGGGTGGTCACCCGGCCGTTCAGCTTCGAGGGCAAGCGCCGGGCCATGCAGGCCGAGGCGGGCATCGAGGCGCTTCGCGAAGAGGTGGACACGCTGATCGTCATTCCCAACGATCGGCTGCTGTCGATATCGGACCGCCAGGTCAGCGTGCTCGATGCGTTCAAGGCGGCCGACCAGGTGTTGCTGTCGGGTGTGCAGGGCATCACCGACCTGATCACCACCCCGGGTCTGATCAACCTTGACTTCGCCGACGTCAAGTCGGTCATGTCCGGGGCCGGGTCGGCCCTCATGGGCATCGGCCAGGCCAGGGGGGACGACCGCTCCGTCGCCGCGGCCGAGATGGCGGTGTCGAGCCCGCTGCTCGAGGCGAGCATCGACGGCGCCCACGGGGTGCTGCTCTCCATCGCGGGCGGCTCCGACCTCGGCCTCTTCGAGGTCAACGAGGCGGCGCAGCTCGTCGCCAACGCCGCGGCGCCGGACGCGAACATCATCTTCGGCACCGTGATCGACGACGCGCTCGGCGACGAGGTGCGGGTGACGGTGATCGCCGCCGGCTTCGACGAGCCCGTGCACAAGAAGTCGTCGAACGTCACGCCGATGCCCCGGTCCCAGCAGCCCTCCCGGCCCGCCGTGCCATCGCGGCCGAGCGTGACGCTCACCTCGCCGACGCGGTCGGAGCAGCGGTCCGAGCAGTCCTCCGCCGAGCCCGCGGAGCGCTCGGAGCCCGACCCGGCCGGGCGGCTCTCGTCGCGCCAGACCACCGGGACGGCCCCGGCGGCCGCGCCGGAGCCCGCATCGGGCGCCGCCGTGTCGGTCCCGGCGCAGGCGGCACCGGCGGATCCGCCGCTCTCCGCCCCGGCGGCGCAGGAGGCGGATCCGGAGCCGGCCGACAAGGCGCAGCCTGCCGCGGCCCAGCAGGAGAAGCCGGTCGCGGCGCCGTTCCCCCGGGAGCCGGAGGACGGCAGGACCGAGGCGGGCACGGCCACCGGGCCGGTGTCGATCCCGCGGCCCACGCCCGAGCCGCCGACCCCGATCACCTCGCGGATCGGCCAGCCCGGGCCCCGGCGCCCGGTGGTGTTCGAGGAGCAGGAGGAGGAGCTCGACGTGCCGGACTTCCTCAAGTGAGCTCCCATCCGTACGGCACCGGAACCGTCGCGGAGGCCGAGCGCCGGGAGGAGCTCGCCTCGGCCCTGGCCCGGGTCGAGCAGCGGATCGAGGAGGCCTGCCGGGCCGCCGGGCGGCGGCGCTCCGAGATCACGCTGATCGCGGTGACCAAGACCTACCCGGCCTCCGACATCCGGCTCCTCGCCGGGCTCGGCGTGACGGACATCGGGGAGAACCGCGATCAGGAGGCGTCGGCCAAGGTCGCCGAATGCGCCGATCTCGACCTGACCTGGCACTTCATCGGCCAGTTACAGACCAACAAGGCCCGGTCGGTGGTCCGGTACGCCGATCTGATCCACTCGGTGGATCGTTCCCGCCTGGTGACGGTGCTCAGCCGGGAGGCGGTGCGGGCCGGCCGTGAGGTCGGCTGCCTCGTGCAGGTCTCGCTGGATCCGCCCACGCCCGAGGGGACGAGTGGGCGGGGCGGGGCCCGGCCGGAGGAGGTGCTCGACCTCGCCGGGCAGATCGCGGCGGCCGAAGGGCTCCGCCTGCGCGGGGTCATGGCCGTCGCACCGCTCGGCGGGGACCCGGCCGAGGCGTTCGCACGGCTACGGGAGATCGCGCGCGCCGTCCAGGCCGAGCACCCGGACGCCGGGATCATCTCCGCTGGCATGAGCGGCGATCTGGCCGAGGCGATCGCGTGTGGTGCGACACACGTGCGGATCGGTACGGCGTTGCTCGGCCGCAGGAAGACCTTCGTCAGGTAATGTCCCCCAAGTGGACCTTGAACATCTCCGATAGAGGCCGTCAGCGGGAGCTCCAAGGTGACGGCTGCCGCCTGGCCTGCCCCGACGGACCTTGACGGCACGCACGACGCGGGAGGACGACGAGCGATGGCCGGCGCGATGCGCAAGATGGCGGTCTACCTCGGTCTGGTGGAGGACGACCGCTACGAGGACAGGTACTCGGGCGAGTTCGCCGACGAGGAGTACGGCGACGGCGACGCCGAGGAGTACGAGCAGCCGCGGCGCGGCTCGAGGGCCTCTGAGGCGCACGCGGCGGAGGCCGCCGGCGAGGACGCCGCCGCGGCCGAGCCCGCCGCCCATGCGCAGAGCCCCGCTCCCGAGCGCCGGACCGCGGATCTGGCGCGGATCACCACCGTCCATCCCCGCAGCTACAGCGAGGCGCGGATGATCGGCGAGCACTTCCGGGCGGGCACGCCGGTCATCATGAATCTGACCGAGATGGCTGACAGCGATGCGAAGCGCCTCGTCGATTTTGCGGCAGGTCTCATCTTCGGCCTGCACGGCACCATCGAACGTGTTACGAACAAGGTGTTCCTGTTGTCCCCTGCCAACGTCGAGGTGACCGCCGAGGACAAGGCCCGAATCGCTGAACGCGGCTTCTTGAACGAGGGTTAGAGTTCCACCATGAGCAATGACCGGTTGAACGGTACCCGAGAGGACCGGAGGCAGCGGAACCGGATGGAAGCGGGGCTGGACAGTGGCGATCGTTAGAGAGCTCTTGATCTTCGCCCTGACCATCTATCTGCTGCTGCTCATCGGCAGGATGATCTTCGACATGGTCCTGGCGTTCGCCCGCTCCTGGCGCCCCACCGGGGTCGTCCTGGTGCTGGCGGAGGCCATATACACGGTGACCGATCCCCCGCTCAAGTACCTCCGCCGTTTCATCCCGCCACTCCGGTTGGGTACGGTGGCGTTGGACCTGAGCTTCACAGTGTTGTTCATTGTGGTCTTGGTCTTGATCCAAATTATGTCCGCGCTTCGCTGATCGGGTACCGTCCCGCCGGACAGACTCCAAGCGCGCCAAGGAGACCCAGATGCCATTGACGCCCGCTGATGTGCGGAACAAGCAGTTCAGTACCACCCGCCTCAGGCCGGGGTACGACGAGGAGGAGGTCGACGCGTTCCTCGACGAGGTCGAGGCCGAGCTCGACCGCCTGATCCAGGAGAACGAGGAGCTCCGTGCGAAGCTGGCCGAGTGCCTGCGGGGCAAGGTACCGGGAGGCGTCAACGTGCCCGGCCAGCAGATGCAGCAGATGGCCGCGGCCCCGGTCGCGGAGCCGAAGCCGGAGATGATGCCTCCTCAGGCGGAGCCGAGGGCCCCGGAGCCGGCCCGTCCCGAGCCGGCGCCCGCCGGGGTGGGCATGCCGCCCGGCGAGGACAACATGGACACCGCGGCCCGGGTGCTCGCGCTCGCCCAGCAGACCGCGGACCAGGCCATCGCCGACGCCCGGCGGGAGGCCGACGAGACGGTGACCCGCGCCCGGCGCGAGGCCGATGACATCCTCAGCAAGGCCCGCCGCCAGGCCGAGCAGATCATCAGCGACGCCCGGGCCCGGGCCGAGACCCTGGAGCGCGACGCCCAGGAGCGGCACCGCCAGGCCATGGGCTCGCTGGTGCAGGCCCGCGACGAGCTGGAGCGCAAGGTCGAGAAGCTCCGCAGCTTCGAGCGCGAGTACCGCAGCCGCCTCAAGCTGTACCTGGAGAACCAGCTCGCCGAGCTCAACGTGGCCTCGGAGAACACCGGCGGCTTCCCGGCCCCCGACACGGGCGCGCACGCCATGGCGCACACCGTGCCGCCGGGCGGCCAGCCGATGCAGGTGTCCCCGAACGTCTACGTGCAGGAACCCACCCAGCACACCGGTGGCTTCCCCGGGCCGGAGGGCCCGCACCCCGAGCGACGGTGAGCGGAACGCATTTCCCCCTGGCCGCGTGCGGTGACGTGGAGAGCCGATCGTGATCCTCGTCAGTGCGGCGCTGGTACTGGCCGCGATCATCCTGCTGATCGCGGGTGTGGTGCTGGCCACTCCCTTCCTGGTGATGTGGTCGATCGTGATCAGCGCCCTCGCCGCGGTCTGCCTGCTGATCGGGGTGCTGCTGCGCCGGCATGAGCTGTTCCCCGCCGGTGGGCGCACCGCCGGACAGGCTCCCGCCTCCCCACAGGGGACGTCGGTCGCGTCGTTCGCGCCGCAGGGAGTCCTGCCGGTCGGCGTGGCGCTCGGTGGAGCGCCGCCGATGGCCAGCCCGGTGGCGGTGGCACAGCCGGGAACGCAGCCGCCCTCCGCTCCGCCTGGGCGCCTCCAGGCGGCGGCGCCGACTCTCCGACCGGCGGCTCATGATGGCCGGGGTCTCGCCCCTGATGCGATCGTGGTGGTGATTCCGGGGCGCAGACGCTTCCATCTGCCGAGCTGCCGCCAGGTCGTGGGGCGCCAGGTGGAGGAGCTCACCCACGAGGAGGCCAGGGAAGAGGGGTTCACCCCCTGCACCGCCTGCTTGGCCGAGATCTCCGCCCACGCGGCGGAGGCGCGGGAAGCGGACGGCCGCGGGGCGACCGCCGTGACGCCGCCGACCGGCCGGGAACGGCCGGCCGACGAGACGGGGCCGCCGGACCGGGCGGCCGAGCCGGGTGGCTCCTCCCGGCCCGGGCAGACCGGCCACGGCCCGCGAGAGAAGGCGGACGAAGCGGCCTCGCCCGAGAAGGTCTCCCCCGAGGCGGAGACCGGCACGGCCCGCGAGGACCGGTCCGCGCCGGATGACGGCGGCGATCAGGCCACGGCGGAGACCCGCGTCACGGCCGCAGGCGATGCTCCGGTGACCGGCGGCACGACCGCCGGCAGCGCACAGGCGGAACCCTCGGCCGCACCACGGGAGGCCGCCGCAGCCGAGCCGGGCGCGTTCAGCTGGTTCCGGCCCAACGCGACCACGGCGGCCAGACCATCGGCCGAGAAGCAGGCATCGGGCGCTCCAGCCGACGCGGAGGCCACGGACGCCGCAACCCCGGCCGCACCGGACCCGGAGCAGGCCGGTGGCGGGCCCGAGGAGCCCGGTGACGCCCCGGACGCCACGGCTCAGCCGGACCGCCCCACGAATGAGGCGGCGGCCGCCGCGGCGGGGGAAACCCCGGGAACGTCCCGGCCCGTGACGCGGCCGGACGGTGGACAGAGCGCCGAGCAGGCCGCCGAGCCGGTGGCCGGCCAGCCCGGCACCGGCGATCCCGGAACCTACGACGAGGCGGACGACACGGCCGTGATCCCGGCGATCGCCCGCCCGCCCGCCCGGCCAGCCCAGGACCGCGACGGCCAGGGTGCGCCACCGCGCGCGGGCGGCGGCACAGGCCCACGGCAGGACGACCGGCCGACCTCCGATGACGCCGGCCCTTCGGCCGAGGCGGCGAGCCCGTCCTCCCCGAAGCCGGCAGAGCCGGCCCACGAACCGGGCCGGCCGGCGGATGGGACGGAGCCGGCCGGGAGCCCGGGATCCGAGCCCACGGGCAGCGTCGATCCCGCCTCGGATGCCCCGGAGGCACCGCACCGGTCCGAGGACGCGAGCGAGGAATCGCGGCCATCCGGCCAGGCCGAGGACGAGCCGGCCGCCGGGCGTGACCGCCTCGCCCCCGGCACGAGGGTGACGGTGATGATCGGCACCCGGCGCTACCACAGCACCGACTGCCCGCTCATCAAGGGGATGGGCGCGGACGGCGTGCAGACCATGACCGTCGAAGAGGCCGAGCAGGCCGGGCTGACGCACTGCTCGGTCTGCCAGAACGCCTGAACGTCCTTCCGCACCGCGCGGCCTTCCGGCCGCGCGCGGATCGGCGCCCGGGTCGGCCTTCGCCCGTGACGGCGGCAGAGCGCCGTCCGGGTTCCCGTCGGCGATTCCCCATGGCCCGGGCGGCACGCCCCGTACCACCGCCGATGCCCGCGTGATCGTCGAACCCTGCGGCGGTGTGGTCCTGCCGCAGGGATTCCAGGCTCGACTCCTGATCCCCCGGGCGCAGAAGCGCGCCATGCCGCGGACGGGCGCCCGGATTCCCCTTCACCGGTGACGGTACGAGCCGTTGGGCCCACCGGTGACCGTGCGGCGCACTGGCGTCTCCAGTGCCGATCTCCGCTGGTCCAAGGGAACACTGCCGTGCCCTGAGCCGGTGCCCGTGGTGGTTCGATCGTCAGCTGCGGCGTGATCCCGTCGGCGCGGACTCAGTGCCTCTCTCGGCGCCGCCCCGAGGGGCGAAGGCGCGCCGAGCCACGGATCGGCGCCCGGGCCGGCCTCGCGCCGGCCGCCCCGGACGCGTGGCCTGCCGCTCCGCGAGCACGCCGGCCCAGGACGCCGAGCGTGACCAAGAGAAAGCCCCTCCGGGGCGGTGGCCGTCCGGAGGGGCCAGGGTCCTCGTATGGTCAGGCCTTCTTGAGCTGGAAGGTGAGGCCGAGGTCGGCGTCCTCGTGCCGGGGCAGCTCCTCGGCGGGCGCGCCCTCGGTGAAGCTCACCGCGAGCACCTCCTCAGCGATGCCGCTCCCGTTCGCCCGCAGGGTCTCCGCCAGCTCACCGTCGGCCGACCACCACAGCTCGATCCGGTCGGTGATGGACAGGCCGGTCGCCTTGCGCGCCTCCTGGATCAGGCGGATCACCTCGCGGACCAGGCCGGCCCGGCGCAGCTCGTCGGTGATGGTGAGGTCGAGCGCCACCGTCTCACCGGTGCCGGTGTCGACCGCGCCGGTCTCCACCGCCCAGCCCTCGCGCGGTTGCTCGGTCACGATCACGTCGTCCGCGCCGAGCTCGACCGTGCCGACCTCCGCCACCTCGACCGTGGCGGTCTCCCCGGCGCGCAGGGTCTGGGCGAGCACGGTGGGATCGGCGGCGGTGATCGCCGCGGCCACCTGCTTGGTGCGCGGCCCGAAGCGCTTGCCGAGCGAGCGGAAGTTCGGCTTGACGATGAACGTCACCAGGTCGGACGAGAACGAGGAGAGGTCCTCCAGCCGCTGGACGTTCAGCTCCTCGGCGATCAGCTCGCGCAGCTCCCCGGGGAGCCCGGCCCAGCCGGGGGCGCCGATCAGCGCCCGGGCGAGCGGCTGGCGGGTCTTCACGCCCGACGAGGCGCGGGCGGACCGGCCCAGCTCGACCAGCCGGCGGACCAGAGCCATCTGCTCGGACAGCTCGGGGTCGAGCAGCTCGCTCTTCACCTCCGGCCACCGCGCCAGGTGCACCGACGTCGGGTCGTCCGGGGTGCGCAGCACGCCCCAGATGTAGTCGGTGATGAACGGCACCAGCGGGGCCATCAGCCGGGTGACCGTCTCCAGGCACTCGTACAGCGTGGCGAAGGCGGCTTCCTCACCCGACCAGAACCGGCGGCGGGAGCGCCGCACGTACCAGTTGGACAGGTCGTCGAGGAACTCGGTGAGCCGCCGCCCGGCCCGCGCCGTGTCGAAGTCCTCCATCGACGCGGTGACCTCGGAGACGGTCCGGTGCAGCTCGGCGAGGATCCACCGGTCGATGAGCGGCCGCCGGTCGTACGCCGGGGCCTCGGCGAGCTTCGCCGGCGACCAGGACTCGGCGTTGGCGTAGAGGACGAAGAACGAGGCCGTGTTCCAGTAGGTGAGCAGCACCCTCCGGACGATCTCCTCCAGCGCGCCGTGGCCGATCCGGCGGGGCGACCAGGGCGAACCGGAGGTGGCCATGAACCAGCGCAGCGCGTCGGCGCCGTGCTGCTCCATGAGCGGGATCGGCTCCAGCACGTTGCCGAAGTGCTTGCTCATCTTCCGGCCGTCCTCGGCGAGGATCAGGCCGAGGCAGAGCACGTTCTCGTACGACGAGCGGTCGAACACGAGCGTGCTGACCGCCATCATCGAGTAGAACCAGCCCCGCGTCTGGTCGATGGCCTCGCAGATGAACTGGCCCGGGAACGACTTCTCGAAGACGTCCTTGTTGATGTGCGGCGCGCCCCACTGCGCGAACGGCATGGCGCCCGAGTCGTACCAGACGTCGATCACGTCGGGGACCCGCTTGGCCTCGGCGCCGCAGGTGGGGCAGGGGAACACCACCTCGTCCACGTACGGGCGGTGCGGGTCGAGACCGGTCAGGTCGCGCCCGGCGTACTCCCCGAGCTCCTTCAGCGAGCCGACGCAGGTGACGTGCTCCTCGGGGCAGATCCACAGCGGCAGCGGGGTGCCCCAGTAGCGGGACCGCGACAGCGCCCAGTCGACGTTGTTGCGCAGCCACTCCCCGTACCGGCCGTGCTTGATCGTGGCGGGGAACCAGTTGGTCCGCTCGTTCTCCGCGAGCAGCCGGTCCTTGATCGCGGTGGTCCGGATGTACCACGACGGCAGGGCGTAGTACAGCAGCGGGGTGTGGCAGCGCCAGCAGTGCGGGTAGCTGTGCTCGAAGTGCCCGCCCTTGAACAGCAGGCCGCGCTCGCGCAGCAGCTCGGTGAGCGGCCCGTTGGCGTCCTTGAAGAACATGCCGCCGACGACCGGGACGTCGGGCAGGAACCGGCCGTCCGGGCCGACCGGGTTCACCACCGGCAGGCCGTACCGCTTGCAGACGGCCATGTCGTCGGCGCCGAACGCGGGGGCCAGGTGGACCAGGCCGGTGCCGTCCTCGACGGTCACGTAGGTGCCGAGCGTCACGTAGTGGGCGTCCGCGATGTCGACGAAGTCGAACGGCCGCGAGTAGGTCGTGCGCTCCAGGTCGGCCCCGGAGAACCGCTCCACCACCTCGGCGTCCTCGCCCAGCACCTGCCGGAGCAGCGGCTCGGCCACGACGAGCACCTCGTCACCGTGGCGGGCGGCGACGTAGGTGACCTCGGGGTGCACCGCGACCGCCGTGTTGGACACCAGGGTCCACGGGGTGGTGGTCCAGATCAGCAGCGAGGCCCCGAGCTCGGCGAGCCGGCCGGAGGTCGCCGGCATGCGCACGTACACCGAAGGGCTGCTGATCGTCTCGTACCCGCCCGGCTGGCCCAGCTCGTGGTCGGAGAGCGGGGTGCCGCAGCGCGGGCAGTACGGGGTGATCCGGAAGTCGCGGAAGAGCAGGCCCTTCTCCCAGATCACCTTGAGCGACCACCAGACGGCCTCGATATAGGAGGGGTCCATCGTGCGGTAGGCCTGGGACATGTCCACCCAGTAGCCCATCCGCTCGGTCATCTGCTCGAACGCGTCGACGTACCGCAGGACCGACTCGCGGCAGCGCTTGTTGAACTCCGCGATGCCGTACGACTCGATCTCGGGCTTGCCGGAGAGGCCGAGCTCCTTCTCCACCGCGACCTCGACCGGGAGGCCGTGGCAGTCCCAGCCGGCCTTGCGCGGCACGTAGTAGCCCCGCATGGACTTGTAGCGGGGGAAGACGTCCTTGAAGACGCGCGCCTCGACGTGGTGGACCCCGGGCATGCCGTTCGCCGTGGGCGGGCCCTCATAGAAGATCCAAGGGGGGCCGTCCGCGTTCTGCTCCAGCGAGCGCTCGAACACCTTCCCGTCCCGCCACCGCCTGAGCACCTCGCGTTCCATGGCGGGCAGGTCGACCTGCGCGGGGAGAGCGGGGAAGTAGTGGTTGGACATCGTCGGGCGGGAACCTCCACGCGTGGAACGGACATGGCGCGAAGGGACGAAGCCGGGACGGCTCCGCGGTACCACCCTTCTTGACGCCCGGGCGGCCGGGCGCCCACTCATTTCGCTTGCTGCCGGTTCTACTCAGCCGGGGAGGCCTTTCTTCCGGCGGCTCCGGGGTGATCTTCCCACCGCGACCCGCCCCGGGCTCACACCGTCCCCGGGTCGCTGAAGCGAGTGGATGCGGAGGTACTCGTCCCCATCAACGCCTTGCAAACTATGAAGATAACGCAGACTGGCCAGAAGGGCTTCCCGGCATGCGAGTGAGCATCAGGGTACGACCGGGCGCATCCAGGGAATACGTGGGAGGAACATACGGCGATGGCGCCATCGTTGTGAGGGTGTGCGCCCCAGCGGTCGACGGGCGGGCGACCGAGGCGGCCCTGAAGGCCGTCGCGTCGGCCTTCGGCGTCCGCCGGGGCGACGTGCGTCTCGTCTCGGGTGCGACGGCGCGCGACAAGGTCGTCGAGATCGCCGGGGACGAGGAGGAGCTCGCGCGGCGCGCCGCCCGGCTGCGCGAGGGCTGAACCCGCCGCGATGAGGCGCCCGCCCGGGGCGTCCGTGGCGTACGATGCCCGGACACGCTCTGCGCCCATGACCAGCTCCTACGAGGGAGGCCCGCAATGGCCATGCACGCGCCACGGACCGGGACCGCCGCCGGTGACAACACCTGGACGGCGGCCGAATTGGACGAGGTACGCAAGCGGCTGGTGCGTGAGATCGAGGAGCTCAAGGCCGAGGTCGCCCGGATGGAGGAGCAGCTCGCGTCCGGGGAGGTCAGCCAGGGCGCCGGGGACGACACCGCCGACGCCGGGGCCAAGGCGTTTGAGCGTGAGCGAGAGATCGCCCTTACCCTGAATGCGCGGGATCTGATCGCGCAGAACGAGCGGGCGATCGCCCGGGTCGACGCAGGGACTTACGGAGAGTGCGAATCGTGCCACAAGCCGATCGGCAAGGAGCGTCTTCTGGCGTTCCCGAGGGCGACGCTGTGCGTGACATGCAAGCAGCGGGAGGAGCGCCGCTGAATGACCCCGCCCCCGAGCCCGCGCCGCCCCGGCGGAGGAGGGTGGGTCTGCTGGCCGTCCTCGCCGCGGTGGTGTACGCCCTCGATCTGGGGAGCAAGTTCCTCGTCGTCGGCTTACTCGAGCACAAGGAACCCGTCACGGTCATCCCCGGCGTGCTGCTGCTGAACGTGATCCGCAACCCCGGGGCCGCGTTCAGCATCGGGACCGGCATGACGATCGTGTTCACCGTGATCGCGGCGGTCGTGGTGATCGCGATCATCCGCACCGCGCGGCGGCTCCGGAGCGCGCCCTGGGCGGTCACGCTCGGCCTGCTGCTCGGTGGCGCCCTCGGCAACCTGACCGACCGGATCTTCCGGGCGCCCGCGCCGCTGCAGGGGCACGTGGTCGACTTCATCCAGGTGTTCCCGGTCACCAGGTTCCCGGTGTTCAACCTCGCCGACTCGGCGATCGTCTGCGGCGGGATTCTCGCGGTCATCCTTTCCTGGCGCGGTTATCAGATCGACGGCACTCGGGATACGGGGGAGGATGTGCATGGGTGAGCAGCGGAGCCTTCCGGTACCTGAGGGTCTGGAGGGGGAGCGGCTCGACGCCGCGTTGTCCCGGTTGTTCGGGTTCTCCCGTACCCGCGCCGCCGACCTGATCGCCGCCGGGGACGTCCTCGTGGACGGCGCGGTGCCGTCCAAGTCCGATCGGCTGCGCGCGGGGCAGTGGCTCGACGTGACGATCCCCCCGCCCCCGGCCCCGCCCGCGCCCCGGCTGGAGCCGATCCCCGGCATGTCGATCCTCTACGAGGACGAGGACATCATCGTGATCAACAAGCCGGCGGGCGTGGCCGCGCACCCCACCGTGGGCTGGACCGGCCCGACCGTGCTCGGCGGGCTCCTGGGCGCCGGCCACCGGGTGTCCACCAGCGGCGCGGCCGAGCGGCAGGGGATCGTCCACCGGCTCGACGCGAACACCACGGGCGCGATGGTCGTCGCCAAGAGCGAGCTGGCGTACGCCCGGCTCAAGCGCGCGTTCAAGGAGCGCAAGGTCGAGAAGCGCTACCACGCGATGGTGCAGGGGCACATGGACCCGCTGCGCGGCACCATCGACGCCCCGATCGACCGCCACCCCTCCGGGGACGGCCGGTTCGCGGTGGTCGCCGGCGGCAAGGAGGCCATCACCCACTACGACACGATCGAGGCGTTCCGGGCGGCCTCCCTGCTCGACGTCAAGATCGAGACGGGCCGCACGCACCAGATCCGGGTGCACCTGTCCGCGCTCGGGCACCCGTGCGTCGGCGACTTCATGTACGGCGCCGACCCCACGCTCGCGGCGAAGCTGGGTGTGAACCGGCAGTGGCTGCACGCCATCACGCTCGCCTTCGAGCACCCGGTGACGGGGGAGTGGATGTCGTTCACCGCCGAGTACCCCGACGACCTGGCCCGCTCGTTAAAGATCATTTCGGACGAGAACGCCTGAGCGCGGCCGGGCCCGGCGTGCGTCCCGGTGTGCGCGCCGGGCTCGGGTGCGCGCGAACCGGGGTACGCGGGCCCGGCCTGGCCGGGGCCGCCGTCAGCCGAGCACCAGGGCGAGCTGCCGGGACTGGGCGACCAGCGTCCCGGTGGAGTCCCAGATCTCCATGTCCTCCTCGTGGAAGCCGCCGGTCAGGTACCTGGTGCCGACCCGGCACGCGAGCCATCCGGGGGCCGGGCGCCCGCGCAGGTACACGGTGAGCTGGACGGTGGTGGAGCCGAGCTCGCCCAGGTCGAGCACGGTGGGGGCCATGGCGTCCACGAAGAAGGAGAGCGACAGCGGGTCGGCGGGCCGGCCGTCCTTGAACCGCATCCAGAACTCCCAGGACGGCTCGCCGCTCGGCCGCCCGAGCATCCAGCCGAGCGGCTCGGTGAACCGGTAGTCCACCCGGTCGACCACGGTCAGCCCGGGCAGCGTCCTGCCGTCCATGAGCTCGGGGAGCTTCTCCGGGGCCGGCAGCTTCGGCGGTTCCCCGAGCAGCGTGGTGCGTCCGGTGGCCTGGTCGAGGTCGGCGAAGGACGCCACCACCCGGACGGTCTCCTTGCCCTGGCAGACCAGGGTCGCCTCGCCCGTGGCGATCCGCCGGCCCACCCGGGCGATCCGCGTGTGCACCTCGGCCGGGCCCACGACGCCCGGGCGCAGGTAGTTCGCGGAGACGGTGAGGGGATCGGGGTACGGCATCTCCTCCGCGAGCGCCCGGAGGCAGATCGCCAGGAGGTATCCGCCGTTCGGCACGTTGCCCAGCGCGTTCCAGCGATCCGTGATCTCCACGGCGTATCTGCCGTCGGCCAGGCCGGTCACGCGTGTGTCGGTGTCGAAGACGTATGCCACGCACGCAGCGTACGGCAAACAGAGCGAAATTCCAGTCCGCGTCGCGTGACCGGTGCGCGGCGGCGGTAGGTGCGCCGCGCGTGCGCCGGCGGCCGCTGCGGGGGAGCGGTACGGCCGGGCGCGGTGGCCCGTGGTGGTCGCGCCGGAGAGCCCGCGCGTGGCGGCCCGGGCAACCGGTACGGGCCGTCCACCACGGGAGGGCCATGCCGGCCCCGGGTGCCCGGGCCTCCGGGCGCCGGCCCCTGGAGGAGCCCGATCCAGGGCCTGCGCGCTCCGCGCACCGGTCCGGCGGTCACGCCCGGTGCGCCCGCGTGGCCCCGGTATCGCCGCCCGTGTCCGCGGGCGGGCCGCCCGGCCGGGCTCACAGGAGGGTGACGCCCCGGCCGCGCCTACAGGAGGCGGAGCTGCACGTCGCGGGGCTTGCGCCGGCGCCGGACCGGTTCGCCGATCCGCTCGTACACCGCCCGGCCGAGGTCGGCGAGGAACGGGGAGCGGCCGGTCTTCCGCACGGCCCCGTGCCGGGTCCGCTGCATGGCGTAGCTGAGGTAGAGGTGGCGCTGCGCGCGGGTCATGCCGACGAACAGCAGGCGCCGCTCCTCGCGCACCTGCTCCTCGTCGAGGTCCTCCGGTGCGGTCCCCGGCTGGCGCAGCGGCAGCAGCCCGTCCTCACAGCCGACCACGAACACCACGGGGAATTCCAGGCCCTTGGCGGCGTGCAGGGTGAGCAGGGAGATCCGGTCCGCGCGCGGGTCCCAGGTGTCCACCTCCACGCCGAGCGCGAGCTCGGTGCGGAACCGGTCCAGGTCCTCCCCGCACCGCTCGGCGAGCGGCCGGAGCAGCTCGACCGCCGAGTGGATCTCCGCGGCGGCCTGGTCGCGCTCCTGTTCCGGGGTCCGGTCGAGGACGGCCTGCGCCGCCCGCCGGAGCCGGTCCAGCACCGGGCGCGCCGCACCGTCCGGGGAGGCGCCGTCCGGGGACGCGCCGCCCGCCGCGGGATCGGCGTACGCCAGCTCGGCGAGGAGCGGCTCCACCCCCGGCCGGTCGGCGAGCCGGTCGTGCGAGCGCTTCTGGAACGGCAGCCCGGCCCGGGTCAGCGCGTCCATCACCGCGCGGGCCTGCCGGTCGGTCCGGTACAGCACGGCGAAGTCGGAGAACCCGAGCCCTTGGGCGCCGTCGGAGTCGACGCGGCCGCTGTCGAGCGCGTGGAAGGACGCGCCCCCGATCATCTGCTCGATCGTCCGGGCGACGAACTCCGCCTCCGCCTGCTCGTCGGCCGCCTCGTGCAGCCCGATGCGGGCGTCGCCGTGCGCGCCCACCGGCCGCAGCACCCGCCCGGGCACGAGGCTCGCCGGTGCGATCACCTGCAGCGCACCGGTGACGATGGTGGCGGCGGACCGGTAGTTCCGGGTGAGCTGCACGGTGCGGGCGCCGGGGAAGTCCTCCTGGAAGCGCAGGAAGAACCCCACGTCCGCGCCGCGGAACCGGTAGATCGCCTGGTCGGGGTCGCCGATCGCGGCGATGTTGCCATCGGGCGGGGCGAGGAGCCGCAGCAGCCGGTACTGCCGCTCGTCGACGTCCTGGTACTCGTCGACCGAGATCCAGCGGAACCGGTCACGGTACGCGGCGGCGAGCTCCGGATCGGCCTCCAGCATCGCCACCGGGAGCTCGATGAGGTCGTCGAAGTCCACCAGGTCCTGGCCGCGCAGCGCCTTGCCGTACCGCTCGGCGAACTCGGCCTGCTCCGGCCCGCCCTCCCCGGTGCGGCGGTGGCGGGAGAGCGCGGCGAGCAGGCGGCGCGCCTCCTTCTCGTCGCCGGTGACCTCGGTGGCGACCGCGAGCTGGCGGGCGTGGTCGGCGATGCCGAACGATGGGCTCAGCCCGGCCCGCTCGTGCTGCTCGCGGAGGATCTGCAGCCCGAGCGAGTGGAAGGTGGCGACGGTGACCCGGGGCGCCTGATCGGGCACGAGCGCGGTGAGCCGCTCCCTCATCTCCTCGGCGGCCCGCCGGGTGAAGGTGATCGCGAGGCACTGCTCGGGCGGCACGCCCCGCCCGGTGACCAGGTGGGCGATCCGGTGGGTGAGCGTGCGGGTCTTCCCGGTGCCCGGCCCGGCGATGATGAGCAGCGGCCCGTCCGTGATCTCCGCGGCGGCGCGCTGGTCGGGGTCGAGCCCGTCGAGCAAGGTCCCGGTCCCCGCCTCCGCGCCCGCGCCGGGGGCCGGCGGGGGAGCCTCGGCCGTCACCGCCGCCGCGTCCGCCGGCTCCGGGGCGCGCCGCGGCCCCGCGGTCTCCGCCCGCCCGGCCGCGGCGGGCTTGCGCCGCCGCGTGCGCTGCGGCGCCGCGGGCTCGGCCGTACCGGTGCCGAACAGGGAGTCGGCGAACAAGGCCGGGGCGGCCGGCGCGGCCACCCGCTTCAGCTCGCCCGGCTGGAAGAGCCGGATCACGCCGTACTCGCCGTCGTAGCCGGCCTCCCGGATCACCTCGCCGCGGCGCAGGCGCGCGATCGCCTCGGCGAGCAGCGGGGAGTGGGCCGCGATCTCCTCGACCGGCACCTCCTGGAGGATCGCCAGCTCCGGGCCGAGGGCGGCGGTGAGCTTGTCGATCTCGGTGAGGACCCGCTTGCTCTTCGGGCCCACCTCGAGGATCTCGCCCATGATCTCCGGCAGCGGGACGAGGCTCTGGTAGCCGGCCGCCCCCTCCGGCCGGGCGCCCTCGGGCCGGTCGGCGAGCTCCTCGACCCGGCTGAGCACGCCGACCGTGAGCGGCTTGCCGCACTCCGGGCAGATCCCGCCGTGCTCCCGGGTCTCCCGCGGCTCCATCCGGACGCCGCACTTGCGGTGCCCGTCGACGTGGTACTTGCCCTCCTCGGGGAAGAACTCGATCGTCCCGGCGTGCCCCTCCCCGGTGCGGAGCGCGCGCAGCACGGCGAAGTAGTCCAGGTCGGTGTCGAACACCGTGGCCTCGCGGCCGAGCATCGGCGGGGAGTGCGCGTCGGAGTTGCTCACCAGCCGGTAGCCGTCCAGCCGGGAGACCCGCCAATTCATCGCCGGGTCACTGGACAGGCCGGTCTCCAGCGCGAAGATGTGCCCGGCAAGGTCGTCGTAGCACTCCTCGATCGCGTCGAACCCCGACTTCGACCCGAACACCGCGAACCACGGCGTCCACACGTGGGCCGGCACCAGGTAGGAGCCCTCGCCGCTCTCCAGCGTGATCTCCAGCAGGTCCCGGGAGTCCAGCCCGAGGATCGGGCGGCCGTCGGACCCCAGGTTGCCGATCCGCCCGAGCCTCCGGTTGAACTCCTCCGCGGCGGCGAAGTCCGGCACGTACACCAGGTGGTGGACCTTGCGGGTGCGCTCGCCCCGCCGGTAGATCGTGGAGATCTCCACGGAGAGCATGAACCGCACCTCGGCGGCGGCGAGGCGGGGCGGCAGCCGCCGGGCGATGTCCCGGTCCAGGTCGTCCCGGAGCCGGAACAGCCCGGGCTCGGCGGGGACCAGGTTCTCCTTCAGGTGCGCGAACCAGGCGGGGTGCGTGAAGTCACCGGTGCCCACCAGGGTGACGCCCTTGCGCCGCGCCCACCAGGTCAGGTGCTCCAGATCGCAGTCCCGGCTGCAGGCCCGGGAGTACTTGGAGTGGATGTGCAGATCGGCAATGAAGCGCACCTGCGCGATTTTGCCACAGCCTGGTGATCCCCGTCCGAGCCTTGACCCGGCCCTTAGCGGGGCCGGGCGCGGCGCGGGATGGAGTGCGGCACCCGGTACCCGGCGGCGTGCCCCGGCCGCTGGGCCGGGCCGGACCGGCCGCGGGCCGGGCGGCTCGGTGCTCCGCCCCGCGCCGCGCCCCATGGCGGGCCGTACGGCCGGCGCGGAGGATGCGGCGCGGGAACGCCGCCGGGCGCGGCTCTCCGGGCCCGCCCTGGCCGTACGAACGCATCGACGGGCTCCTGGCCTGTCCGGAGCAGGCCCGGCAGGCCGGCCGCGCCCGGGCCCCGACGCCCGGGCCCTCCGGAGGCGATGGGCCGGCGGTACCGGCTACTTCGCCGGCCGGAACGTGGCGGTGAAGGTCTTGAAGTAGTGGTAGTCCTTCTTCCAGCGCCGGTCCGGCGTGCTCCAGTAGATGGCGTAGCCGTGGCGCTTGTCGGTGACGAAGCCCCGGTTGACCACGTGCATCCGCCCGCCGCGGGCGGAGTAGGTGAACTCCCAGTCGGCCGCGGTCTTCCAGTAGTCCACTTTCTTGATCTTGATGCGCTTGTACCCGGGGAACCGGTACCGCACGTACCGCTCCTGGTTCTTCCAGTCCTTCTCCGCGTCGGCCTTCGGGGAGCTGGTCTGATCGATCAGCAGGGTGCCGGGGGTGCCGGGGCCGCCGAACCACACCTGGGTGCCGCTGCGGCGGATCACCCGCCAGCCCGCGGGGAGCGCCAGCGAGAACCCGGTCCGGTCTATGTACCGGTACCAGCCCTCGGGCACGGCGGCGGGCTCGCCGCCCGTGCCGCTCGGCGTGGGCGACCCCTCCGGGGTGCCGCTCGCGGACGGCGACGACGGCGTCTGCCCGCTGGCCGACGCCGAGGGGGTGACCGCCACCGTGGTGTCCGTGGGCCGCCCCGGGTCCTGCCCGCCCGCCCGCATGCCGAGGTAGCCGGCGATCCCGGCGACGCCGAGCATCCCGAGGATCAGGAGCACCACCGGCTTGAGCAGGGTCCGCCGGAGCCCGGGCCGCGGCCGGGGCGGCGCCGCGACGCGGATGGTCTCCATGGACCCGACGCCGCGGTCGACCGGGGCGGCGAGCCGGGCGATGGGCCGCTGCGCCGGCCGCACCCCGGTTCCGGAGGACCCGGGGCGGGGCTTCGTCGCGGTGGCCGCCACGGCCGGCTTCCGTGCCGCGGCCGCTTCGGCGTCGCCCCGGCCGGCCGGCTCGCCCGGGGCCGGTCTAGCGGCGGCGCCGCCGTCCCCGCCGCCGGTGGCGCGGCCGGGGGAGGCGCCGGGCTCGGGCCGCTCCCGCCCGCCGTCCGGGTCCTCCCCGGCGCGATCGGCGGAGCCGTCGGGTGCGGGGCCGGCCGGTTCGGAACGGTCCGGGCGATCCGCCTTCGCGGCGGCCGGCCGCTCTTCCCCGGCGCCGCCTCGATCGGGCGCTCCTCCGGGCTCGCCCGCCGTGCCCGCCTTCGCGGCCGCAGCGCCCGACTCCGCGCCCGCCGTGCCCGCCTCCGCGTCAGCCGTACGGCGGGGGCGGACCAGGCGGGTGGACGGCGCGGCGTCCGCCTCGGCCGGCGGCGCCGGCAGGTCCTGGGTGTCCTCCTCGGGCCCCGCGCTCTTGCCCCCCGGCCGCGCGGCGGAGGATCCGCCGGCGGGCTCCGTGCGGGCGGCCTTCACGGTCTCCGGGGCGGGCGGCTCCGACCGGTCGCCGGCGGCAGCGGATCCGTCCGCGGCGGCCGGTTCCGCGGTGGGGCCGGGCGCGGGCACCGGAGTCGGGGCGGGGCCCGCGCCCGGTGCCCCGGTGGAGGCCGCGCTCCGGGCCGCGCCGTCCGCGGCGGTCCCGGACCTGGACGCCGGGGAGGGGGAGACCTGGCGGAGCATCCGCGCGATCTCGTCGTACCCGGGCCGGTCGGCGGGCTCCTTGGCGAGCAGCCGCATCAGCAGCGGGGCGAGCCGCCCGGCACGCTTGGGCGGTGCCGGGTCCTCGTTGAGCACCGCGTGCATGGTGGCCATGGGCATGCCGCGGTCGTGGGGCGGCCGCCCCTCCACGGCCGCGTACAGGGTGGCGCCGAGCGACCACAGGTCGGACTCGCGCAGCGCGGGCGTGCCGCGGAGCCGCTCGGGCGCGATGAAGGCCGGGGTGCCGACCAGCCCGGTGCGGGTCATGGTCGAGTCCGCCTCCAGCCGGGCGATGCCGAAGTCGGTGAGCACCACCCGGCCGTCCTCGGTGAGCAGCACGTTCTCCGGCTTCACGTCACGGTGCAGCACGCCTTCGCGGTGGGCGGCGCGGAGCGCCTCGAGGATCTGCAGGCCGATCTCGCTCACCCGCTCCGGCGGCAGCGGCCCGCTCTCCCGGAGCACCTGGCCGAGCGACTTCGAGGGGACGAGCTGCATGATGATCCACGGGCGCCCGTCCTCCTCGATCACATCGTGGATCACGACCACGTTCGGGTGGGTGAGCCGCCCGGCCGCCCGCGCCTCGCGCAGCGTGCGGCGGTTGAGATCGCTGAGCTCGTCGTCCATCGCGGTGTCGTAGCGGATCTCCTTCACCGCGACCTCGCGATCGAGCAGCTCGTCGTGGGCACGCCACACGATGCCCATGCCACCGCGGCCGATCGGCTCCACCAGGTGGTACCGGCCTCCAACGCGCCGGCTTTCCACTCGCGACATCAACTTCCCTCCGACCCATGAATCGTCCCACGGATGGCAAAGGGATCAACTCGGTCACACAGGGCCGGAGCAGGACGCTCTACGTGGTGAACGGCGTTGCGCAGGACACCACCGGCGGCTTGCTAGGTTCAAGAGCACGGCACCGGTGCCCGGTACGGCGGCGCGGCCACCAGGCAGGGAACGGTCCCGAGGCGCCGCCCGCGCCGGTCCGGTGACGGGCACGGCGCGGTCCCCGTTCCCCGGAGTGCGGATGTCGAGAACAACCCGATCGGATCGCCGTCTCGTGCGGATCGCCGGCCTCCTCCTCGGCGACGGCCACCCCGTCGCGGTCCTCGGCGGGCACGACGCGAGGTGGGTGAGCCTGCCCGCCGCCGGCGGACGCCCGGCCGGCGAGGTGCTCGCCCGGGAGCGGTCCGCATGGCCGGGCCCGCTCCTCGCCGAGCCACGCTCGGCCGCGGACCTGCCCGCGATCGCCCGGCACGCCGACGGGGTGGTGATCGGCCCCGCGGAGCTGCGGCACCCCGCCCTCCGCCAGGAGATCGCCCGGCTCGGCCGGCCGGTGGTGCTCCGGCGCGGCCCGGGCATGCCGCTGGCGGAGCTGCTCACCCTCGCGGACCGGTGCGCCGCCGAAGGGTGCGGCGGGGTGGTGCTCTGCGAGAGCCGTACCGGCGGGCCCGACCTCGCGCTGCTGCGCGAGGCGAAGGAGCGGTCCGGCCGGCCGGTGCTCGCCGCGCTCGGCGGGGACGCCGCGCTCGCCGGCGCGGCCGTGGCCGCGGGAGCGGACGGGCTCCTGCTCGATCCCGGCGCGGACCCCCAGACGATCGCCGAGGCGCACGAGGCGGCGACCCTCCTCGGCGCGCTCACCCGCCGGGAGGACCCCGGAGACCTGGCCGCGGCGAGGCGCGCGATCGACCGGGTCGACGCCGCGCTCGCGACCCTGCTGGAGCGCCGCGCCGCGCTCGCCGGGACCATCCAGCGGCTCAAGCCCGTCGGAGGGTTCCGCGGCCGGGACCCGGAGCGGGAACGCCAGGTGGTCGCCGCGATGGCCATCCGGGCGCCCCGCCTCGGCGCGGCCCGGCTCGCCCCGATCATGAACGCGGTCATCGAGGCGGGCCTCCGGCTCGCCGAGGAGGAAGCCGGGGCGGAGCCCGATGGCGGGCGCTCAGCCCGGCCGCCCCGGGACGGGGAGGACGGCCCAGGGCGCGGCGGCGTCGCCTCCCCTCCGCACCCCGGGTGAGCGTAGGCTCGGATCCGCAGAGCGGGCGGCGACCGCGCGGCCCGGAAGGCGGCGAAGGTTAAGGGAAGTCATGGGCGAATCGTTTGTACATCTGCACGTGCACACCGAGTACTCGATGCTCGACGGTGCGGCCCGGTTGAAGCAGATGTTCAAACTCGTGGGCGAGCTCGGCATGCCCGCGATCGCGATCACCGACCACGGCAACCTGCACGGGTCGTACGACTTCTACAAGCAGGCGACCGCCGCCGGGATCAAGCCCATCATCGGCATCGAGGCGTACGTCGCGCCCGAGTCGCGGTTCAACAAGCAGCCGGTCCTGTGGGGTGAGCCGCACCAGCGGGGCGACGACGTGTCGGCCGGTGGCTTCTACACCCATCTGACGATCTGGGCGCGGAACAAGACCGGCCTGCACAACCTGATCAAGCTGAGCTCGCGCGCGTACACCGAAGGGTTCGTCCGCAAGTGGGCCCGCATGGACGCCGAGCTCCTCGCCGAGCACGCCGAAGGGCTCATGGCGAGCACCGGCTGCCCCTCCGGCGAGGTGCAGACCCGGCTCCGCCTCGGCCAGTACGACGAGGCGCTCAAGGCGGCGGCCAAGTACCAGGAGATCTTCGGGAAGGAGAACTTCTACCTGGAGCTCATGGACCACGGCCTCGACATCGAGCGCCGGGTCCGGGACGACCTGGTCCGGATCGGCCGCACGCTCGGCCTGCCCCCGGTGGTCACCAACGACTCGCACTACACCTACCAGTCGGACGCGGCGGGCCACGACGCCCTCCTGTGCATCCAGACCGGCAAGCAGCTCAACGACCCGGACCGGTTCCGGTTCGAGGGCACCGAGTACTACATCAAGACCCCCGAGGAGATGCGGGCCCTCGACAGCTCCGACCTGTGGCAGGAGGGCTGCCGCAACACGCTGGCGATCGCCGAGAAGGTCGACCCCACCGGGTTCTTCGAGTACAAGAACCTGATGCCGACCTTCCCCATCCCGGAGGGCAAGACCGAGGAGGAGTACTTCCGGGAGAAGGTCTGGGAGGGCATGCGCCGCCGCTTCCCGGACGGGGTGGACGACGAGCACCGGGAGCTGGTCGAGAAGGAGATCAGCGTCATCGTCCAGATGGGCTTCCCGAGCTACTTCCTCGTCGTCGCCGACTTCATCATGTGGGCGAAGAACAACGGCATCCGGGTGGGCCCCGGGCGTGGCTCGGCCGCCGGTTCGCTCGTCGCCTACGCGCTCGGCATCACCGACCTCGACCCCATCCCGCACGGCCTCATCTTCGAGCGCTTCCTCAACCCCGAGCGGGTGTCCATGCCCGACATCGACGTGGACTTCGACGAGCGCCGGCGGGCGGACGTCATCCGGTACGTCACCGAGAAGTGGGGCGCCGACAAGGTCGCGATGATCGCCACCTTCGGCACCATCAAGGCGAAGGCCGCCATCAAGGACGCGGCCCGCGTCCTGGGCTACCCGTACGCGCTCGGTGACCGGATCACCAAGGCGTTCCCGCCCGCGGTGATGGGCAAGGACATCCCGCTGTCGGGCATCTTCGACCCCGAGCACCCCCGCTACCACGAGGCGGGCGAGCTGCGGAAGATGTACGAGGAGGATCCCGACGTCAAGGCGGCGATCGACCTCGGCCGGGGCCTGGAGGGCCTGATCCGGCAGACCGGCGTCCACGCGGCCGGCGTGATCATGTCGTCGGAGCCGCTCACCGACCACATCCCGATCATGCGCCGCGACTCCGACGGCGCGATCATCACGCAGTTCGACTACCCGACCTGCGAGGCGCTCGGCCTCCTCAAGATGGACTTCCTCGGGCTGCGCAACCTCACGATCATCGACGACTGCCTGAAGATGATCGAGGCGAACACCGGGGAGAAGATCGACCTGCTCGAGCTCCCGCTCGACGACGCCAAGACGTACGAGCTGCTCGCGCGGGGCGACACGCTCGGGATCTTCCAGCTCGATGGCGGCGGCATGCGCTCCCTGCTGCGGCTGATGAAGCCCGACAACTTCGAGGACATCTCCGCGGCCCTCGCGCTGTACCGGCCGGGTCCGATGGGCGCCAACTCGCACATCAACTACGCGCTGCGCAAGAACGGCCAGCAGGAGATCACGCCCATCCACCCCGAGCTCGAGGAGCCGCTCAAGGACATCCTCAGCACCACGTACGGGCTCATCGTCTACCAGGAGCAGGTCATGGCCATCGCGCAGAAGGTGGCCAACTACACGCTCGGCGGCGCCGACCTGCTCCGCCGCGCCATGGGCAAGAAGAAGAAGGAGGAGCTCGACCGGCAGTTCGAGTTCTTCGAGAAGGGCATGAAGGAGAACGGGTTCTCCGACGAGGCCATCCGGGCCCTGTGGGACATCCTCGTCCCGTTCTCCGACTACGCCTTCAACAAGGCGCACACCGCCGCGTACGGCCTGGTGTCCTACTGGACGGCCTACCTCAAGGCGAACTACCCGGCCGAGTACATGGCCGCGCTCCTCACCTCGGTCAAGGACGACAAGGACAAGAGCGCGCTGTACCTGAACGAGTGCCGGCGGATGGGCATCAAGGTGCTCCCGCCGGACGTCAACGACTCCGACTTCGACTTCACCCCGCGCGGCGGGGACATCCGGTTCGGCCTGTCGGCGGTCCGGAACGTCGGCGCCAACGTGGTGGACGGCATCATCAAGGCCCGCAAGGAGAAGGGCCGGTTCACCGACTTCGCCGACTTCCTGCGGAAGGTGCCCGCGCAGGTCTGCAACAAGCGGGTGATCGAATCGCTGATCAAGGCGGGCGCCTTCGACTCGCTCGGCCACGAGCGCAAGGGCCTGTTCATGATCCACGAGCAGGCGGTGGACGCGGTCATCGACATCAAGAAGAACGAGGCGATCGGCCAGGACTCGCTCTTCGGGGCGGTCGAGGGCGCCGAGGACACCACCTTCGACGTGCAGGTCCCGCCGGGGGAGTGGGACAAGCGCACGCTGCTGCAGTTCGAGCGGGAGATGCTCGGGCTGTACGTGTCGGACCACCCGCTGCTCGGCGTGGAGCACATCCTCGCGGCCGGGTCGGACTGCTCGATCGCCGCGCTCCAGGACGAGAGCCACCCCGACGGGCAGGTCGTCACCGTCGGCGGCATCCTCTCCGGGCTGCAGCGCAAGATCACCAAGAAGGGCGACACCTGGGTGCTCGCCACCCTCGAGGACCTCGAGGGCTCCATCGAGGTGATGATCTTCCCGTCCACCTACCAGCTCTGCGCCACGATCCTCGCCGAGGACGCGATCGTCTTCGTCAAGGGCCGGGTCGACAAGCGGGAGGAGGTCGCCAAGCTCATCGCGATGGAGGTGACCGTCCCCGACCTCAGCCAGTCGTCCGGGAACGGGCCGCTGGTGGTGAGCATGCCGCTCTCCCGGTGCACCCCGCCGGTGGTCGGCCGGCTCAAGGAGGTGCTCACCACGCACCCCGGCACCACCGAGGTGCACCTGCAGCTCCACAACGGGTCGCGCACCACGGTGGTCCGCCTCGACGACAGGCTCCGGGTGACCCCGTCACCGGCCCTCATGGGCGACCTCAAGCAGCTCCTCGGCCCCGCCTGCCTCGGCGCCTGACCCGCCGCCCGGGGTGCCCGCCGGGGCGGGGTCCCCGGGCCGCGCGGCCGGCGTGCCGTCCCCGGCGCCGCCGGTCCGCCGCGGAGGCCGCGCGCCGCTCGGTACGGCGGGCCCGGGCGCGGGGGCGCCGGTGGCCCGGTGGCCGCCGGGCGAGGCCGTGGGGCGCGGCGACGGCGTGCGCGGCGCCGCCGCGCGCTGCGACCGCGCCCGCTGGGATCGCGCGTGCTGCGAGCGCCCGTGCTGCGGCCGGGTGCGTTTCGTTCCCGCGCGCGGTCCGGTGGTGCGTGGCGCGCGCGCCTGCCGGGACCGGGTGTCCTGTGGCCGGGCTGGCCGCGATCGCGGGTCACGCGACCGTGCGGGCTGTGACCGCGCGTCCTGTGATCGCGCCGGCTTTGACCGCGTGCCGTGTGGCCGGGCTGGCCGCGATCGCGGGTCACGCGACCGTGCGGGCTGTGACCGCGCGTCCTGTGATCGCGCCGGCTTTGACCGCGTGCCGTGTGGCCGGGCTGGCCGCGATCGCGGGTCACGCGACCGTGCGGGCTGTGAACGCGCGTCCCGTGATCGCGCCGGCCGTGACCGCGTGTCATGTGATCGGGCAGGGTGCGCCCGCGTGCCGTGGGATCCCGCGCGCGGCGCCGCGGTGCTCCGCGGCACCGCCCGCCGGGACGCCGCGGGCGGTGCGGTCCATAACGCGCGCTGGCGGCCGGACGCGCGGTGGGCCGGGCGCCCCGCGGCGTGCCGGGGCCGTGCGGTGGCGGACGGGCCCCCGCGCCGGGCGTCCGATGCGGCACCCGCCCGCTGCGGCCGCTCCGCCCGCTGCGGGGTGCGCGCCGAGGCGCGAACCCCGGCGGTGGAGGGGGAGGCGCTGGGCCGGCCGGGCTCGGTCCCGGGGCGGTCCGCCGCACGCGGGTCGCCGGCCGTGGCCGTCTCCCGTTCCCGCCGCTCCTCCTCCCGCCGTTCCTGCTCCTTCTTCTTCCGCTTCTGCTTCTCCCGGGCCTTCCTCGCCTTCTCGGCCTGCTTCTCGAGGTACTCCTTCAGGCCCGGGGTGAAGCCGCCGCCGAACCGGCGCATGTCGGGCGGGACGAAGCCGAGCGGCGGGGTGTGGCGCAGCGCCGCCCGCATGGAGTCCACCCAGATGGCGCCGGGGAGCGAGGCGCCCTGCACCGCGGCGTAGTACCGCCCGCCGATGGTCACCCCGGTGAGCGGGTAGCGGTACGAGCCGCGGATGTCGCCCACGCTGACCGCGGCGGCGAGCGCGGGCGTGTACCCGGCGAACCAGGCGGAGGTGTACCCGTTGCTCGTGCCGGTCTTGCCGGCGGCCGGCCGCCCGATCGACTGGCCGCGCATGGTGCCCTTGGTGAAGACCCCGGAGAGCACGTGGTTCACCGCGTCGGCGACCTCGGGGTCGAGCGCGGTGGAGCAGCTCGGCGGGATCTCCGTGCGGGTGCCGTCCCGCTCGACGATCGCGGTGATCGCCATCGGGCGGCAGTACCGCCCCCGCGCGGCGAACGTGGCGAAGGCCGCGGCCATCGTCGTCGGGTCCATCTCGTTCACGCCGAGGGTGAAGGTGGGCACCTCCCGGAGCGGGGCGCCGTCGGCGCGCCGGACGCCGAGGGCCTTGGCGGTCTTCACCACGTTGCACAGGCCGACCTGGCGCTCCAGTTTCATGAAGAAGACGTTGACCGAGTGCCAGGTGGCCATCTCCAGGCTGTACGGCCCGCCCCGGCCCTCCCCGCCGGCGTTCCGGATCCGCGTGCCGGGGGCGTTCACCGGCTTGCCCGAGCAGTCCCGGTAGCCGCTGTCCGGGACGTACGTGCTGGGGATCTGGAAGCCGTCCCCGAACCGCATGCCCTGGCTCAGCGCGGTGGCGAGCGTGAAGACCTTGAACGTCGAACCCGCTTGGAGGCCGAGCCCGCCGCCGTGGGCCTGGTCCGCGGCGAGGTTGTAGGTGGTGCGCGGGCCGATCGGCCGGTTGCGCGGGTTCCGCCCGTACCGCTTGCTGGTGGCGAGCGCCCGGATGTACCCGGTGCCCGGCTCGACCATCGCCTCCGCGGCCACCTGGGTGTCCTGGGGCCACACCCGCGCCGAGATCGCCTTCTCGGCCGCCCGCTGCGCCACCGGGTCGAGCGTGGTCCATATGGTGAGGCCGCCGCGCTGGAGGCGCCGCTCCCGGGAGGCCCGGTCCGGCCCGAACGCCGGGTTGGTGAGCACCTCGCGCTCCACGTACACGCAGAAGAACGGGTGCGGGCTGCTCTCGCACCCGCCCGGCTGCGGCCGCATGCGCAGCCCGAGCGGCGCGCGGATCGCGGCCGCCGCCTGCTCCGGTGTGATCATCTTGAGCTCGGCCATGCGCCGGAGCACCAGGTTCCGCCGCTCGAGCAGCCGGGCCCGGTGCTCGGCGCCGAGCGTCGGATCGGTGTCGGACGGGGTCCGCACCGCCCCGGCGAGCGTGGCCGCCTGGGTGAGGGTGAGGTCGGCGGCGTCCACGCTGAAGAAGCGGCGCGCGGCCGCCTGCACGCCGAACGAGCCCGCGCCGAAGTACGCGATGTTCAGGTACCGCTCGAGGATCTGGTCCTTGGTGTACTTCCGCTCCAGGGCGAGCGCGTACCGCAGCTCGTCGATCTTGCGCTGGATGCTCCGCACGCTGGCGCGGAGGCGTTCGCGGTCGGTCTCCGCCTGGGTGATCAGGATGTTCTTGACGAGCTGCTGGGTGATCGACGAGCCGCCCTGGGTGATCGTCCCCGCCCGGGTGTTCGCGATGAGCGCCCGCAGCGTCCCCCGGATGTCGAGCCCGCCGTGCTGGTAGAACCGGGCGTCCTCGATGGCCAGGATCGCCTGCCGCATCACGGGGGCGACCCGGCTGAGCGGCACGGACTGCCGGTTCTGGTAGTAGAACTGGGCGATCTGCCGGCCGTGGCGGTCCAGGACCCGGGTGAGCTCGGGCACCCCGTCGTCCCGCGGCGGGGGAGGCAGCTCGCTGAAGGCGGCCGCGGCGTGCTTCGCGGTCAGCCCGGCCCCGCTCACCAGCGGCAGGGTGATGCCGGCGACCAGCGCGCCGCCGGCCGCGCCGCACAGGCCCAGCTTGGCCGCTGCGTTGAGTAGCCGAGAGGTCACGCGATATGAAGTACGGCCGCGCGTCCGCGATCAAACCTCCGGAGGCCGAAGATCTACCGAACCATCGGCCTCCGGAGGGCGTGCCCTGGCCGGAGGTGGGTATCCCGGGCCGTCAGGTGAGCCGCTTGATCTTCAGCCCCAGCGAGGTGAACTGCTCGAACGGCCGGTGGTAGCCGCGCTCGATGTGGTTCACCCCGCGCAGGGTTGAGGTGCCGTCGGCCACCGCGGCGGCGAGCACCGCGGAGAAGCCGGCCCGGATGTCCGGCAGGGTGACGTCGGCGCCCCGCAGCTTCGACACCCCGCGCACCACCGCCGAGTGCTTGGCGTCGGTGTCGTGGTACCGGCAGGCCGGGCCGCCCAGGCACTGGGCGAAGACCTCGATCTCGCAGCCCATCTTCTGCAGCGCGGGCACGTACACGAGCCGGTTCTCGAACACGGTCTCGTGGAGCACCGACATGCCGTCCGCCTGGGTGAACAGCACCACCAGCGGCGTCTGCCAGTCGGTCATGAACCCCGGGTGGGTGTCGGTCTGCACCGCCGCCGGGCGCAGGCCGTCGGGCGCCGTCGCGGTGAGCCACTCGTCGGTGATGGTGAACTGGGCGCCCATCCGGGCGAGGGTGGTGATCGCGGTGACGAGCCGGTCCTGGTGGCAGCCGTGCACCCGGACCTCCCCGCCGGTGACCAGCCCGGCCACCAGGTAGGAGAAGGCCTCGATCCGGTCGCCGGCGAGCCGGGTCGAGGCGCCGTGCAGGCGGTCGACCCCCTCGATCACGATCCGCCGGTCCGGGTTGAGCTCGATCAGCGCGCCCATCCGCTGGAGGAAGAGCGCGAGCTCCACCACCTCCGGCTCCATCGCCGCGCCCTTGATGACCGTCTTGCCCTCGGCGAGCACCGCGGTGAGCAGGATGGTCTCGGTCGCCCCCACGCTCGGGTAGGGGAGCTGGATCCGGGCGCCGTGCAGCCGGGTCGCCTTGGCGCTGATGCCGTTCTCGCCCACCTCGACCTCGGCGCCCATCGCGCGGAGCGCGTCGACGTGGTAGTTCACCGGCCGCCGGCCGATCGGGTCCCCGCCGACGAACGGGACGAACGCCTCACCGGCGAGGTGGAGGAGCGGCCCGAGCATAAGGATGGGGATCCGGTTGAGCCCGGTGTACTCCTCGGGCACATAGGGACGGATCTCCGCGCCCCGCTCGATGGTGATCTCGCCCGGGCTGATCTCCACGTGCACGCCGAGCGCCTGGAGCATCGCGGCGGTCAGCCCGACCTCGCCGACCTCCGGCGCGTTGTGCAGCGTGCTGGGGCCGATGCCGAGCATGGCCGCGACCATGTGCTTGGAGACCGCGTTCTTCGATCCCCGGACGTGCACATCCCCCCGGAGCGGGCCGGAAGGCTCGATCTGCCAGACCTCTTCGCGCACCGGTGCCCCCTTACCCCCGTGGTGCGCGGCGTTCCCTTTGGCTGTCTCGCTCACACCTTCTCCCTATATGCCCTCCTGCCGCACAGCGTAACGGCACGGAGACGTGCTCCCGGCGTGGGAACGTTCCCGGTGGGCGAGACGGGCCGGACGCGCCCCCTGCGCGGGCCACCGGGAGCGGGTGCGCGGTGCCGCGCCGGCGCCGCCGGGCGGTCCCGGGCCGCGGCCGGCTCGGCCGGGCCGTACCCGCGGCCGAGGCCGGCTCCCTGAGCGGGGCGGTCAGGGCGGGCGGGGCGGCCCCGCCGGCACCCGCGGACCGATCCGGCCGGGGACCCGGCGCACCGCCGGGCGCTCCGGGCGGGGCCGCCGATCCGGGTGGCGCGGATACCATTAGGACGGTGCGGCGACTGCGGATCAACCTGGTGAAAGCGGGTGTGATCGCGCTCGCCCTCGTTCCGCTCGGCGCGGTGGCGGGCCTGCTGTGGTCGGCGATCGCCCCGGCCGCGCAGTACGTGGTCACGGAGGCGGGCCCGCGGCTCGCCGATCCCGAGACCCAGGCGCTCATCGAGGCGGACGGCTGGTTCGCGGTGATCACGGCCGCGTTCGGCCTGCTCACCGGGGCCGCCGCCTACGCGGTCGGGCGCCGCGCCCCGGTGGGCGCGCTGCTCGGCCTCGTCGCCGGCGGGTGCGCCGCGGCGTACGTCGCGCTCCTCGTGGGCGGCGCGGCCGCGGAGACGGCCCGGGCAGCGGACGAGGGGATCACCATGATCAGCTCGCTCGATGTGACCGCGCCCGGGGTGCTGGTGGCCTGGCCGCTCTTCGCCACCGTGGTCTTCGGCGCGATCGAGTTCGTCATCGGGTACCCGCCGCCCGGGGAGACCGCCTACCCGCCGCCCGGAGAGGCCATCGAGACCTGACCCGGAGAGGTGACCAAGGCCAGGTCACCGAGGCCTGATCGGGAGAGGCCGCCGAGGCCCGGCCGCCGTCACCGCCCGGCCGGCTCCGGCGCCCGGCGCCAGTGCCCGGTCGCCTGCTCGAACGCGTGGCCGAGCTGGAGCACCCCGAAGTCGTCCCACGGCCGGCCCACGATCTGCACCCCCACCGGCAGCCCGTCGGCGGTGAACCCGCAGGGCACCGACATCGCCGGCGCGTGGAGCACGCTGATCCAGTAGCAGGACCGCATCCAGGCCAGGTAGTCCGGCATGGGCTGCCCGTTGATCTCGGTGACGTACGGGTGGTCGACCGGGAACGGCGGCACCTGGCTCACCGGGGCGATCAGGAAGTCGTAGCGGCCGAAGAACTCGCGCATCCGGTGGTAGAGCCCGGTGCGCAGCCGCTCCGCCCGGGCGAGGTCCGCCGCGGTGACCTTCTTGCCCTGCTCCACGTTCCACGCCACGTTCGGGCCGACGCCATCGAGGTCCCCGTAGTTGAGGGCGTAGAACCACCCGCGGTAGATGCGGAAGGCGTCCTCCGCGTCGGACAGGTCGAGGTCCACCTGCTCGACCGTGGCGCCCAGCCCGGTGAGCACGGAGACCGCCTCCGCGGTCACCCGCGCGGTCTCCGGGTCGACCGGCAGCCCGCCGAGGTCGGGGCTGAACGCGATGCGCGCCCCGGTGAAGTCCCGCTCGAGCGGGGCGGCGAAGACCGCGGGATCCTCCTTGATCGAGTACGGCGAGACCGGGTCGAACCCGGCCATCGCCGACATGAACAGCGCGAGGTCGGCGACCGTGCGCGCCATCGGACCGGGCACGGAGAGGGTGAACCAGGCGGCGGTCGCCGAGCGCGACGGCACCCGGCCGGGGGTGGGCCGCAGCCCGGTGACGTTGCAGAACGAGGCGGGGTTGCGGAGCGAGCCGCCCATGTCCGAACCGTCCGCGAGCGGCACCATGCGGCAGGCGAGCGCGGCCGCGGCCCCGCCGCTGCTGCCCCCGGCGCTCTTCGACAGGTCGTACGGGTTGCGGGTCGCCCCGAATACCTCGTTCACCGTGTGGGAGCCGGTGCCGAACTCGGGGGTGTTGGTCTTGCCGATCGTGATGCCGCCGGCCGCCTTGATCCGCCGCACCATCGGGTCGTCGGCCTCGGGGACGTGGTCGGCGAACACGCGCGAGCCGTACGTGGTGCGGATCCCCGCGGTGTCGGCGAGGTCCTTGTGCGCGACCGGGATCCCGTGCAGGGGGCCGCGGATCCGCCCCTGCGCCAGGTCGGCGTCGGCCTGGCGGGCCTGCTCCAGCGCGTGGTCGGCCACCACGGTGACGATCGCGTTGACCGGGCCGTTGACCTCCTCGATCCGGCGCAGGCACGCCTCGGTGAGCTCGACCGCGCTCACCTTCCCGGCGCGCAGCAGCTCGGACATCTCGGTGGCGGTGAGGTCGTACAGCTCGCTCACTTGTGCGGATCCCCCCCAAGACATGGCAGGTCTGGCCGTGCTGCGTCGCCTGACGAGTCTGGCCGACCGGGGAGGCGTGCCGCGATGGCAAGAATCGCCGGAGCCGGTCACCCGGTTTTGCCGATCCGCGCGGTGATGGCGCCGGTCAGCTCGATCAGGGTCGCCGGGGAGGTCTCGATCTGCAGGCCGCGCCGGCCCGCGGAGAAGTAGATGGTCTCGAAGTCGAGCGCCGACTCGTCGACCACGGTCGGCAGGCGCTTGCGCTGCCCGAGCGGGCTGATCCCGCCCACCACGTACCCGGTGACCCGCTCCACCTCGGCCGGGTCGGCGAGCGCCGCCCGCTTGCAGTGCACCGCGGTGGCGAACGCCTTCAGGTCGAGCCGCACCGCCACCGGGACCACGGCGACGGCGAGCCCGCGCTCGGTCTCGGCCACCAGGGTCTTGAAGATCCGCTCGTACGGCACGCCGAGCGCGTCCGCGGCCTCCTCGCCGTACGCCTGGGACCTGGGGTCGTGCTCATACGGGTGGAGGGTGAAGTCCGCACCCGCCTCGATCAGCGCGGCCGTGGCCGGCGTCGCGCCCATGTTCCTGGTCTTGCCCACGGGTGCAGCCTAGTGGCCCGCCGCGCCCGGGATCTCCCCGAGCAGACGGTCCCGCTCGCCGGCGGGGAGGAAGGAGGCGCGCAGCGAGTCCGCGCCGAGCCGGCGCAGGGTCGCCTCGTCCCACCCGAAGGTCTCGGCGGACCGCCGGTACACGTCCCCGACGTACCCGCCGAAGTAGGCCGGGTCGTCGGAGTGCAGGGTCACCATCAGCCCGGCCTCGAGCATGCGGGGCAGCGGGTGCTCGGCGAGCGAGGGCACCACGGCGAGCCGGACGTTCGACAGCGGGCAGACGGTGAGCGGGATCCCCTCGCCGGCGAGCCGCGCCACCAGCTCGGGGTCCTCCAGGCATCGCACGCCGTGGTCGATCCGGCTCACCCGCAGCAGGTCGAGCGCCTCCCGGATGTACTCGGGCGGCCCTTCCTCGCCGGCGTGCGCGACCGCGCGCAGGCCCTCGGCCCGGGCCCGCGCGAACACGTCGGTGAACAGCCGGGGCGGGTACCCCACCTCGGCGGAGTCCAGCCCGACCGCCACGAAGCGGCCGGCGTGGGGGAGGAGCCGGGTGAGGGTCTCCATCGCCGCCTCCGGCCCGAGATCGCGCAGGAAGCACGGGATGAGGTAGGCGCTGACGCCCTCCGCGTCCCGGATCGCGCCCTCCAGTCCCTCGAGCACGGCCTCGAGCGGGACGCCGCGCCGCAGGTGGGCCTGCGGGTCGAAGAAGATCTCGGCGTGCCGCACCCCGTCGGCGGCGGCGCGGGCGAGGTAGGCCGCGGCGAGGTCGTAGAAGTCCTCCGCCTCGCGCAGCACGTCCATCAGCGCGTAGTACAGGTCGAGGAACGACTGCAGGTCGCGGTAGGCGTACCTGCCGCGGAGGTCCTCGACCCCGGCGTAGGGCAGGGTGACGCCGTTGCGCCGGGCGAGCGCGAACGCCATCTCCGGCTCCAGCGTGCCCTCGATGTGCACGTGGAGCTCCGCCTTGGGAATGCCGCGTGCGTCCATGACCTCGTGCTCCCGTCTCGCCGGCCGGGGACGCCCGCCGCGGCCGCGGCGGGGCGCGGGCGGCGGGGCGCGGCGGGCCGCCCGGCCCGGCATCCCGCCCGCACCGCCTCCACCTTTTGGAGGAGATTTCCGGCTATTGAGCCATCTATAGCCATCCGTCGCTCGCGACGCGACACTGATGGAAGAGATCGTCGGGAGTCGCCGAGAGGCGGGGCGGTCCATGCGCGCGGTCGGCCACATCATCAGGGGACCGGTCGGTGACGTCGTCAAGGGACAGCTCGGCCTCCTCGGCGGGCTGGCGGTCTGCGTCGCGCTGCGGCCGGAGGGCCTCGGCGTCAACCACGGGGTGAGCTACTACGGCGTCCACCGGGAGACGTTCCCGTGGCTCGCGGCGGCCCTGCTCACCGCGGCGCTGTTCACCCGCCGGGCGCTGCGCTCCGCCGCGCCCGCCACGCCCGCCCCGCGCCCGGTGCGGCGCCTGGCCGACGCGTTCACCGTGCTGGTGGCCGGGGTCGTGTTCACCCCCTACACGCTCGGCCCGGTCATCGGCTGGGTGCACCGGGCGTGCGGCGCCGCCCTGTACCTGCTGCAGCTTCTCCTCGGCTGGTGGCTGGTCGCGTGGGCCCGCCGGGACGCCCTCGCCGTGGGCTGCCTCCTCTTCCAGCTCGGCGGCGGGATCGTGGCCGCGGTCTACGTCGTCCAGGACGAAGGGCTGCTGCTCCACGGGGAGGTCACGTTCCAGATCGGCTTCGCCCTGCTGCTCATCCGGGCCCTGCCGCTCGTCACCGCGGCCCGGCCGCGTGCCGGGGCCGCTGCGGCGCCCGGGCCGGATCCCGCGGAGACCCGGCCGTCCCGCCCGCCGGTCACCGGCTGCCGCGCGCCCGGTGGCGACCGCGACCGCCCGCCCGGGCGGGCCGCACCGTGACCGGGAATCGCCGTCCGGGCCTCTTAGACTGGGATGGTGATTTCCCGGATTGATCTGCGTGGGTCTCTCCCCGGCGACCTGCGGGATGTGCTGCCCCGCGCCGAACTCGACGTCGAGGCCGCCGTGGAGCGGGTGCGGCCGATCTGCGAGGACGTCCGCCGCCGCGGTGTGGCGGCCGTGCGGGAGCTGACCAAGAGGTTCGACGGTGTCGAGCTGGAGTCCACCCGCGTGCCGGCCGCCGCGCTGGAGCGGGCGCTCGCCGAGCTCGACCCCAAGGTCCAGGCCGCGCTCGAGGAGTCGATCCGGCGGGCCCGCAAGGTCCACCGCGACCAGCGGCGCACGGACATCACCACGACGGTCGTGCCGGGCGGCACGGTCACCGAGCGCTGGGTGCCCGTGGACCGCGTCGGCCTCTACGTGCCGGGCGGCCGGGCGGTCTACCCCTCGAGCGTCGTGATGAACGTGGTCCCCGCGCAGGAGGCGGGGGTCCCCTCGCTCGCCGTGACCTCGCCCGCCCAGCCGGACTTCGGCGGCCTGCCCCACCCGGTGATCCTCGCCGCGTGCGCGCTCCTCGGCGTCGAGGAGGTCTACGCGGTGGGCGGGGCGCAGGCCGTCGCGATGTTCGCCTACGGCACCGAGGAGTGCGCCCCGGTGACCATGGTCACCGGCCCGGGCAACATCTGGGTGGCCGCGGCGAAGCGGCTGCTCAAGGGCCGGATCGGGATCGACTCCGAGGCCGGGCCCACCGAGATCGCCATCCTCGCGGACGCCACGGCCGACCCGGTGCACGTCGCCGCCGACCTGATCAGCCAGGCCGAGCACGACGTGATCGCCGCCGCCGTGCTCGTGACGGACAGCGAGGAGCTCGCCGACGCGGTCGAGGCCGAGCTCGCCGTCCAGGTCGCCGCCACCAAGCACTCGGAGCGGATCGCCGAGGCGCTCTCCGGGCGGCAGTCGGGCATCGTGCTCGTCTCCGACCTGGAGGACGGGCTCGCCGTGGTCAACGCGTACGCGGCCGAGCACCTGGAGATCATGACCGCCGACGCCCACGAGGTCGCCGCCCGGGTGCGCAACGCCGGTGCGATCTTCATCGGCCCGTACTCCCCGGTCTCCCTCGGCGACTACCTCGCCGGCTCCAACCACGTGCTGCCGACGGGCGGCTGCGCGTGCCACTCCTCCGGCCTGTCCGTGCAGACCTTCCTCCGGGGCATCCACGTCGTGGACTACACCCGCGAGGCGCTCGCCGAGGCGGCGCCGTACGTCTGCACGCTCGCCGACGCCGAGGACCTGCCGGCGCACGGCGCGGCGATCCGCGCGCGGTTCGGGTGGAGCATCCCCGGCGGGCGGAACGGGTGACCGGCCGCAATGACGGCCGCGCGCACGGAGCCGGACGCCCGGCGGAACCACGGGGGAGAGAGAGGACCGTGACCACCATCGACGACCTGCCGATCCGGGACGACCTGCGCGGGGCGAAGCCGTACGGCGCCCCGCAGCTCGACGTGCCGGTCCAGCTCAACACCAACGAGAACCCGTACCCGCCGCCGCCGGGTCTGATCGACGACCTCGCCGAGGCGGTGCGCAAGGCCGCGGCCCGGCTCAACCGGTACCCGGACCGGGACGCGGTCGAGCTGCGCAAGGACCTCGCCGACTACCTCGGCCACGGGCTCACCGCCCGCCAGGTCTGGGCCGCCAACGGGTCGAACGAGATCATCCAGCAGGTGCTGCAGGTGTTCGGCGGGCCGGGCCGGTCGGCCATGGGGTTCGAGCCCTCCTACTCCATGCACCCGATCATCGCGCGGGTCACCGGCACCCGGTGGATCAAGGGCAGCCGCGAGGAGGACTTCGGCATCGACCCGGACGCCGCGGTCAAGGCGATCGAGGAGCACCGCCCCGACGTCGTCTTCCTCACCTCCCCGAACAACCCGACCGGCACCGCGCTGCCGCTCGAGGTGGTCGAGCGCATCCTCCAGGCCGCCCCCGGCATGGTGGTGGTCGACGAGGCGTACGCCGAGTTCGCCCGGGAGGGGACGCCGTCGGCGCTCACGCTGCTCCCGGGCAACCCCCGCCTGATCGTCACGCGGACCATGTCGAAGGCGTTCGCCATGGCCGGCACCCGCCTGGGCTACCTCGCCGCCGACCCGGCGGTGATCGACGCCTTGCTGCTGGTCCGCCTGCCGTACCACCTGTCGTCGCTCACCCAGGCGGCGGCGCGGGTGGCGCTCGCCCACCGGGACGAGCTGCTCGGCACGGTGAACGCGCTCCGCGCCGAGCGGGACGCCACGGTGGCCTGGCTGCGGGAGCGCGGCCTTCAGGTCGCCGATTCCGACGCAAACTTCGTACTATTCGGTAAGTTTCAGGATCGGCACGCCGTATGGGAGGCGCTTTTGGAACGAGGCGTGCTGATCAGGGAGACCGGCCCGGACGGCTGGCTCCGGGTGACGATCGGGACGGCTGAGGAGATGGCGGCGTTCCGTGCCGCATTGGAAGCCGTATTGGAAGGGGTCCTCAGATGAGTGGTGCGCGCCCTGCCGCGGGGGAGGGCATCGCCGGCGGTGGCCGGCGCGGCCGCGTCGAACGCCGCACCAAGGAGACGACGGTGCTGGTGGAGATCGACCTCGACGGCACCGGGACCGTCGACGTGTCGACCGGCGTCGGCTTCTTCGACCACATGCTGGCGCAGCTCGGCAAGCACGGGCTCTTCGACCTGACCGTGAAGACCGAGGGCGACCTGCACATCGACTCGCACCACACCATCGAGGACACGTCGCTCGCGCTCGGCGCCGCCTTCCGCCAGGCCCTGGGCGACAAGACCGGCATCCGGCGGTTCGGCAGCGCGGCCTGCCCGCTCGACGAGACGCTCGCCCAGGCCACCGTGGACCTGTCCGGCCGGCCGTACCTGGTCCACCGCGAGCCCGAGGGCATGGCGCCGATGATCGGGCCGGACTACGACACGACGATGACCCGGCACATCCTCGAGTCGTTCGTGGCCCAGGCCGCGATCTGCCTGCACATGCACGTGCCCTACGGCCGCAACGCCCACCACATCGTGGAGGCGCAGTTCAAGGCGCTCGCCCGGGCGCTGCGGGAGGCGTGCGAGCCGGACCCGCGCGCGGTCGGCGTGCCGAGCACCAAGGGCGTGCTCTGATGGCGTGCGGCCCGACGGCCTGCCCCGGCCGGCCCGCTCCGGACCGGCCCGGGCACAGGGTGACCGCCGGCCGGCAGCGGCGGCGGCCTTCGACACGGGGATGATGAGGTGGCGCTAGCGAAGCGGGTGGTCATTCTCGACTACGGCTCCGGCAACCTGCGCTCGGCCGAGCGCGCGATCGCCCGGGCCGGTGCCGAGGTGGAGGTCACCTCGGATTTCGACGCGGCGGTGGAGGCGGACGGCCTGGTCGTCCCCGGCGTGGGGGCGTTCTCCGCGTGCATGGAAGGGCTCAAGCGGGTCCGCGGCGACCAGATCATCGGCCGCCGGCTCGCCGGCGGGCGTCCGGTGCTCGGCATCTGCGTGGGCATGCAGATCCTCTTCGAGGAGGGGGTCGAGCACGGCATCCGCACCAAGGGCTGCGGCGAGTGGCCGGGCGTGGTCGAAAGGCTCGACGCCCCGGTCCTGCCCCACATGGGGTGGAACACGGTGCGCGCCCCCGAGGAGAGCGTGCTCTTCCGCGGCATCCCCGCGGACACGCGGTTCTACTTCGTCCACTCCTACGGCGTGCGCGAGTGGCGGCTGGAGGCCGGGTCCGGTTTCCAGCAGCCCGTGGTGACCTGGGCGGAGCACGGGGTGCCCTTCGTGGCGGCCGTGGAGAACGGCCCGCTCATGGCCACCCAGTTCCACCCGGAGAAGTCCGGCGACGCCGGAGCCGCCCTGCTGGCCAACTGGTTGGGCACACTGTGATCGGGAAACAGGTGATGAGGGAGCCCAGCGGAGCAGCGCAGCGGCCCCGGTGCCGTACCGATCGTCACCCGCCCGTCGCAGCCCCGGCCCCACCCCGATCCCGAGCGCTTCATCCACTCTGACCGGAGGTCGTGAGCACATGTCCCTCGTATTGCTGCCGGCCGTGGACGTCGCCAATGGCCAGGCCGTCCGCCTCGTGCAAGGCGAGGCCGGGACGGAGACCTCGTACGGTGACCCGCTCGCGGCGGCGCTCGCCTGGCAGGAGGCGGGCGCCGAGTGGATCCACCTGGTCGACCTCGACGCGGCCTTCGGCAGGGGGAGCAACCGCGAGCTGCTCGCCGAAGTGGTCGGCAAGCTCGACATCAACGTCGAGCTGTCCGGCGGGATCCGCGACGACGAGTCGCTCAAGGCGGCGCTCGCCACGGGCTGCCGCCGGGTGAACATCGGCACCGCCGCCCTGGAGAACCCGGACTGGTGCGCCAAGGTGATCGCCGAGTACGGCGACCGCATCGCGGTGGGGCTCGACGTCCGGGGCACCACCCTCGCCGCCCGCGGCTGGACCAAGGAGGGCGGCGACCTGTGGGAGGTGCTCGACCGGCTGGAGTCGCAGGGCTGCCCGAGGTACGTGGTCACCGACGTGACCAAGGACGGCACGATGCGGGGGCCCAACGTCGACCTGCTCCGCCAGGTCTGCGCGCGGACCGAGCGGCCGGTGATCGCGAGCGGTGGGGTCTCCTCGCTCGACGACCTGCGCGCCCTGCGCGAGCTCGAGCCCGACGGGCTGGAGGGGGTCATCGTCGGCAAGGCGCTCTATGCGAACGCGTTCACGATTCAGGAGGCCCTCGCGGTGGTGAGAGGCGCATGACCAAGGGCACGCCGCCCGGCCGCATCTCCTCCGGCGGCCCATGGGAGGATCGATACGGTTACGCCCGCGCCGTGATCGCCGGGCCCCACGTGCTGGTCTCCGGGTGCACGGCGATGGTGGACGGCGAGGTTCAGCACGTCGGGGACGCGTACCAGCAGACGATCACCGCGCTCTCCATCGCCCTCGACGCGGTGGAGAAGGCGGGCACGTCCATCGACGACGTGGTCCGCACCCGGCTCTACATCGTGAACCCGGAGGACTTCGACAAGGTGGGCCGGGCGCACGGCGACTTCTTCGGCTCGGTACGGCCCGCGTGCACGAGCGTCCAGGTCGCCGGGCTGATCGATTCCCGGATGCTGGTCGAGGTCGAGGTCGAGGCGTATCGCGGGGAGTGGAGGCAATGACGGTCGCCGTACGGGTCATCCCGTGCCTCGACGTGGACGCCGGGCGGGTGGTCAAGGGCGTCAACTTCGAGAACCTCAGGGACGCCGGTGACCCGGTGGAGCTCGCCCGGCGGTACAACGCCGAGGGCGCCGATGAGCTGACCTTCCTCGACATCACCGCGTCGGCGGCCGGGCGGGAGACCATGGTCGACGTGGTGCGCCGCACCGCCGAGGAGGTCTTCATCCCGCTCACCGTGGGCGGGGGAGTGCGCTCGGTGGAGGACGTCGACCGCCTGCTCCGCGCCGGCGCGGACAAGGTGGCGATCAACACGGCGGCGGTCGCCCGGCCGGAGCTGCTCACCGAGGCGTCCCGCCGGTTCGGGGCGCAGTGCATCGTGCTCTCCATCGACGCCCGCCGGGTGGTGGACGGCCCGCCGACGCCCTCGGGGTTCGAGGTGACCACCCACGGCGGCCGCCGCGGGACCGGGATCGACCTGGTCGAGTGGGCCCGGCGGGGCGAGGAGCTCGGCGTCGGGGAGATCCTGCTGAACTCCATGGACGGGGACGGCACCCAGGCGGGCTACGACCTGGAGATGATCCGGGCGGTCCGGGCCGCGGTGACCGTGCCCATCATCGCCTCGGGCGGGGCGGGGCGGCTGGAGGACTTCCCGCCCGCGATCGAGGCGGGCGCCAACGCCGTGCTGGCGGCCTCGGTCTTCCACTTCGGCCAGCTCAAGATCCCTGAGGTGAAGGAGGCGCTGCGCGCCGCCGGCCACCCGGTGCGCTGACCGCGCGGGCACCGGGGCCGGGAGGCGCCCGCCCGTGTTCCGGCGTGGGCCGCCGGTGGCCGTCCGCGGGCGGCCACCGGCGGTGCCGTACGCCACGGGCGCCTTCGCGCGGCGCGACCCGCCTTCGCCGTGCGCGGGCGGGGCGCCGGCCCCGGAATTTGTGATCTACAACGTAAAGGCGCGGAGCGCATGGCAGGCACGCCGGACGGCGTCTTCCGCATGGCGCGAACGACCGGCACCTCTCGTCACGACCAGCGGCCGCACCCGGGCGGAGCGGCGCATGGCACACCCGTGGGGCCGCGCGGGGCCGGCATCGCGGCGCGAGAGGAAAGCGACCGGGGCGAGGGAGCCGGACACCGGTGAGTCACCATGGGTGATCATCCGGGCACCCACGGGTGGGGGCGCTCCTCGCCGCGGGGGCGGAGAGGCCGATCGGGCCTGCCGCCCTCGGCGCGGTGAGGAGTGGCGGACCGGGGCCGGGAACCGCGGGCTCCACGAGCCCGCCGGGCCGATCCCGGGGTGATCAACTGGGCGGTGCGGACGTCCGGGGCGGTGCCCCGGCGATCCGCCGCGACGCCGTGACGCTCACCGGAGCCGCAGGAGCCGATCGGCCTGTGACACGTCCCCCGAGCACGTTCACCGGCGGTCGCTGCAACCGCTCCCCGGCGGCTCGCCGTCAGGATTCAGCTCAGCACCGTGGTGAAGAAGGTCGCTAACCTGGTGGCCCCCGTGTTCACGGTGTCGAATACTCCGCGCACGGCGCTCGCCGCGGCCGTCGGCTGGCTGTACAGGTAGAAGATTAGGAAGGCGATGCCGAGGTAAGTGAGGACCTTCTTGAGCTTCATCTGCTGGCCTCCTGCGGTCACTTTCCGGCGTTTTTACCCGCCCCTGGAAATGATCATAACTTCCTGGGGGGCGAGTAGGCGCTACCGGGTGCCCGTGGGCCGGCGAGGCGTATCAGGCCTCTCACCAGGCAAAACGTCGGCACGCCAGGCATCGCCGGGATCACGCGGCGCCGTCACGGCCGCAGGGAGATCGCCGTCAAGGCCTCACCGGGATAACAGCGAGCTGAGAAACACGGAGAGCCGCTCCGCGCCCACCGTGAACCCGCCGAACAGGCCGCGCACCGCCGCCGCGGCATTCGCCGGCTGGGTGAACAGGTAGAAGATCACGAAGGCGACCGCCAGATAGGCCAAGAACTTTTTCCACGTCATGGGGGTTCCGCCAATCTCGCAACGCTGGGGGATCGCGGGTCAGGGAAGCGTGGTCTTCCCGTTCATCGGGCGAGATTCCCGGGTCATGCGCCGAGGCGGGCCTCGCGGAGCCGGGCCACCGCCCCGGGGTCACCGGCGCATTCGACCCTCGCGTGCTTCTGGCGCCCGAAGACGAACATGGTGAGCTCGGACGGCTCCCCGGTCACCACCACCGTGGGCCCGGGCTTCCGCACGACCGTCTGCCCGCCGCCGATCCGGCGGAGCACGACCCCGACCGGGGACCGGCGCAGGAAGAGCGGGGCGGCCATCCCGAGCCGCTTCCACAGCACGTCCTGGAAGCCCGCGGGCAGCGCGCGCGGCTCCCAGCCGGGTCGGGCCCGGCGGACGTCCTCGTGGTGCACGAAGAGCTCGACGGTGTTGACCAGGCCGTCCAGGCCGGGGATCAGGCCGTACGGTGTCCACCGCGGCGGCCCGTTCCTGATCGCGCGGACGAGCTCGGGGTAGGGGGTGGCCGCCTTGATCCGCCGCTGCACCGACGCGGTGTACCCGGCGAGGAACGGCAGCGCGATGCCGGCGGCCGCGTCGAGACGCCGCTCGCGCAGCACGAGGTGGGCGGCGAGATCGCCGGTGGTCCACCCCGCGCAGAGGGTCGGGGCGTCCGGTCCCGTCTCGTCGAGCAGGTCGCAGAGCGCGGCTCGTTCCTGTGTGGCGTAGGTCACGCGGCCAGCTTAGCCCGCTGCCGCGTGAATCGCGGGGAAGTGCGCGCCGTGCCGGGGTTCGCGGCATTGCCCGTTCGCCCGCGGCGCACGCGGCGCACCCATGGATTCACCAGTCCGGGCGGGCGGGTAACGTCCCTTCTGTTTCGTCCGTAACCCGCACCCGCAGAGAGGATGCCGCCGCGTGCTGAAGGAGGAGCGCCGAGAGGGCGTCGGCGATTCCGTCATGCTCCGTGGGCTCAAGGTCATCGCGGTGGCGATCAGGACGGAGCCGCGCGTCTTCACCGCATCGGTCCTGGCGAGCGCGCTCTACGGGACGATGACGGTCGGCTCGTCCTGGGCGCTCGGCTGGGCGACCGAGCACGCCGTGCTGCCCGCGTTCCGGGAGGGGCGGGTGGAGGGCGGCGCCGTCGCGGCCGCGGCCCTGTTCATCGTCGGGGTGGCGGTGCTCAAGGCGCTCGGGGTGATGGGCAGGCGGATCCTCGCCGGGATCACCCAGTACCGGATGCAGGCGCACTCCCGGCGCGACGTCACCCGGCAGTACCTGCGGCTGCCGCTCGCCTGGCACCACCGGCACCCGACCGGGCGGCTGCTCTCCATCGCCCACTCCGACGTCGAGGCCGCCTGGGCCCCGCTCGCCCCGCTGCCGATGGCCCTCGGAGTGATCCTGATGCTGGTCACCGCGGCCGTGGCGATCGTGGTGGCCGACCCGGTGCTGGCGGTGGTCGGCTTCTTGATCTTCCCGGCCATCGCCCTGCTCAACCTCGACTACCAGCGCCGGCTCTCGCCGCTGGCCATGCGCGCACAGCAGCTCCGGGCCGAGGTGAGCGAGGTCGCGCACGAGAGCTTCGACGGGGCGCTCGTGATCAAGACGCTGGGCCTGGAGGAGGCGGAGACCGCCCGGTTCCGGGAGCGGGCGGCCGAGCTGCGGGACGCGAACATCGCCGTCGGCCGGATCCGCGGGCTGTTCGACCCGCTGCTCGAGGCGCTGCCCACGCTGGGGGTGCTCGCCGTGCTCCTCGTCGGCTCCATCCGGCTGGAGTCGGGCGGGCTGCAGGCCGGTGAGCTGGTCCAGGTCGCCTACCTGTTCACCCTGCTCGCCTTCCCCATCCGGGCGCTCGGCTGGGTGCTCGCCGAGCTCCCGCGGAGCGTGGCCGGGTGGTCGCGCATGCGGGACGTGCTCGACGCCACCGGGTCGATGGAGTACGGCACGGCCAGGCTCGCCGGCCGCGGCCCCGCCCGGGTCGAGATCGAGCACGTGAGCTACGGCTACGAACCGGGCGCGCCCGTGCTCAAGGACGTCTGCTTCCGGGTCGAGCCGGGCCGCACGGTGGCGATCGTGGGCCCGACCGGGTCCGGCAAGTCCACCCTCACCCAGCTTCTGGTCCGGCTCATCGACCCCGACGGCGGGGCGATCCGGATCGACGGAATCGACCTGCGCGAGCTCGCCAAGGGCGAGCTGAGCGCGGCGGCCGCGCTCGTCCCCCAGCAGGCGTTCCTCTTCGACGACACCGTGCGGGGCAACATCACCCTCGGCCTGCCCATACCGGACGACGAGGTCTGGGCGGCGCTCCGGCTCGCCCAGGCCGATGAGTTCGTCGCCGCCCTGCCCGGTGGGCTGGACACCCGGGTCCGGGAGCGCGGCGCGACGCTCTCCGGCGGCCAGCGGCAGCGGATCGCCTTGGCCCGCGCCCTGGTGCGCCGGCCGCGGCTGCTCATCCTCGACGACGCCACCTCGAGCGTGGACCCGCAGGTCGAGCAGCGCATCCTCCACGGGCTGCGCGAGGGGACGCCGGACTCGACGGTGATCGTGGTCGCCTACCGGATGGCGACGATCGCCCTCGCCGACGAGGTGGTCTACCTGGAGCAGGGCAAGGTCGTCGCCCAGGGCACCCACGAGGAGCTGCTCGCGGGCTGCCCGGGCTACCGCGACCTGGTCACCGCGTACGCGCGCGAGGAGGCCGAGCGGGCCGCGTTCGGCCGCGGCACCGATCTGGAGAGCACCGGTGAGGAGGCGATGGCGTGACCGCTGCGACGGGGCGCCGGTTGGGACGCGGTGACCTCGGCAGGACGGAGGACAAGGCCCCCGGGCTCCGGGCGGCCGACCGCTCGGCACTGCAGACGATCAGAGAGGGGCTGCGGCTGTCGCCGGAGTTCCGGCGCGGGCTGCCGCTCACCCTCGCGCTCGCCGTGCTCGCCACGGCCGGGAAGATCATCGTGCCGGTCGCCGTGCAGCAGGTGATCGACGAGGGCCTCCGCTCGCCCGTGCCCGATGTGGCGTTCATCCGGAACGCGGTCGCGCTCTGCGCGCTCGCCGTGCTCGGCACCGCGCTGTGCGGCTACCTGATGAACGTCCGGCTCTACCGGTCCACGGAGCAGGGCCTGGCGACCTTGCGCGGCAAGGCGTTCCGGCACGTGCACGACCTGTCGATGCTCACCCAGAGCAGTGAGCGGCGCGGGGCGCTGGTCTCCCGGGTCACCGGGGACGTCGACCAGATCAGCGCGTTCATGCAGTGGGGCGGGCTGATGATCATCGTCTCCGCGGGCCAGCTCGTCGTCGCCACCGCGCTCATGGCGGTCTACTCCTGGCAGCTCACCGTGCTCGTGTGGGCGTGCTTCGTGCCGCTCACGGTGGCCCTGCCGCGGATCCAGCGCATGATCTCGCGCGCGTACGTGCGGGTGCGCGAACGCGCCGGGGACGTGCTCGCCGCGGTGAGCGAGACCGTGGTCGGCGGCGCCGTGGTCCGCGCCTACGGCGTGGAGGACCGGATCGCCGAGCGCATCGACCGGGCCGTGGACGCGATGCGGACCGCGCAGACCCGGGCCCAGAAGCTCGTCGGGCTCACCTTCCCCCTCACCGAGCTGGTCGCCTCGGTGGCGGTCGCCCTGGTCGTGGTCGCGGGCGTGCGGCTCGGCGTGGACGGGACGATCACCGCGGGGCGGCTCATCGCCTTCCTCTTCCTGATCACGCTGTTCATCAGCCCGCTGCAGACCGCCACCGAGATCCTCAACGAGGCGCAGAACGCGGTCGCCGGGTGGCGCCGGGTGCTGGACGTGCTCGACACCCCGCGCACGGTGGCCGATCCGGAGGACGGCGTGACGCTGCCGCGCGGCCCGATCTCCGTGCGGTTCGAGAACGTCTGCTTCGCCTACCCGGGCGGGCCGCCCGTGCTCCACGACATCTCCGAGGAGATCCGCCCGGGCAGCCGGGTGGCGATCGTGGGGGAGACCGGGTCGGGCAAGTCGACCTTCGCCAAGCTGCTCACCCGGCTCATGGACCCCACCTCGGGGCGGATCCTCGTCAACGGCGTGGACCTGCGCCGGGTCGCGTTCTCCTCGCTGCGGCGGCGGATCGTCATGGTCCCGCAGGAGGGGTTCCTGTTCGACGGGTCGCTGGCGGACAACATCCGGCTCGGGCGGCTCGACGCCACCCGGGAGGAGATCGAGCGCGCCCTGGAGGAGCTCGGCATCGCGGACTGGGCGGCGAGCCTGCCCGCCGGGCTGGACACCCCGGTCGGGCAGCGCGGCGAGTCGCTCTCCGCGGGGGAGCGGCAGCTCGTCGCGATCGCCCGGGCCTACCTCGCCGACCCGGACCTGCTCCTGCTCGACGAGGCGACCTCGGCCGTCGACCCGGCCACCGAGGTACGGCTCGCCCGGGCGCTCGAGGGGGTAGTCCGCGGCCGGACGGCCGTGTCGATCGCCCACCGGCTCTCCACGGCCGAGGCGGCCGACGAGGTCCTCGTCTTCCAGAACGGGCGGATCGTGGAGCGCGGCCCGCACGCCGAGCTCCTCGCCGCGGGCGGCGTCTACGCCGGGCTGTACGCCTCCTGGGCGTCGGCCGTGGGCACGTGACGCACGGGCGGGCGGCCGCTCCGCCGCGCTTCCCGGTGACCGCCGGACGGCCCGGGCGCGGGCTGCGGCAGAATTACCACATGCCCCTGGACCCTGAGATCGCCGCACGGCTGAAGCGCACGCCGGACGGCCTGGTGCCCGCGATCGTGCAGCAGTACGACACCGGCGAGGTGCTGATGCTCGCCTGGATGGACGACGAGGCGCTGCACCGCACGCTCACCACGGGACGGGCCACCTACTGGTCGCGCAGCCGGCGCGAGTACTGGGTGAAGGGCGCCACGTCCGGGAACATCCAGCTCGTCAAGCAGGTGGCGCTCGACTGCGACGGCGACACCATCCTGCTCAAGGTCGATCAGGTCGGGGCCGCGTGCCACACCGGGGACCGCACCTGCTTCGACGCGGACGTGCTCCAGGCGAACGGCCCGTCATGACCATCGGCGGAACGTCACGTTCCCCCGCCCGCGGCGAGGGCGCCGGCACCACCGCGCGCGCGGCGAGGCGGGCGCCGCTGATCTGGCTCGTGTGCTGCGCCGCCGGAGCCGGGCTCGTCCTGTTCGCGGCCGGCCGTACCTGGGCCACGGTGGCCTTCCCCTCGGCCGGCCCGCGCCCGGTCCAGGTCGCGCTCACCGGGGCCGACCTCGCCGCGTCGCTCACCGCCGCCGTGCTCGCCGCGCTCGCCGCCGCGGTCGCGGTGTTCGCCGCGCGGGGGATCGCGCGGAAGGCGGTCGCCGCCGTGCTCGCGTTGTGCGGGATCGCCATCGCCGCCGCCTGCCGCAACGGCGTCCGGGTGGAGAACGCCGCGTCCGTGGCCAGGGAGCACGTCACGGCCGCGGTGGCGTTCGGCGGGGCGCCGCCGGAGGTGAGCGTGGCATCGGGATGGCCGATCGCCGCCGTGGCGGGCGGGGTCGTCCTCTTCGCCGCCGGGGTGGCCGCGATCGTCCTGGGCGGGCGCTGGCCGGGGCTGTCGAGCCGGTTCGACCGGCCGGACGCGCGGCGGACCCGGGGCGGCCGGGCGGGGAGCGGCGGCCGGAATCTCTGGGACGCCATCGACCGGGGCGAGGACCCCACCGCCGGGCAGCCCTGAGGCTCGAGTGAGTCATGAAATTTCAGTGAATCTGCAACCCCCGATTGATCACCCTTGGGCGGCCTGCCGGTAGAGTCACGATCATCCGCATGGGCGGGTTTCGCCCGGGGTCCGGGTGCGATCCCGCTGTGCTGCGGCCTCATCTCACACTCCCAGGGGGCAGCGATGAGCGGAACGACCCCGCCGGGTGTCCGGTACCCCACGCTGGCGGGCGGCGCCCCGAACCCGGTGCACGCCGCCGAGGCGGATCCGTCCCAGGGCCTGGACGGCGGCGCCACGGACACCCGCGGCATGGCGGTCGCGGCACTGCTGCTCGGCGTGCTCGGCCTGTTCCTCTTCGGCTTCCCGTCGATCCTCGGCCTGATCGTCGGCCACGTCGCCCGCGGCAGGGATGACCGGCGCTCCGGCGACCGCCGGATCGCGATCGCGGGGCTGGTGCTGTGCTACGCCGGGATCGCCGTGTGGGCGGCGGCCGGCGTGGCCGCCCTCGGGATCTCCGTGATGCGCGGGACGGCCGGCTACCTCTGACGTCGCCCTCCGGCGCGCCCGGACCGGTCCGGCACGCCGCGGCCGCGGCGCCGTGCCCCCGAGGGCCTGGTGCCGCGCGGCGCGGACCCGGCCGGCCGGCTCGTGACCGTGCCCCGCCGGTCTAGGCTGAACGGCATGCGGACGGCCGGGCGAGGCGGCGGGCGGGCCCGCCGGATGCTCCTCCCGCTCGGGACCGGGGCGTGCGCCGCGATCGCGGTCGCCTGCGTCGCGGCGGTGGACCCGCACCGGGCCGGGCGCCTCCCGCTCTGCCCGTTCTTCCTGCTCACCGGGTGGTACTGCCCGGCGTGCGGCGGCCTGCGGGCCGTACACGACCTCGCGCACGGGGACCTGGCGGGCGCCCTCGACATGAACCCGCTCGTCGTGGCGGGCGCGCCCGTCGTGCTCGGCATATGGGCCCGCTGGACGTTACGATCATGGCGAGGGCGACCCGCGCGAGAGCCGTTCGCGCACCCCATCCTCGTCCTCGCAGCCGTGGCCGTCGTGCTCGTGTTCTGGGTGGCGCGCAACACATTCGTTGGGCGTTTCCTTGCCCCGTGACGTGACCCGGTGACCGAACGGTGGACGACCGGCCGATACCATCGCAGGGCAGAACAGCGAGACAGCCGACCGGAGGGATCTCACCGGTGAGCGAGCGGACAGGTATTCCGCGCCGACGCCGACCCACGGGCGAGGAGGGCGCGTGAGTGTTCTCGACGAGATCATGCGGGGGGTGCGTGAGGATCTCGAGGAACGGCAGCGGCAGGTACCGCTCGACGAGCTGAAGCGCCGGGCGCTCCGCGCCCCTGATCCCAAGGACGCCTACGCGGCGCTCGGCGGCGACCGGGTCTCGGTGATCGCCGAGGTCAAGCGGTCGAGCCCGTCGCGGGGCCAGCTCGCCCCGATCCCCGACCCGGCCGCCCTCGCCGCCGAGTACGAGGCGGGCGGCGCCCACGCGATCAGCGTGCTGACCGAGCGCCGCAGGTTCGGCGGCACGCTCGCCGACCTCGCCGCCGTGCGCGCCCGGGTCGAGGTCCCCGTGCTCCGCAAGGACTTCATCTTCACCTCCTACCAGCTCTGGGAGGCCCGCGCCTACGGCGCCGACCTCGCCCTGCTCATCGTGGCGGTGCTCGACCAGCCGGCGCTGGTCTCGCTGATCGAGCGGGCCGAGTCGATCGGGCTCGCCCCGCTGGTCGAGGTGCACACCGAAGAGGAGCTCAACCGGGCGATCGACGCGGGAGCCAAGATCATCGGTGTGAACGCGCGGAACCTCAAGACCCTCGAGGTGAAGCGCGAGGTGTTCGCCGAGCTCGCGCCCAAGATCCCCGACGGGGTGATCAAGGTCGCCGAGTCCGGCGTGCGCGGCCCGCACGACCTGCTCGCCTACGCGCGGGCGGGGGCCGACGCCGTGCTGGTCGGCGAGAGCCTGGTCACGGGCGGGAACCCCAAGGCGGCCGTCCACGACCTGGTCACCGCCGGCGCCCACCCGGCCACCCGCCAGGACAGCGGGCACGACAGGCAGCTTTGAGCGTGAGGCCGGGGCGTGCCCAGCCGCGGGCGGTCGCGACGGCCGGCGCATCCAGGTGTGAGGATTCAGGCAAGGAGGCCATGTGACCGCGACGGAAGGCAGCCTGCTCACCCCCGCCGATCTGGTCGGTCACGGCGTCCGCGGTGACGACCCGGACGCCCGCGGCAAGTTCGGCGTGTTCGGGGGCAGGTACGTGCCTGAGGCACTGATCCCGGCCCTCGACCAGGTGGCGGCCGAGTACGAGAAGGCGCGGAACGACCCGGCGTTCGTCGCCGAGCTCGACCACCTGCTCCGCACGTACGCCGGGCGGCCCACCCCGATCACCGAGGTGCCGCGGTTCGCCCGGCACGCGGGCGGCGCGCGCATCCTGCTCAAGCGCGAGGACCTCACCCACACCGGCGCCCACAAGATCAACAACGTGCTCGGCCAGGCCCTGCTCACCAAGCGGCTCGGCAAGACCCGGGTGATCGCGGAGACCGGAGCGGGCCAGCACGGCGTCGCCACCGCGACGGCCGCGGCGCTCATGGGGCTGGAGTGCACCATCTACATGGGCGCCGTCGACTGCGAGCGCCAGGCGCTCAACGTCGCGCGGATGAAGCTGCTCGGCGCGACCGTCGTGCCCGTGACGACCGGCAGCCAGACCCTCAAGGACGCGATCAACGAGGCGTTCCGCGACTGGGTCACCAACGTCGACCACACGCACTACGTGTTCGGCACGGTCGCCGGGCCGCACCCCTTCCCGGAGATCGTCCGCGACTTCGCCCGGATCATCGGGGTGGAGGCGCGGCGGCAGGTCCTCGAGCTCACCGGTCGGCTGCCCGACGCGGTCGCGGCCGCGGTCGGCGGCGGGTCCAACGCGATCGGCATCTTCCACGCCTTCCTCGACGACGAGGGGGTGCGCCTCCACGGCTTCGAGGCGGCCGGCCGCGGCGCGGACACGGACGAGCACGCGCTCACCCTGACCAAGGGGAGCGTCGGCGTGCTCCACGGCGCCCGCACCTACGTGCTGCAGGACGACGAGGGCCAGACGCTCCCGTCGCACTCGATCTCGGCCGGCCTCGACTACCCGGGGGTCGGCCCCGAGCACGCCTGGCTGAAGGAGACCGGCCGCGCCACCTACCACGGCGTCACCGATGACGAGGCGATGGAGGCCTTCGCCCTGCTCGCCCGGACCGAGGGCATCATCCCGGCCCTGGAGTCGGCGCACGCCCTCGCCGGCGCGCTGCGGCTCGGCCGCGAGCTCGGCCCGGAGGCGACCATCCTGGTGAACCTCTCCGGCCGCGGTGACAAGGACATGGGCACCGCGATGAAGTACTTCAACCTCTGAGCCAGCTCCACCGGCACTCGATAGGGCGTTTGCGATGACGACTCTCCAGGCGGTGTTCGAGAAGGCGCGGGCCGAGGACCGGGCCGCCCTCGTCGGTTACCTTCCGGCCGGATTCCCCACCAAGGACGGCGCGGTCGCGGCCGCGACGGCGATGGTGGAGGGCGGCTGCGACGTGATCGAGATCGGCCTGCCGTACTCCGATCCGCTCATGGACGGGCCCACCATCCAGGACGCGGTGCACCGCTCGCTCACCAACGGCACCCGGATCGCCGACGTGCTCCGCACGGTCGAGCAGGTGGCCCGCACCGGGGCGGCCACGCTCGTCATGACGTACTGGAACCCGGTCGACCGCTACGGGCCCGAGCGCTTCGCGCGCGACCTCGCCTCGGCGGGCGGGGCCGGGACCATCACCCCCGACCTCACCCCGGAGGAGGCCGGGCCCTGGCTGGAGGCGAGCCGGGCCGCGGGGATCGACACGGTCTTCCTCATCGCGCCGAGCTCCACCGAGGAGCGGATCGCGCGCGTGGTGGAGTGCTGCACCGGCTTCGTCTACGCCGCCTCGCTCATGGGGGTCACCGGCACCCGGGACACGGTGAGCGCCGCGGCCGAGGGCCTGGTGAAGCGGGCCCGGGCGCACACCACGCTGCCCATCTGCGTGGGGCTCGGGGTGAGCTCGGGGGCGCAGGCGGCCGAGGTGGCCCGGTACGCCGACGGGGTCATCGTGGGCTCGGCCTTCATCAAGCGGCTGCTCGATGCGCCGGACGAGGCGTCCGGCCTCGCCGCGGTGCGCGCGCTCGCCGAGGAGCTCGCCCGCGGCGTGCGGTGATCCACGGCACAACCTCCCGGGCGGCCACCGGGGCGGCTGATCGCTTCCTTACCATGTCCTTATCCGGCACATGGTGAGATCGCTCCCGGTAGTGTTTGGTTGCGAGTTGCCTACCGGGCGAGGAAACGATGGTTCAGTTGGCCTCCGACACCAGTGTGGCCGACCGGTTACGGAAAGTGGGGTCGGCGCACTCGTCCTGGATCACCACCGCGGCGCGTCTCGTGCTCGGCGGTGTGCTGATCGTCGCCGGCGCGCTCAAGATCGGCGCCCCTGCGCTGTCGGTGCAGGCGGTGCGCGCCTACCAGCTGCTCCCCGAACCGGTGGTCACGGTGGTGGGGTACGGCCTGCCGGTGGCGGAGATCATCATCGGCCTGCTGCTGGTCATCGGCTTCTTCACCAGGATCGCCGCGGTGGCCGCCGGGCTGCTCATGCTCGCGTTCGTCATCGGCATCGCGTCGGCGTGGGCCCGCGGGCTGCGGATCGACTGCGGATGCTTCGGCGGTGGCGGCGAGCTCGCCCCCGGTGAGGACCCGGGCTACCTCTGGGAGCTGCTCCGGGACTTCGGGCTGGTGCTCTGCGCGGCCTGGATAGCGATCAAGCCTCCTGGCCGGTTCGCGATGGACTCGGCGCTGGGGCTGACGCCGCCGCCGGATCGGGAGGACGAGCGGTCCGGCGACGGGGACGGCGCCGCCTGACACCGCCCGGCGGTGCCCGGTGGTTCCTGGCGACGGTAAGGCGGCTCGGGAGACGGGGCCGGCACGGCCCGGATATTGGGAGACGACGTGAGCAAGCGGACGAGTGAGTCGGCGCGGGCGCGGGTCGCGGCCATGCGGGAGGCCCAGCGCCGGCAGGAGCGGCGCCGGCGGATCGCCATGATCGTGACGGTCGTGCTGATCGTCATCCTGGCGGCCGGCATCGGGTGGTGGACCGTGCAGCGCGGCCAGTCGGAGGAGGTGACCGGCCTCGCGCCGATCACCGTTCAGTCCGACGGGTCGGTCGTGATGGCGCAGCCCGGGGTGGAGGCTCCCGTCGTCGACGTGTACGAGGACTTCCAGTGCCCCGTGTGCAAGGAGTTCGGCAAGACCAGCGGGTCGACGCTGAAGAACCTCGCCAAGGAGGGCAAGGCCAAGGTCGTCTACCACGTGCTCACGATCTTCGGCCAGGATCCCACCCGGTCGAACTCGATCCGCGCCGCCGCGGCGGCCCGCTGCGTGACGGACGGGGTCAAGTGGATGGAGTACCACGAGAAGCTCTACGAGGAGCAGCCCCGGGAGACCGTCTCCGGCTTCGCCATCGACGACCTCGTGAAGTGGGGCAAGGAGGTCGGGATCACCGACCCGGGCTTCGAGAGCTGCGTCCGCGACCAGAAGCACGCGGCCGAGCACGAGAAGTACAGCGAGCAGACCATCAACTCGGCGCAGATCGGCGGCACCCCGACCGTGAAGGTGAACGGCCAGGAGGTGCCCAACGAGATCATCTTCGTGCCGAGCGAGCTGCGCCGGGCGATCCTCGAGGCCGGTAAGTGATCGACCGGCCGGCAGCGGTGATCCGTGCCGGGGAGTTTTGCGGTAACGTCACGTGACATGCCGGTTCTCGCCTCGATCCCAAGCCCGTCACAGGGGGTCTGGTACCTCGGCCCGATCCCCATCCGCGCCTACGCGCTCTGCATCATCCTCGGCGTGATCGTCGCCGTCTGGATCGGCGAGCGCAGATGGCGGGCCCGCGGGGGCGAGGCCGGCGTGATCACGGACCTCGCCGTGTGGGCGGTGCCGTTCGGCCTGGTGGGCGGCCGCCTCTACCACGTCATCACCGACTGGCAGCTCTACTTCGGCGCCGATGCGCCCAAGCGGCCGATCGACGCCCTCTTCATCTGGGAGGGCGGGCTCGGCGTCTGGGGGGCCATCGCGCTCGGCGCGGTCGGGGTGTGGCTCGGCTGCCGCAGAAGAGGGCTGTCGTTCACCGCCGTGGGCGACACGGTGGTCCCCGGGGTGGCGGTCGCCCAGGGCATCGGCCGCTGGGGGAACTACTTCAACCAGGAGCTGTTCGGGGGGCCCACCGACCTGCCGTGGGCGCTGGAGATCGAGCCGGGCCGCCCCGGCACGGTCCCCGGCGTGACCACCTACCACCCGGCGTTCCTCTACGAGTTCCTGTGGGACCTCGCCCTGGCCGCCTTCCTCGTCTACGCCGGCCGGAGGTTCGCGCTCCGGCACGGCCGGCTGATCGCGCTGTACGTGGCCGGCTACACGGCGGGGAGGTTCTGGATCGAGGCCCTGCGGGTCGACCCCGCCCACCACATCCTGGGCCTGCGGCTCAACCAGTGGACGTGTGTGGTGCTCTTCATCGCCGCGGTCGCGTACCTCTGGCTGCGCCGCGGCGCGGACGCCGAGGAGCGGATCCGGCCGGAGGCCGCGGCGGGCGGGCCCGGGGCGGACCGGCCCGGCGGCGAGAGCCCTGCGCCGGACCGGCCGGACGGCGGGGAGGGGAGCCCTGCCGCGGCGGTCCACCGCCCGGGTGAGCGGGAGGCCGCCGGGGAGGAGGGCCGGCGTGAGTGAGGCCGCGGCCGTTCCGGTGGGCGCGCCCCGGGGCACGGCGGTGCCCGCGCCGTGGCCGGCCGGAGCGGCCGGCTCCGCGGGGGCCGAGGACATCGCCGGCGCGGTGACGCGGCGGCCGGAGCCCACCTGCGGGGCCGGCGCTTCATGAACCGGCGCAAGCGCCGCTCGTCCGCCCCCGTGGACGAGTGGGGGTCGGTGCTGTCCGCGCTGGGGCTGAGCGAGCGCCAGCAGCGCATCCTGTTCTGGGCCGGGTCCACCGTGGCCGTGCTGGCGCTGGCGCTCGTGCTCACCCTGGTGGTGAACGCGTTCGCCGGCGGGGTGGAGCAGCCGGCCGACCGCGGGCCCGACGGCGTCATCGGGCAGGGAAGGCCGGACTCCTACCAGGCGTGGCCGTCCGTGCCGGAGCTCGCCCCGATCGACGACCGCAAGGCCGACAAGGGCCCGCTCACCGCGCGCGAGGTGTTCGGGGCGCGCACGTTCACCGCGGGCAAGGTCACGCTGCGCCGGGTGGCGGTCCGGGTCGACGACGGCTGCGCCGGGGCGGTGTGGGGCTCCGCGCTGACCGACGCGCTCGCCAGGGCCGGGTGCACCCGGGCGATCCGCGGCCTGTACCGCACCGCCGACGGCGCCCACATCGCCCAGTACACGATCTTCGACCTCGCGAACGTGAAGGCGGCGAACGGCCTGGTCGAGGAGCTCAAGACGCTCTACCGGGGCGGGTGGATCCTCTCGCTCGACCCGGCCAAGGCGCGCTTCGACGGGTACAGCGAGGCGAGCGGGCACGCGCTGGGGCACTACGCCGGGATCGTGTGGATCGCCCGGGCCGACGGCGCCGAGCCGGGGGAGCAGGACGACTTCGTCATGCTCGGCCTCGCCGCCCGGGAGGCGGAGAAGGCGATCTACCGCCGGGTGGTCGCCGTGGCCGGGCTGCCCGATGTGCCGAAGGCCGAGGTGGACGAGTCGGCGCCGCCGTCCGAGCCGCCGCCGTCCGAGGCGGCCACGGGCTCCGGCGCGGGAGGCGCGGCGGGGAGCGGCGCGGCGCGCTGACGGGCGTGGCCGGCCCGGCCCCGCTGAACGGGCGTGAACGGCCCGGTCCGCGAGCCGCCGGGCGCGTCCGCGGTCCCGCGCGCTCGGGATCCCGTCCCCTGCCCGGACCCGTTGATATTCCCCGGGTCCGCTGGATTTCCGCCCCGAAATCACTATTCTCGCGGCCGATATGGGTCCGGGGTGTGTCCTGAACGTTACGAGCACCGCCCAGGTAGAGTAATCTCGAAACGCCGAGCGACAGACTCGGACATTTCGTCCCGCAGCAGGGCCAACGTCGTCCCTCTGCACCGGCAGACGTTGACGACGGGAGTGATCACATGCCTGCTGCCCGCCTCGGCCGGTTCGCGGCAGTGCCGCAGTCCCAGGGTCTCTACGATCCCTCTTTCGAGCACGATTCCTGTGGCGTCGCCATGGTGGCCGACATCGCCGGCCGCCGGAGCCACGACATCGTCATCAAGGCCCTGACGGCACTCCGCAATCTGGACCACCGTGGTGCGAGCGGGAGCGAGCCGGAGACCGGTGACGGCGCGGGCATCCTGACCCAGATCCCGGACGCCTTCTTCCGCGCCGTCGTGGATTTCCCGCTTCCGCCTGAGGGTGCGTACGCCGCGGGCATCGCCTTTCTCCCCGTCGACGAAGAGCAGTGTGAACAGGCGCTCCGCCGGATCGAGGAGCTCGCCGCCGAGGAGAACGTCACCATCCTCGGGTGGCGCGACCTCCCGGTCGACTCCTCGGTCCCCGGTCCCACCGCGCGGACCGTGATGCCGCGCTTCCGCCAGCTCTTCGTCACGGTGCCCGGCGGCCGGACCGGTCTCGACCTCGACCGGGCCGTCTACCCCTTCCGGAAGCGGGCGGAGCACGAGGCGAAGGTCTACTTCCCCTCGCTGTCCAGCCGGACGATCGTCTACAAGGGCATGCTCACGTCGTGGCAGCTCGAGCCGTTCTTCCCCGACCTGTCCGACCCGCGGTACGCCACGGCGATCGCCCTGGTGCACTCCCGGTTCTCCACCAACACCTTCCCCGCGTGGTCCCTGGCGCATCCGTACCGGTACGTCGCCCACAACGGTGAGATCAACACCCTGAAGGGCAACCGCAACTGGATGCGCGCCCGGGAGGCCATGCTCGCCACCCCGCTCATCCCGGGCGATCTGCGGCGGCTGTTCCCGATCTGCGATCCGGAGGGGTCGGACACCGCGTCCTTCGACGAGGTGCTCGAGCTGCTCCACCTGGGCGGCCGGTCGCTGCCGCACGCCGTGCTGATGATGATCCCCGAGGCGTGGGAGAACCACACCGAGATGGACCCGGCGCGGCGGGCGTTCTACGAGTTCCACTCGACGCTCATGGAGGCGTGGGACGGCCCCGCCTCGATCACCTTCTCCGACGGCACCCTCGTCGGCGCCGTGCTCGACCGCAACGGGCTGCGGCCCGGCCGGTTCTGGGTCACCGAGGACGGCCTGGTCGTGCTCGCCTCCGAGGCCGGCGTGCTCCCGGACATCCGGCCGGAGTCGGTCGTGCGCAAGGGCCGCCTGCAGCCCGGGAAGATGTTCCTCGTCGACACCGCGCGCGGCCGGATCATCGAGGACGACGAGATCAAGGCCGAGCTCGCCGCGGCCGAGCCGTACGGTGAGTGGCTCCGGCTCGGCATGATCGGGATCGACGAGCTGCCGCGGCGCGCGGCCGGGCAGCCGCCGCAGGAGCCGCTGATCAAGCGCCAGCAGACCTTCGGGTACACCGAGGAGGAGCTGAAGGTCATCCTCGCCCCGATGGCGGAGACCGGCGCGGAGCCGATCGGCTCGATGGGCACCGACACGCCGGTCCCGGTGCTGAGCGAGCGGCCCAGGCTGCTCTACGACTACTTCACCCAGCTCTTCGCCCAGGTCACCAACCCGCCGCTGGACGCGATCCGGGAGGAGCTCGTCACCTCCCTGCGGTCCATGCTCGGCCCGGAGGGCAACCTGCTCGACCCCGGCCCCGAGTCGTGCCGCCGGCTGGTGCTGCCCTGCCCGGTGATCGACAACGAGGAGCTGGCCAAGATCCTCCACGCCAACGACGACGGCTCGTTGCCGCACCTGCAGCCGTACGTGGTCTCCGGCCTGTTCGACGTGGCCGGCGGGGAGGAGGCGCTCGTCCGCCGGCTGGCGGAGATCCGGCGCGAGGTCTCCCAGGCGATCGAGGACGGCGCCCGGGTGATCGTGCTCTCCGACCGGGGGTCCACCCGGGAGAAGGCGCCGATCCCGGCGCTGCTCCTCACCGGCGCGGTGCACCACCACCTCATCCGGGAGAAGACCCGAACCCGCGTCGGGCTCGTGGTGGAGACCGGCGAGGCGCGCGAGTGCCACCACATGGCCCTGCTCATCGGGTACGGCGCGAGCGCGGTCAACCCCTACCTCGCCATCGAGACCGTCGCGGAGCTGGCCGCCTCCGGCCGGATCGGCGTCGAGCCCGGCAAGGCCGTGCGCAACCTCATCAAGGCGTACGCCAAGGGCATCCTCAAGATCATGTCCAAGATGGGGGTGTCCACGATCGCCTCCTACACGGGCGCCCAGATCTTCGAGGCGCTCGGCCTGGGCCGCGAGGTGATCGACGAGTGCTTCACCGGCACCACCTCCCGGCTGGGCGGCATCGGCTACGGCGTGCTCGCCCGTGAGGTGATCGAGCGGCACTCCCGCGCCTACCCGCGGGTGGAGAACCCGCACCGGCGGCTGGAGGTCGGCGGCGAGTACCACTGGCGCCGGGAGGGCGAGGCGCACCTGTTCAACCCGGTGACGGTCTACAAGCTGCAGCACTCCACCCGGACCGGGCGGTACGACCTGTTCAAGGAGTACTCGCGGCTCGTCGACGACCAGTCCGAGCGGCTGATGACCCTGCGTGGGCTGTTCCGGCTCCGCCCGGACCGGCCCCCGGTGCCGATCGAGGAGGTCGAGCCGGTCGAGTCGATCGTGAAGCGGTTCTCCACCGGCGCCATGTCGTACGGCTCCATCTCGGCCGAGGCGCACGAGACGCTCGCGATCGCGATGAACCGGCTCGGCGCCAAGTCGAACACCGGCGAGGGCGGTGAGGCCCCCGAGCGGCTGTACGACCCCGAGCGCAGGTCGGCGATCAAGCAGGTGGCCTCGGGCCGGTTCGGCGTGACCAGCGAGTACCTCGTCAACGCCGACGACCTGCAGATCAAGATGGCCCAGGGCGCCAAGCCCGGCGAGGGCGGGCAGCTCCCCGGCCACAAGGTCTACCCGTGGATCGCCCGGACCCGGCACTCCACGCCCGGCGTGGGGCTCATCTCCCCGCCGCCGCACCACGACATCTACTCGATCGAGGACCTGGCGCAGCTCATCCACGACCTCAAGAACTCCAACCCGCGCGCCCGCGTCCACGTGAAGCTGGTCGCCGAGGTCGGGGTGGGCACGGTCGCGGCCGGGGTGAGCAAGGCGCACGCCGACGTGGTGCTCATCTCCGGCCACGACGGCGGCACCGGCGCCTCGCCGCTCACCTCGATCAAGCACGCGGGCGCCCCGTGGGAGCTCGGGCTCGCCGAGACCCAGCAGACCCTGCTCCTCAACGGCCTGCGCGACCGGATCGTGGTCCAGGTCGACGGCCAGCTGAAGACCGGCCGTGACGTGATCATCGCGGCGCTGCTCGGCGCCGAGGAGTACGGGTTCGCCACCGCGCCGCTCGTGGTCGCCGGCTGCGTGATGATGCGGGTCTGCCACAAGGACACCTGCCCGGTCGGCGTGGCCACGCAGAACCCCGAGCTGCGCAAGCGGTTCACCGGCAAGCCCGAGTACGTGGTGAACTTCTTCCGGTTCATCGCCCAGGAGGTGCGGGAGTACCTCGCCGAGCTCGGGTACCGGTCGCTCGACGAGATCATCGGCCGGAGCGACCTGCTCGACGTGGCGCAGGCGGTCGACCACTGGAAGGCGTCCGGCCTGGACCTCTCGCCGATCCTCTACCGGCCGGAGCTGCCCGAGGGCACCCCGCGGCGCAAGGTCAGGGAGCAGGACCACGGCCTCGACAAGGCACTCGACAACACGCTGATCCAGCTCGCCGAGGGCGCGCTGCGCAACGGCGACCCGGTGAGCCTGGAGCTGCCCATCCGCAACGTCAACCGCACGGTCGGCACCATGCTCGGCTACGAGGTGACCAGGCGGTACGGGGGCGCCGGGCTGCCGGACAACACGATTCACGTGACGTTCACCGGGTCGGCCGGCAACTCGTTCGGCGCGTTCGTGCCCCGCGGCATCACCCTGCGGCTCATCGGCGACGCCAACGACTACGTCGGCAAGGGCCTCTCCGGCGGGCGGCTGATCATCCGCCCGCACCCCGACGCGCCGTTCGCCGCCGAGACGCAGGTCATCGCCGGCAACGTCGGCCTGTACGGCGCGACCTCCGGCGAGGTGTTCATCCGGGGCGTCGTGGGTGAGCGGTTCTGCGTGCGGAACTCCGGCGCGGTCGCCGTGGTGGAGGGCGTCGGCGACCACGGTTGCGAGTACATGACCGGTGGCCGGGCCGTGGTGCTCGGGCCCACCGGGCGCAACTTCGCCGCCGGCATGTCGGGCGGCATCGCCTACCTGCTCGACGCCGTGCCGGAGCGGATCAACCGCGAGATGGTGGAGCTGGAGCCGCTGGACGACACCGACGCCGAGTTCCTCCGCGAGGTGGTCGAGAAGCACCTGGCGGAGACCGGCTCCACGGTCGCCAAGGCGCTGCTCGCCGACTGGGACGCGGCGCTCGCCAGGTTCACCAAGGTCATGCCGATGGACTACAAGCGGGTCCTGCTCGCGCGGGCGGCCGCGGAGGCAGAGGGCCGCGATGTGGACGAGGCCGTCATGGCGGCCGCACACGGGTGAGAGGGGCGGACACCGATGGCTGACCCGAAGGGGTTCTTGCGGCACCGGCGCCAGCTTCCGCCGCGGCGCCCGGTCGAGGTGCGCATCCGGGACTGGCGGGAGGTCTACGAGGACTTCCCACGGCGGGCCCTCACCGACCAGGCGTCCCGCTGCATGGACTGCGGCATCCCGTTCTGCCACAACGGCTGCCCGCTCGGGAACCTCATCCCGGAGTGGAACGACCTCGTCTACCAGGACGACTGGCGCGAGGCGATCGAGCGGCTCCACGCCACCAACAACTTCCCGGAGATCACCGGGCGGCTCTGCCCGGCCCCGTGCGAGGCGGCCTGCGTGCTCGGCATCAACTCCGACCCGGTCACGATCAAGCGGGTCGAGTACGAGATCGCCGAGCGGGCGTTCGCCGAAGGCTGGGTCACCCCGCAGCGGCCGCCGGTGAAGAGCGGCAAGCGGGTGGCCGTGGTGGGCTCGGGCCCGGCCGGCCTGGCCGCCGCCCAGCAGCTCACCCGGGCCGGGCACGACGTGGTCGTGTTCGAGCGCGCCGACCGGATCGGCGGGCTGCTCCGCTACGGCATCCCCGAGTTCAAGATGGAGAAGCGGTTCCTCGACCGCCGGCTCGAGCAGATGGCGGCCGAGGGCACCGAGTTCCGCACCTCGGTGAACGTCGGGGTGGACATCACCGTCGCCCGGCTGCGGGAGGAGTTCGACGCGATCGTGCTCGCCGGCGGCGCCACGGCCTGGCGCGACCTGCCGCTGCCGGGCCGCGGGCTCAAGGGCGTCCACCAGGCGATGGAGTACCTCCCGCTCGCCAACCGGGCGAGGCTCGGCGACTTCGACGAGCCGCCCATCACCGCCAAGGGCAAGGACGTGGTCGTGATCGGCGGCGGTGACACCGGCGCCGACTGCGTGGGCACCGCGATCCGCCAGGGCGCCCGCTCGGTGGTCCAGCTGGAGATCATGCCGAAGCCGCCGGCCACCCGCCCGCCGTCGCAGCCGTGGCCCACCTACCCGATGGTCTTCAAGACCGAGAGCTCCCACGAGGAGCTCGAGGCCCTGGGCGGCCGGCGGCTGTACGGGATCTCCACGCAGGAGTTCCTCGGCGACGAGAACGGCTGCGTGCGGGCGCTGCGGGTGGTCGGCGTGGAGGGCCCGGAGACCGGGTTCCGGCCGATCCCCGGCACCGAGCGCGAGATCCCGGCCCAGCTCGTCGCCCTGGCGCTCGGCTTCCTCGGCCCGGAGCGGGGCCCGCTGCTCAACGACCTGGCCGCGCTCGCGGACGACCCGGACGCGTTCTTCGACGCGCGGGGCAACGTGGCCCGGGACAGGTCGTTCCAGACGCGGGTCGAGGGGGTCTTCGTCGCCGGCGACATGGGCCGCGGTCAGTCGCTGATCGTGTGGGCCATCGCCGAGGGCAGGTCGGCGGCGGCCGCCGTGGACCGGTACCTGTCCGGCCGCACGGTGCTGCCCGCCCCGATCCTCCCCACCGCGCGGCCGCTCACCTGAGCCCAGCCCGGAGGACTTTGGGGCAGATGCCATAACAGAAGGGAACGAATCGGTTCGGAGCCGAGTTGCGCGCGCCTCCAGCCGCGTGAATGATGCTGGCCCGAACCGAGGAGGACCTGTTGAACACACGGGGGCATCTCATCAGGGCAGCCGTCTCGATCGCGCTGGTGGGCGCGGCGGGCTGCAGCGCGGCCACGGCGGGGTCGGGCGTTCCCGGCCCCGCCGCCACGGTCCCGGCCTCCCCTTCGGCCTCGGCCTCCGGGCCGGCGCCGAAGGGGCAGAGCACCGGCCGGTACCTGGTCTTCTACGCGGAGGGCAAGCGCGAGGCCGCGCTCAAGGCGGTGCAGGACGCCGGGGGCGAGCTCGACGGGGGCGACGAGCGGCTCGGCTATCTGATCGCGCGCATCGGGGATCCGGAACGGGTCGGGGCCGATCCCTCCGTGGTCGGGGTGACGCCCGACCGGCCCATCGGCATGGCGTCCTCGGCCCTGGCGGCCCGCAGGGCGCCCGCGCCCGCGCCCGCCGGGCACCGGCCGGGCGTCCTCCCCTCGGGCGGGCAGGGCCCGGTGAAGCCGGAGCCGCTCGCCCACCTGCAGTGGGACATGGAGATGATCGGCGCCACCGCCACCGGGTCGTACGCGAAGGCGCGGGGCAAGCGCTCGGTGCTGGTCGGCGTCATCGACACCGGGATCGACGCCACCCACCCGGACATCGCGCCGAACTTCAACAAGGAGCTCAGCCGGAGCTTCCTCCCGGCCGGGGTGAGCTCGGCAGCCGACGGCCACCGCGGCAAGGACTGCGGCCGCACCGGCTGCGCCGAGTACGCCGGGGTGGACGGTGAGGGGCACGGCACGCACGTCGCCAGCACGATCGGCTCGCCGATCAACGGCCTCGGCATCGCCGGGGTGGCCCCGGACGTCTCCCTGGTCGACCTGCGGGCCGGCACCGACGAGGGCCTGTTCTTCCTCAAGCCGACCATGGACGCCCTCGCGTACGCCGCCGACGTCGGGATCGACGTGGTGAACATGAGCTTCTTCGTCGACCCGTGGCAGTTCAACTGCACCGACAACCCGGAGGACTCGCCCGCCGAGCGGCTCGACCAGCGCGGCATCATCGAGGGCATGCGGCGGGCGGTCGACTACGCGCGCCGGCACGGGGTCACACTGATCACCGCGATCGGCAACACGGGGATCGACCTCGGCCGCCCGGAGCGGGACGGCATGAGCCCCAACTACCCCAAGGGGGCCGCCAAGGTCCGCCGGATCGACAACTCCTGCATCACCGTCCCCACCGAGCTCGACGGCGTCATCTCGGTCACCGCGGTCGGGCCGAGCGGGAACAAGGCGGGGTACTCCGACTACGGGCTCGAGCAGGCCGACATCGCCGCGCCGGGCGGGGACCTGTTCGACACCGCCAGCCCGATCGTGGGCGTGCGCCGGGGCATCCTCGCCGCCGCGCCGGAGAGCGTCCTGCGGGCGGCCCGCCGCATCGACGACAAGGGCAACCCGCGGGACGCCTCGGTGGTGCGCGACTGCCGGGGCGGCACGTGCGCCTACTACCGGTACCTCGAGGGCACCTCGATGGCCGCCCCGCACGTCACCGGGGTCGCCGCGATCATCATCGGGCGGTTCGGCGTGCCGGGCAAGGGCGGGCTCACCATGGACCCCGCCGAGGTGGAGCGGCTGCTGTACGCGTCGGCGATGCCCAAGGCCTGCCCGGCCGCGGGCGGGTCCGGGTCCGGTGGCCGCGCCGACCAGGTCTGCGAGGGCGGCAAGCGGAAGAACGGCTTCTTCGGGCACGGCATCGTCAACGCCGACCGCGCGGCGGTGATCTCCCGCTGACGGGGCCGCGCCATGCCCCGCGCCGGGCGGTCCGGCCGGTTCACGATCGCGTCACCCCGCGTCCCATCCGGGGTCTGGGCCTCGGGGCCGGGACCGAGAGGCCGCCGCCGGCCACGCCGGCGTCCTGGCCACCGCCCGGAGTCCCGGCCGCCCGGAGACCCCCGGGGCCGGGCGCGGCCACGAGCCGGCCGGCCGTCCCGCGCGGGGCCGTACCGCGGGGCATGGACGGTGACCGGCGGGGTAGGTCCAGCCGGGTGGCGGGGAACGCGCTCCTTGCCGGAACGTGAACGTTCGCGCGCTGGGCGTGCGGAACGTCACACGGAATGGTCTGGACCATCTAGGGTAGAGCCGTGAATCGTCGAGCGAAGATTGTCTGTACCCTCGGTCCCGCCAGCTCCTCACCGGAGCGTCTGCGCGAGCTGATCGCCGCGGGCATGGACGTGGCTCGCTTCAACCTGTCCCACGGAACGCAGGAGCTGCACAAGGAGGTCTTCGACCGGGTCAAGGCCGCGGCCGCCGAGGTCGGCCGCGCCGTGGGCGTCCTCGCCGACCTCCAGGGCCCCAAGATCCGGGTGGGCAAGTTCGCCACCGGTCCGGTACGGCTCAGCTACGGCGACATCTTCACGATCACGACCGAGGACGTCCCGGGCAACCGGGACATCGTCTCCACCACCTACAAGGGCCTGCCCGGGGACGTGAAGCCGGGCGACACGATCCTCGTCGACGACGGCCGCCTCAACCTCGAGGTCATCGACGTGGACGGGCCGCGCGTGATCACGAAGGTGCTCGTCGGCGGGATGATCTCCGACAACAAGGGGCTCAACCTGCCCGGTGTGGCGATCAGCGCGCCGGCCCTCACCGAGAAGGACGAGGCCGACCTGCGCTGGGCGCTGCGCACCGGGTTCGACATCATCGCCCTGTCGTTCGTCCGGTCGCCGGACGACGCCGACCTCGTCCGGAAGATCATGGACGAGGAGGGCATCCGCGTCCCGCTGCTCGCCAAGATCGAGAAGCCTCAGGCGGTCGAGCGGCTCGAGGAGATCGTCGACGCCTTCGACGGGATCATGATCGCCCGGGGTGACCTCGGCGTGGAGCTCCCGCTCGAGCAGGTGCCGATCGTCCAGCGCCGGATCATCGAGCTGTGCCGGGAGAAGGCGCACCCGGTCATCGTGGCCACCCAGATGCTGGACTCGATGATGCACTCCCCGCGGCCGACCCGGGCGGAGGCCTCCGACGTGGCCACCGCGGTCATGCAGGGCGCCGACGCGGTCATGCTCTCCGGGGAGACCTCGGTCGGGAACTACCCGGTCGAGGCCGTGACCACGATGCACCGGATCGCGGTGGCGACCGAGAGCGTCACCCTGAAGGCCACCCACACCCTCGACCGGCTGCCCGAGACCACCGGCGGCGCCATCGCCCGCGCCGCGGCCGAGGTCGGCGCGATCGTGAAGGCCAAGGCGCTCGTGGCGTTCACCATGTCGGGCGAGACCGCGCGCCGGCTCGCGCGCTACCGGTCCCCGATCCCGCTGCTCGCCTTCACCTCGAACCCCAAGGCGCGCGGGCAGCTCGCGCTCACCTGGGGCGTGGAGACCTTCGAGGTGCCGTTCGTCCACCACACCGACGACATGGTCCGCCAGGTCGAGGCGGCGCTGCTCTCCATGGGCCGGTGCCAGAAGGGCGACAAGGTGGTGATCGTCGCCGGCTCACCGCCCGGCACGCCGGGCACCACCAACAACCTGCGGGTGCACACGATCGGCGCGGCCGTCTCGCGCTGACCGTCCCCGAGCGGATCCCCACCGCGGACGCGGCCCGGCCCGCCGCAGCACGGCGGAGCCCGGCCGCTCGGGCGGATTCGCCGCCGGCCCGGACCCCGGGTCCCCGGCGACGGGCCACCGCCTCACGACCCCGGAGAACCCCCGGACGCCGTGTCACCGCTGCCGCGAGGCTCCCGGCGGAACCGGCCGGGTGGTCCGGCAGGCCGGCGGAACGCCCCGGCCGGTCCTCACGCGCTGGGCCGGACCCCGATGCGCCGCCGAGCCCGCCTCCCGCGACCGCCGGTCCCGGCGCGCGGGAACGGACCCTCGCGGTTGGAGCGGCGACGCCGGTGGCGGACATGGGCGGGAAGGCGGCGCCGGAGCCCCCCGGGCGCCGGTCACCCGGGCGCGATCAGCCCACCGGGACCTCATACCCCTCGGCGAGCTCGGAGACGAACGGCTCCTTCAGCACCATCGTCCCACCGAGCGCCTTCTCGTCGGGCTTGAGCACGTAGGAGGCGCGGGAGGCGGGCCGGCTCGGCGAGGTGAAGTCCATCGGGGTGCCCAGCCCGGGGTCGAACGTCGTCTGCGAGCGATGCGCGTTGAGGATGCCCTCCCGGGTGAGGTCCTTCGCCTCGCAGGCCTTCTTGATCGCCGTATCGACGATCATCGCCGCGCTCCAGCCGCTCGGGATGGAGTTGTCGAGCGTGTCGTCGGGGTACTTCGCCCGGTAGTCGGCGGCGAGCTTCTCCATGACCGGCAGCTTCATGCTGATCGGGGCCCCCGCCGTCATGATGTAGAAGTTCTTCAGCAGCGCGTCCTTCACCGGCAGGCCGAGCAGCTGCGGCGCGTAGGAGGAGTTGCTCCCCACGAACGGCACGTTGAGGCCGGCCTGGGCGGCGCCGCCCACCAGGGACGCCGCCTGCCGCGGGCCCACCGAGACGAGGATCGCCTTCACCCCGGCCGCCTTGAACGCCGCCACCTGGGCGCTCATGTCCTGATCGGTCGCCTTGATCTTCTGCTCGACGATCTCCAGGCCGAGCTTCTCCGCCGCGTACTTCGAGCCGTTGAGCGAGCTCTCCCCGTAGTCGCCCTCGAAGTACAGGTGACCGATCTTGTCGCCCTTCTTGATCCCCTTCTCCTCCACGAGGAAGGAGACCCCGTTGATCATGTCGAGGTCGTAGGTGGTGCCGGTCACCTGGATCGCCCGCGCGCCGAGCAGCGAGGTGGCCCACGCCATCGGGATGGTGAGCAGCTTGTCGTCCTCGATGCGCTGCTTGAGCGCGGTGACCATGGGGGAGCCGATGAACTGGGGGATCGCGGCCGACCGTGGGGCGAGCTCCGTGTAGGCGGCCATCGCCTTCTGCGTGTCGTACCCGTGGTCGCGCACGACCACCTCGTACTTGCGCCCGCACACCCCGCCGGCGGCGTTCACCTGCTCGAAGTAGAGCTGCTGGGCCTGGGTGAGGCTCTTGCCGAGGGACGCGTACGGACCGGTGAAGTCGGTGAGGATGCTCACCGTGATGGTGGTGTCCGTCACCCCGGGGCCGGTCTTCACCCCGTCACCGTCGGCCGAGCCCGACCCGCCCCCGGTGGCCTTCTGGCTGGCGCACGAGGTGACGGCGAGGGCGAGGAACGCCAAGGTCGCTATGCCGGCACGGGTGGCTATCTTGCCCATTTGACCTCCTTGACACGGGGGATGGCGCGGCGCAGCCGCGTGATGAGCCCGAGCAGACCACCGGGCAGGAACAGCACGACCGCCACCACGGCGGCGCCGTAGAGGATGCGCGCGGCCTCCGCGGGGGAGAAGCCGCCGGTGCCCGGCTCCGCCACGAGCGGCAGCACGTCGCCGTACCGCATGAGGAGCTGGGGCAGCAGGGAGACGAAGACGGCCCCGAGCACCGAGCCGGCGACGGAGCCGAGCCCGCCGATGACGATCATGGCGAGGTAGTCGAGCGACAGGAGCATGCCGAAGTTGTCCGGCACGACCTGCCGGAACACCAGGGCGAGGAGCACCCCGGCGAGCCCGCCGTACATCGACGACAGGACGAACACCGCCGCCCGGTACCGGGTCACCGGGACCCCCATCACCCCGGCCGCGGTCTCGTGGTCCCGGATGGCGTTCATGGCGATGCCCGGCCGGCCGGCGAGCACCCCGCGGGCGAACGCGGCCGCGCCGGCGAGCAGCACCAGGCCGAGGTACCACAGCCGTTCCAGCGCGCCGAACGGCACGTCGAGCAGGACCAGCTCGGGCCGGTCGTCGAAGACGAGGCCGAACAGCTCCATCGGCGGCACCCGCCGGCCGTTCGACCCTCCGGTGACCGGGCCGGCGTTGTGGAGCACGTGCTGGCCGACGAAGATCAGGGCGAGGGTGGCGATGCCGAGGTAGGCGCCCTTGAGCCGCCCGGCGATCGGGCTGAACAGGCCCCCGATCACCCCGGCGAGCACCACGGCGCAGGCCGCGGCCACCGGGGTGGGCAGCCCGGCGTCCTCGGCGAAGACGATGTAGGAGTACGCCCCGGCGGCGAGGAAGAGCGCGTGCCCGAGGGAGAGCTGCCCGGTGGCCCCGGTGAGCAGGTTGAGGCCGATCGCGCCGATCGCCGCCGACATGGCGAACAGCCCGGTCTGCAGCCAGAAGGCCTCCAGGTAGAAGGGCACGGCCACCAGCACGGCGACGGCGGCCAACCAGGCGATCAGTCGCGCCGGCCGGACGGTCCGGCCGGGCCCGGCGGTGCTAGACACGGGTCAGCTCCTTGGTGCCGAAGAGCCCGGACGGGCGGAAGAGCAGGATGACGAACATGACCAGGAACGGCGCCGCATCGCCGAAGCCGCGGCCGAGGAAGGCCAGCTCGCTCTGGTAGCCGTTGACCAGGCTCTCGGTGACCCCGATGATCAGGCCTCCGGCGAGGGCCCCGGTGGTCGAGTCCAGGCCGCCGAGGATGGCCGCGGGGAAGGCCCGCATGGCGGCCACGGCGGTGTTGCGGTCCAGCCCGGGCGTGGGGAACACGCAGAGGAAGAGGGCGGCGATCGCGGCGAGCGCGCCGGCGATCGCCCACGCGCCGAGCGAGACCCGGCCGAGCCGGATCCCCATGAGCGCGGCCGCCTCGGCGTCCTCGGCGGTGGCGCGCAGGGCCACGCCCCAGGAGGTGAACTTGAACGCCAGCAGGAACGCGGCGATCAGCGTGGCGGCGACGGCGAGCGCGACGAGCCGGGTCTGCGCGATGAGGATCGGCCCCAGGTGCACGACCCGGTCGCGCCAGGGGTCGCCCATGGCGAGGACGTCGGTGCCGATCTGCCGGGTGAGCTCGGCGGTGATCATGATGTCCACGCCGATCGTCACGATCGCGAGCACGCCGTGGACGCCGGTGCGGGCCCGCCGCAGGATGAGGAACTCCACCAGCGCCCCGATCAGCGCCGCGCCGGCGATGCCCGCGGCGAGCGCGGCCCAGAAGCCGAGCACCGGGTGGAGCTTCGCGATCAGGAAGCCGCCCACGAGCAGCAGCGAGGCGTGGGCGAAGTTCACCACCTCGGTCGCCTTGAAGATGACGACGAACCCGAGGGCGATCAGGGCGTAGACGGCGCCGATGGAGACGCCGTTCACGAGCAGCTCGAGGAATGTGATCATCGTCCGGCCTCCGCTCGCTGACCGGCCGGCCCCGGTTCGGGGGCGCCGTCCGCCGGCCCGGGTTCGGGCGCGCCGTCGGCCGGCCTGGGGTCGTGGGCGCCGTCCCCGGCCGCGCCGCCCAGGTAGGCGCGGATCACCTCCGGGTCGCGCTGCACCTCGGCGGGCGTGCCGTGGGCGATGCGCCGGCCGAAGTCGAGGACGGTGACGGCGTCGGCGATCCGCATGACCATCGCCATGTCGTGCTCGACGAGCAGGATCGAGATGCCGAGGCTCTCCCGGATGGCGAGGATGAGCTCGGCCATCTCCCGGCGCTCCCCGCCGTTCATCCCGGCCACCGGCTCGTCGAGGAGGAGCAGGCGCGGCTCCATGCACAGCGCGCGGGCGAGCTCGACCCGTTTGCGCATGCCGTACGGCAGCAGCCCGGCCGGCACGTCGAGCACCTCGCCGACACCGGTGAACTCGGCGATCTCCGCCACCCGCGCGCCGTGCCGCGCGGCCTCGCGCCGGGCCGAGGGGAGCCGCAGACCGGCGGCGAGGAAGCCGGCCTTGGTCAGGCGGTGCCGGCCGAGCATGAGGTTGTCCCGCACGGAGAGCCGGGGGGAGAGCGCGATGTTCTGGAAGGTGCGGGCCACGCCGAGCGCGGCGATCTGGTGGGGGCGCAGCGCGGTGAGCTCGGCGTCGCCGAACCGGACGCTCCCGGACGCGGCCCGGTAGACGCCGGAGAGCACGTTGAAGCAGGTCGACTTGCCCGCGCCGTTCGGGCCGATCAGCGCGTGCACGCTCCCCGGGGCCACCGTGAAACCGACCGCGTCGAGGGCGGTCAGCCCGGCGAACCGGACCGTGAGGTCCTCCACCACGAGCTCCGGGATCATTCGGTCCACCTCGCGAGGGTTCTTCTTCCGGCGGCCCCGGCGGATGCCGTACCAACCGGTCGGTTTGTCATGGGCGTGCCGACCTCCCCGAGGTACCGGCGGCGCACCTCGTCGCTGGACGCCAGCTCCGCGGCCGGGCCGGACAGGGTCACCTCGCCCACCTCGAGCACGTACGCGTGGGAGGCGAGGGAGAGGGCGAGCGCCGCGTTCTGCTCCACCAGCAGCACCGAGGTCCCCTGCGCGTTGATCTCCTTGATCGTCTCCGCGATGCGCGCGGCCATGGCCGGGGCGAGGCCGAGCGTCGGTTCGTCCAGCAGCAGCACCGCCGGCCGCGCCATCAGGGCCCGGCCGATGGCGAGCATCTGCTGCTCACCCCCGGACAGCAGGCCGGCCCGCTGGTGCGCGCGCTCGGCGAGGATCGGGAAGAGCTCGAACACCCGCTCCCGCGCGGCCGCGGCGTCCGTCCGGCCGCGGGCGCCGATCGCCCCGGCGCGCAGGTTCTCGGCCACCGTCATCCGGGTGAACACCCGGCGCCCCTCCGGCACCTGGACGACGCCCCGGCCCACCACCGCGGCCGGCTCCGCCCCGGTGAGGGCGCGGCCCTGAAAGGAGACCGTCCCGGCGGTCACCCGCCCGCCGTGGAACCGGAGCGTGCCCGAGATGGCGCGGAGCAGCGTGGTCTTCCCGGCGCCGTTCGCGCCGAGCACGGCGACCACGCCTCCCGGGGGAACGGCCAGGCTCACGCCGCGCAGCGCGCGGACGGGGCCGTAGCGCACGTGCAGGCCGGTCACCTCCAGACCCGTCTCAGCCATGCAACCCCTCCGTGCCTCGATGAAGGCACACACAACCCGCCGCGTCGAGGCCCGTCCAGCCCGGCGCGGCAAGTCGCTGCGGCAGCCCAACCCGGGCGCCCCGCCCTTGTGCTCCAGCACAACCAAGGGTCACAAAACGAGCAGAACCTTGTTCCGGAGAAGGCCTCCTGGCAGATTCGGAAGAATGAGGGCCAAGGCTGACTCTGAGGTACGGCAGGTGCTGCGGATGTCGGCCGTGCGCCTGCTGGATCGCCTCCCCGAACTCACGGATGAGCTCGTCCGGCGGGGCAGGGAGAAGGACGAGGCTTACCGGCTCCGCATCCCGTACGACGATCACTGGCAGAGCGCCTACGAAGGGCTGCGCGTCGGCCTCACGGCGATCCTGCAGCCGCGCCACGAGCGGCGGGACGTCGCCTACGCCCGGAAGCTGGGCCGGCGGCGGGCCGAGCACGGCCTCCCGCTCGACTCGCTGATGCGCAGCTACCGGCTCGGCGCCCAGGTCACCTGGAACGGCTTCCTCGCGGTGGTCGGCGACCGCGACCCCCGGCGGCTGCCCGCGCTGCTGCACAGCGCCAGCCACGTGTGGCACGCGATCGACCGGCAGGCGCTGGCCGCGGCCGAGGCCTACCGGCGGTGGGAGAGCGAGCTGCTCGGCCGCTCCGCGGGCCGGGCGCACACCGTGCTCGACGCCCTGCTCGACGGGCGGGTGGAGGACCCGGAGCTGGTGGAGACGGCCGCCGAGTCCCTCGGCCTGCCCGTGGCGGGCCGGTACGCGGTGGTCGCCATCCGCCCGGCTCGGCCGCACACGGTGCCCCGGCCGGAGCGGATCGGCGGGTTCCGGCTGCTGTGGCGGCAGCCGGGCGGGACGGACGTGGCCCTCGTCGTCATGGGCGACCGGGAGCTCGACGACCTGGTGGCGGCCCTCCGGCCCGCGCTCGCCGGCGTCATCGGGGTGAGCCCGGTCGTGGACGGGCTCGCCGCGATCGGCACGGCCCGGCGGATGTCCGAGCTGGCCCTGCGGACCTGCGCCGGTGAGGGCGCCGAGGTCGCCCGGCTCGACCGGCGGCTGCCGGCCGCCCTCCTCGTCTGCCAGCCCGAGCTCGCCGGGCACCTGGAGAACGGCGTGCTGGGCCCGGTGCTCGCCTCACCCGATCGCGACGTGCTCCTCGCCACGCTCGAGGCCTGGCTGCGGTGCGACGGCTCGGCCGCGAAGGCGGCCCGGGAGCTCTACTGTCACCGGAACACCGTCTTCAACCGGGTGCGGCGGATCGAGCGGCTCACCGGCCGGTCACTGTCGCGGCCGCTGGACCTGGTGGAGCTGTCCCTCGCCCTCGAGGCGGTACGGTTGCACGCGGGCGAGGGCCGGCACACCCCGGCGGCCGGCCGGGGTGGCGCCGTGGATTCCGAACGAGTGCCCCGAGTGGGATTCGAACCCACACTGCATGGATTTTGAGGCCATTGACTCTACCGATTGGTCTATCGGGGCCGGCCCGGACCCGGGTCCGGGGCTGGGGGACGGTGGCCGTTATAGGGCCGATCGTCCTCCTGTCGTTCTAATGTAGCGGACATCGGTAACCTTTTGTGCGTGACTAACCAGCGGCGAGTGGTGATCGCGGAGGATGAGACCCTCATCCGTCTCGACCTCAAGGAGATGCTCGAAGAGGACGGCTACGCCGTCGTGGGCGAGGCCGGGGACGGTGAGACCGCGGTCAAAATGGCGGAGGAGCTCCGGCCGGATCTGGTGATCCTCGACATCAAGATGCCGGTGCTCGACGGGATCTCCGCGGCGGAGCGGATCGTCTCGCGGAGGATCGCGCCCTGTCTCATCCTCACCGCCTTCTCCCAGCGCGAGCTCGTGGAGCGGGCCCGGGACGCCGGTGCGATGGCGTACCTCGTCAAGCCGTTCACCAAGAGCGACCTCACCCCCGCCATCGAGATGGCGATCAGCCGCCACGAGGAGATCATGGCGCTGGAGAAGGAGGTCACCACCCTGGCGGAGCGGCTCGAGACCAGGAAGCTGGTCGAGAAGGCGAAGGGGCTGCTCATGATGAAGTACAACTGGACCGAGCCCCAGGCGTTCCGCTGGATCCAGAAGGCCTCCATGGACCGCCGCATGAGCATGCGGCAGATCGCCCGTATTGTGATCGAAGAGGCCGAGCGGAAGGCCGATTGACGCCGAAGATTGCCGCGAACAGGAAATCTTTCTGCGATCGAAAAATATCGCGGTTCTTCGCGCCATAACGAAATCATTGAAGTTGATAACAGAGTCATAACCGTGATGCGGCTCTGTACCGACCTGTGACATTGCCCCGTTGTACTACCGCACACGACCCCTCGGCTGACCGCTGGGTGGGCATGCGTATCCGATCCCCGAGGGGATCTAGGGAAAGGAAGGCAACCTTGCGATCCAAGATCGCTCGCCTTGGTGGCATTGTCGCTGCCGGTACAGCGCTGACCCTCGGCCTCGCGGCGTGCGGGAGCGGCACCGATGAGGCGTCATCCGGCGGCCAGGGCGATGGAGGCGTCACGACTCTGAAGATCGGGTTCATGGGCGACCTCACCGGTGAGAACTCCGGGCTCATGATCCCGCCCCGGCAGGGCGCCGAGCTCGCCGTCGAGGAGTTCAACGCCCGGTCGTCCAACGTGAAGGTCGAGCTGGTGCCCTACGACAGCCAGGGCAACCCCGACCAGGCGGTGACCCTCGCGCAGAAGGCCGTCACCGAGGACAAGATCGTCGCGTTGGTCGGCCCCGGCTTCTCCGGCGAGTCCCGCAACGTCGGCCCGATCCTCGAGCAGGCGAAGGTGCCGAGCGTCTCGGCCTCGGCGACCAACCCCGGCCTCGCGCAGAACGGCTGGAAGTACTGGCACCGGGTCGTCGCCAACGACGACGTCCAGGGCCCGACCATCGCCGACTTCCTGGTGAAGGCCACCTCCGCCAAGAAGGCGTTCGTCATCGACGACGCCCAGGAGTACGGCGCCGGCCTCGCGGACGCGGTGGCCAAGCAGTTCGAGGCCAACGGGGTCCAGGTCGAGCGGGACAAGATCGACCCGAACGGCTCGGACTACTCCTCGACGGTCACCAAGGTGAAGGCCGCCAACCCCGACGTCATCTTCTACGGCGGCTACTACGCCCAGCTCGGCCGGCTGCTCAAGCAGCTCCGCGACGGCGGCGTGACCGCGGTCGTCTCCTCCGGCGACGGCTCGGTGGACGCCAAGCTCATCGAGGGCGCGGGCGCGCAGGCGGCGGAGGGCGCGGTGCTCGGCTGCCCCTGCCTCATCCCGTTCGGCTCGGACGTGCCTGAGCTGAAGGACTTCAGCGAGCGGTACAAGGCCAAGTACGGCACCGAGCCGATGATCTACGCCACCGAGGGGTACGACGCGGCGACCGCGATCCTGAAGGCGATCGAGGCGGGCAACACCACCTCCGAGAAGATCAACGAGTACCTCGCCACGATCGACTTCAAGGGCGTCTCGAAGCAGATCAAGTTCAACCCCAACGGTGAGATCGCCGCGAGCGTCATCCACATCTACCAGGTGAAGAACGGCCAGATCGTCTGGCTGGGCGACAGCACGCAGGCGACGCTCAGCTGACGCTGCCGGAAGTGAAGTGAGGATCCGAGGAGCGGGGAGCGAACCGCTCTCCGCTCCTCCCTGCCTGGCGACTACCGTTGCCCCGGTTCGAAAGCGACCACCGTGTTCGATGACTTCGTGAACCAGGTCGGGCCCTCAACCATAGGCGGCCTGGCCAGTGGCGCCATCTACGCCCTGATCGCCCTCGGGTACACGATGGTGTACGGCGTGCTGCGCCTCATCAATTTCGCTCATTCCGAGATCTTCATGATCGGCGCCTTCGCCGGGCTGTTCGCGATCATCCAGCTGGGGATCACCGCCCCGCTGGGCGGCCTGGCGTTGATCGGCACGCTGCTCGTGCTCTTCCTGGCGGCGATGGCCGCCTCGGGTGGTGCCGCCATATTGCTGGAGCGGGTGGCCTACCGGCCCCTGCGCAGGCGAGGCGCCGGCCGGCTCGCGGCCCTGATCTCCGCGATCGGCGCGTCCATCTTCCTCCAGGAGCTCTTCGCCCTGGTGATCATCCCCGAGGTGTTCGACCGCCCCTCCCAGGGCCGGATCCAGGTCCCGGTCCCACGGCTGCTCGAACGCGAGACGGTGTTCTCCATCGGGAACATGGACGTCCGCAACGACCACCTCATCATCATCGTCGCAGCCGTGATCATGATGGTCCTGCTCGACGTCTTCGTGAACCGCACCCGCATCGGGCGCGGCATCCGGGCCACCGCACAGGACCCGGAGACCGCCACGCTCATGGGCGTCGACATCGACAAGATCATCAGGACCACCTTCTTCGTGGGCGGTGCGATGGCCGGCGTGGCCGCCGTGCTGTACGCGATGGAGTTCGAGAACCTCCGTTACAACGTCGGCTTCCTGCTGGGCATCAAGGCGTTCACCGCCGCGGTGCTCGGTGGCATCGGCAACATCCGCGGAGCGCTGCTCGGCGGAATCCTCCTCGGGCTGATCGAGAACTGGGGTTCGATCTTCTACGGCTCCGAGTGGAAGGACGTCATCGCCTTCACCGTCCTCGTCCTCGTCCTGCTGTTCCGTCCCACCGGCATCCTCGGTGAATCCCTCCAGCGAGCACGCGCATGAACGCCAACCTCAACCTCCGCCGCGGAAACCCGCTCGCCTCGGCCGTGCACGCCGTGGGCGGCCAATTCGACAGGGTGCGTGATTGGTGGGCGACCGCCCCGGGCTGGGCGCGCTGGTGCGTGTACGGCTTGCTGATCCTCCTGGCGATCATCGCCCCGCACCCGGCCATCGGCTCCTTCATGACCCCGGAGTCGCACTGGCAGTCCGTGCTGTTCAGCCCGATCGGCACGTTCGTCCTGCTCGCCATCGGCCTCAACGTCGTGGTCGGCCAGGCGGGCCTGCTCGACCTGGGCTACGTCGCCTTCTACGCCATCGGCGCCTACACGATGGCGATCTTCGGCACCAAGTACGGCTGGAACTTCTGGGGCATCCTGGTCATCGGGATCTTCATGACCGCGGTGTCGGGGATCATCCTCGGCTCGCCCACCCTGCGGCTGCGCGGCGACTACCTGGCGATCGTCACGCTCGGCTTCGGGGAGATCGTCCGGATCACCGCGCAGAACACCGAGTACATCGGCGGCGCGCGCGGCATCACCAACATCCCCCACCCGAACCCGATGTTCGGGGTCGAGTTCCTCCTCGATCCGCTGCCGTACTACTACCTGCTGCTCGGCGCGATCATCGTGTCGATCATCATCGTCAAGCGGCTGAACAACAGCCGGGTCGGCCGTGCCTGGGAGGCGATCCGGGAGGATGAGGACGCCGCGGAGCTCATGGGCGTGCCCACCTTCCGGTTCAAGCTCCTCTCCTTCTTCGTGGGCGCGATGATCGGGGGTGCCACGGGCGTCATCTGGGCGAGCAAGGTGATCGCCATCCAGCCGCCGAACTTCCCCTTCATCCTGTCGGCCACGATCCTGGCCGCCGTGGTGCTCGGCGGCTCCGGCAACCTGCCGGGCGTCATACTCGGCGCGTTCCTGATCGCCTGGCTCCCCGAGCGGTTCCGCGAGTTCGCCGACTACCGGATGCTCGTCTTCGGCGCCGCCCTGGTGCTGATGATGGCGCTGCGCCCCGAGGGCCTGCTGCCGTCGCGCCGGCGCCGCCTGGTCAAGGCCGGGGATGAGAAGCCGGAATCGGAGAAGAAGGCCGACGAGCCCGCCGGCAAGGTGGCCGAGGAGGTGGCCCAGTGAGCCAGTCGAGCAAGAACCTGCTCGAACTCCGCTCCGTCACGATGCGGTTCATGGGCGTCACCGCCCTGAACCAGGTCGATCTGGCCGTCCGGGAAGGGGAGATCTTCGCGCTGATCGGCCCCAACGGCGCGGGCAAGACCACGGTGTTCAACGTGATCACCGGCGTCTACCGGCCGACCGAGGGCGAGATCGTCTTCGACGGCAAGAAGATCAACGGCCTCAAGCGGTTCGTCATCACCAAGCGCGGCATCGCCCGGACCTTCCAGAACATCCGGCTGTTCCACGGCATGACGGCGCTGGAGAACGTGCTCGTCGGCTTCGACGCGCACAACCCCACCGGCGCCATCGGCGCCGCGCTCGGCCTCCCCTGGCACCGGCGCGCGGAGAAGCGCGGACGCGAGCGGGCCATGGAGCTGCTGGAGTTCGCCGGCATCGCCCACCGGGCGGGAGACCTCGCGCAGAACCTCCCCTACGGCGACCAGCGGAGGCTGGAGATCGTCCGGGCGCTGGCCACCGAGCCCCGGCTGCTGCTGCTGGACGAGCCGGCCGCCGGCATGAACCCGGCGGAGAAGGAGTCACTGCAGGAACTCATCAGGAGGATCCGGGACGACGGTCGCACGATCCTGCTGATCGAGCACGACATGGGGCTGGTCATGGGCATCAGCGACCGCGTCGCCGTACTGGACTTCGGGCAGAAGATCGCCGAAGGCCGCCCCGCCGAGGTGCAGAACGACCCGAAGGTCATCGAGGCGTATCTGGGGGTTCCTGCGGATGCTTCTTGAGGTCGAGGACATTCACGTCCACTACGGCAAGATCGAGGCCCTCAAGGGCGTCTCGCTGGAGGTCGAGGAAGGCGAGATCGTCACCCTCATCGGCGCGAACGGTGCGGGCAAGACCACCACGCTGAAGACGATCTCCGGCCTGCGGCGCCTCACCTCGGGGAAGATCCTGTTCAACGGCAAGGACATCAGCGACATGCCCGGGCACAAGCGGGTGGTGATCGGCATCAGCCAGTCCCCCGAAGGCCGGGGGATCTTCCCGGGCATGACCGTCATGGAGAACCTCCTGATGGGCGCCTACACCCGGAAGGGGGATCTCAGCGAGGACCTCGAGCGGGTCTTCGGCCTCTTCGGCCGGCTCGCGGAGCGCAAGGACCAGCCGTGCGGCACCATGTCGGGCGGTGAGCAGCAGATGGTGGCCATCGGCCGGGCGCTGATGAGCAAGCCCAAGCTGCTCCTGCTCGACGAGCCCTCCATGGGGCTGGCGCCGATGCTGGTCAACCAGATCTTCAAGATCATCAAGGAGATCAACGAGCAGGGGACGACCGTCCTCCTCGTCGAGCAGAACGCCCAGCAGGCCCTCCAGCTCGCCCACCGGGCGTACGTGCTGGAGACCGGCCGGGTGGTGAAGGCGGCCCCCGCCGCCGACCTGCTCAACGACCCGGAGGTGCGCGAGGCCTACCTCGGGGCCTCGCTCAGCCAGAGCTGACCCGAGCCTCGTTCATCAGCCAGAGCTGATCGAGCCTCGTTCAGCCAGCCGACCCACGGTTTAACCAGCGGGAGGGCCCGGCCGGGCCCTCCCGCACGCTTCTCACCGCCCTTCGCGCCGTGCCGGTTCGCCGGCGGTGCGCCTCACCCCGTGGCCGGGAGCGCAGGGTGGTGCGCCTCACCCTGTGCTGCCGCCCGGCCCTCGGCGTGGGCCGGGCGGGCCGTACGGCGGCGCGACCGGGCTCGGGAGGACGGTGAGATGCGCCGTGGCCCCGTTGCCGCCGCACGCCGGGCACGGCCGGCGGGATGCACGGCGGGGAGTGCGCCGGCGGATTCGGCCGTCGTTCCGCGCGCGGGCGCCGACCGGTCAAGCGGGTGCCGACCGGTCAACGGAACGGCCTCGCAAGGTGAACCCCGGATGCGGGTGTCCCGGACCCGCGCCGGAGGAGGCGGGCCGTCCGCGGGTGCCGCGGTGCCGGTGGGCGGACGGCCGGCCGCGCCACGGCCGGGCCGGATGCGCGAGTGGGCCCACGGTGGCTGGAGAAGCGCGATGAACAGGGCCTGACGCGATGAACGGGGCGAACGGGGCCTGATGCGATGAACAGGGCCGGAGAACGCGGTGAAGGGGCGAGGCGCGGCCGGGCCGCGGGACCGGCGCTCAGCGTCCGCGTGCGCCGGGAACCGGTCACCGCGCGGCGGGCACGCGCGCCCTCACGATTCACACCACGGCCATCCGGGCGCCGCCCGCCTGCCATCTGGGTGTCGCCCGCGGAGCCGCTGAACCGGCGACCGGCCGCGCGCTCCGGCCGGCGGTTCAGCGGTCCGGGTCGGCGTACGCCCCCGGCCGGGCACGCCGGGCAGGTGACCGTCCAGGGGCGCCCGTGCCCGGCCGTACGGTCCTCACGCGGAGGCCGCCGTTGGCCGGACACGGATGCCGGACGAGCCCGCGGTGGACCTTTGGGTCCGTGCGCAGCTTCCCCGGCTCCGCACGTTGTCTACTCGGCCCCCATACGGGCTCCGGGGCCACCACGGTAGCGACCCCGGGGGCCGCCGCGCAAAGGGAACGGGCAAACTCGCGGGCTTACACCCCTGTATGCGGGTCTCAGTGGGGTGTGGACCGTTTCGTCGCTCTGCAGGGGGATCGGCGGCGTCCTTCCCGGGGGATCAGCCGGCGTCGCGGAGCATGCAGGTGAGCCTGGCGGTGCAGATCCGCCGCCCTTCCTCGTCGGTGATCTCGATCTGGTAGGTCGCCAGGCTCCGGCCCGCGTGGACCCGGGTCGCCACGCCCGTCACGTAGCCGGAGGTCGCCGGCCGGTGGTGGGTCGCGTTGATCTCGATGCCGACGGCGATCCGGCCCTCGCCCGCGTGCAGGACGGCGCCGACGGAGCCGAGGGTCTCGGCGAGCACACAGGACGCGCCCCCGTGGAGGAGACCGTACTGCTGGGTGTTGCCCTTGACCGGCATGCGGCCGACCACCCGCTCGGGAGAGGCCTCGAGGAACTCGATGCCCATCCGGTCGCTCAGGTGGCCTTCGCTGGCCTTGTGGAGGAACGTGAGAAGCTCGTCGGTCTGGGTCAAGGAAACGCCTCCTCTGGGCACCGCAGGGGTGAGATGTCGTACAGGGAGATTAGGCTGCGGGTGTGCCGAAGAGCGAAGCGACCCCTACGCGTCCGTGCCTGCTGCTGCTGGACGGTCACTCCCTGGCCTACCGCGCCTTCTACGCCCTGAGGGACGCCAACCTCATGACGTCCGACGGGCAGCACACGGAGGCCGTCTACGGCTTCACCTCGATGCTGACCAACGTGCTGCGGGACGAGCGGCCGAGCCACATCGCGGTCTGCTTCGACCGCGGCGGCCCCACGTTCCGGCACGAGGCGTACGACGCGTACAAGGCGAACCGGGTGGAGGCCCCGGAGGACTTCCACGGGCAGATGGAGCTGATCTACGAGCTCCTCGACGTGCTCCGGATCCCCCGGCTCTCGGCGCCCGGCTACGAGGCCGACGACGTGATCGCCACGCTCGCCACCCGCGCGGCGGCGAGCGGCCTCGACGTCCTGATCGTCACGGGCGACCGGGACGCGCTCCAGCTCGTCGACGACAAGATCACCGTGCTGATGACCCGGCGCGGCATCAGCGACATGACCCGGTTCACGCCGGAGGCCGTGGAGGAGAAGTACGGCCTGCGGCCCGCGCAGTACCCCGACTTCGCCGCGCTCCGGGGTGACCCCAGCGACAACCTGCCCGGCATCCCGGGGGTGGGGGAGAAGACCGCGGCGCGGTGGATCAAGGAGTTCGGCTCGCTCGACGAGCTCGTCCGGCGGGTCGACGAGGTGAAGGGCAAGACCGGGGAGCGGCTTCGCGAGCACCTCGCCCAGGTGATCCACAACCGGATGCTCACCGAGCTGCGGCGGGACGTCCCGATCGACGTCGCCGTGGACGACCTGCGGATGGGCCAGTGGGACCGGGAGGAGATCCACAACCTGCTGGACACGCTCCAGATCCGTGGTGAGCTCCGGGACCGGCTGTTCAAGACCCTCGGTACGGCGGAGCCCGAGACGGCCGAGGGCTTCGACGTCGAGGTGACCGTGCTCGAGCCCGGCGAGGTGGCCGCCTGGCTGGGCGCCATGCCCGAGGGCCGGGCCGGCCTCGCCTTCCTCGGCACGTACGGCAGCGGCACCGGCCGGCTGGACGGCATCGCCATCGCCACCTCCGCGGGGGCGGCGTACCTCGATCCGGCGCGGCTCACCCAGGAGGACGAGGCGGCGCTCGCCGCCTGGCTCGCCGACGAGACCAAGCCCAAGGCCGCGCACGACGTGAAGGGGCCGCTGCTCGCGCTCTGGGAGCACGGGCTCGACCTGCGCGGGCTCACCTGTGACACCGCGATCGCCGCCTACCTGGCGATGCCCGGGCAGCGGTCGTTCCCGATCGAGGAGCTGGTGCTGCGCTACCTCAACCGGGAGCTCCGGTACGAGACCCCGGCGGACGGCCAGGCCTCGCTCTTCGACGACGTCGAGGCGGGGATGGCCCGGGACCTGGCGCTCAAGGCCCAGGCGGTGCGCGAGCTGGCCGACGCGCTGGAGCGGCACCTCGCCGCGCGGGGCGGGACCCGGCTGATGACCGAGGTCGAGCTGCCCCTGACCAGGGTGCTCGCCGAGATGGAGCACACCGGGATCGCCGCGGACCGGCAGTACTTCGCCACCCTGGAGGCGGAGTTCAGCGCGGCGGCGAAGCAGGCCGTCGAGGCGGCGCACGCGCTCGTCGGCGAGCAGTTCAACCTCGGCTCGCCCAAGCAGCTCCAGGAGATCCTCTTCGTCAAGCTCGGCCTGCCGAAGACGAAGAAGATCAAGACGGGTTACACCACGGACGCCGACGCCCTGGCGTGGCTCGCCACCCAGACCGACAACGAGCTCCCCGCGATCCTGCTCCGGCACCGCGACCAGACCAAGCTGCGCGCGACCGTGGAAGGGCTGATCAAGGAGATCGCCGACGACGGCCGGATCCACACGACGTTCAACCAGATCGTCGCGGCCACCGGGCGGCTCTCCAGCGAGAAGCCCAACCTGCAGAACATCCCGATCCGCACCGCCGAGGGCCGCCGGATCCGCAAGGGCTTCATCGTCGGCAAGGGCTACGAGACGCTCCTGACCGCGGACTACAGCCAGATCGAGCTGCGGATCATGGCGCACCTCTCCGGCGACGAGGCGATGATCGCGGCGTTCGGGTCCGGCCACGACTTCCACCAGGCGACCGCGGCGCGGGTCTTCGGCCTTCCCCCGGATCAGGTGACGCCCGAGCTGCGGGCCCGGATCAAGGCGATGAACTACGGCCTCGCCTACGGGCTGTCCGACTTCGGGCTGGCCGGCCAGCTCAACATCCCGGTGGCCGAGGCGCGGGCGCTCAAGGAGGAGTACTTCGAGGAGTTCGCCGGCGTCCGCGAGTACCTGAACCGGGTCGTGGACCAGGCCCGCAAGGACGGGTACACCGAGACGATCCTCGGCCGCCGCCGCTACCTGCCCGACCTCACCAGCGACAACCGGCAGCGCCGGGAGATGGCCGAGCGGATGGCGCTCAACGCGCCCATCCAGGGGTCCGCCGCCGACATCATCAAGGTGGCGATGCTCAAGGTGCGCAAGGCGATGGAGGGCATGCGCTCCCGCATGCTCCTCCAGGTGCACGACGAGCTCGTGTTCGAGGTGGCCCCCGGGGAGCTCGACGACCTCATCGCGCTGGTTCGCGAGCACATGGGCGGGGCCTACCCGTTGCGGGTGCCGCTCGACGTCTCCATCGGCACCGGCCCCACCTGGGAGGACGCGGGTCACTGACCCGCGCCGCCCGAGGCCGCGCGGCCGCGCCCTGGAACCCCGAGCGCGGCCAAAGCCGGCCCTGCATTCCGGCGGCCGCCCGTCGGCGCTGCCGTACCCCGGGCCGGGGCCCCACCCTGCACTGGGTCGGGGGCCACACCCGCACTTTCCACCATCGGAGCGCGGAGTCCTGGCCGGGAGCCCGTCGGGAGGGCATCCGGTGTCCTCGTCCGCGGCGAGCGCCGAGGGACAGGCGTCCTGGCTCCGTGGCCCCTGCCGGGCCGACCGGGGTCGCCCTCCCCGATCGCCAAGGGTCCGGTCTCAGGCGGAGCGCTGCGGTTCAGCGTCCCAGAGGCATCCCAGGCGCGCCCCGATGGCGGCGCTTTCCGCCCCGGTATCCGGATTTCTGCTGAATACCGTTCTCTTCTGGCGAAGCGGGCGTGATGCGGATATGGGAGTCATGACCAGGTAAAGATATGGTCAAGTATTCGTGCGGACTGTTGCCAAGCTGATCGCACTCACCGGTGCGGGCGTGATCACGGTCACGCTGGTCATTTACGCGCTGCTCCCGCGGTCGGGCGGTCCGAGCGGCCGTACCCAGCCGCCGATGGCGGCCGGGGTGCCCACCGCCTCACCCACCCCGACGCCGGCGACCCCGGAGTCGGCGCGGAAGGTGAAGGCCAACGAGCTCGGCCTGGTCCCGGTGATCATGTACCACCGGCTCCTCCCGAAGCGGATCGCCTCGATCGACCGGACCCCGGAGCAGTTCCGGCGCGAGCTGACCCGGCTCGCCAAGGAGGGCTACGTCCCGATCACCGCCGCCGAGTTCGTCTCCGGTGAGATCGACATCCCCGCGGGGATGCACCCCGTCGTGCTCACCTTCGACGACGGCAGTCCCACCCACTTCGCCCTGGACGAGAACGGGGCGCTCAAGCCGGACACCGCGGTCGGGATCCTCTACGAGGTGGCGGCGCGCTACTCCCACTTCCGGCCCGTCGCGACCTTCTGGGTCAACCGGATCCCCTTCGGCCTGACGGATGAGAAGGAGCAGGCCAGGGCCGTGAAGTGGCTCCTCGATCGCGGCTTCGAGGTCGCCAACCACACGTACTCCCACCCCGACCTGCGCCGGCTCCCCGCGAAGCGGGTCCGGGAGGAGATCGTCCGGCAGGAGCGGGTGCTCAAGCGGCTGGGCGTGGAGCGATCCACCACCTTCGCCCTGCCGTACGGCTCGCTGCCGCGGCAGCGGGACGTGGCGCGGAAGGGCAAGTGGGACGGGACCCGGTACCGCTTCGACGGGGTCTTCCTCGCCGGCTCCGAGCCCTCCGTTTCACCGTTCGCGAAAAGCTTTTCGAGGTATGCGATCCCGCGGATCCAGTCCAACGGGAAATCCGGGGAATGCCGCCGGTGGTGCAGCCAGTACTGGCTCGACTGGCTGGCCAAGCACCCGGAAAAGAGGTACACATCGGACGGGGATCCCACACGTATCTCGATCCCCCGCAAACTTCAGGGCAAGGTCGACCCTGAAGTGGCAAAGGAGGTTCTGGTGTACTAGCCAGGAGCCGGCCCCAGGCCGGTACGGGTCGCGAGACCGCCCGGCCGGCCGTCGAATTGACCCAGCACGCGAGGTCTCATATGCTGATCGCTGCGCTGTGGGCTCGCGCGTGTCTCAGACGGAGCGGGCTCGCGCTCGGTCATCCGTTGCTTAGAGAGCAGCTATCGGTGAACGAAAAGAGGCCCGCCGCGCTTCTGTTACAAAATCTGTCCGTTCGGAGCACTTCCACACATGACGAGCAGCACTGAGGCCACCTCGAGCACCCCGCAGGTAGCGGTCAACGACATCGGTTCCGAGGAGGCCTTCCTCGCCGCGATCGACGAGACCATCAAGTACTTCAACGACGGTGACATCGTTGAAGGCACCGTAGTCAAGGTCGATCGAGACGAGGTCTTGCTCGACATCGGCTACAAGACCGAGGGCGTCATCCCGTCCCGCGAGCTCTCCATCAAGCACGACGTCGACCCTGCCGAGGTCGTTAAGGTCGGAGACCATGTCGAGGCTCTTGTCCTCCAGAAGGAGGACAAGGAGGGCCGCCTGATCCTCTCCAAGAAGCGTGCTCAGTACGAGCGCGCCTGGGGGACGATCGAGAAGATCAAGGAAGAGGACGGCATCGTCACCGGTACCGTCATCGAGGTCGTCAAGGGCGGTCTCATCCTCGACATCGGCCTGCGGGGCTTCCTCCCCGCGTCGCTGGTCGAGATGCGCCGCGTTCGGGACCTCCAGCCGTATGTCGGCCGCGAGCTCGAGGCCAAGATCATTGAGCTGGACAAGAACCGCAACAACGTGGTTCTGTCCCGCCGCGCCTGGCTTGAGCAGACGCAGTCGGAGGTTCGCCAGACCTTCCTCAACACCCTCCAGAAGGGCCAGGTCCGCAAGGGCGTCGTCTCCTCGATCGTCAACTTCGGTGCGTTCGTGGATCTCGGTGGCGTCGACGGTCTCGTCCACGTCTCCGAGCTCTCCTGGAAGCACATCGACCACCCGTCCGAGGTGGTCGAGGTCGGCCAGGAGGTCACGGTCGAGGTCCTCGACGTCGACATGGAGCGGGAGCGGGTCTCCCTGTCGCTCAAGGCGACCCAGGAGGACCCGTGGCAGCAGTTCGCCCGGACCCACCAGATCGGCCAGGTCGTGCCGGGCCGGGTCACCAAGCTGGTGCCCTTCGGTGCGTTCGTCCGGGTCGAGGAGGGCATCGAGGGTCTGGTCCACATCTCCGAGCTGGCCGAGCGTCATGTGGAGATTCCGGAGCAGGTCGTCCAGGTCGGTGACGAGATCTTCGTGAAGATCATCGACATCGATCTCGAGCGCCGCCGGATCTCCCTGTCGCTGAAGCAGGCCAACGAGGGCGTCGGTGCTGATGTCGAGTTCGATCCGACGCTGTACGGCATGGCGGCGAACTACGACGAGCACGGCAACTACATCTACCCGGAGGGCTTCGACCCCGAGACCGGTGAGTGGCTGCCGGGCTACGAGAAGCAGCGCGAGGAGTGGGAGCGGCAGTACGCCGAGGCCCAGGCGCGCTGGGAGGCCCACAAGCAGCAGGTCGAGCGGGCCCGCCGGGAGGCCGCTGCTCAGGCCGAGGCCTACGACGACGGATCGCAGTCGAGCGGAGGCGCGCTCGCCTCGGACGAGGCTCTTGCCGCCCTGCGGGAGAAGCTGTCCGGCGGTCAGAACTGACGCCAGGCGATCGTTCGCATGGGAAAGGCCCCGCCCTCGGCGGGGCTTTTCTCGTTCCAGAGCGGCCGCCGGTGCGTGGGGCCGCCCGGGGACGGCACTCGGCAACTCGAGCGATGGAGGGCATGGCGTGGTGGTCGAGGCGCCCGAGGGAGTGCGGATCATGCGGGCGCGGCCCGAGGACGCGGGGGAGATCCTCACGGTGCAGCGGGCCGCCTACGTGACCGAGGCGCAGCTGTACGGTGACCCCTTCATCGCCCCGCTCATCGAGTCGGTCGGCCAGGTCGCGGAGGCGATCGCGACGGGGACCGTGCTGAAGGCGGTCGCCGGCCCACGGATCGTCGGGGCCGTGCGGGGAAGGCTCACCGGCACCACCTGCCTGGTGGGACGGCTCGTGGTCGCGCCCGACCGGCAGCGCCAGGGGATCGGCAGCGCCCTGCTCACCGCCCTGCACGACAGCGTCCCCGAGGCGGCCGCCTTCGACCTCTTCACCGGCCACCTCTCCGAGGGGAACCTGCGGCTCTACCGCAGGCTCGGGTACCGCGAGACCAGGCGGGAGCGAGTGGCGGACCACCTCACCCTGGTCCACCTTCGCTGGGAGCGCTGAGCGATCGGTATGCTGCGGGCGTGCTGAAGGTCGGTCTCACCGGCGGAATCGGTTCCGGCAAGAGCGAGGTGGCCCGCCGGCTCGCCGAGCGCGGCGCGATCGTGATCGACGCCGACAAGATCGCACGCGAGGTCGTCGAGCCGGGCACCCCCGGGCTCGCCGAGATCGTCCAGGCGTTCGGCGACGAGGTGCTGCGGCCCGACGGCACCCTCGACCGGGCGAGGCTCGGCTCGATCGTCTTCGCCGATCCCGAGAAGCTCAAGATCCTCAACGGGATCGTCCACCCCAAGGTCGGCGCGCGCATGGCGGAGCTGGAGCAGGCCGCCCCGCCGGACGCCGTCGTCGTCTACGACGTCCCGCTCCTGGCGGAGAACGGGCTCGCCCCGCTGTACGACCTCGTGATCGTGGTGGACGCGGCCGACGAGACGCGGATCAAGCGGCTCACCACGCTCCGCGGCATGCCGGAGCAGGACGCCCGGGCGCGGATCGCGGCCCAGGCGTCCCGCGAGGAGCGCTTGAAGATCGCCGACATCGTGATCGAGAACGAGGGGTCGCTCGAGGACCTCGACGCCCGGGTCGCCGAGGTCTGGCAGGAGCTGCGCGCCCGCCGCGATCAGGACAACACTTCCTCCGGCCTGAGCCGGCGGACGCCGGGAAGGTAGCCGTCCAGTTCGCCCGGTTCGAACCGGCACAGATCGATCACGTACCAGAACTGGCCGGCGACCTCGCCTTCGGACTTGTACAGCCCGGTCGGCGTGAACGCGGCCCACCCTTCGGGAAGCCCCAGCAGCGTGGCCCGCTGCCGCGGTCCGGCGAGGTCCCACAGGATGACCAGGCCGTCATCGCCCGCGCTGGCGAGCAGTTCCCCGGAGGGGTGGAAGGCGACGGAGCTGATCCGCTTGGTGTGCCCGGTGAGGGCGTGCAGCTGTACGCCACGCGCCGGATCCCACAGCCGGATGGCGAGGTCGTCGCCCGCGGTCGCCAGCAGGTTACCGTCCGGGCTGAAGGCGGCGGTCCAGAGCCGTCCTCCGCCGTGCTCCAGTACGTGGAGGCAGTCCCCGGAGGGGACACGCCAGAGCCGGGCGGTGCCGTCATTGCTCGCGCTCGCCACGAGCTCGCCGGAGGGGTGGAAGGCGACCGCGTATACCCGGTCCTTGTGCCCGGACAGCGTCGCCGTGCACTCGCCCGTGACCATGTCCCACAGCCGGACGATGCGATCATCGCAGCCGGTCACTATGAGGCGGCCGTCAGGGCTGAACGCGATCGAGCGGACCCGGCCCCGGTGCTCGGTGAGGTGGAGCTCCTGTCGTCCGCTGGCGCGGTGCCACACCCGGACACTGTCGTCGTCGTTGGCGGTGGCGAGCCGGGTGCCGTCCGGGGTGAACGCCTGCGCCCACACGTGATCGGTGTCCACGTTGAGCTCGCGCGCATAGCCGTCTGACGTCGGATCCCAGAGATACACGCCCCCGTCGTTGCTGGTGGTGGCGAGCAGGGACCCGGCCGGACTGAACACGGCCGACTCCAACCGGTCCCCGGTCCCGGTGAACGACCGGATCCGGCGCCCGGTCTGTGGGTCCCACAGCCGCACATAGCCGTCGCTACCGCAGGCGGCGAGCATACGGCCGTCGGCGGAGAACGCCACCGAGTTGATCCGGCGGCCGTGGCCGCGCAGTACCCGCCGGCACCGCCCAGTGCGCGGATCCCACAGCCGGATCATGCCGTCGCTGCTGCTGGTCACGAGCCGGTGTCCCTTGGGATGGAAGGCGAACGGCCAAACCGAGCCCCGGTGCCCGCTGAGCTCGGCGAGCTGCTCGCCGCTCGCCGACCAGACCCGGACGACACCCTCGCTGTCTCCGGTCACGAACAGCTCACCGGACGGGCTGAACGCCACATGGTAGATCGCGCCCTCGTGGCCGCTGAGCGTGCCCATGAGCTGTCCGGTGTGGGGATCCCACAGCCGGACGGTTCCCTCGGTGTCGCCGGAGACGAGCGCGTGACCGTCCGGGTGGAAGGCGATGGCGCAGATTCCACCAGGGTGACCGGTGAGCCGATGGAGGAGCTCACCGGTATAGGGATCCCAGAGGCACAGCACTCCCTGACCGTCCCCTGCGGCGAGGAGGCGGCGCTCCGGGGAGAGGACCAGCCGGTAGAGCGCCCCGCTGTGACCACGCAGTTCATGCCTGACCTTTCCGGTGGACAGGTCCCAGACCCGGATCGTGCCGTCCGCGTCCCCCGTGATCAGCCGCCCGCGGAGGAACACCGCGCCGTTGATCGGCGGCGTGTGTCCCCGCAGCTCCAGCATGAGCTCACCCGCTGACCACACCCGTACCACGCCGTCGGCACCGCCGGCCGCGACCAGGTCGCCGAAGAGGGCCACCGGCCAGGCGCCGTTCGGATTCCCCTGGAGAACATGCCGCATCTCCCCGGTGTGCGGATCCCATATCCGGACCGTGCCGTCACTCGCCCCGGTCAACAGCCCGGCCGAGCCGTACGCGACCTTGTACACCCGGCCCCGATGACCACGGAGGGTGCGCAGTGGATTGCCGGTCGCCGCTTCGCAGATGAGCACCCCACCGTCGTCGCCGCCCACGGCGAAGACTCCTCCATCTGGGCGGTACGCCACCGGTTCAGGCAGCCTGACGGGCTGGTCGTGGAATCCGGACTGGACGCCGACCGATTGCGGTGCCACCTGGACTTCTACTTGATCATCGGTGTCCGGGCGGGGTGCGATGGCCGCGCCGTACAGCTCGGGTGCGCCGTCCGGGACGCCGGTCGCGTCGATGACCGCGGCCCGGTCCCATCGGCTCCCAGTGATGACGACGTCCCGCACATCGGCCCGCATGAGCCTCGCTCGGGTCAGATCGGCACCGGTGAGGTCAGCCCCGGCGAGTTTCGCGTTGTCCAGCCGGGCGCCGATGAGCCGGGCGTTGCGCAGCACCGCGCGCTCCAGGTTTGCGCGGACCAGCTGTGCCTCAGTGAGGTCCGCGCCGGTGAGATCCACCCCGGAGAGATCCCGGTGCGAGAGGTCCTCGCCCCGCAGCAGGGCTCCGCGCAGGTCGGTCCGGGCCGCGGTGCGCAGCCGGTTGGTCACCTTGAGCGCGTTAGCGCGCGCCGCTACGCCCGCGTCCGGGGAGGCGAGGGTGCGCGCCGCCCAGGCCTGGAGCTCCGCTCCCTTGGCCAGGTCGCAGAGGAACTCTATGGTGAGCTCGGACAACGGCCGCAAGGACAGTTCCTTGAGGTGGTGCGCCAGGTGCCGGGCCACCAGCCACTCGGCGACCGATTCGTGGATGAACCCGAACAATCCCTCGTCCGTGCGGACCAGCAGGCTGCCCGAGCCGATCGCGTGGACCGTCTGGCCCACGGACATGCGGGCGCCCGCCTCGGCCTCATCGTCGGTGAGCTCGGTGAGGAGGGTCGCCGCGACGTCGTCGAGCTCCGACCGTTCGAGATACGTCTCGCCGGTCTTCCACAGCCGCACGGCGAGCGTGGTCACCGCCCGCCACAGCTCGTCAAGGGTGAGCCCGCCCGGCGCACCGGCCAAGCGGGTGCGGCTCTCCTCGTGCCTCAGCCAGTGATCCAGAATCTCCTGGTAGAGCGATGCGGCGCTGATCGTCCCCCCGGCTTGGGCGACCGCGCGCACCCGTTCTTCCGGCAGATCAGCGATGAAGCTCAGCATCCGGGGGTTGCTCGCGAGATCGAGCAGGTTGGATATTCCGCCTAACAGCGTCATCCGGTCGTCGGCCGCCTGCTGCGAGCCGTACCGGTTGACCAGAAAGGCGCGGATCTGCTCGGTGGTGAAGCCCTCGATGCTCAGCACCCGATGGGTCGGCAGCCGCTCGACCCGTTCCCCGAGGGCGGTCATCACCTGCCCTCGTGATTGGAAGTGCTGGGTACGGGCGGCAACGACGATCTTCGCCTTGTCCTCGGCGGCCTGCAGCAGGGTGTCGAGGTGATCGGCGGCCCGCTCGTAGGTGACCCGGGTGACGAGCTCGTCGAAGCCGTCGAGGAGGAGCACGATCCGGCCCTGGCGGAGCATGTAATGAAACGCCTTGACATCGATCAGCTCCTCGCCGTGGTTCGTCAGGTGCGACGCGACCAGAGAGTCGACCGCCTGCGACTTGTCCAGGTTGCGCAGCTCGATCAGCAGCGGGGTGAGGTGGGGGAGTTCGCTGGGGATCCGGCGGGCCAGCTCGCGCATCGCGAATGTCTTGCCCGTGCCGAAGTCGCCGAGGAGCAGGATGAACCTGCCGTGGTCGCCGGCGAGCAGCCGCATCAGCTCCCCGGTGAGGTCGTCGCGGATCGCGCCGTCGGACCGGCCGAGCTCGCGGAACCGGAACCGCTGCGGCACATACAGCTCGGGCGGGTAGCGCCGATCGGCGTTCAGCCGCCGGGTCTGCTTGGCCACGTGGTCCGACAGGTCGAGCAGCCCTTGGAACTCCGTGAAGCTGCGCAGCCGCAGACCGCGCCGCAGCGCTTCGTTACGGAGGGCCTGGGGCGGCGTCGGCCCTTGGTAGACGAGCTCGGAGCCGTGCTCCAGGCCGATGGTGTGCACGAGGCTCAGGAACGTCTCCACCTGCTCGCGGGTGACGGCGCCGGCGTGGGCGCCGATGAGGAACTGGCGGACGAAGCCGTCCTCGGCGTGGGTGACGAGCAGGTAGGGAGGGTCGCCGTCCACTCTGCGGATCTTGGCCCGTTCGAACCGGGCCCGGCAGACCTCAATGATCCGGTCGAGCAGCCGGGCGGCAGGATCATCGGCCTGAGTGGGCTCACCGGGGGCGTCCTCAGCGGGCTCGGGCGGGGCGGGCGACGCCCCGGGCCGGCGCAGCAGGCGGTACGGCAGGATCTGGGGCCGTCCGGTGACGAGGGGATCGCGTCCACCACCGCGGGTCCACCGGCGCAGGCCCTCTGGAGTGATCTCGATGAGCTGGTGGTGGCCGGGCGCGAGCGCGGGCACGCACGGCCGTCCACCGAACTCCCAGACCTCCTCCGTTGCGCCGTCGCGTGGGTCATGGCCGTGGACCAGCAGGTCGAGCCGGGAGCCGAGCAGACGCTGCAGGCTCTCTGAGTCACGGAGGCGGTCCGGGGGATGGGCGATGACACCGATCCTCAGCCGATCGCCGTGCGGCCGGAGCCGCTCGGCGAACCACGCCGCTTGGGCTTTGCCGACGAGGCCGTAGTCGTCCTCCGCGCGGTGGCTCATCGCGATCGTCGAGTTGAGACCCGCCACCACGGTGCGGAGCTCGGGCAGCTCGAACAGCGTCCACGGCTGGGCGGTGTCGAAGATCGTTCCGTCGAGCCCTTGGTAGAGCTCCTTGAACAGGCTGGCGAAGTGCTTCCACTTCGGCCAGTACGGCGGCGTCGGGCGCACGTCGTCCGCCTCGCAGCCGGTGAAATAGGCCTCGCAGGCCTTCTTGTTAACGTCCCGCGGGCCAGGAACGATGATCAGGCGGTTGGCCTCCAGCCCGAGCAGCACCCGCAGTCCGGTCAGGAATCCGAGCGCCTGCTCGTACTCACGTGGGACCCCGGACTCGGTGAGGTCGCCGGTCACGATGAGCAGGTCCGGCCGGGGCGCTCCGGCGTCGGCGAGCCGGGTGAGGTCACCCCAGATGCTGGCCTGCAGCTCGCCCGCCTCCAGCGGTTCGTCGCCCTTCGGCAGCCCACGGCCGAAGCGCGGCCCGGCGATGTGCAGCAGGGTGATCGAGTCCGCACTGGCCGGCCGGTCCGCCGTCGGGAAGGGGGGCGGGGCCACCGGGGTGCGCCGGAGTTGAGGGCCGCTGACGGCGTCGACCACGGCGTGCGCGGCCGGGGTCTCCGGATCGAGCGGGAATCCGGGCCGCTTAGCGGGCTTGGCCCGGCCGACCAGCGCCTGCTGGATCCTGGTCAGCAGGAGCCGCCGCGCCTCCTCCGCGTCGGTCACGCCCACGAGGTCTATCCAGGTGATCGTGCCGAGCAGGCCTTCGAGCGGGACGTCCTCCAGCCGCACTGTCACCAGCTTGCTCGACGGATTGTCCGGATCGGCGCGCACGCCGCCTGCCATTCGAGCCGGCCGTACCGGGAGCGCAGGTAGTTGCGGCTCAGGACGGCGACGACCAGGTCGGCCTCCCGGACGCCGCGGTCCATGAAGTCGATGAAGTTGGTCCCGGGCACGAAGTCCCAGGCCTGGAGCATGGTGCGGTACCCCGCATCCTCGAGCTGCCAGGCGATCCAGGTCGCCCAGCGCTCGTCGGCGGGGGAGTAACTGATGAAGATCTGGATCCCCTCGCCCAGCCGAGCGGTCATGACGCCAGTATCACCGCTCAAGCTGATCGTTTCGAGAGGCAATCATCGGCTGAGCCGATAATCGGAGGTTGCGGACGTGGCGGTGGCCGGATTCCGGGTGTCCTGGTTCGTCTCGCATGGCCGGACCGGCGCCGATGGCCTAGCGAGGCATGGCTGCTCCGGCGGCCGATCCGCCGCGTTGATCGTTGTACCCGGTCGTGTCCGCGTCCGCCGGCTCAGGCGCGTGGGAGCGCGTCGGCGAGGGACTTCGCCTCGGCCACGATGGCAAGGAGGGGCTCGATCAGGGCGGGAGCCGCGGCGATGAAGCTCCTGGCCTCGGGCGGGGCGTCCACGTCCGCCTCGAAGGGCCCACCGTCAAGCCCGCGGATCTCCAGCCCGGCCTCCTGGGCGATCAGCGCCCCGGCGGGCAGGTCCAAGGCCTCGGCCTGGTAGCCGATCATGCCGTCGATGTCGCCCCGGGCGAGCATCGCCCAGCTCAACAGCGGGGCCCAGAGCTGGAGCACGCGGCGGGCGCGCAGCTCCATGGTCATCTTGAGCGCTCTGACCTGAGAGTCCTGCCGGGGCACCCCGTGGCCCTGCGTCCAGGCGAGCACCGGGCCGTGCGGCAGGTCACGGCGGGGCGGACCGGTCAGCGGTCCGGTGGGCCCGAGCGCCCCCGCGTCGCGCACCGCCGACCAGGTGTGCCCGCGGACGGGATCATGGACCACTCCCACCACCGGGCGCCCGCCACGGCACAGCGCCAGCCCCACCACGTACGCGTGGAGGCCGATCGCGATGTTGTTCGTGCCGTCCAACGGATCGATGAGCCACGTCCACTCACCACTGCCGTGCACGCCCGACTCCTCAGCGATCACCCGATGGGTGGGGAACGCGCCGAGCACCCGGTTGATGAGGACCGCCTCGATGGCCAGGTCGAGGTCGGTGACCACGTCGCCGGAGTCGCCCTTCGGCCGGACGCGTAGGCGGCCCGCTGACTCGCGCAGCATCGCCCCCGCGGCCTCCGCCGCCTCTATGGCTACCCTTCGCGCGTACTTCCACAGGTGTCTCCTCGCGAGTCTGGCGGCGCGGGCGGTCTCCGCGGCATCGCAGCGCTCACGACGGACCCGGTGCGGGGGAGTGGTGATCGGGCCGAGCGACAGGTCGCGGTGACCGGGAATCTGCCGGCCGAGCGCCACCGTGGCGGCCTCGCCTCCCTCCGGGGCGAGGCTGATATGAAACAGGCCGGCGCCAGTAGGTCTGACCTGGGCCGAACCGCTCTTCGCGCACGGTAGCGTACCTGACCGTCCTCTCGGTTGGCTGGATGACATCCCAGTCCGCCGCCGAGACGACCTCGAATACGCGGTGGGTGGGATCCGGTGTCTCGTCGATCACGGAGATGTGGACGTTGGCCACTCGTCCGTAGAGGACGTGGCTGACCAGCTCCCAGCTGTGGCAGTGCACCGGCGACGTTGTGACGCGCGCGCTCCTGATCCGCTGCGACCAGATGTGCACGCAGACTCCATCGCCTCCGGCGCGCTCCAGCGGCAGGCAGAGGAAGCCCAGCGGATGCCGGACGGCGGTCACGCCGGTGCGGCCGGCCGCGATGTCGCCGAGCACGTCCAGTGCCCACTCGCGTACCTGTCCACCGGCGATGAGCCCGGCCACTTCGTCGTAGGTCATGGCGCGTACGGATTCTTGGCGCGGACCGCTTTCTTGATCACGTCCACGACGTCTCGATCGGTGAAGGACCGGGGCAGGGGCAGGTCGATCCGGTCGAAGAGCTTGCGGACCTCTTCGACCGTGGGCTCCTCGCTGAGCGGGACGGCCCTATATCGCTCGATCGGCACCTGGCGGGCCTGCTGGAAGCTGGTGCGCAGCTCGGTGAGGCAGCTCTCGTAATAGAAGCTCTTCGTGTAAGCGATCATGGCCCGGTCCGGGCTTTCCACCGTGACGATCACCGCACGGCTGGACAGATCCCAGCGGAAGGTGGTCATCACGGAGGAGAGCCCCACGCCGATGTCGAGCAGGCCGTACCGCTGCCGGTACCAGAAGGCGGCGAGAACGGTGGCGAACGACTCCTTCCTCGTCCGCTCAGTCGTCCACACCTCGCCCGTGTCGTCGGGCAGATCCGACAGCGAGCGCCGGTAGTGGGCGTAGGCCTCGCAGACCTCCTCGTTCGTGGGATCGATGATCTCGACGCGCAGGGTGATGGGGCGCTTATCCTGCCGGGCCGCCGCGACGATCTCCGGTATGGTCACCGCGCGCAGATAGGTGCCGGTGCCCCCCCCTTGAACGCCCAGTAGGTCGTGCCCCGCCGTGCCTCCGCGTGCGCCTGGGCGATCTCCTTTCTGCTGGTGAGGATTCGCACGACCGACATGTCCTCGAGCGTTCGCTGGGCCCGGGTCAGCACCTGCTCGAGCTCGTCCAGGCGGTTCAGCTGGAGCTTGGCCAGCGCGTCGGACGTCCGCTGCATCGCCAGCTCTACCGGCTCCTGCCGTACGCGGTCGCGCAGCAATGTGGTCGTGACCAGCGCGAGCACGGCGAGGGTGGCGCCGCTGACCAGCTGGGAGCGGGTATCGTCGGCGATGACGTTGTCGGGCAACAAGCCGAGTACGGCAACGGCGACGGCGAGTATCAGGGCGATTGCGCCGTCGATGTTCTTGACCGCCCAGTTCACGGAACGCTGGACGGTCTCTCTAAACCTCGCCATATATTCAGCCCCACATCGAGTGATCACCCCGTCCGAGATCGTAACCGAGCGGTTAACTCTGGAAAAGGTCGAGTCAAGACGGGGAGGCCGTCAGCCGTTCCGAAAATGTCCGGCGGGGGACGTAGGTTAGACAGACGTGGCCGTCCGGGTCGGCGACGCGAGGAGTGGTGAGCGATGGGATCTCTGATCGAGCTGCCGCGGAAGGACGGGCGGTTCCAGGTCGTCACCGACATGACCCCGTCCGGTGATCAGCCCGCGGCGATCGCGGAGCTGGAACGCCGGATCAAGGCCGGCGAAAAGGACATCGTTCTGCTCGGTGCGACCGGGACCGGAAAGACCGCGACCATCGCCTGGCTCATCGAGCGGGTGCAGCGCCCGACCCTGGTCATTGAGCCGAACAAGACGCTCGCCGCGCAGTTCGCCAACGAGCTGCGCACCATGCTCCCGCACAACGCGGTCGAGTACTTCGTCTCGTACTACGACTACTACCAGCCCGAGGCGTACGTCCCGCAGACCGACACCTACATCGAGAAGGACTCCTCGATCAACGAGGAGGTGGAGCGGCTGCGGCACTCGGCGACCTGGTCGCTCATCTCCCGCCGGGACGTGGTCGTGGTCGCCTCGGTCTCCTGCATCTACGGCCTGGGTACGCCCGAGGAGTACGCCAACCGGATGCTCCGGCTCAAGGTCGGCCAGGAGATCGACCGCGACCAGCTGCTGCGCAGGCTCGTCGACATGCAGTACACCCGGAACGACGTCTCGTTCACCCGCGGCACGTTCCGGGTGCGCGGGGACACGATCGAGGTCATCCCCGTCTACCAGGAGCTCGCCGTCCGGATCGAGATGTTCGGTGACGAGATCGAGCGGCTCTGCACCCTGCACCCGCTCACCGGCGAGGTGCTCGGGGAGGACGACGAGGTGCCGATCCTGCCCGCGTCGCACTACGTCGCCGGCCCGGAGCGCATGGAGCGGGCGATCGCGTCGATCGAGGCGGAGCTCGCCGAGCGGCTCGCCGAGCTGGAGCGGCAGGGCAAGCTGCTCGAGGCGCAGCGCCTGCGCATGCGCACGACCTACGACATCGAGATGATGCGGCAGATCGGCACGTGCTCCGGCATCGAGAACTACTCCCGGCACATCGACGGCCGGCCGCCGGGCAGCCCGCCGCACACCCTGCTCGACTACTTCCCCGAGGACTTCCTGCTCGTCCTGGACGAGTCGCACCAGACCGTGCCGCAGATCGGCGCGATGTACGAGGGCGACGCCTCGCGGAAGCGGACCCTGGTCGAGCACGGCTTCCGCCTCCCGTCCGCGCTCGACAACCGCCCGCTGAAGTGGGAGGAGTTCCTCGAGCGCATCGGCCAGACCGTTTACCTGTCGGCCACGCCCGGGCCGTACGAGATGTCGCGCTGCCAGGGCGACGTGGTCGAGCTGGTCATCCGCCCGACCGGCCTGGTGGACCCGGAGATCGTGGTCAAGCCCACCAAGGGGCAGATCGACGATCTCATGGAGGAGATCCGGGTGCGGGCGGAGCGCGGCGAGCGGGTGCTCGTCACCACGCTCACCAAGAAGATGGCCGAGGACCTCACCGACTACCTGCTGGAGAACGGCATCCGGGTCCGGTACCTGCACAGCGAGGTGGACACGCTGCGCCGGATCGAGCTGCTCCGCGAGCTCCGGCAGGGCGACTACGACGTGCTCGTCGGCATCAACCTGCTCCGCGAGGGTCTCGACCTGCCCGAGGTCTCGCTCGTCTCCATCCTCGACGCGGACAAGGAAGGGTTCCTGCGGTCGGAGACCTCGCTGATCCAGATGATCGGCCGGGCCGCGCGGCACGTCTCCGGCCAGGTGCACATGTACGCGGACAAGATCACGCCCGCCATGCAGCGGGCGATCGACGAGACCAACCGCCGCCGCGCCAAGCAGCTCGCCTACAACAAGGCCCACGGCATCGACCCCAAGCCGCTGCGGAAGAAGATCGCCGACATCCTGGACACCCTGGTCCGGGAGGACGCCGACACCGCCCAGCTGCTCGGCAACGGGCGCCAGCAGGCGCGGGGCAAGGCGCCGGTGCCCGGGGTCCTCTCCCAGACGCCGGGGAAGCACGCCAAGGAGATCGTCGGCGAGATGCCGCGGGAGCAGCTCGAGGCGCTGATCGAGTCGCTCACCGAGCAGATGCGGGCCGCCGCCGCCGACCTCCAGTTCGAGCTCGCCGCCCGGCTCCGCGACGAGATCAAGGAGCTCAAGCGGGAGCTGCGCGACATGCGCGAGGCCGGGGTGCGGTAACCCACCGGCGCCGAGAACGGGTCCCGCGAGCGGACCGCCGTCCGGCGTGCCGCGCCGCGGGCGACCCGGAGCCGACCCGTGTGCCCAGGGAGTCGACCGCGTGCTCACGGAGCGCTGCGGCGCGAGAGGAAGGCGTCGGCGACCGCAGAGCCGACCTGCGCCCACGGCGTGATCTCGTGCCCGGTACGTCTTCGGCTCCCTCGCCAGGCCGGCCGCCGGGCGTGTCGTCGCCCCACCCCGGCGGGGCCGTAAGGGACCCCGCGGTACCCCGGCAATCGCGAAGGGCGTCAGCCCGCCCGGGCGGGGCCGTGGGCCTCCGCCGGGTCCGGCCGGGAGCCGTTCCGCCCCTGCGCCGGGCCGTCCGGTGACCCGTGCCGGGCCGGCGGCACGGCCGCACGGGAGTGCGCGCGCGGGCCGGCGGGGGAGGCCGCCGCGGCGTGCCCGGCCGGGCCCGCGGGGGAGGGCGCGCCCGGGCACGCGGAGCCGGGCGCGGAGACGGAGTCGGTCCGGTACCAGCCGAGCTCGGGGGAGTGCCGCTTCACGATCTTGGCCGGGACTCCGGCGATCACCGAATGGTCGGGGAACTCGCCGCGCACCACGGCACCGCCGGCCACGACCGACTGCCGGCCGATCTTGGTGCCGGGGAGGATGATCGCGCCGGCGCCGATCCAGGAGCCGGAGCCGATCTCCACCGGCTTGTTGCGCGGCCACTGCCGCCCGATCGGCACCTCGGGGTCGTCGTAGGCGTGGTTCTGGTCGGTGATGTAGACGTACGGGCCGGTGAACACGTCGTCACCGATGACGATCGACTCGTGCCCGACGATGTGGCTCCCCCTGCCGATCGAGCAGCCGCGGCCGATCCGCACGATCGGGTCGGGGCCGAGATCCATCCCCGGCACCATCCCCGCCGAGATCGTGACCCGCTCCCCGATGAGGGTGTGGTCCCCGATCTCGATCCACTGCTCCCCGAAGATCGCCCCGGTGGGGAAGGCGATGCACGCGCCTTCGCCGAAGTAGCGGAAGCGGTACCCCGCGGTGGCTCCGGGGTGGAGCGCGGCCGCCTCCCGGAGGTAGTCCCACCCCCGGTGGATCAGCCGGCCGAGCGCGCGCTTTACGATCGACATAGCCGGACAAATTACCCGGTGGTTCCGGCTCCCGCCACAGGGGGTTCCGGTCCGGCCCACGAGGGGTTCGCGCACGTAAGAGCACTGTTGAGCGAAGCCTTTGATATTCTGATACCCCGTGGGCATTTTCCGGACGCCGTCCGGCGCCGGGGACCGAAACGACCACGGGAGCCTTTCTTGCGCAGCGCCGCACAAACCAAGCACGTATTCGTAACCGGCGGCGTCGCCTCCAGTCTCGGCAAGGGGCTCACCGCCTCCAGCCTTGGGCGCCTCCTCAAGCTTCGTGGCCTCAGGGTCACGATGCAGAAGCTCGACCCGTACCTCAACGTGGACCCTGGGACGATGAACCCGTTCCAGCACGGCGAGGTGTTCGTCACCGACGACGGTGCCGAGACCGATCTCGACATCGGGCACTACGAACGCTTCCTCGACACCGAGCTGCACGGGTCGGCGAACGTGACCACCGGCCAGATCTACTCCAATGTGATCGCCAAGGAGCGCCGGGGTGAGTACCTGGGCGACACCGTGCAGGTGATTCCGCATATCACCAACGAGATCAAGGACCGCATCCGGGACATGGCAGGCCCGGATGTGGACGTCGTGATCACCGAGGTCGGCGGGACGGTGGGCGACATCGAGTCGCTGCCGTTCCTCGAGGCGGTCCGCCAGGTCCGCCATGAGGTGGGCCGGGACAACGTCTTCTTCCTTCACGTCTCGCTGCTGCCGTACATCGGGCCGAGCGGTGAGCTGAAGACCAAGCCGACGCAGCACTCGGTCGCCGCGTTGCGCAGCATCGGCATCCAGCCGGACGCCATCGTCTGCCGCTCGGACCGGCCGATCCCCGCCGCGCTCAAGCGCAAGATCAGCTTGATGTGCGACGTGGACGAGGAGGCCGTGGTCTCGGCCGTCGACGCCGCCTCGATCTACGACATCCCCAAGGTCCTGCACGCCGAAGGCCTCGACGCCTACGTGGTGCGGCGGCTCGGCCTGCCGTTCCGCGACGTCGACTGGACCGAGTGGGACCGGCTCCTGCGCCGGGTCCACCACCCGGCCAAGGAGGTCACGATCGCGCTGGTCGGCAAGTACATCGACCTGCCCGACGCCTACCTGTCGGTCACCGAGGCGCTCCGCGCCGGCGGGATCGCCAACGACACCCGGGTGAACATCCGGTGGGTCAGGAGCGACGACTGCGAGACCCCCGAGGGAGCCGCCCGCGAGCTCGACGGGGTCGACGGGGTGCTCGTCCCCGGCGGGTTCGGGGTGCGCGGCATCGAGGGCAAGGTCGGGGCGATCCGGCACGCCCGCGAGAACCGGATCCCGCTGCTCGGGATCTGCCTCGGCATGCAGTGCATGGTGATCGAGGCCGCCCGCAACCTCCTCGGCATCCCGGACGCGGGCAGCACCGAGTTCGACCCGAACACCCCCAACCCGGTCATCACCACGATGCCGGACCAGGAGGACGTGGTCGCCGGCGCCCGGGACATGGGCGGCACCATGCGCCTCGGCCTCTACCCGGCCAAGCTCGCCGACGGCACCCTCGTCCGCCGGTTGTACGGCAAGGCCAAGGTGGAGGAGCGGCACCGGCACCGCTACGAGGTGAACAACGCCTACCGGGAGCGGCTGGAGAAGGTCGGCCTGGTCTTCTCCGGGCTGTCGCCCGACGGCCGCCTGGTGGAGTTCGTCGAGCTCGCCGCCGACCAGCACCCGTTCTTCGTCGGCACCCAGGCGCATCCGGAGTTCCGTTCCCGCCCGACCCGGCCGCATCCCCTGTTCAAGGGGCTGATCGAGGCCGCGCTCGAGTACGCGGAGCGGCGGGAGGCGGCGGTCACCGCGGGCAGGACCGGCACCACGTGATGGCGGAGCACATGGACGAGGTGGAGCAGGTCGCCGACGCCGCCGAGTCGTGGGAGGTCGTCGCGACCAAGGAGTGGTTCTCCGGGCGGGTCATCTCGCTGCGCACCGACACGGTGGTGATGCCGGGCGGGGTGACGGCGGACCGCGACTACGTCGTCCACCCCGGCTCGGTGGGGGTGGTCGCGCTCGACGATCGGAACCGGGTGCTGCTGATCCGCCAGTACCGCCACCCGGCCCGCCGCCTGCTCTGGGAGCTCCCCGCCGGCATCCGGGACGTCCCCGGTGAGCACCCGGTGGACTGCGCGGCGCGCGAGCTCGCCGAGGAGGCGGGCTACCGGGCGCGCACCTGGCACACCCTCGTGGACATCCTCACCTCGCCGGGGATGTGCGACGAGCGCATCCGGATCTTCCTCGCCCGGGACGTGGAGCCGATCCCGGAGGAGGGCAACTCCTTCGTCCGGGAGCACGAGGAGGCCGACATGCCGGTGGTGTGGGTCCCGCTGGAGGAGGCCGTCCGGAAGGTGTTCACCGGAAAGATCCACAATTCTCCCGCGGTCGCGGGTATCCTCGCCGCATACGTCGCTTCCGCCGACGGATTCAAGGGACTGCGTCCCGCCGACGCGCCGGAAGCCTGAGGTCCCTGCGGTGACGGAGAGCCGTGCTGACCGAGCCTGAGGCGGTGCTGTCGAGCTACCTGAACCACCTCGCGGTGGAGCGAGGGCTGTCCGCCAACACGGTCGCGTCCTACCGCCGCGACCTGCGCCGGTACCTCGACCACCTCAAGGCGCGGGGTCTCCGCACGCTCGCCGAGGTCCGCGAGGACGACGTGGCCGCGTTCCTCACCGCGCTGCGCGAGGGGGACGCCGACCACCCGGCGCTGGTGGCGAGCTCGGCGGCGCGGGCCTTCTCCGCGGTGCGCGGCCTGCACCGGTTCGCGCTCCGCGAGGGCCTGACCCGGCACGACCCCGCGCACGCCATCCGGCCTCCTCGGCAGCTGCGCCGCCTGCCCAAGGCGATCAGCGTCGAGGAGGTGGAGCGGCTGATCGCCGCGTGCGGCCCGGACGGCTCCCCGCTCACCCTGCGCAACCGGGCGCTGCTCGAGCTGCTGTACGGCACGGGCGCCCGGATCTCGGAGGCGGTCGGCCTCGCCGTGGACGACGTGACGACCGGCGCGCCGACTGATCCGGCGCGGGACCAGGTACGGCTGCGCGGCAAGGGCGGCCGGACGAGGATCGTCCCGCTCGGCCGGTACGCCCGGCAGGCGCTCGACGCCTACCTGGTCCGGGCGAGGCCGCAGCTCGCCGCGCAGGGCCGGGGGACGTCGGCGCTCTTCCTCAACGCGCGCGGCGGCCGGCTCACCCGGCAGGGGGCGTGGGAGGTGCTCCAGGCCGCGGCGGAGCGGGCCGGGCTGTCCGGGGTCTCCCCGCACATGCTGCGCCACTCGTTCGCGACCCATCTCCTCGACGGCGGAGCCGACGTCCGGGTCGTCCAGGAGCTGCTCGGCCACGCCTCGGTGGCCACGACCCAGGTGTACACGCTGGTGACGGTCGACCGGCTCCGGGAGGTGTACGCGGCTGCCCATCCCCGGGCACGGGGTTGATGGCCTCCGGTTGGCTGGGAGATCCTTTCCTGGATTATCGTGCCCTTGGCGCGCCGCCTTGCTGCACACGTGTCGACCCTTTACATTCGATCGGGTTCGAGGCCGTCAGGGAGGACCAGATAAGGTGACTGCGACCACAGAGGCGACGTGGAACGCGGGTATTCCCGGCGGTGCGATCGGGCCAACCGGCCGTCCTCGTCCGGTGTTCCCGGAGCCGACACCCCCGGAGAAGCACGGTCCGGCGCGTGTCGTCGCCATGGTGAACCAAAAGGGCGGGGTCGGCAAGACGACCACCACCATCAACCTGGGCGCGGCGCTGGCCGAGGTCGGCCAGAAGGTGCTGCTCGTCGACTTCGATCCGCAGGGCGCGCTCTCCGTGGGGCTGGGCATCGACCCCCGCGTGCTCGAGACGACGATCTACGACCTGGTGATGGAGGACCCGGACGTCACGGTGGAGGACGTCCTCCTCGACACCCCGGTCGAGAACATGCAGCTCCTGCCGAGCAACATCGACCTGTCCGGTGCGGAGATCCGGCTGGTCAACGAGGTGGCGAGGGAGTACGCCCTGCAGCGGGCCCTGCAGCCGCTCCTGCCGCACTACGACATCGTGCTGATCGACTGCCAGCCGTCGCTCGGCCTGCTCACCGTCAACGCGCTCGCCTGCGCGCACAGTGTGATCATCCCGCTGGAGTGCGAGTTCTTCGCGCTCCGCGGTGTGGCCCTGCTGATGGAGACGATCAGCAAGGTCCAGGAGCGCGTCAACAAGAACCTGCAGATCGACGGCCTGCTCGCGACGATGTACGACCCGCGCACCCTGCACGCGCGGGAGGTCCTTCAGACGATCATGCAGGGCTTCGGCGACAAGGTGTTCCACACCGTGATCAACCGGACGGTTCGCTTCCCTGACGCGACGCTCGCCGGAGAGCCGATCACCATCTTCGACCCCGGGTCGATGGGCGCCGCCGCCTACCGTGACCTCGCCCGGGAGCTGCTCGCCCGCTGGTCGTCCATGAACGGCTGATGGCGGGGTTTCCGGCAGGGCGTGCGGTGAGCACGGCCGGTGCGCCCGCCGGCGGTGCCGCCGCCCGGTCCCGCTGCGTCCCGGCCGGGACGCGGCCCGGCGCGTACAGGTCACGGGAGGCCCGCCGGTGACGCCACGCGTCGCGGAGGACGGCCCGTGGGCGTGACCCGGCAGCAGGAGGCGGAGCAGGAGCAGGGCCCCCACGCCGGTTTCCAGGTGCACCTGGACGTCTTCGAAGGCCCGTTCGACCTGCTGCTCGCGCTCATCGCCAAGCACAAGCTCGACATCACCGAGGTCTCCCTCCACAAGGTCACCGACGAGTTCATCGCGTACATCCGCTCGCGCGGGCCGGAGTGGGACCTCGACCAGGCGAGCCACTTCCTGCTCGTCGCCGCCACCCTGCTTGACCTGAAGGCGGCGCGGCTGCTGCCCACGGGGGAGGTCGAGGACGAGGAGGACCTCGCCCTGCTCGAGGCCCGGGACCTGCTGTTCGCCCGGCTCCTGCAGTACCGGGCGTACAAGGAGGTCGCGAAGATCTTCGCCGAGCGGATGGCGGACGAGGCGCTGCGCTTCCCCCGCAGCGTGCCGATGGAGAAGCGGTTCGCCGACCTGCTCCCGGAGCTCGTGCTCGGCATCGGCCCCCAGGAGCTCGCCAAGATCGCCGCACGGGCCCTGACGCCGAAGGCCCCGCCCAAGGTCCCGGTCGAGCACATCTACCAGCCGCTCGCCAGCGTGCGCGAGCAGGCGTCTATCCTGATCGAACGGCTGCGGAGGGTCCAGCGGGCCACGTTCCGTGCGCTCACCGCCGACTGCGCCGGGCTCCACGAGGTCGTCGCCCGGTTCCTGGCGGTCCTCGAGCTGTACAAGGAGGGCGCGGTCTCCTTCGACCAGGTCGAGCCGTTCGGCGACCTGTACATCACCTGGACGGGGACCGCGGACGGCGACATCACGATCGGCGACGACTACGGGTCGGGCAAGCCCGCCGGGGAGGGCGGCGCGCCCGAGCGGGCGGACGCCACGTCATGACGACGGAACCGGGAGCCGCCGGGCGCCGGCCGCCCGGCGGGTCCCGGCAGGACGGACGAGGAGCGATGGAGATCAGCGAGGCGCCTGACCAGGACCACCACGCCGCCCCTTCGGAGGCCGCCGGCCGGGGCGCGCCGGAGCCGGTCCCACCCGGTACGGCGGACCGCCCGGGCACGGGGGACCGGTCCGGCACGGCGGATCAGCCGGGCGTGACGGACCGGCCCGGTGCGGACGACCGGCCCGGCACCGGCGCGCCCGGGGACGGCGCGGCCGACCGGCCGCCCGAGCTCGACGTGCGGGCGGCCCTGGAGGCGATCCTGATGGTCGTGGACGAGCCGGTCCCGGAGGCGGACCTCGCCAAGGCGGTGGACCTCCCCGCCGACCGGGTCCGGGACATCCTCGCCGAGCTCGCCGCGGAATACACGGCGGCCGGCCGGGGGTTCGACCTACGAGAGGTCGCCGGAGGCTGGCGGATCTACACCCGGCCCGAATACGCCCCCGTGGTGGAGCGGTTCGTCCGGGACGGTCAGCAGGCACGGCTGACCCAGGCCGCACTCGAGACGCTCGCCGTGGTCGCCTACCGCCAGCCGGTGTCCCGGGCCAGGGTCTCGGCCGTGCGCGGGGTCAACAGCGACGGCGTCATGCGGACCCTGGTCGCCCGCGGCCTCATCGAAGAAGCGGGCACGGATCCGGAGAGCCAGGCGGTGCTCTACCGGACGACCAACTACTTCCTGGAGAAGCTGGGGTTGCGGAGCCTCGACGAGCTCCCGGAACTCGCCCCATTCCTCCCGGATGACGTGGAGATCCTTGAGGAGAATCAGTGAAGAGCAGGCGTTACACCCCGTCCGGTGAGGGACGCGGTAAGAGCCGGGGCACCGGCCCGAAGGACGGTGCCCGCCGCGGCGGTCTCGGCAAGCCCCGCCGCACCGTGGAGGACGACGCCCGGAAGCAGCGCGGCCGCGGCGGCCCGCGCGCCGCGGGCGCCCGGTCCGGCCAGGCCCGGGCCGTCCCCGGCGGTGAGAGCGGCGCCGCGGCGCGGCGTGAGAAGCGCACCGGGCGGCCCGCGGACCGGCCGGCGGCGCGCGCCGGGCGGAGCGGCGTGCGCGCCAGGTTCGGCCGCTCCGGGGCGCGGCAGCGGCCGTGGCGCGAGGACCCGGCCACCGCGCCGGAGGAGGCCCGCGCGTCCGGGCCCGGGCGTGCCGCCGAGCGCCATGAGGAGCGCCGGGAACGCCCCGCCGCGGCCGCGCGGCGCGGCCCGGCCACGCCCCGAGGCGACCAGGCCGGCGACCGCCGGGAGGAGGAGTGGCTCCGTGAGCCGGTGCGCGACCCGGACTTCGACGACGGCCACGCCGAGGAGCGCGACACCACCGAGGTTCCGGGCGGCGAGCGGCTGCAGAAGGTGCTCGCCCGGGCGGGCGTGGCGAGCCGCCGCGCCTGCGAGGAGCTGATCGGCCAGGGCCGGGTCACCGTGGACGGCCAGGTGGTGCGCCGCTACGGCGCCCGGGTCGACCCCGAGCGGCAGATCATCCGCGTGGACGGCAAGCGCATCCCCACCTCCACCGGCCTCGCCTACTACGCCTTCAACAAGCCGGCCGGCGTGGTGAGCACCATGGACGACCCCGAGGGCCGGCCCTGCCTGGCGGACTACGTCCAGGACCTCGCGCCGCGGCTCTTCCACGTCGGCCGCCTGGACACCGCCACCGAGGGCCTGCTGCTGTTCACCAACGACGGCGAGCTCGCCCACCGGCTCACCCACCCGAGCTACGGGGTGCGGAAGAAGTACATCGCCAAGGTGGCCGGGCCGGTGCCCCGGAAGCTCGCGCGCACCCTGCGCGCGGGCGTGGAGCTCGAGGACGGCAAGGTCACCGTGGACGGCTTCACCGTCATCCAGCAGCACGGGCGGCAGGCGCTCGTCGAGATCGTGCTCCACGAGGGCCGCAAGCACATCGTCCGGCGGCTGATGGAGGCGGTCGGCCACCCGGTGCTCGAGCTCGCCCGGATCGAGTTCGGCCCGGTGAAGCTGGGCCGGCTGAAGCCGGGCACGGTACGGGCCCTGACCCTGCGGGAGATCGGGGACCTCTACGCCGCGGTCGGGCTCTGATCCCGGAGACGGGAGACTTTCGTAACCCGGGCATAATGGCGGTCAGGCGCGCGCTGGGCTACGGCGCCGTTCATCGAGCGATGATCGGGAGCTAGGGGAACCACATGGTGCGGGCGATCCGCGGTGCCATTCAGGTCGACAGCAACGATCGTGAGGCGATCCTCGCCGGCACGACCGAGCTGGTGACCGAGGTGATGGAGCGCAACCGGCTCACCAAGGATGACGTGATCAGCGTCATATTCACCTGCACGCCGGATCTGAACGCCGAGTTCCCCGCGCTGGCGGCGCGGAAGCTGGGCTTCCACGACGTCCCGTTGCTCTGCGCGTGCGAGATCGACGTGCCCGGCGCGCTGCCCCGGGTGGTGCGCATGATGGCCCATGTGGAGACCGACAAGCCGCGCAGCGAGATCCAGCACGTGTACCTGCGCGGCGCCGTCGCGCTCCGCCTGGACATCGCCCAGTGACCCGGGGCCGGTGACCCGGCGGGGCGCCGCGGTACGCCGGGCGCGGTGACGGAGGACAGGACGCGGAGCGGGCGGCCGGGGCGACCGGCCGCCGGGAACGAGACGGCACGGCAGGGACCAGCACCATGACTCCCACTGAGGGCGGGACGATCGCCAGCGTGGTCATCGTCGGCACGGGCCTGATCGGCACCTCGATCGCGCTCGCGCTGCGCGGCCGGTCCGTCCGGGTCTATCTCGCCGACCGTGACCCCGCCGCGGTACGGCTCGCCCGGGAGCTCGGTGCCGGAGAGGAGTGGACGGGAGAGCAGGCGGCCGACATCGCCGTCATCGCGGTCCCGCCCCAGTACGTGGCCCAGCAGCTGCTCGAGCTGCAGAAGCGCGAGGCCGCCCGGGTCTACACGGACGTCGCCAGCGTGAAGGCGCTGCCGATCTCCGAGGCCGAGCAGCTCGGGTGCGACCTGTCCAGCTACGTCGCCGGGCACCCGCTCGCCGGCCGGGAGCGGTCGGGCCCGGTCGCGGCGCGGGCGGACCTCTTCCTCGGCCGCCCCTGGGCGTACTGCCCCACACCGGAGGCGTCCCCGGACGCGGTGCGGGCCGTACGGGAGCTGATCGAGCTGTGCGGCGGCAAGCCCGTGGAGGTGGAGGCCGCCGAGCACGACCGCGCGGTGGCGCTCGTCTCGCACGCCCCGCACGTGACCGCGGCCGCGGTCGCCGCGCGCCTGGCCGAGGCGTCCGAGACCGCGCTCGGCCTGTGCGGGCAGGGGGTGCGCGACGTCACCCGGATCGCCGCCGGCGACCCGGCGCTGTGGACCGGGATCCTCTCCGGCAACGCCCTGCCCGTCGCCGAGGTGCTCGAACGGATCGCGGCCGACCTCATGACGGCGGCGCGGGCCCTGCGCGGGCTGCCCGCCGGGGGTTCCGCGGCGGCCGTCACCGACCTGCTCCAGCGCGGGGTCCGGGGCACCGGGCGGATCCCCGGCAAGCACGGCGGACCGGCCCGCACCTACGCCGTGCTCCAGGTGGTCATCGGCGACCGCCCCGGCGAGCTCGCCCGCCTGGTGCAGGCCGCCGGGGAGACCGGGGTCAACATCGAGGACATCCGGCTCGAGCACGCCCCCGGGCTGCCGCTGGGCGCGGCCGAGCTGTACGTCCAGCCGGAGGCCGCGGCCGTGCTCACCGAGGCCCTGCGGGCGCGCGGCTGGCAGGTGTCGGCCTAGCCCGCACCCGCGGCCGCCCCGGCCCCGGTGCGCGGCCGCGCTCGGGTGCGCGCCGGTCCGCCGGTGCGCGGCGCATCGCCGAATCCCGGTAGCCTCATGCAGGACGGATCGGAAGGGGAGGAGTGGCCGGTGGCGGGACTGGTCGTCGCCATTGACGGACCGTCGGGGTCGGGCAAGTCGAGCGTCTCCCGGGGTGTGGCCCGGGAGCTGGGCCTGCGCTACCTCGACACGGGCGCCATGTACCGCGCGGTGACCTGGTGGATGCTCCAGAAGGGCGTGGACGTCGGCGACCCGGCGGCGATCGCGGCCCGCGCCGGTGAACCGTCGCTCACCGTGGGCACCGACCCCGGCGCCCCCGCCATCGCCGTGGACGGCGTCGACGTGAGCGGGCCCATCCGCGGCCCCGAGGTGACCTCGGCGGTCTCGGCGGTGAGCGCCGTCCCCGAGGTGCGGCACCGGCTGGTCGCCATGCAGCGTGAGATCATCGCGCGCTCCCTGGAGACCGGGGGGATCGTGGTGGAGGGCCGGGACATCGGCACCGTGGTCGCGCCCGACGCGCCCGTCAAGATCTACCTGACCGCGAGCGCCGAGGCCCGCGCCCGGCGCCGCTCGGCGGAGCTGGCCGGCACCACGGTCGAGCGGCAGAAGGCCGAGCTGGCCCGGCGCGACACGCTCGACTCGACCCGCGGGATCTCCCCGCTGACCAAGGCCGCCGACGCCGTGGAGCTGGACACCACCCCGCTCACGCTCGACGAGGTGATCGCCGAGGTGCTCCGGATCATCAAGGAACGGACCGGCCCGGGCGAGCCGGAGCGCCCGCTCGTCGGCGAGGGGCCGCGGCCGATGGGACCCTGATCCGGCTGGATCGGGAAGGAAGCAGCCGATGGGGCGGAGTATGGACGTGACGGGGGAGTACGTGGACGAGGACGGCTGGGTGGAGGCCGATCTCACCGAGATCACCGGGGAGGGCGGGGAACGGCCCGACCCGGGGCGGCTCCCCGTCGTCGCCGTGGTGGGACGCCCGAACGTGGGCAAGTCCACCCTGGTCAACCGGATCCTCGGCCGCCGCGCCGCGGTGGTCGAGGACGTGCCCGGCGTCACCCGGGACCGGGTGGCCTATGAGGCGTCCTGGCAGGGCCGCCGGTTCACCCTGGTGGACACCGGCGGGTGGGACCCGGACGCCACCGGGATGGCGCTGCGGATCGCCGAGCAGGCGCAGGTCGCCGCGGAGCTCGCCGACGTGGTGCTGTTCGTGGTGGACGCCACGGTCGGCGTGACCGACGCGGACGAGGCCGTGGGCTCGGTGCTCCGCCGCTCGGGCAAGCCGGTCCTGCTCGTCGCCAACAAGGCCGACAACCAGCAGGTCGAGCTGGAGGCCACCGCGCTGTGGTCGCTCGGCCTCGGCGAGCCGTACCCGATCTCGGCTCTCCACGGCCGGGGCACCGGCGACCTGCTCGACGCGATGCTCGACGCCCTGCCCACGCCCCCGCCGCAGGAGGCGGGCGCGCCCCGCGGGCCGCGCCGGGTGGCGCTGGTCGGCCGGCCGAACGTCGGCAAGTCGTCGCTGCTCAACCGGATGGCCGGGGAGGAGCGGGTGCTCGTCGACCCCATGCCGGGCACCACCCGCGACCCAGTGGACGAGCTCATCGAGCTGGGCGGCAAGACCTACCGGTTCGTGGACACCGCCGGCATCCGCCGCCGCGACCGCGAGCTGAAGGGGGCCGACTTCTACGCGGCGATGCGGACCCGCTCGGCGCTGGAGCGGTCGGAGGCCGCCGTGGTGCTGATCGACGCCTCCGAGCCGCTGACCGAGCAGGACCTGCGGATCATCTCGCTCGTCGCCGAGTCGGGCCGGGCCATGGTCCTCGCGTTCAACAAGTGGGACCTGCTCGACGAGGAGCGGCGGTACTACCTGGAGAAGGAGATCGACCGCAAGCTCGTCCGCACGCCCTGGGCGATCCGGGTGAACATCTCGGCGAAGACCGGCCGCCACGTGGAGAAGCTCGGCCCGGCGATCGACCGGGCCCTGGAGTCCTGGGGGACCCGGATCCCCACCGCGCGGCTCAACCAGTTCATCGGCGACCAGGTGCGGGCGACCCCGCCGCCGGTGCGCGGGGGCAAGCAGCCGAAGATCCTCTTCGTCACCCAGGCGTCGATCGAGCCGCCCACGTTCGTGTTCTTCACCACCGGCTTCCTGGAGGAGACCTACCGCCGGTTCCTGGAGCGCCGGATCCGCGAGGAGTTCGGCTTCGTCGGCTCGCCGATCCACATGGTGATGAAGATCCGCGAGAAGCGGAAGGAGAACAAGCGGTAGCCCCTGGCCACGCCCTCCCCGGCCTCATGGCGGCGGGCGATCGAGCGGCGCGACATCGCCCGCCGGCCCGAGCGGCACACCCCCGTTCCTTGCCGGTCCCGTCTCACGCGCCCGGCTCCTGCGGCCGGGCGTGGCGGGGCAGCAGGTACGACAGCCCGAACGTGAGCGCCAGCAGCCCCACCTCGACCCACGCCGTGAGCTGCATGGCCGAGCCGAAGCTCCACCGGTCGGCGAGGAGGTGGAAGAAGAGCGTGCCGAGCACCGCGGTGCCGAACGCGCCGCCGAGCTGCTGGACGGCGGTCAGCGTGCCGGAGGCGGAGCCGGACTCGTGCGGCTCGACACCGGCGAGCACGATGTCGAAGAACGGCGCCATGACGAGCCCCATGCCGATGCCGGCGAGCGCGAGGCCGGGGGCGAACCGCAGGGTGGAGACGTCCGTGCCGGTCAGGTGAACGGTGAGGGCCAGGACGGCCGCGCCGGCCGCCATGACGAGCGTGCCGATCTGCAGCAGGGCGCGGCCGAGCTTCTCTTGCAGCCCCGACATGGCCAGGCCGAAGCCGACGACGCCGCCGAGCGCCTGCGGCAGCGCGGCGAGACCGGCCTTGAGCGGGCCGAAGCCGAGCCCGAGCTGCGCGTAGAGGGTGAAGACGAGGCCGAAGCCGATCAAGCCGGAGAAGAACGCGAGCCCGGCCACCAGGCCGCCGGTGAAGGCGCGCTTGCGGAACAGGCTGGGCGTGACGAGCGGGTCGCGGCCTGAGGCGGTGCGGTGGGCCTCGTACCGGCCGAAGAGGGCGAACACCGCGATCGAGGCGGCCATCGACACGAACGTCCAGGCGGGCCAGCCCAGCTCGCGGCCCTGGATGAGCGGGAAGACGAGCAGGAACGAGGCGAGCGAGACGAGCCCGACACCCGGCAGGTCGAGGCGGGTGGCGGCGGGGGAGCGGTACTCCGGCAGGTAGCGCAGCGCGGCGAGCACGGCGGTGAGGCCGAGCGGCAGGTTGATCAGGAAGATCATGCGCCACCCGGTGCCGAAGAAGTCGGCGTCCACCAGCCAGCCGGCCAGCACGGGACCGCCCGCGGACGAGATCGCCAGGACGGGCCCGAACATGCCGAACGCCCGGCCCACTTCGTAGGGTGGGAACATTTCCTTGATCAGCCCCAGGCCCTGGGGGATCATCACCGAGCCGAACAGGCCCTGCAGCACGCGGCTGGCGATCAGTATCTCGGGGCTGACCGCGACCCCGCACAACAGTGAGGCGAGGGTGAAGCCGGAGGCGCCGATCACGAACATGCGCTTCTTGCCGTACAGGTCGCCGAGGCGCCCGCCGGTGATCAGGCCGACGGCCATGGCGAGGGTGTAGCCGGCGCCGAGCCACTGCACGAGGCTCTCCGAGCCGCCCAGGTCCCGCCGGATGGTGGGGGCGGCGATCGTGGTGACGAGGCCGTCCAGGAGGTCCATCACCTCGGCGGCGAGGATCACGAACAGGGCGATCCACCGCCATCGGTACGGGCGTACCCCGGCCTGCGCAGAGGTGGCGGTCACGGTCATGAACGATCTCCTTCGATAACGGTGTTCCAGTAAACGAACAGCGTTTTACAAGCGAACATCGTTTTAATGACGAACATAGTTCGTGTCAAGTATGCTGTTCGTATGGCGGATCGCGCAGGAGAGGAGGGCATCCCGGCGCCGCCGTGGCGCAAGAGGCGCAAGCCGGCCCAGCCCAAACGGCAGCTCAGCCTGGATTTGATCATCGAGGCCGGCCTGCGGATCCTCGACACCGAAGGGCTCGGCGCGCTCAGCATGAGGCGCGTGGCCCAGGAGCTCGACACCGGTCCGGCCTCGCTCTACGCCCACGTCGCCAACAAGGACGAGCTGCTGGAGCTGCTCTACGACCGGGTGCTCGGCGAGATCCGGCTCCCGGAGCGCGATCCGGCCCGCTGGAAGGAGCAACTGCGCGCGTACGCGCTGGAGATGCACCGCGTGCTCAAGGCGCACCGCGACGTCGCCAGGGCGGCGCTGGCCACCATCCCCACGGGTGAGAACTCCGTGCGCACGGGCGAGTTCGTCTTCGGCCTGCTCGTGGAGGCGGGCATGCCGCCCAGGGAGGCGGCCGTGGCGCTTGACCGGCTCTCCCTCTACGTCGTCGGCGACGCCTACGAGGCGTCGCTGCACCATGCCCGCATGCGCGCGGCCGGCTTCACCGACAAGCGCGAGTACTTCGAGTCGTGGATCGGCCAGATCAAGAGCTACTACCGGGCGCTGCCGCCCGAGCGGTTTCCCCACCTCACCAAGCACGTCGACGACCTGGTGGACGCCGGCGGCGAGGAGCGCTTCCGCTACGGGCTCGAGCTCATACTCGACGGCATCGAGGCGCGCATGACGGGCACCAAGGCGCAGGAGGCCTCAGGCCCACGTGCCCAGGCCCCGCCCGGCCTGCCGGGCGGGGCCCGTCGTTCACCCGCATGACGACGACCGCGCAGAGGAATGCGGTGCCGGACGGGTGCCGCCCGCGCTCGCCGGGCATGGAGCGTCGGCCTTCCGGCGCTGGTGACGCTGACGGCGTTCGAGGCCAGGCGGTCGGCTCCGGCCGTCATCGCCGCCGAGCCTCCGGCCCGCCCTGGCGCCCGCGCCGGTACGGCAGTGCCTCAGCCGGCGGTGGCCTGATCCGGAGCGCGCCGGGCCGCGCCCGGCACGCCCGCCTGGGCCTTCCCGGCCGGCAGGGCGAGCGCCAGGACGGCGCCGAGCAGGCAGAGCCCGGAGGTCATCAGGAAGATCTCCGTGTACTCGGTGTGCAGCGCGGCCTTGACCCGCGCCGTGTACTCGTCCAGCCGCCGGGCGTACTCGGCCGGGTCCACCCCGAACGGCAGCGGCGTGTCGAGGTGCGCGGTGAGCGACCGGAACCGGTGGAACCCCCAGGCGGAGAGCGCGGCCACCCCGAGCAGCATGCCCATCATCCGCGCCACCACGACCGCCGCCGAGGCCACGCCGTGCCGTACCGCGGGCACGACCCGGAGCACCGCCGAGGAGACCGGGGCGATCACCACGCCCAGCCCGGCCCCGGCGAGAACGAGCGGGATGTCGAGCCACAGCCCGGGCGCGGAGAGGTCGGCCGGCCAGCGCGAGATCACCAGGTAGCCGACCGCGGCCACCGCCATCCCGGCCGCGGCCACGGCGCGTTCCCCGAGACGCCGGGCGAGCACCCCGCCGAGGAACGAGGCGACGGAGAGCGCGACGAGGAACCGGGTGAGGATCAGCGCGCCGCCCACCGCGTCCCGGTCGAGCAGGGTCTGCGCCACGAGCTGCATGTCGACCAGGGTGACCAGCAGGGCGGCCCCGGAGAGCAGGCTCACCCCGAGCGTGGCGAAGAACGGCCCGCGCGGCACCCCGGTGAGGTCGAGCAGCCGCACCGGCGAGCGGATCTCCCACCAGGCGAAGACGGCCGCCACGGCCGTGCCGGCCACCACGCACGGCACGCCCCACGGCGGCAGCACCGCCTGGTCCGGGGCCGGGTTGTACAGCCCGGCCACCAGCAGGCCCAGGGCGAGCGCGAGCAGCGCACCGCCGAGGACGTCCACCCGCCCGTCGTCCGCCGCCCCCGCCGCCTGGCCCGGCCGGCGCCCGCCGGGCACCGCCCAGTGCACGGCCAGCGCGGCGGCCACGGTGAGGGGGATGTTGATCCAGAAGATCCCCCGCCAGCCCAGCACCGCGGCGATCCCGGCGCCGTAGAGCGGGCCGAGCACGCTGCCGAGCTCCTGGGCCGCCCCCACCGCCCCGAGCGCCACCGGCCGGCTCCGCTCATCCCAGAGGTCGCCGACGAGCGCCAGGGTGATGGGCAGCAGCGCGCCGCCCGCCACCCCCTGCAGGGTGCGCCCGGCCACCAGCCACGGGACGTCCGTGGCGAGCGCGGTGATCGCCGACCCGGCCGCGAACCCGGCGAGGCAGAGGTGGATCAGCGGCCGCCGGCCGTACCGGTCGGAGAGCCGGCCGAGCAGCGGCATCGCCGCGACGTACCCGAGCAGGAAGCCGGTGATGATCGGGGTCGCGCGCTCCAGGCGGTTGAGCGGGACGCCCACGTCCGCGGCGACCTCGGTGAGGACGGTGACGACCACGTAGGCGTCGAGCGAGGCGAGCAGCACGGCGCCGCCGGCGGCGCCCAGCGTGACCCGTCGTCTCCACGGGGCGATCATGACGTGGGCGGCTCGATCGTGACGGGGGCGTCGTAGTCCCGCATGGTCACCGTGACCATGCCGCCGGAGAGCGGGAGCTCCATCTTGAGCAGGCGGCTGCTCTCCCGGTCGATCCAGAGGGTCGCGTTCACGCCCTGGGCGATGCCGGGGATGAGCTTGGCGAGCATGCTCTGGGACAGGGTCGCGGCGACCCGGTACGCGTCGGCGCCGCCGGCCTTCTCCGCCGCCTCCGTGCGGACCTCCTGCGCGGCGGTGAGCAGCTCACCCACCCCGGTGAGCACCTGCGACGGGTCGTAGATCGCGGTGAGCTGGCTCCGCGGCATGGTCTGGAACCCGCCGGTGGGGCCCTTGAAGTGCACGGTGTCCCCGACCAGCACGAACTCGAACTCCTGGAGCCCGGCGAGCTCCAGCTGGAGGGTGCCCTTGGCGTCCCCCTCCCTGGTCAGCACGGCGTCGACGTTCTTCACCTGTACGGCCGGCCGGTCCTTCGTCTCCAGGGTGAAGGCGACGGACCGCACCGCCGCCATGGCCTCGGCGGACTTCCGCAGCAGGTCCGGCCCGTCCGGGAGCGCGGGTCCGTCGTCCGCCGTCGTGGCGGTGCATCCGGTCAGCAGGAAAAGGGCCGCGAGGACCAGCCCGAACAAGCTTCGCACAGCCGGATCGTAGCGAGGGGACGGCCCCCGCCGTCCACCCTCCGGAGATCACGGTTCAGCCGCGGGCGCACCGGTGGGCGCGGACCGCCTGCAGGCGGTCCACGATCGGGGTGAAGGCCTCCTCCAGGGTGCGGATCTGCTCCGGGGTGAGCTGGTCGATGAAGTGCTTGCGCACCGAGGCCACGTGGTCCGGCGCCACCCGCTGGACCGTCTCCCACCCGGCCTGGGTGAGCACCGCGAACGTGCCACGCCGGTCGTGCTCGCAGCCCTCGCGCGTCACCAGCCCGGCGGCCTCCATCCGGGTGATCTGATGGGAGAGCTTGCTCCGCGACTGGATGGTGGCGTCGGCGAGCTCGCTCATCCGCAGCCGATGCCCCGGGGACTCTGAGAGACGGACGAGGATCTCATAGTCGCTGAGCGAGAGACCCTTCGCCTGGAGCTCGCGATCGAGCTGGTGGATCAGCAGCCGGTGCGCGGCCAGATAGGCACGCCACGCGCGCTGCTCCTGAGCGCTGAGCCAGCGCGGAGCCTCCATGACGAAAAGCATAAGATCGCGAACCCCCGGTCCCGCGGGAGGGGTGGTGCCCCAGGTTCGGCGTCTTCGGCGACGGCCTTCGCCGCCGCCGGGCCCCGGTTCCGGAGGCGTCCACCCCGGCGCCCGCGGCCGGGGAGAGCGGGTCGGGCGGTCATGCCCTCCGCCCCCTCCTCCGCGCGCACTCCCGGGGACCGTGGTCCGGGGCACGCCGGCCGGCGGTCGCCGCCGGTGCCGCGCCGGCCGTACCGAATCGCCCCCTCCCGCCCGGCCGGGCGGGCAGGATGGGGGAGGGGGCGGGCACCGCGATCATCAGGAGGCACCATGTCCGAGGGGTTCATCGAGGTCACCTCAGCGGCCGAGCTGCGCGCGCTGGTGGGGGAGCCGAAGCAGCGGGCGCTCGCCAAGGAGCGCACCGCACTGCACGACCGCGACATCGAGTGGCTCGCCGCCTCCCCGTACTGCCTGATCGCCACCTCGGGCGCGGACGGCACCTGCGACGTCTCCCCCAAGGGGGATCCGCCCGGCTTCACCCTCGTGCTGGACCGGAAGACGATCGCGATCCCGGACCGGCCGGGCAACCGCCGGGCCGACGGGTTCACCAACATCCTGGAGAACCCCCACGTCGGGCTAATCTACCTCGTGCCCGGGCGGACGGAGACGCTGCGCATCAACGGCCGGGCGCGCGTGCTCCGGGACGCGCCGTTCTTCGACCGGATGATCGTCAAGGGCAACCGGCCCCGCCTCGCGCTGCTCGTGGAGATCGAGCAGGTCTTCTTCCACTGCGGCAAGGCCGCCCTGCGCAGCGCGCTGTGGGACCCGGGCACCTGGCACCCCGACGCGCTCCCGCCGTACCCGCGGATCGTCAAGGACGTCCAGCACACCGAGGAAACCCTGGAGGAGCTGGAGCGCTACTACGGGGCGGAGTACCTCGATCGGCTCTACACCTACTGAGGCCGCCGCCCTGGGACGGCCGCACCTGCCGGGCCGCCAGCCGCGCGGCGGACACCGGACGGCAGCGCCGGCCGCCAGGGGCCGCTTCCGGGGCCCGGCCCGCCGGCGGACATCCGGCCGTTCGCCTCGCGGTCACCGGGCCGTACCGCACCGGTTACCCGGGGGCGTCTGGCGCACCGGCGGTGCCGTGTAGCAGTATCTGTCCGCGTTCTCCTACGTTGCGGAGGCGGAATGGCACAGGTGGAGCGCGCCACGGGCGGCCTCGCGCTGCTCGGCCGCCCGGCGCCGATGAGCGAGACGGCACCGGCCCCGGTACCTGACCCGTTCCCCGCCGAGACCGTACGCGACCCCCGGCCCGGGACCCACGGGCGGCGAGCGGGGCGCGGCCCGATCCCGGGCGGGCTCGCCGCGGTGCCCGCCGGGCCGGTACGGCCCCGCGGTCCCCGGACCCCCGACCCGGAGCCGGTGGCCGCATGAACGTGGCCGAGGCCGTCGGCGCGATCCTCGCCTCCCTCGGCGTCCGGATGGCCTTCGGCGTCGCCGGCAGCGGGAACTTCCACGTCACCAACGCCCTCATCCGGCACGGCGTGCGGTACGTCGCGGCCCGGAACGAGGGCGGTGCGGCCACCATGGCGGACGCCTACGCCCGGATGAGCGGCACGGTGGCCGTGCTCAGCGTCCACCAGGGCCCCGGTTTCACCAATGCGCTGACCGGCATCACCGAGGCGGCCAAGAGCCGCACCCCGCTGCTGGTCCTCGCCCCCGAGCCCGTGTCGCCCCACTCGAACTTCCGCATCGACCAGCCCGCGATCGCCACGGCCGTCGGCGCGCACGTCGCCCGGGTGGGGTCGGCGGCGACCGTGGTCGACGACACGGTGATGGCCTTCCTCGCCGCGCTGCTGGGCCGGCGGACGGTCGTGCTCGCCCTCCCGCTCGACGTGCAGGAGGAGGTGCTGCCCGAGGAGGCCCGGGACGGCGTGGCCGAGCTGCTGGCCCGCCGCGGCGACGTCCGGGCGGCCGCCCGGCTGTCGGCCGGGTGGGGGATCACCTTCCCCGCCGAGGAGGACGCGTTCGCCGACCCGGAGCCGGCCGCCCGCACCACCAGCCGGACCGGCGCCGCATCAGCGGCCCGCCCCGGCCTGGTGGCCGAGCCCGCGGAGGCGATCGACCGCCTCGCCGGGCTGCTGGTGTCGGCCGAACGGCCCGTGTTCGTGGCCGGCCGCGGCGCCCGGGGCACCCACGCCGAGCTCGAAGCCCTGGCCGAGCAGGTCGGCGCGCTGCTCGCCACCACGGCCGTGGCCAAGGGCGAGTTCCAGGGGAGCCCGTGGAACCTGGACGTGATGGGCCATTTCTCCTCACCGGCGGCGGCCGAGCTCATCCGCGGCGCGGACCTCATCGTCGGCTGGGGCTGCTCGTTCACCGCGGGGACCACCCGGAACGGCACGCTCATCGGCGAGCGGGCGAGCGTGATCCAGGTCGACCTCGACCGCGACGCCATCGGCGTCCGGTACCCGGTCGACCTCGGGGTGATCGGCGACGTGCGGGAGACCGCCCGGGCGGTGCTCGCCGCCCTCACCGGGCGGGCGTGGCCCTGCGCCCCGGACGAGCGGCGGCGGACCGGCTACCGCACCCCCGAGGTCGGCAAGCGGATCGCCACCGAGGTGCGCTGGCGCGACATCCCGTACGCGGACACGAGCGGGAACGGCCGGATCGACCCGCGCACGCTCACGATCGAGCTCGACGACCTGCTCCCCCCGGAGCGGATCGTGGCGGTCGACTCGGGCAACTTCATGGGCTACCCGGTGATGTTGCTGTCGGTCCCCGACGGGGACGGGTTCTGCTACACCCAGGCGTACCAGTCGGTCGGGCTCGGCCTGGCCACCGCGATCGGCGCGGCGCTCGCCCGGCCGGACCGGCTGCCCGTGGCCGCCCTCGGCGACGGGGGCGCCCTGATGGGCATCAGCGAGCTGGAGACCGTGGTGCGCCTCGGGCTGCCGATGGTCATCGTGGTCTACGACGACGAGGCCTACGGCGCGGAGGTGCACCACTTCGGCCCGCAGGGTGAGCCGCTGGACACGGTCACGTTCCCGCCCACGGACTTCGCCCGGATCGCCCGCGGGTTCGGGTGCGACGCGGTCACCGTGCGGAGCAGGGCGGACCTGGTCGGGGTCGCCAAGTGGCTGCACGGCCCCCGCGACCGGCCGCTCCTCGTCCACGCGAAGATCACCAAGGACGTGGCGGCCTGGTGGCTCCCGGACGTGTTCCGCGTCCGCTGACGGCGCCGGCCCGCCCTCACGCCGGTGTGGACCTCGCGGTACGGCACGCCGCGGGACCCGGCGCCAGCCTGCGGGGATGGCCGCCGGCCGCGGCGATCCATGACGGCCCGGCCCAGGCGTCGTGCGCGAGGTGCGCCATACCGCGGCTCGGCACGGTCCGGGAACCCGGCACGAATCGGGACGCGGTTGGGCTCGGCGAGCGCGGCTGAGCGCGGCCCGGGCATGCGGGGCTCAGCGCCGCCCGGCACGGGCGGCTCACCGGCATGCCGCACGTTCAGCCTCCCTGGCGCGGGGAAGCTCACCGGCGCCGCACGCTCAGCGTCGCCCGGCACGGGCGGCTCACCGGCGCGCCGTACGGGTACCACCCTGGTCAGGCGGGCGGGCGTGCGGCCTGGCCCGGCGCCCGTCCGCCGCCGCGACGTCCCGCCGCGGGGGGTGAGGTGCGATGGAGCGGATGACCGAGGCCGAGTGGCGCGAGTTCGTCATGGCGGGGACCAAGACCGGGAAGCTGGCGGTCACGCGCGCCGACGGCCGGCCGCACGTGACCCCGGTCTGGTTCGCGCTCGACGGCGACGACGTGGTCTTCACCACGCACGAGACGAGCGTGAAGGCGCACGCCCTGCGGCGCGACCCCCGGGCGGCGCTGTGCGTCGACGACCAGCGCCCGCCCTACTCGTACGTGCTCATCGAAGGGACCGCCACCCTCTCCGCGGAGCTGGAGGAGGTGCTCCGCTGGGCGACCCTGCTCGGCGGCCGGTACATGGGGGAGGACCGGGCGGAGGAGTTCGGCGAGCGCAACGGCCGGCCGGGTGAGCTGCTCGTCCGCCTCCGGATCGGCAATGTGATCGCCTACCGCGCGATCGCCGGATGAGCCGGTACGGCCCGGCACGGTCCGCGCGCCCGCCGGGCCGGGACCGGTGTGGCTTCACCCGAGGCCCGGACGGCTCCCCGGACGCCCGGAGCCCTCGGCACGCCGCGACGAGGCCCGGCCCGGGAGGCTTCGGGGAAACCCCGGCGACGGGGCCGCGGGCGGGGCCGGTGCGCCCACGGTAAGGCTCGCCCGCCATCGAGACCCCGGCTCGTGAGTCCCGCCCGGGAGGCCCGGCCACCAGCGGGTCCGGAACGCGACCGGCCCGGGCGGGGCGGCACCGCGGGCGGGGCGGCGCCGCCTTCAGCGGCGGCCCGCTCCCCGCGCTGATCGCCGCAGCGCCGCGGCGAGCGCGGCGCCGTACACCGCGTGGGCGGCCGCCATGACCAGGGGCCGGCCGGGGCGGGGGTCGCGGGAGGCCGGCGGCAGGATGTTCAGGGCGGGCAGCCAGCCCTGGTAGCTGCCGGCCCAGATCAGCAGCCCGTAGGCCACCCCGAGCGGCAGCCGGGCCGGTACCCGCCGCGTCAGCAGGCCGAACACGGCCCCGGCCGTGGCCCCGAAGCCGAGGTGGGCGAGCACGGCGAGCGGCCGCTCCCCGGCCTTGGGTCGGCGCTTGTGCCCGGGGAGCAGGGCCCGGACGATGTGCTTGGGCGGCTGGCCCGGCATGAGCCCCGTCTTCTGCCCGGCGAGCATGACGCCGCTCATCGCCGCGGTGGCGAGCGCGCCGCTGGCGGCGCCGCGGGCGAGCGTGGAGATCATGGGCGCTCCTTTCCGCACGCGATCCGGCCCCGGCCGGGCCGGCACCGCCCGGCCGTACGGCGCGGCGGCCTCCGCGGCCGCACCGCGCGCCTGGACCGCAGGCCGTGGGCCGCGCGCCCTCCGGCGGGTGCGCCGGGATGAACCGCTCACGCCACCGGGGTACTCCCCCGTGGCGCGGACGTCATTCCTCGCCCCCGCCGGCGGGGGGCTGCCGCTCCCCGGTGCCCGCGAGCCGGTCGTAGGGGAGCACCGGCCCGTCATGGCACGCGCGCAGCGAGCCGTACGGCGTGCTGATCCGGCAGCGTCCGCAGGTGCCGCTGGCGCAGCGGAGCATGGAGTGGACGGCCACCTGGATCGACGAGGCCGGCATGCCCCGCTCCACGAGCACGGCCGCGGCCGACCGGGCCATGGGCAGCGGCCCGGCGAGCAGGGCGGCGCTCCGCGCGGGGTCGAACGCCGCGGTGCGCGCGGCGGCCGCCATGTCCGGCAGCCCGTCCGCCTCGATCGTGGCGTTCGCGAGCTCCGGCCACGGGCTCCCCCCTCCGGAGCCCGGGGCGGTGCCGCCCGCCCACACCCGCACCCGGCCGCCGCCCGCGCGTTCGATGACCGGCCGGGTCAGCGGCAGGCCGCCGTCCCACGCGATCACCAGCACGTCCTTGCCGGTGACACGTTCCAGGTTCCAGCCCTTTCCCAGCGGGCCGCGCACCTCCAGGCGCTCGCCCACGGCGCCCACCGGTGGCCCGCACGGCACCCACAGGGTGAGCACCTCGATCAGGGACGCGTCCTCGCCCGAGCCGTTCCCGGCGGGGGTGACATCGACCACGGGGATCCGGGCGCCGCCGTGGGCGGGCAGCACCCAGTACTGCCCCGGGACGCTCCGGGCCGCCGCGGTGCCCGGCGTCCCGCCCGTGTCGCCGGCCAGCCGCAGCCTGACCTTCCCCGGCCCCTCCACCGAACGGCCCACGATCCGAAAGGGCCGCTGAGCCGGTGCCCTGCTCAGCGGCCGGCGCTCACCGCGCATGCCCAGCCCTCGTCACTGGTCTTCCCTCCGTCTCGATCCGGGGACTCCGGCGCCCCAGGCTGACGATCCCGCCGCCCGGGCACAAGGGCCGAAAGTCCTTGAGTGGTCTCCGATGCCGCCGAGCCGCCGCGGTCACGGCGGCTACGTCCAGGGTTCATTCCCCGGTGCCGGCGCCCCGCCGACCCGCCGGGCGCCCCGGGAACGCCCAGGCCCATGACCGCCCCGACGCCCGCCGCCCGGGCGTGGAGCACCGGTGATCCGAGGGGCGGTCGTTAGCATCGACACCGAACGATCACGTCCGACGAGACCGAGAGAAGACCATGATCTTCATTACCGCGAAGTTCCGGGTCCGGCCTGAGCACGCCGACGAGTGGCCGGAGATCACCGCCGAGTTCACCCGGGCGACCCGCGCGGAACCGGGCTGCCTGTGGTTCGACTGGTCGCGCAGCCTCGACGACCCCAACGAGTACGTCCTGGTGGAGGCCTTCCGGGACGCGGACGCCGGGGCGGCGCACGTGCAGTCCGAGCACTTCAAGCAGGCCCAGCAGACCCTGCCGCGCTACCTGCAGGAGACGCCCCGGATCATCAACACCACGATCCCCCAGGACGACTGGTCGCCGCTGACCGAGATGGCCGTGCCCGAGCAGGGCTGAGCCGGCGACCGGACGCCAGGGGCCGCGGGAACCGGGCCCCTGGCGTCACCCTGTCCGGCCGGTCAGCCGGAGTAGCCGAGCCCCTTCAGGTCGGGCTGCCGCCAGCCCGACTGCGGGATGTCCCCCCGGTACTCGCCGGTGATCACCGGCGGGACGAAGGCCTCCTTGATCGCGCGCGGGCTGACCCACCGGATCAGGTTGAAGATCGAACCCGCCTTGTCGTTGGTGCCGGAGGCGCGGCCGCCGCCGAACGGCTGCTGGCCGACCACCGCCCCGGTGGGCTTGTCGTTGATGTAGAAGTTGCCGGCGGCGAAGCGCAGCCGCTCGGTGGCCTCGGCGATCGCCTTCCGGTCCTGCGCGATGATCGACCCGGTGAGCCCGTACGGCGCGACGCCCTCCATCTGGCCGAGCACCGCGTCGTAGTCGGCGTCGTCGTAGACGTACACCGCGAGGATCGGGCCGAAGTACTCCTTGACGAAGACCTCATCGGCGGGGTCGGAGCACTCCAGCACCGTGGGCCGGACGAAGTAGCCGGTGGAGTCGTCGTAGGAGCCGGTGAGCACGGTGATCGAATCGACCCCGCGGGCCCGGTCGATCGCGGCCTTGTTCTTGTCGAAGGCGCGGCGGTCGATGAGCGCGCCCATGAACGTGCCCGGGTCGCTCGCCACGTCGCCGACCGTGAGGGACTCGGCGAGCGACACGAAGTCGTCCCGCATCCGCGTCCACAGGGAGCGGGGCACGTACGCCCGGGAGGCGGCCGAGCACTTCTGGCCCTGGTACTCGAACGCGCCCCGGATCAGCGCGGTGGTGAGCACCTCGATCGAGGCCGACGGGTGGGCGACCACGAAGTCCTTGCCGCCGGTCTCGCCGACCAGCCGCGGGTAGCTCCGGTACCGGGAGATGTTCTCCCCGACCGTGCGCCACAGGTGCTGGAAGGTGGCGGTGGAGCCGGTGAAGTGGATCCCGGCCAGGTCGGGGTGGACGAGCGCCACCTCGGAGACGGCCGGGCCGTACCCGGTGACCATGTTGATCACGCCCGGGGGCAGGCCGGCCTCCTCCAGCAGCCGCATGGTGAAGTGCGCGGCGAACTGCTGGGTGGGGGACGGCTTCCACACCACCACGTTGCCCATCAGCGCGGCCGAGGTCGGCAGGTTCGCGGCGATCGAGGTGAAGTTGAACGGCGTGATCGCGAGGACGAAGCCCTCCAGCGGCCGGTACTCCATCCGGTTCCACATGCCGGGGGCCGACAGCGGCTGCTCGGCGAGGAGCCGCCGCGCGTAGTGGACGTTGAACCGGAAGAAGTCGATCAGCTCGCAGGCGGCGTCGATCTCGGCCTGGTAGGCGGACTTGGACTGGCCGAGGATGGTGGCCGCGTTGAGCGTGGCCCGCCACGGGCCGCTGAGCAGGTCGGCCGCCTTGAGGAAGATCGCGGCGCGGTCCTCGAACGACATGGCGCGCCACTCGGCGGCCGCGCCGAGCGCCGCGTCGATCGCCGCGCGCACGTCGTCCGCGGTGGCCTCGGCGGTACGGCCCAGCAGCGCGGCGTGGTTGTGCGGCTGCACCACGTCGATGGGGGCGCCGCCGGCCATCCGCCGCTCGCCGCCGATGGTCATCGTGAGGTCGAGGGGCGACCCGGACAGCTCCTTGATGCGGCCGTCCAGCGCGGCGCGCTCCGGGCTGCCGGGCGGATAGCCGTGGACCGGCTCGTTCGCCGGGACCGGTACCTCAGTGATCGCATCCATGGCTAACCTCTCACAGCGCGCAGGAAGAAGGCGACGTTGGCCGGGCGCTCGGCGAGACGGCGCATGAAGTACCCGTACCAGTCGTCGCCGTAGGGAACGTAGACCCGCACCCGGGCCCCGGATTCGATGAGCTCCCGCTGGCGGTCCGGCCGTACCCCGTAGAGCATCTGGAACTCGTAGGCGTCCCGGTCGCGGCCGTGCTGGCCCGCGAGGACCTCGGCGATGGCGATCAGGCGGTCGTCGTGGGTGGCGACCATGGGGTAGCCCGTGCCGGCCATCAGCACGCGCAGGCACCGCACGTACGCCCGGTCGACCTCGGCCTTGCTCTGGTAGCCGTGCGACGGCGGCACCCGGTAGGCGCCCTTGACCAGCCGCACCCGTGCGTCCGCGAGGTCGCGGCAGTCGGCCTCGCTGCGGTAGAGGCAGGACTGGATCGCGACACCGGTCTCGGGGTAGTCGGCGCGCAGCGCCTGCAGGGTCTCCAGGGTGGCGTCGACGGTGGTGTGGTCCTCCATGTCGAGGGTGACCATGGAGCCGCAGGCACGGGCCGCCGCGCAGATCTGGCGGGCGTGGTCGAGCGCCATGCCCCGGTCGAGGGTCTGCCCGATGGCCGACAGCTTCACCGAGACCTCGGCCCGCTGGCCGAGCCCGAGCGGCTTGAGCGCGTCGAGCAGCGTGACGTACGCCTTGGTGGCGAGCACCGCGGTCTGCTGGTCGGTGACCTCCTCGCCGAGGTGGTCGATGGTCACGGTGAGCCCCGCGCCGGTGAGCCGCCGCACCACCGTGATCGCGTCGGCGGTGGTCTCCCCGGCGACGAACCGATCGACGACCCTGCGGGTGGCGGGGAGCTCCGACACGGCCTTGCGCATCAGCGGGCTGCGCGAGCTCGCGAGAAGCAGGGAGCGAAGCATGAGCTCAGGCTAGGTCCGCAGGTCACACGGGGCCACGGACAACCGCAACAGCCTTTTCATACAGATGTATGACAATGGTGGGGTGCAGCGGATAGCCGAGGAGATCGCCCGGCTGCTCGACGCGTCGGTCACCCTGGAGGACCGCGCCTTCCAGCTGCTCGCGTACGGCGCGCAGAGCGACGACATCGACGCCGTGCGCCAGGAGTCGATCCTGCGCCGGCGCGCCTCGCCCGAGGTGCGCGCCCACTTCGAGTCGTACGGCATCGCTACCGCGACCGGCCCGGTCCGGATCCCCGGCATCCACGGCATGCGGGGCCGGATCTGCGTGCCGCTCCGGCACGGCGGGGTCACCTACGGGTACCTGTGGCTGCTCGACTCCGGCACGATCACCGACGAGCGGCTCGCCGCCATCGCCCCGCTGGTGGACCGGGCCGCCGCGATGCTCGCCATGGAGGCCCGCGGCCGGCACGTGCCGCTCGCGGACCTGTTCTCGGCCGACCCGGCGCGGCGGGCCGCGGCCGGTGAGGCGATCGGGACCCGGGTCGACGGGCCGGTCTGCGCGCTCGCGGTGCGGACCGGGGCGGCGGGCGCCGGCTCGCTCTTCGTCGGCGCGCTGCGGACCCTGCCCCGCGGCGTGCTCATCGACCCCAGCCTGGACGAGCCGGTGCTGCCGGTGCTCGCCCCCGCCGCGCACGCGCCGCAGGCCGCGCGGATCCTCCGCGACCAGCACGGCACGGCCGCCGGGATCGGCGGGCCGCGCGACGACGTGGAGGAGGCGTGGGAGAGCTGGCGGGAGGCCCTGCTCGCGCTCCGGGTCGCCGAGCACGTCGAGCGGCACGCCCCGATCGCGGACTGGCCCGAGCTGGGGATCTTCCGGTTCCTCGCCCGGCTGCCCCGCCGGGACCTCGCCGCCCTGGCCGCCGAGTCGGCGGCGCTGCGGTCGGCCGGGCCCGAGCTGGCCCGCACCGTGGAGGCGTACCTCGACCACGCCGGGCACGTCCAGGAGACGGCGGCCGCGCTCGGCGTGCACCGGCAGACCCTCTACTACCGGCTGGGCCGGGCGGAGGAGCTCACCGGGCTCGACCTGGCCCGCGGGGAGGACCGCCTCCTGCTCCACCTGTCGCTCAAGGCCGCCGCGCTGACCGGCCCCCCGCGTCCCGGGGAGCCGGGCGGGCGCGGGCAGGCGCAGTAGCGGGCGGCGAGCCCCATCGGGCGCACCGGGGCGCCGCGCGCGGGCGGGGTGGCGGGCGACAGCGGTGTGCCGGGCACGCGGGCGGTCACCGGACGCGAACGGCGCCGGGTCACCGGCCGGCTCGTGGCGCGGCCGGGGTGTCACGCGCAGGCCTTCTCGTAGACCCGGAGCAGCTCCATGCTGATCCGCTCGAGCGAGTAGCGGGACCGGGCCCGGTCCGCGGCGGCGTAGCCGATCGCCGTCCGGAGGGTGGCGTCCCGCAGCAGCAGGCGGATCCGCTTCGCCACCTCCAGCGGCCGGTCCGGGCGGATGAGGAACCCGGTCACCCCGTCCACGATCGAGTCGAGGTGGGCGCCGGTGGCCGAGGCGATCACCGGGACCCCGCACGCCATGGCCTCGAGCGCCGCGATGCCGTTCGGCACCGTGGGGGAGAGCGAGAGCACCAGGTCGGCGCTGCGGATGAGCTTCGGCATGGTGGCGTGCGGGACCGTGCCGAGCAGCTCCACCCGGTCGGCCACGCCGTGGCTACGGGCGAGGTCGCGGAGCCGGCGGATGCTGAGCTCGTCCCCGCCGGCGATGAGCAGCTCGGCGTCCGGCACCGCGATCAGCGCGTTGACCGCGGTGTCCGCCCCGGTGTGCCCGATGTGCAGGAGCCGCGGCCGGGTGCCGCGCGGCAGCGCGGGCCCGTGCCGGCGGAAGCGCTCGACGTCCACCCCGTGCGGGACGACCGAGATGTTCGTGCGGGGCACGCCCATCTTGATGAGCTCGGTCTTCTCGTCCCCGCAGACCGCGATCACCGTCTTGGCCCGGCGGCCGATCGCGCACTCCAGGCGGCGCACCGGGCCGGGCGCCCGGTCGCCCTGGAGGATGTTGAGGGTCTGGGTGACCGGCACGTCCAAGCCCTCCGACCCCGCGATGGCGGCGAGCCCGCTGGTCCACGAGTGCGCGTGGATGATGTCGGGCCGCTTCTTGTGCCACCGCCGCCGCAGCGCGGCGCTGAAGTCCGGCAGGTAGGGGAGGAGATCGCTCTCCGACAGCTCGACGTCCGGCCCGGCCGGGACGTGTTCGACGCCGGCGCCCTTCACCTTGGCACGCGTGTACACGGTCACCCGGTGGCCGCGCGCCAATTGCCGGGCGATGGCTGGCGTTTCCGGGCTGAGCCCGTGAGCGCAGACGATCGCAATGTCCATGGCACACCTCACGGCACGAACCGCTCGTCGGGGAGGCGCTTCGCCCGGGAGTGGCCGTCAGCAGGTCATAAAGTCTCTTCCATGCCCTGATTCGCCCTAAACGTCCTTTCTGGGAAAAAGATGGAGTTCTGTCGGGAGTGCGAGGTCTGTGTCGTGCCGTAAGCCCGGGCCGTTGGGGCGCGTCAGGGTGTGCGTCACGGTGCGCGCGGAGGGTAACGGCGCCGTCGCGGGTACATACCGGGAATTTCACCGGCCGTTCGTGAGCCGGCCGTACATCTGGGTAGGAGGGGCGGTCCATGAGGAGTCAGTCGGATCCGCGGCGACCGGAACGGGGGCGTGGCTCTGGTGAGCGGGCGCGGCACCTGCGCGTGTGCCGGCGGTGCGGTGCGTGAGATCACCTTCACCCGCACCGAGCTCCGCGACGTCCGCCGGATGGCCGCGGCCGAGGCGCGCCGCCTCGGCATGGACGAGGACGCCACCGCCGAGCTCATGGTCGCGGTGAGCGAGGTGGCGACCAACGCCGTGCTCCACGGGGCACCGCCGGCCACGGCGCGCGTCTGGGATGAAGGCGGCGAGCTCGTGGTCGAAATCCGCGACGAGGGCCGCACCTGGCGGCCGGAGGCGCCACCCGGGCTGACCCGCCCGGCCGGCCTCTCCACCGGCGGCATGGGGCTGTGGGTCGCCCGCCGGCTCTGCAAGGACCTGAGCGTCGAGACCGGACCCGGCGGCACGACCGTCACCATGCGTTTCACCCTGCGGAGCGGGTAAGGGGTCGCCATGACCGTCCCACGCATCCTCATCGTCGGCGGCGGATACGTCGGCATGTACACCGCCCTGCGCCTGCAGCGCAGGCTCCGGCCCTGGGAGGCCCAGGTCACCGTCGCCGACCTCGACTCCTACATGACGTATCAGCCGTTCCTGCCCGAGGCCGCGGCCGGCAACATCGAGCCCCGCCACGTGGTCGTCCCGCTCCGCCAGGTCCTGCCCCGCTGCCGGATCCTCAGCGGGCGGGTCACCTCGGTACGGCTCGCCGACCGGGTGGCGGAGTTCAGCCCGCACGACGGGGCGGACTTCACGATCGAGTACGACTACCTGGTCTTCGCCCCCGGGTCGATCTCCCGGCTGCTGCCGATCCCCGGGCTCGCCGAGTGGGGCATCGGCTTCAAGACCGTGGAAGAGGCCATCCACCTGCGCAACCACGTGCTCGGGCAGCTCGACCTGGCCGCCTCCACCCCCGACGAGGCGGTGCGGCGCCGCGCGCTCACCTTCGTCTTCGTCGGCGGCGGGTACGCCGGCGTCGAGGCCCTCGCCGAGCTGGAGGACATGGCGAGCGACGCCTGCAAGTACTTCAAAGGCATCCGCAACAGCGACATGCGCTGGGTGCTCGTCGAGGCAACCGACCGCATCCTCCCCGAAGTGGGGCCGGACATGGGGCGGTGGACCGTGCGGCAGCTGCGCGCCCGCGGCATCGACGTCCGCCTCCGCACCCGGCTCGTCTCCGCGGAGAACGGCCACATCGTGCTCGACGACGGGGACGAGTTCGACGCCGATACCCTCGTCTGGACGGCCGGGGTGAAGCCCAACCCGCTCGTCTACGAGGGGGACCTGCCGCTCGACGACCGCGGCCGGGTCCGCGCGGACGCGTTCCTCCGGATCGTGGGCACCCGCTTCGCGTTCACCGCCGGCGACGTGGCCGCCGTGCCCGACCTCACCCGGCCTGGGGACTACTGCCCGCCCAACGCCCAGCACGCCGTACGGCAGGGCAAACGGCTCGCCGACAACCTCATCGCCACGATCCGCGGCGAAGAGCTCAAGCCGTACCGGCACCGGCAGCTCGGCTCGGTCGCCACCCTCGGGCTCTACCGCGGGGTGGCCCAGGTCTACGGCAAGGAGGTCCGCGGCTTCCCCGCCTGGTTCCTGCACCGGACCTACCACCTGGCCCGGATGCCCACGCTGAACAAGAAGAGCCGCATCCTGGCCGACTGGACCCTGGGGCTGTTCTTCCCCCGGGAGATCGTGTCCCTCGGCGCGATCCAGCACCCGCGCCAGGAGTTCACCCTCGCCGCCCGCACCACGGGGCCGGGCCGTACCGCCGGGCAGGAGGTGCGGACGCGGTAGCGGCGGGCCGGTGGCGTTGTTACGGCGCGGGCGTCCGCAAGATCAAGGTAAGGCAGAGGAAGAACACGCACAGCGGAAGCCAGGGGGACGGCACCGCCGGGCCCCTGCTCATCCTGCGCCGTGCCGTCGCGGGCCGCGAGCGGTGACGCGGCCGCGGGCCTGCGGGCCGGTCCGGGCGTGCGGGCGAGCGGCTGCGGTCCGTGAGTCGGATCGATCGTGCGGGCAAGCGGCGGCAGGCCTGTGGACCGGTCCGGTCGTGTGGGCGAGGCAGCTGCGTGCCGCGGTGCGGTGGTGGGCCTGCGCGCCGTAGGGACGGCCTGGAGCACCTTGTGAACGGAAACCGCACCCGGCGCGGGGTACCGCTCGGCCGCCGATCGGCGGTGAGGAGGAAGCGGCGGTGCCGCTCAGCCGGGCAAGGGTGAGAAGGCATCGGCGGTGCCGCCGGCCGGCTATAGGTGGGCCGGTTAGCGGTGAGGGGAAGCGGCCGCGGCCGGCACGGCGGTCAGGAGGCGCGGCCGGGGTAGAGCGCCCGGTACCAGATCGCGCTCAGCGTCTCGATCGCGGTCTCGTCGTCCGGCGGCGCCACCCCCGCGTCGCCGCCGGCGGCGAGCCACACCCAGCAGAACGACTCCAGCATCGAGACGATCGCGGAAGCGAGGATGCCCGGGTCGAGATCCAGCCGGTGGCCTGATGCCTCGGCGTCCCGGATCACCTCGAGCACCGTGCGGATGCGCGCAGCCCGCAGCTCCCGCCAGCGCTCGGCGAAAGCCGGGTCGGTCATCGACAGCTGGAACAGGCCGACCATCTCGCCGAGATGCGCGCGGTAGGTGGTCCAGTACGCCCGGACGGCCGAGCGGACGGCCTCCCGGGGATCGCCGGTGTGGGCCGGTGGCTCGGCGGGCGGCAGCCGGTCCAGGAGCGCCGTGAGCAGCTCTTCCTTGCCGTCGTAGTAGGTGTAGAAGGACCCGGAGGACTTCCCGGCCGCCCGCGTGATGTCGGAGATCTTGGCGTTGAGGAAGCCCTTCTCCGCGAAGACCCGGCGGGCGGCGTCGAGCAGCGCGGCCTCGGTGCGCCGCCCCTTCGGCGTGGCCGGCGCGAGCCGGTTCCGGCGCGCCGCCGGGCCGCTCGGTGCCTCCCGGTCTGGGCCGGCCGATCTCACGCGCCGTCCCCGGGCGAGGCCGTACCGGATGCCTGTTGCGCGGCCGTGTCGGACGCGTTCTGCTGGGCGGCCTCGAGCGCGGCACGGGCCTCGGCGAGCACCCGGGCGATGTGCGAGTCGCCGCCCGCGGGCACCTCGCGGAACCCGTGCTCGGGGTCGTAGGTGATGTCGAGATCGTTGCTCACGAGCCGGTCCGCCCAGCGGAGGGCCGTGTTGAGCTTCTCCTTCGGGATGGTGCGGCCCTGCGCCACGGCCGAGAGGTTCCTCAGGTTGGTCGCCGGCCCGCTCTGGCTGTGCTCGCGCTTGAGCTTCCACGGCAGCGCCCGGCTGTGATCGGTCATCGGCTTCGACAGCCCGGCCGCCCGTTTCGCCTGCAGCACCCCGGACTCGGTCACGCCGAAGTACTCGGCGATGCGCGCGTTCGACCAGCCCTCTGCGGTCAGGCGCCGCAGCTCGTCCTTGTCGATCCGGGGCTTCCTTCCCACGGTCGCAAGCCTAGAGGACGCGGCCGCGCCCTGATCGGCGGATGGCGCATACCGTCACGATCTGCGGGAACACCGGGAACAAGCCGCGGCTGCGGAACGCTTCAACCGCTGGGAGCGGCCTGCGGTACGCAACAGGCCGGAATCTGCGCTAAGGTTTGGTGCAGCCGGTAGTACACGCCGGACGGGACGTGGCGCAGTTTGGCAGCGCACTTGACTGGGGGTCAAGGGGTCGTCGGTTCAAATCCGGCCGTCCCGACCGCAGTTCAGAGGCCGTTTCCCACCTGGGAGCGGCCTCTCCCATTTCTCTGGATGTCCGATTTTGGGAGCAAGTCACCGGCATCGTACCGGCGGAGGAACTCGTCGCCGGACATGCCCAGCTCCGCACGCGTCACCTCGTCGAAGAACTTGCGCCCCTCTTCCTCGGTGAGCTCGACCACAGCGCACGAGCTGGCGTTCGATGTGGTGCTGGACATGACGTCGCTTCCTCTACAGCGGGCCTACTTGCATCGTCGTCGCGGATTTGCCTTTCCTGTCGAGCAAGGTGGAGTCTTCGGCCAGCCGTAATCGGGTTTTGTGCCGGTTTGATTCCCTTGCGTCGTCCTTATCGTGCCCCCCTGGTGGTGCCGGCCTGTGGGGGTGGCCCCCGATCGGCCGGTGGTTGCACCTGCTCGCACCGTTCGCCGTGTTGTCCGGCCGGCCGGGGCCTGGCACGCCCATAGAGCGTGCCTCATCGGGGGTGGATCAGGGTGGTGGTGGGATCTCCGTGCCAGGTACAGGCTGGTGCTCCCCGTACATGCGCACCAGGGTGCGCACGTGCAGGGGGCATTCCGCGCGGGTCTCTACGCGGCCGCTGGTGTCCTCCTTGGTCGCCACCCATACGTTGCCGTAGATGGTGTATCTGGCGATGATCTCCTGGTCGCAGAAGCGGCACGTGGCCCGTGTCCCGTCGGGGACCACTCGCTCGGGGGCGAGGCGGTAGAGCTCGTCCGACCGGTCCCCGCGGGGAAGCCGGTCATCGCGTTCCACCCTGCGCGTTCGCGGCCAGGCGTTCCTGCTCGGCGATGACCTCGCGCAGCTGGTCGACGGTGCGCGCGGCGCCGATCGCCTCGGCGGCCTTGGGGAACGGCTGGTGCCGGGTCGCCCACCAGCGGCCGGCGTCGGACCGCCAGATGCGCCAGCCGGGCACGGTGGCGTGGTTTGCGGTGGCGGGGTAAGCCACGGTTGCCTCCGGTGTGCTGAACGCACCGCACTGGGACCGTGCGGGCGCGTGCGTTACGCAACATCAGGGCAACGCCCTGTAACACCGGGTGGAGGGTAATCTCGAACCCCGCCGGGAAGTTGCAGGGAGGAAACCCAGCTACTACACCACGCCGATGCGGTAGGCCAGGCCGCGGAGGTCCCGCGCGCCCGTGGCCCTGCGCGCCCGCTCAAGCTGCGTCGACACCAGCTCACGTACCAGCGGGTTGTGGTGCACCCGCGGAGGATCCAGCCGTTCGGCGGCGCGCAGCTCCTGGACGAACTCCCGCGTGTTGCCGAGCATGGCGTGCGCCCGGGCGAGCTCGATATGGAGTGCGGAACGCCGCCCTTGGGGGAGCATGGACAGGTCCGCGGTCTCCACGCGCTGCAACGCCCGCCCAGGCTCCCCGGTTTCGACGGCGAGCATGCACTGCCAGACGGCCACGTTGGCCGGCCCGAACCACTGCCATGCGTCCGCGTGGTCGCCGATCCGGTCGGCGATGCGGGCGGCCTCGTCGGCCTGCTCGCCTGCTGCGGTGTGGTCGCCGTCGATCACGGCGGCGAGGGCGGCCGACAGGCGCAGCATCCCGTACACCTGGTGCGCGCGCCGGTCGTCGCCGAGGTGGGCTTCGATCGAGTCGGCGACCCGGCCGGTCTCTCGCAGGGCGCGTGAGCGGCCCACCGAAAGCTGCGCGTGCGCCGCGGGGAACGCGGCTTCCGCGGCGGCGATGGGGTCGCCGAGCATCTCGGCGGCCTGGACGGCGCGGTCGGCGGCGATCCACGCGAGCTCCCACCGGCTGTTGTTGCGGAGCAGGAAGGTTGCGGCGGCGCAGGCGTCGATCAGCAGTCGCAGCGCCCGCGCCTTGGTTTGCTCGTCGCCGGTGTTGACGTGGACGTGCAGCTCGGCGATCAGGTCCGGCAGGAGCCGGCTCTGGGCGATGTGGTCGGAGGCGCGCCGGGCGGCGAGTAGGGGCCCGTTTGCGACCGCGGTGAGCTCTTCCAGCGGGCGGGCCGGCACGTCCGGTGGGCTGGTGAGCCGGGAGCCCAGCAGGACCTCGCGCAGGCGGGTGAGGTCGCCGTACCCGCGCATGCGCGGGATCATCGACGCGCCCTCTCCGAGCAGGTCGGATGCGGACACCTGGAGCGCGTCTGCGATCGCGGCGATGTCGCGCCGCTTCTCCAGGGGGAGGACCCCGTTCTCCACCCGGGACAGCCAGCTCTTGGATCGGCCGATGAGCCCGGCTAGCTGATCGAGGGTCATGCCCCGGTAGTGGCGGGCGCGGCGGACGTTCTCGCCAATGCGTCGGTAGTCCGTGTTAGCCTCGGGCATAGCAGGCCCTGTCCTTTCCGAGGTGCTGACACCCCTCAGGCTAAGGCCAGGGCCTTTTCCATGCCATGTGTTGACCGCATTACGGTCTCGCACGTTGGCGTTGCGGCCGCCGTGCTAGTGGGTGGGGTGGCGGTTTGTCGGGTTGATGCGTGAGTATGGCACCGGGGCGGCACGCCGCAAAGTGCCGCAGAGGACACCCGGAAACCGGCCTGACCTGCGGAAGCGACGGATTACCTGGGCCGACGTTTTGACCTTTTCTTTACTGGGGGTCAAGGGGGCGTCGGTTTAAATTCGGCCGTCCCGACGCTGGTCAGAGGCCGTTCCCGAGATGGGAGCGGCCTTTCTCGTTTCTTTAGATGTCCGGTTTTGGGAGCAGAATGGGAGTGGAGGCTTGCTCCCATGGGAGCGGCACGGCTCGCGCCCACTGAACGGCCCACGCCGACCTGGCAGCCTGGACCAGGGTGACCTTGCCCCGGAGCGACTGCAGCAGCCGATCCAAGAATGGAACCGGTGATCGGCGCGGTACCCCGAACTCACAGTGCTCGTACTCCTCCAGGGCGGCCCGGGCGGTTCAGCTTCGATTACGACCCGAACCGCTGGACCGTTCCCTGGGACGCCTGGGGACGCCTGTTCGCCGAGGCGAAGAAGGACATCGGCGTGCTGGTGTACGCCGGGCTGTTCCTCGCCGACGACGCGGGCATCGTGCGCATGTTCGCCGAGAAGGCGGCCGCCGGGGTGCGGGTGCGCATCCTGCTCGGGGACCCCGACAGCCCCGAGGTCGCCCGGCGCGGCACGGACGAGGGCATCGACGAGGCCATGGCCGCCAAGATCCACAACGCGCTCGTGCTGTACCGGCCACTTCTGGGGCGGGAGAACGTCGCGATCCGCCTGCACCGCACCGTGCTGTACACCTCGATCTACCGCGGGGACGATCAGCTCCTGGTCAACACGCACGTGTACGGCACGCCCGCGGCCAACGCCCCCGTGCTGCATTTGAGAAAGGTGCCCGGCGGGAACATGGTCGCCACCTACCTGGCCAGCTTCGAGCGGGTCTGGGAGCAGGCCCGCCCGGTAGAGTCGTGACCCATGGCCGGCCGGATCGACTACTACGACGACCCCGACGCCCCCGCGCCGAACAGCCTGGTCCCGTCGGTGAACGTGGTGGTCACCAACGACGCGGGGGACATCCTGATGATCCGCCGCTCGGACAACGGCAACTGGGCGCTCCCCGGCGGGGCGATCGATCTGGGCGAGTCGCTGAAACAGGCCGCGGCACGGGAGACGTTGGAGGAGACCGGCGTCCGCTGTGAGATCACCGGCCTGGTCGGGATCTACACCGATCCCAAGCATGTGATCTTTTACACCAGCAACGGGGAGGCCCGGCAGGAGTTCTCCATCGTCCTCACCGCCCGGGCGGTCGACGGTGAGCCCACGCCGAGCAGTGAGTCCACCGAGGTGCGCTGGGTGCCCCGCGACCAGGTCGAAGGCTTGCCGATGGACCGGTCAATGCGCCTGCGGATCGGCCACTTCCTGGCCGGCACCGGTTTGCCGTACCTGGGCTAGGGGCCGCCTCCACGGCGCGGGCCGCGGCGAGGATGCACGGCGTGGCCGCGGCGATCGAGCGGCTGACCAGGTGGCCCGGGCCGTAGCGGGAATGGATCTCGGCCAGCCGCTCGGGCACGGACAGGTGCCGCCCATCGGGGCCGGTGGTCATATCGCAGTAGGTCAGCGCATCGGCCAGCAGCGACCGCTCCGGCGGGGGGAACTCGCTGAGCAGGGTCTCGGCCAGGCCGCGTTCGGTCGCCTCGAAGGTCGCACACGAGTGATGGGCCACCAGCCGGCACAGCATCGCATCCGCCCCGGCGACATCCCGCAGGTAGCGGGCGCCGTCGAGCGGGTGGAACCCGGTCGTGGCCAGGTCGGGCGCGTACCCGATGTCGTGCAGGTAGGCGGCGGCGGTCAGCGTGCCGGCCTCCTCACCGAGGATCGGGGCGAGCATGGCGGCCCGGGCCGCCACGCCCTGGGTGTGCGCCCACCGCCGGGGCAGCCGCTCGGCGAGCAGCCGCCGCGCCAGTTCCCGCGCCCACTCCACATCTGCCACGTGTCGACTGTAGGCTTCCCGGCCTGGCACCGGGCTAGGCCGGAGGGTCAGACGTCCCAGGACGTCTTGGGGGTGGGCAGACGAACCGGCCCTTCCCGTGGTGGGAGACGATCAGGCCGGCGCGTTCCAGCTCTGCGAAGGCGTGCCGTACGGTGTGGCGCGACACGTCGTACAACCAGGCCAGCTCGGCCTCGCTCGGCAGCGGATCCCCGGCGCGAGATCGCCCCGTTTGATCTTCTGCTCCAGCTCGCTGGCGATCACCTGGTACCTGTAGGAGGCGGTGACGGTCTGGGCGCCCGCCCGGACCAGGCGACCTTTGGGAGGGGACGGTCAGGATCAGCCCGTCGGCTTCCAGGGCTTCCAGCGCGCGGCGGATCGTGTTCCTGGCGACGCGGAACTCCGCCGACAAGGCGGCCTCCGACGGCAGGATCGAGCCCGCCGGGTACGCCCCGGTGGTGATGCGCTCGCGCAGCGGGCGGCGACCTGCCGGTAGACGCGCCATCCGGTCAGCCAGCCACCCCGCATCTCAGGCTCCATGGGCATCGGCGACCTTCGACAGGTCGATGCTGAGCTCGCCTTGTTCTCCCTCGCGCCAGCCGTCGCGCGCCGCCTGCTCGATCCGGTCGGCCGCCGGCCCCAGGCGCAGGCAGGATACGCGCTCGTCGTGCTGGTCGCCCCAGTAGAACCAGAAGAAGGCCGTGTGCACGTAGACGCGGCGGGGCTTGTCGGTGCGAGCGCGAAGCGTCTTCCCATCGGTGCAGATGAGTGGCCCGTTTACGCGTTGCAGCGTCCCGCCTCACCCGCACAAGGGGCGCGTCCGATCGATATCGGTCCAGGTGCAGGTCCAGCGCTTAGCCGCGGGCTACGCCTCCTGTCGCTGAAGACAGTGTCGCAGACTCGCCGGCTCACTGCTGATCCACAGAAAAACTATTGTATCGCAGAAAATCTGTGAGTACAGTCACGGGTGTACGCCACAGAAAGTGACGATCCGATGACATGCAGTTGACTGCGGAAGCAGCGGGATTCTGTACGCGCAGGTCATCGGCGATCTGGAGGTAGGCGGCCTGTCCCCGTGCAGCCACCGCGCACATCCTCCTCATGAGATCGAGATTGGGGTCGTGGATGACCGACGGGTTCGGACTGGTGGTCCGCTTTACGTGTAAGGATCAGACGAGTGCTGAGGCGTTCGATCGGCTGGTCGCGGAGACGGCGGAGAAAATCCGCGCGCACGAGCCGGGGATGCTTGTCTACGCGGTGCACCAGGTGGAGGGGCGGCCGCTGCAGCGGATCTTCTACGAGCTTTATGCCGATCGGACCGCCTTCGAATCGCATGAGGCGCAGCCTCATGTGCAGCGGTTCCTGGCAGAGCGGGAGCAGTATCTGAGCGCGATCGAGGTCGACTTTCTTACCCCGCAGGTGGCCAAAGGGCTTCCCGGCGGAGGGAGTGACAACCAGTGACCGATCTCGAAGGGCTGACCTTCGGCGCGCGCGTCAAGGAGCTGCGGCAGCGCAGGGGCATGTCGCAGAAGGAGCTGGCCGCCGAGGTGGGCCGGTCCGAGAGCTGGGTGTCCCAGGTGGAGCGCGACGTGCAGCCGGTCGAGCGGCTTTCGGTCATCCAGGCTCTGGCCAATGCGCTGGGTGTCTCCGTCCAGGTCCTCCGTCCCGAGGCGAGCTCGTCCGCCCCGGGATCACAGCAGACCGTGGAGAAGAATGATCTTGATGGTCTGCGGATGGCACTGACCGGGCACCCGGCGCTTCCCGTGCTCATTGAGGCAGAAGAACCAGCGCAGGTCATCGACGTGGATGCCTTGTCGCATGGGGTCGACCGGGCATGGGCACTGGCGCATGCGTCCCGGTTCGCGGAGCTGACGGAGACCCTTAAAGAGCTACTGCCTCGCCTGGAGGTGGCTGGCCGGCAGGCGCTTGAAGAGCAACGGACCCGGGTCCACCGGCTTCGAGCACGCACCTATCAGGCCATGGCCGCGGCGTTCGCCCAGCAGGGCGAAGCCGATGCCGCATGGGTCGCCGCCGACCGGGCGCTCGCCGCCGCGGAGCAGTCCGGCAACTCCCTTGAGGTGATCGCCGGGCACTTCCGCATGGCACACGCCTTCGTGGGACTGCGGCGCTACGAGCAAGCCGAACGCGTCGCCCAGACCGCCATCACCGCACTGCGCCCACGCATCGTACGTGAAGACTGCAGGCCGGAGGAACTGTCGCTGTTCGGCGCCATGCACCTGGTCCTTGCCGTCATCGCGGCCCGGGAAGGAGCACGAGCCACCGCACGGGCGCGCATCGACGAAGCCCGGAAGATCGCCGACCGCCTCGGGCAAGACCGCAACGACTTCAACACCGAGTTCGGGCCTACGAACGTGCGGATTCACGCCGTCTCGGTCGCTGTCGACCTTGGGGACGCCGGTGAAGCCCTTGAACTGACAGAGGAGGTAGATCCATCCGGTCTCTCCTCGGAACGACAAGCCCGTTTTCTCCTCGACGTCGCTAGAGCGCACACACAGCGGCAGCACATCGGCGAAGCGGTCGCCACACTGACCCGCGCCGAGGAACTGGCCCCGGAAATGGTCCACGGACATCCTCAGTCGCGGAAAACCATTCGCGATCTAATCCAGCTCTCCGGCCGACGAGTGCCCGCGGAGTTGACCATGCTCGCCCGCCGCGCAGATGTCGCGCCCTAGGCCAGAGATCCGTTACAGCTTTCCCTACGTCTTCAAGCCGCTGCTTGCGCGGCGGGGCAGGGCCCGAGGCACTCGAGAGAACGGGGAAGAGCGCAGCACGGCTCCGGTGCGCCACTCAGATCCACGGCCGGCCAACTTGCACGTGCCGAGCTGAGCCACCTTTGGGCCGCGCGACCTGCCTTCAGCGGGCGTGTGGCCTCGTTGGGGCCGATCCCCCTCGGCGCGCGCGCCTCGTTCTCAGGCAGCATTGCCGAGTGGGCATTGGGCTCTGCCCAAAACCCCGGGGCGTCCGGCTCCGAGAAGCCCTCAAGATCACGAAGAAGCATTCAGGTGGTGCCCATGCATGTGCCGGGGGAGAGGTCCTGATATTCCCGCCCGTCATCGACTCGGGCAAAGCCCAGAAGGACCGGCTCCTGCGGGTCAAGCCCGGCTGTGCTGGCAGGGCAACCGGCGCGCGTGGAAGGTTACGGGTCAAGTACACACGAATCGGGGCTTGACCCTCCGTCGCCGGCCTGTTGTCCCTGGGGCGGGGCGACGGCAGACGGGAAGATCAGACATGGGTGTCCCACTTAGGGTGCTGGTGACGGATCATCCCCCCGCGCACGGGGAGCACTTCCTCGACGAAGCGCGTGATCTTATAGCCACGGGATCATCCCCGCGTGCGCGGGGAGCACTCGCCGAACCGGGATGCGGCACGAATCTCGAGGGGATCATCCCCGCGTGCGCGGGGAGCACGTATGAATCGCTCCAATCGCCTACGAGCTCACGGGATCATCCCCGCGTGCGCGGGGAGCACGTCCTCGCCCCGCAGCATGATCGTCAGAGCCAGGGATCATCCCCGCGTGCGCGGGGAGCACCCTGGCGAAACGGTGCCGGGTACGACGTCGTGGGGATCATCCCCGCGTGCGCGGGGAGCACCCGCCGCCGATTGCTAACCCCAATGGGCCCTCGGGATCATCCCCGCGTGCGCGGGGAGCACCACACCCGCCCCGGTGACACCGTGCTCGACCCGGGATCATCCCCGCGTGCGCGGGGAGCACACAGGGTGGCCCCGGGGAGGGCGTACAGGCCGGGGATCATCCCCGCGTGCGCGGGGAGCACCTAGTCCTCTCCGGAATTACTCAGGATCATCCCCGCGTGCGCGGGGAGCACCGGAATCGGGCCTCTGAGCGCCACGCAGAGGCGGGATCATCCCCGCGTGCGCGGGGAGCACACGGTGGTGCTGCCCTCCCTTGTGCGGTAGAAGGGATCATCCCCGCGTGCGCGGGGAGCACACAGGGTGGCCCCGGGGAGGGCGTACAGGCCGGGGATCATCCCCGCGTGCGCGGGGAGCACGACGTCGACCTGGACCTGCGGGAGATCCAAGTGGATCATCCCCGCGTGCGCGGGGAGCACGACAAGCGCGAGTCCTCTCATCTGATCCCCCGGGGATCATCCCCGCGTGCGCGGGGAGCACACCGGCGTGCCCGTTAAGGGTGGGGGTGCCCGGGGATCATCCCCGCGTGCGCGGGGAGCACCCGCGCGCCGTCTTCGGTTTGTCCTGGCCGGCGGGATCATCCCCGCGTGCGCGGGGAGCACACGTTGACGGGTGCGAGCAGCGTGGACTTGGCGGGATCATCCCCGCGTGCGCGGGGAGCACACGTTGACGGGTGCGAGCAGCGTGGACTTGGCGGGATCATCCCCGCGTGCGCGGGGAGCACGGAATCCGCCACTTCGTCGAACCCTGCGGTCCGGGATCATCCCCGCGTGCGCGGGGAGCACGCGAGGACCTTGGGCTGCTTCCACACGCCGTCGGGATCATCCCCGCGTGCGCGGGGAGCACCTCGACGACGCCCCGGCCGGCACCCCCCAGCGGGGATCATCCCCGCGTGCGCGGGGAGCACGGGTCGTCTGGATCTGCGAGGGCGAAAAGGATGGGATCATCCCCGCGTGCGCGGGGAGCACACTCGGTAAACCCCGGAGTCTCTAAGAAGACTGGGATCATCCCCGCGTGCGCGGGGAGCACCTGCCTCGATCGCCCGCATCCAGGGAGTCTGAGGGATCATCCCCGCGTGCGCGGGGAGCACCGGTCCGGCCAAGTGGTGTCCGTGACCGCGGAGGGATCATCCCCGCGTGCGCGGGGAGCACCCGGTGCGCTGGCGTTCACCGGCTCGTAGATGGGGATCATCCCCGCGTGCGCGGGGAGCACGTGCTCGCCCGCCTCGCCGAGACCACCACCCGGGGATCATCCCCGCGTGCGCGGGGAGCACCAGGCGATCGCCGAGTTCCGTGCGGGGTACCAGGGATCATCCCCGCGTGCGCGGGGAGCACTGCGGCTCGGGGTCGTTGATCAGTTTGTATCCGGGATCATCCCCGCGTGCGCGGGGAGCACGCGAGGACCTTGGGCTGCTTCCACACGCCGTCGGGATCATCCCCGCGTGCGCGGGGAGCACTCGACGAGGATGGCGTTTTGCGCCGCCACCGCGGGATCATCCCCGCGTGCGCGGGGAGCACCCCGCATGCGCGGGGAGCAGGTAATTGCGTTGGGGATCATCCCCGCGTGCGCGGGGAGCACTCCGCCTGGAGCACCGGGACGGGGATGACGCGGGGATCATCCCCGCGTGCGCGGGGAGCACACCCCGGTCGAACCGGTCAAACCGGTGATCGAGGGATCATCCCCGCGTGCGCGGGGAGCACTTTGTGCGGGGCCTGCGGGGGGGCGGGCAAAAGGGATCATCCCCGCGTGCGCGGGGAGCACCGGGGCTTGGGCCGGCCGCAGGGTGACCGGGCGGGATCATCCCCGCGTGCGCGGGGAGCACACACTACGACAAAAGACCGACACCTGTCACGGGGGATCATCCCCGCGTGCGCGGGGAGCACGTGTCCCGGCTAGCGCCATCTCCTGCCGTCCAGGGATCATCCCCGCGTGCGCGGGGAGCACTTCGGGTCTCGGTTAAGCGGCTTGGGTGCCAAGGGGATCATCCCCGCGTGCGCGGGGAGCACGTTCCAGCACTTCGCGATCAGTCTCAGCTCCGGGGATCATCCCCGCGTGCGCGGGGAGCACCGCTACTTCGACCTCAAGCCCGCCCACCGTCAGGGATCATCCCCGCGTGCGCGGGGAGCACATCACTTGCCAATGGCACATGCAGTTTGGTGCGGGATCATCCCCGCGTGCGCGGGGAGCACACAGCCCACCCCTCACTCTCGTGGGCCCGGCCGGGATCATCCCCGCGTGCGCGGGGAGCACCACCCGGCCTCGTTCTGGTACGTCAAGGCGCCGGGATCATCCCCGCGTGCGCGGGGAGCACTGCGCGCCTGCCGGGAACGTCGGGTGCGTAACGGGATCATCCCCGCGTGCGCGGGGAGCACCTCCCTCGACGACGAGCGCTCGCCAGCCGGAAGGGATCATCCCCGCGTGCGCGGGGAGCACAGGTAGGGGGTGAGCCGCAGCCTGGGTTTGACGGGATCATCCCCGCGTGCGCGGGGAGCACGATACGCCCGTAGCCGGTGGCAGATCACCACCGGGATCATCCCCGCGTGCGCGGGGAGCACAGGTGCCGTAGCTGGTGGTGACGATCATTCCGGGGATCATCCCCGCGTGCGCGGGGAGCACACCACCTGCAACGTGGCGTGCCGCAAGGCGGCGGGATCATCCCCGCGTGCGCGGGGAGCACCGCTCCTGGCGGATCTGCTCGGCGAGCTCGTGGGGATCATCCCCGCGTGCGCGGGGAGCACAGTTCAGCTCCGGACTGAACGCTCTGGCGTGGGTGGATCATCCCCGCGTGCGCGGGGAGCACAGTTCAGCTCCGGACTGAACGCTCTGGCGTGGGTGGATCATCCCCGCGTGCGCGGGGAGCACTGGAGACCGGCAAGAGCGGGGGAACCGTCGAGGGGATCATCCCCGCGTGCGCGGGGAGCACCTCGGCCCGGACCCGGCGAAGCTCGGCCTGCCGGGATCATCCCCGCGTGCGCGGGGAGCACAGGTGCTGGGCGCGGGTCATGGCGATGGCCCCGGGATCATCCCCGCGTGCGCGGGGAGCACGACTGGGAGATGGACGATGCCGAGTTCGAGCGGGGATCATCCCCGCGTGCGCGGGGAGCACTCGTGCGGTGGATGGTGCGGACGGACATGCCGGGGATCATCCCCGCGTGCGCGGGGAGCACACCGGCGAGCGCTCGAGCGCTCATGAGCGGTCGGGATCATCCCCGCGTGCGCGGGGAGCACCACTTCACCCAATCCTGGTAGGCAGCCACCGGGGGATCATCCCCGCGTGCGCGGGGAGCACCCCCCGGCAGCCGGCCGGGTCGACGCCGAGACGGGATCATCCCCGCGTGCGCGGGGAGCACCTTTGCGCCCTCACTCCGCACAGCCGCGCCGAGGGATCATCCCCGCGTGCGCGGGGAGCACTTCGATTCCCTCGACCAGGGCCAGCAGCTCCCGGGATCATCCCCGCGTGCGCGGGGAGCACACGTCCACCGGGGAGGTGGACATCCAAGGGCGGGGATCATCCCCGCGTGCGCGGGGAGCACCCAGCTGCTGAACCGTCATATCCCTCCTCCCTGGGATCATCCCCGCGTGCGCGGGGAGCACGACCGCTGCCACTCCTCCCACTTGTCCTGGAGGGGATCATCCCCGCGTGCGCGGGGAGCACGCCCGGGCTCACGGCAGCAAACCCGCGCCGGCGGGATCATCCCCGCGTGCGCGGGGAGCACCGCGCTCCAAGAAGCAGGAGGCCGTGTACCGGGGGATCATCCCCGCGTGCGCGGGGAGCACAGGAACAGGTCGCCCGGCTGGGTGCCCGTGGGGGGATCATCCCCGCGTGCGCGGGGAGCACCCCGCTCTGAGCTGGGCAAAGACGGCGAGAAGGGGATCATCCCCGCGTGCGCGGGGAGCACGTCGACGGCACCGAGGAGGCGGCGGGCCTCGTTGGGATCATCCCCGCGTGCGCGGGGAGCACGTCGTATCGGGGGAGCCCATGAGGCGCTCCCCGGGATCATCCCCGCGTGCGCGGGGAGCACACGATCGTCCGCAAGGACGACCCCGAGTTCGAGGGATCATCCCCGCGTGCGCGGGGAGCACCTCCCGGGGCTGACTTGCCATCGTGAGCCATCGGGATCATCCCCGCGTGCGCGGGGAGCACCCGCACTGCCGCAGCGAACACGTACCGACACTGGGATCATCCCCGCGTGCGCGGGGAGCACATGACGGTGGCGCGTCTGCCCCGCCAGCTGAAGGGGATCATCCCCGCGTGCGCGGGGAGCACAGCTTGGCCGCCTGCCTCGCGGCCTTCATCAGGTTGGGATCATCCCCGCGTGCGCGGGGAGCACCGGGAACCGCTGGAGTTCACCGACCTGTCGATGGGATCATCCCCGCGTGCGCGGGGAGCACGCCGGATGCCGGACAACGTCGTAGCAATCGACGGGATCATCCCCGCGTGCGCGGGGAGCACGCTTCCCGACCTGCGCGTTTATCGCGCGCAGGCGCGGATTTCCACCACTTTCAGAGGATCGGACATTTTGGACTATTAGGAGAGGGGGTCGTAGCTGGGGGACGGTCGTTCTCGATGGGCGGCGCTGAGAGCACCGTGGACACGAGCCACTCTCCCTTAGCGTCGGCCGTATCGGTGCCGGCGCGCGGCTTTGCTCCAGCCGCTCGGGGGAGGGGTTGCGGAGACGGCGGGCTGTTCTTTCGGGCGCCGGATCAGAATGAGACCGTCGTGATCGACGGGCTGCCATTTATGATCATGAGTCTTGAAGGTGAATCCTTGCTCATTGTCCGTGGTATAGGCGAGAAGAGCCCGCCCCGTGTTCGCATACCTGCACACTTCTCGCCATAGTGCTTCCCGGATCCGGGCCGACGGCCCGCCGATGAAGACACCGGGGGAAATCTCGATCAGCCAGCGAGTCACGAAGCCTCGCAGCCCGGCCGGACAGCGGGTCAGGATCAAGACCGTCACCAGGTCACCTCGCCGCCCTCGCCGAGATCGGTGAAGAGGATGTCGTCGGCATAGTTGCGACCCGATTCCACCTCAATGCCGTGGTCGCTTTGCAGCATCACCCGGTCCATGTCCTCCTCGGTGGGATCAGCCCCGCCTTCGGGGAGAAGCAGATCCTTGATGTCCTCCACACAGCGTTGGAGCAGGCCGATTTTGTTGACCTTGTCTCGGATCGCCCGGCGGGTGCGGGAGCCCACGTCCTGTGCGCTCTCCGCGGCGACCTCGAACGCGACAGGAATGGCCACCTCGGTCTTGTAGAGATCGGCGATATCCAGCACGAACGCCAGTTCATGCCCCGAATGAATGAAGCCCAGGCCGGGAGCACAGCCCAAAGCCGCCACCGCGGTCTGCGCGATGCCGTACATGCACTGGGCGGCCGCCGTGATCGCCTGATTGACCGGATCACTCGAGCCGAAGTCTCCGGGCACGTACTCCCGGCCCTTCCAGCGGATCCCGACTCTCGCGGCCTCTCTGCGGTAGCACTCCCTGACCCGCCGCCCTTCTCGGCCGAGGAGCTCCCGCCGGGTGAATCCGGCCGGATCCTCATCCGGGAAGCGCTTGCGGTACATCTCCCGGGCCACGTCGAGCCTGGTCCGGTGGTTGGCCCACTTGGTCGCCTGCGCCTCCACCAGCGCGGAGGAACGGGTGAGGGATCTGCCGCCCGAATAGAACCGGACCCCGTTCTCCCCGACCCACACCACCCCCGCCCCGCTGTCGCCGAGCAGGCTCATCGCCTGATGCGTGACGCGGGTACCCGGGCCGAGCAGGAGTGTTCCGATCGTGGCCGACGGGATATGGATGACGCCCTCGGCGTCCTCAGCGGTGAGGGCGTTGTCCTCCCGGTGGATGGTGCAGCGCTCGAGGTAGACGAACGAGAGGCGGTCCCCGGCGCGGGTGAGCTCCCACGGGGAGGACGCACCCCGCTTGCCGACGGTGGTCATGAGTCACACCGCGCCAGGGTCAACAGGCCGCAGCCGTAGGCCTTCGCCCGGCCGAGCCCTCGGGTGAGGGTCCGGCGGAGGGCGTCCGGGTCTGTCACCTCGAGCAGCCCGTCGTAGGTGACGGTGACCAGGGTCACCCTGTCCCGGCCGTTCCGGGTGAAGGTGAGCCTCTGCCGTTCGTGGATGACCAGCTCATGCTCATCGCCCTCGGGGAGCAGCCGCTTCTCCGGGGGCTTCTCGACCACTCTGAAGCCGGCGGCGTCCTGGCGTTGCAGGAGCCAGCGCACCTGGTGGCGAGGGCTGACGTGAGCGGTGATCTTCGTGGGCTCGGCGTCCGTGCGGCGGGCGAGGTGAACCGGGTTGGCGGTGAGCCGGAACGCCCAGCGGTCGCCCTTGGCCAGCCGGGAGAGAAACGGCGCATAGTCGTAGGTCTCCCATCGGCCGGTCTCGGGCCAGCCGGCCTGCTCGACCAGATGGGTCAGATCGGGCTTCGCCGGGCTGACGATGAAGAGGTAGGTCTCGGCCCGGCTGTTCCGATCGACCCGCCACAGCACCCGCGGCCCGCCGGACGGAGCGGGTGGCGGCTCGGCGAAGGCGGACATCACCGCCGCATGCAGCCGTTGCGGGGAGGAGAGCAACCGGCGAGCCCCGACTCGCGCGGTGTTGAAGCGGAATCGGGTGAGGTACATCACGCATCCCTCAGGACGGATGTCGGGTCGTGGTCACGGCGGGCGGCCGGGTTGCGCACCGTCGCGCGCGCGTGGCGGATGCCGCGCAGCGCGTACCGGCGGTGCAGGGGGTCGAAGGTGATCGGCTGGTCGCGCAGGCTGCCGGTCTGCTCCTCGGCCACCGCGGGCTCGATGAGGAGCTCCAGATCGACCTCTGCCTCGCGGTGGCGTCGCTGGTACCAGCGCGCCGCCCGCCACTCCTCCGTTCCGAGCGCCTGTTCCAGCGTGAGCTCGTGCCGGACGCCGAGGCTGATCGGCCGGGCCGGCGGGCACGAGCGGCGCCCCAGGTAGGGAAGGAAGACCGGGTGGAGCAGGGACCGGTGGAGCTCCTCGATGATGCCGGGCTCGCCCTCGACGCCAGCGACGAACACGGCGTCCGCCAGGTAGAAGCGTTCCGAGATCGGAAGCGCGGCCCCCGTGTCGAACCGGTGGGCGGTCTGGAAGTCGCGGAGCAGCGTGCCCGGCTGGTCGATGCGCACGCCGAAGCGCAACGCGGCGAGGTCGGCCAGATCGGCGGACCGGGGACGCCCTTGCGCGGCGGCGAGCAGGCCGATCACCCCGCTCTTCGTGGGGGCCGCCTCGGTGGCTCGCCGGGCGAACCGTGACGACGACCCCCACGACTGGAGCGGGCCCGCGAGCTGCATCAGCAGGACGCTCATGCCCCACCCTGCCGCCGGACGACCTCGGCGCCGACCGCCGAGACCAGCTCCGAGATCGACGCCACCTCACGTCCCAGTGCGGACAGCTCGTGAGTGTTCTTGCCGACCCGGAGCACCCAGGCCGGGACGTCCGCCTCCCCGTAGGCGCGCTCGATCTCGGGCACGTAGGCCGCCAAGGCTTGCGATGCCGCCTTCAGGTAGCCGCCGGTCTCCGGGTCGACCGGGCAGGGCTCCTCGAAGGCGCCGACGAAGCTGATCGGCCGCAAGGAACGGATCTTCACCACGACCGCGTCGGGCAGGGTGTGGTTCCCGAAGGTGTTGATCTTGCCGGTGGGCAGCGAGGTGACGAAGCACCGGACGAATGCCTCCACCGCCCGGCGGACCGGCTCGGTCACCGGCTCGTCCTCGCGCAAGCCGGCCCCCAGGTTCGCGCGCAGCAGGTCGACGTCGACCGCCGCGTACCGGTAGAGGGTCGCGGAGTTGAACTCCACCGTGCCGATCATGCCGGCGCCCAGGTCGTCGGTCTCCTGGTGGTCGTCGACCGCCGTGAAGTAGTCGGATTCGTTGTCGACCCGGTGGACGCTGATGGCGTGCGCGACCTGAGCCGCGGCGTCGACGTTGATATCCGCGCCGTCGGCCACCATGCGGCCGAAGAGCGCGATGTCCACCGAGTGCCGGCTGTTGGCGATCTGCTTCGCCTGGTCCTTGGCGGCCTTGTCCTTGAAGAACGCCTTGATGTCGTCGCGCCCCTTGAGCGCGAGCTCCGCCAGCCCGCCGAGCTGGTGGGCGCTGAGGAACAGCAGGTACTTGGACTCCGGCGCCACCGCGCCGTCACCCTTGTCCTTGCGCTTGGGAATCTCGGTCTTGGACCCCGTGGCGGTTTGGATCGTTTCGGCGGCCAGGGCCCATGCCTCGGATGTCTCGATCGACGGGTCGAGCTCTTGGATCCGTCCGGCGAGCACCTCGGCGACCCTCCGCGTGCGGACGCCGAGCTCGCTGGGGTCGAGCAGCTCGTGGAATGCCTTACGGATCGCCCGCTTCCAGGCCTGGCTGGAGACCCGGGCCCGGCGGACCCCGCCGTACACGGCGGTCTTCGGGGTTCCGGTGTCGTCCCGGTTGACGCAGCTCGGGGGAACGGTCTGCAGGGCGTGAATGTCGAGAATGGTCCTGGTCATGCCGCTTCCTTGTCGCTGGGGGTGGGTTTGCTAGGGGTGGCGGGGGACTCGCCGGGGGAAGCGCTCTTGGCGCGGTGGGCGTGGAAGCTGCGGCCCCAGCGCTGGCGAACCTGCCGCAGCCCGTCCGGCGTCTGCGCCAGGTAGAGCTGCCCGGCGAGCAGCCCGTAGTCGAGCGGGATCGCGTCCCGGCGCAGCAGCGTGATGATCTCCCGCAGCCGGGTGGCCAGGGCGTCGCGGGTGGCGGCGGTGCCGACCCGGACGAAGCGTCGGCGGATCGGCTCGTCGATCTCGTCGCCCATGAGCCGCCGCACGGCCTCCCCGAGCTCCACCCCGGGGCGGTGCATCGGCTCGGCCTGGGACTGCTGGTGCAGGGCGTACAGGGTGACGGCGAGGAACATCGCCGTCTCGGCCTGGGCCGCCTTGGCCTCGCTCAGGGTCTCGTCCGCGAACAGCCGCTCCGCACCGGTCATGCCCCACAGCTCGGGCACGTCCTGGGGGAGCTTGCCGGCGCCCCGCCGGAGCTGGGCCAGGCTCGCGACCGCCCAGCTCTGGTCGGCGAGGTAGCCCGCCTGAAGCTCGCTGACGTACTCCCCGGTGATCCGGCCGACGAACTCCTCCACGCGCTGGCGGGGGACGGGTTTGGCCGAGGTCACGACCATGCTGCCTCCAGATGGTGCCGGTCACTCTCACCGCCGGGCGGCTCGGGCTTGGGCTCGTAAGCCGCGGCGGCGGGCAAGGCCTTGTTCAGTGCCTTCCGGAAGAGCAGGTCCGCGTGCGCTGCGGTCAGCCAGATCGTCCGGCCCTGCTCCGTCGTGATGGTGCGGCCGTCCCACGCGGCGTCACCGGCCGACCGGAGGAGCTCGTCCCCGAGCCGGCTGATGATCCGGTAGGCTCTGCGCTGCCACTCCGCCCGCTTGTCCTGCGGGTCGTCTCCGGGGCGCAGGTGGGCCAGCCAATCCCGGAACGGTCCATCGAGCGCGGCGAAGCCGCGGGTCCGTGCCTCCGCCTTCGGCGGGCCCTCCTCCGCCCCGGCGGCGCGGGCGAGGTACGCGGCGAGATCGCCCAGCGCGGTGACGGCCTCCTCGGCCTTCGTGACCGCATCGATCGCGGCCTCGCCGAGGGCTTGGTCCCGCTCATGCAGGAGCACCACCGGCATCGCCACCGCATCGTCGATCATCTCGTCGATGACGGACTGCTGGGTCCCGTAGATCGCGCCGAAGAGCCGGGCCCGGATCAGGAAGCCGGGCGGTAGATAGCCCAGGACGCAAAGCCGGGCGATCCACTCGATGATCAGCGGCCGGAGGGCCGGCGCGGCCTCCCGGCCTTGCCCGGAGGCATTCCCGTAACCGGTGATCAGGGAGGCGAGCCCGCGCCAGGCGCTCTTGCTGGGGTCGTGCGGCTGCGGCAGGTAGACCGGGGACCGGCCGAGCTTCTTCTCCAGGTTGGCGCTGCGCCGCCAGCCCGTCATCGGCTCGAGCAGGTGCTTATTGTGCGCCTCCAGCGGATCCCCGTAGGCGAGGACCACGCCGTGGACCCCCTCGGCGTCGAACACCAGACGGATCCGCCGCGACTGCCAGGTGTAGAGGTCGCGTACCCCCGCGGGGCGGCTGGCCAGCTCCGTTTCGTCCAGCTGCCGCGGGCCCAGCGGCGGGCGCCGCCATGCGGGGAGATCACGTTCGGGATCGAGATTCCGGTCCAGGAGGTCGAAGGCGATCAGGTTGAGCAGGAGGGTCTCGCGCAGGGTGTTCCCCTCGACCAGCACGCCGCCCAGGTTCCCCGCCCAGGCCACCCCGAGGGGGTACACCTTGCCGTTCTTCACCCGGGGATCCCCGACCGCACCGGTCTTGATCCCGGAGGTGTCGAACGCATGGGCGTGCACCAGCCAGCGGGCCGCCTCGGCGAAGCCGAGCCGCTCCGCGCCGCGCGCCCGCATGGTGAAGAAGAGCGCGCCGTTGGGCACGTCGGCGACCATGCGGTCCAGGGAGCTCACCTCTCCCGTGGCGGTGCGCAGCCCGGCGACCTGGTAGAAGGGCTCCTCCGGGTGCAGCAGGTCGAACCGCCCCCGGTGCCGATCCAGGTACGCGTGGATGTCGCCGACCGGAAGCCCGCTTTCCCAGAGCTCGTACCACTGGTCGGAATCGCGCGGCCCGTCGATCACGTCGTGCAGGATCGCCAGCAGCAGCCGCAGCAGGGCGAACTCCTGGGTGGGGACATCGCCCACCAGCCGCCGCAGCCGGTCCGCCTGGGCGAAGACCTCCCGCAGCGACAGCGCGCCCTCGGTGCCGTCCCGCCATTGGACGGGTAACCACGGTTCGCTGGTCAGATCGAACGAGGCCGGGGTTGGATCACTCGACACGGATCACCTCCAGACCGTCATCGGGGGTGTAGTGCAGCTCGTAGCCTGCCAGGCGGGACCGACAATTCTCGTCGAGCATGAGGATCAGCTCACCGGCGAGCCAGTGGCACTCGGCGGACTGCCAGGCCGGGATGCACAGGGCCTCGAGCTCGTCGATCGCCCGGGCGAGGGTCTCCGGATACGAGAAGTGGTGGGGCAGCCGCAGGGCGCACGCGCTCACGATCCGGGCGAGCCGGGGCTCGGGCGCCGTCTCGGTGGGCAGCTCCAGCCCACCGCGCCCCTCGCCCAGCCACGGCACCGTCGCCAGGGTGCCGTCCGCGCGGCGCTGCACGACAAGCACCTCCAGCGACTCGCGTCCGTCGCGGACCTGCGCGCGGCCGCTTCGCGTGTCGTCGGCGTCCCCGACCCCGGCCTCGACCCAGCCCAGCAGGGGACTGCCCGGCCGGCCCACGGGGGCGATCTGAAACGCCGCCGCATTCCTCCGCTGGGATTCGCGGTGAGCGTCCTCCTCCCGGTGGGCCGCCGCGATGGCCTCCTGCCACTCGGCGGGACCGACCTCATCGGGTCCGTACGCCCGCTGGATGAGCGGGCTGATGTCATGCGGGAGCCGTACCGTGTGCCCGGTCTCCGCGGTGCCGGAGAGGTACGGCTCCAGCACCGCGGCGGAGCGCAGCAGGGCGTACCGGCGGTAGACCCGCACGGAGCCGGGCACCGGTTCGGGCGGCGCCGCGCTCCAGTCCGCGCCGGTGATCAGGCAGCGGGCGGTCCGCAGGCGCGGCGGCCGCTCGCTCTGGCCCGCGCCGCGCTCATGCCGGTGCAGCCGTCCCATCCGCTGCAACAGCAGGTCGACCGGGCACAGGTCCGACACCAGCAGGTCGAAGTCGATGTCGAGGGACTGCTCGGCGACCTGGCTGGCCACCACGATGTGCGGCCCGGCGGGCCGACCGGCGCTTTCGCCCGGCGGGCCGAAACGCCGGAGCAGGTCCGCGTCCTTCGCCGCCCGGTCGAGATCCAGGAAGCGGGAGTGCGCCACCGTGACGTTCTCGGATCCGAAGCGTTTCCGCAGGTACGCGGCGGTCTCCAGCACCCGGTCGACGGTGTTGCGCACCACCAGGGCGCACCCGCCTTCGGCCAGCTCCGCTTCGAGGCGGTCACCCAGCACGATGAGGTCGTCCGCCAAGCGCTCCAGGCGTACCTCGACCTCCCGGCCCGAGGCGGCCACCGGCTCGGTCTTGACCGGGCCGCCGGGCTCGACCGTCGTGATCAGCGGATACCCGGCCGCCTGCGCCACGTGCGCCAACGCCGCATCGTCCGGGCGGGCACCCGCGTACGCCGCGGCGAGCTCCCGCCGGCGGGCGGCCGGCAGCGTCGCCGAGAGCACCACCACCGGGACCCGGTACGCGCCTAGCCACGACAGCACCCGGTCCAGGTAGGAGTTCATGTACGCGTCGTAGGCGTGCGCCTCGTCGATCACGACGACCTTGCCGGCGAGGGCCAGATGCCGGAGCGCCAGATGGCGGCTCTTCAACCCCATGAAGAGCAGCTGGTCGATCGTGCCGACCACGAACGACGCGAGCACTCCCTTCTTCCGGCCGAGCAGCCACTGATGGGCGACGAGCTCGGCGGAGGGCCTCCGCAGGTCTTCGCGGTGCCGCCATTCGCCCGCACCCCCGTCCGCATCGACACCGCGTACGGCCCGCCGACCGGCCCGCACCAGGCCGGTGAACTCCTCGTTCAGCACCGCCTTGGAATGGGCCAGGAAGACCGAGTGAGCCCCGTCCCGGCCGGTGAAGAGCCGGCGCAGCCAGCGCAGAACCCGGGAGAACATCGCGTTGCCCGTCGCCATGGTGGGGAGCGCGACGAAGCAGCCGCCCGCGCCGCTGCGCGCGGCGAAGACCTCGGCGACGGCCAGCGCAGCCTCGGTCTTGCCCTCGCCCATCGGGGCCTCGATGATCATCAGGCCGGGTGACGACATGCTCCGCGCCGCCTCGAGAGCGCGCGCCTGCACCGGGCGCACGCGCGCCTGCGGCGGCAGGCGGAAGCGAGAGGTGAAGAACCTTGCCGGCTCCTCCGTCGGCTCCCGGGCACGCCACGGCTCGGGCAGGTTGAGGCCGCGCCATGCCGCCGCCACGCGTTCGCGCTCGTCCTGCCGCGCCGCGTCGGGGAAGTACGGGAAAAGGTCGGAATTGCTGGCGATCCAGTCCGCGACGATGACCAGTGCGGTCAGCAGCACCTGCGCGGGCTGGGACAGCTTGACCTCGTGCCAATGGGACAGGTGGCCGCGAACGCCGCAGGCGTCCGCGCAGAAGTCCAGAATCTCCCACTGCACCCTTTTCCACAGCGCTGCGCAGTCCGGGGTTCGCAGCAGGTGCTCACGCATGGCGAGGTGGTGGATGTCCGTAGCGGCCGGCGGAACCCCGTGATGGCCGCCCACCATGATCGCGAACTGGATCGGGGCCCGTCGAGGCCAGCAGTACCGCTCCTCTAGCCACTGCTGGAGCAGCACCTGACCGGCCAGCGCGTGCGGGGCTTGCTTCCGATCCTGCATCCTGGCCGGCGGCATGTCCAACCCCGCGTCACGCATCCGGGCGGCGAGCGGTTCCACCTGGCAGGCGAACGCCGGTGTCGCCTTGCCGATGTCGTGCGTCGCCGCCAGCCAGATCGCCAGCCGGCGCGCCTCCTCCTCGCCGCCGGGAAGGCACTCGGCGATCACCCGGTGCACTTGGGGCGGAAGCCAGCGGTCCCACAGCAGCCGGGCCACCGCGCCGCTATCGGCCATGTGCCGCCAGAGCGGCAACCATCCGTCGGTGGATCGGTCGTACTTCGCCCATACCGTGCGCGCCGCAGCCGATAAGCGTTCGGCGTGCACGTGAAAGGACGGCTCTTCGTCCGGCATGAGGCTATTAAACGGCACACCTGAACAAATATCTTGGGATTTATCAAATTGACTAACTAGAGTGGAAAAAGTTTCCTGCTTCTGTGAAGGGTGCCGCGTATCATGCAATTTCGCTATGAGTCCGCCCGGAATCATCCCCGCGTGCGTGGGGAGCACAGCGGGGTCGGGGACCGTCTCCAAGAGGCGGGGGATCATCCCCGCGTGCGCGGGGAGCACATGGTGCCGGCCGCCGACGGGATGATCCTGCGGGGGATCATCCCCGCGTGCGCGGGGAGCACTTCGCCCAGGCCCTCACGCAGAACCCGGGGGCGGGATCATCCCCGCGTGCGCGGGGAGCACGGATGAGGCGGCATGATGCCAGGCCACATGGAGGGATCATCCCCGCGTGCGCGGGGAGCACAGGACGGTGTGGGCGGCCGACCTCGAGGAGGAGGGATCATCCCCGCGTGCGCGGGGAGCACACCCGCCGCCGCTGAGTAACCGTGATCGCCTGGGGATCATCCCCGCGTGCGCGGGGAGCACGATCAGGAGCACGACCAGCGCGGCGTAGAACGGGGATCATCCCCGCGTGCGCGGGGAGCACCCCTCTCCGATCACGCGAAGCATGATCTCCGCCGGATCATCCCCGCGTGCGCGGGGAGCACCCCACGACGAGGGCGCCCGGTGCGCCGGTCGCGGGATCATCCCCGCGTGCGCGGGGAGTACGTCACGCAGGGTCGAGGTTACGCGTCCGCACGGGGATCATCCCCGCGTGCGCGGGGAGCACGCATCCAGTCGCAGGCGCAGGGCACGGACAATGGGATCATCCCCGCGTGCGCGGGGAGCACGCGTCCTTGTCGTAGTAGGGCCCGATGAACTCGGGATCATCCCCGCGTGCGCGGGGAGCACGACCGGTTCGAGCGCATGCCCCTCGCCGAGTTGGGATCATCCCCGCGTGCGCGGGGAGCACATCGCCGGCAAGTCATTCACCGACCAGTACCTGGGATCATCCCCGCGTGCGCGGGGAGCACGCAGGGGCCTCGGGAAGGGGGTAGGGATGGGGGGGATCATCCCCGCGTGCGCGGGGAGCACGCCACTGCCACGGCCGACCGCGAGCTCCCCGTGGGATCATCCCCGCGTGCGCGGGGAGCACGTGTGGACGTACAGGAAATCGGTGTACGCGCAGGGATCATCCCCGCGTGCGCGGGGAGCACTTCGGTGACGCCTGGGTCGAAACCGGCTTGGTGGGATCATCCCCGCGTGCGCGGGGAGCACAACGTTGCTTGCTGCCACGGCAACAAGCTTGTGGGATCATCCCCGCGTGCGCGGGGAGCACTGAAACGCACGACCGCCACAGCGCCGCGGGTGGGGGATCATCCCCGCGTGCGCGGGGAGCACATGACCGAGCGCATCCCGGCCGTCGCCGCCGGGGGATCATCCCCGCGTGCGCGGGGAGCACGTACGACCCGTTGTCGATAAAGCTGTACCAGCCGGGATCATCCCCGCGTGCGCGGGGAGCACTCGGCGATCTCGTCGGCGACCGCGGCGGCCTGGGGATCATCCCCGCGTGCGCGGGGAGCACTGACCTGCAGGGAGTCACGGAGAGTATCCATAGGGATCATCCCCGCGTGCGCGGGGAGCACGCGTGTCCGCCGCTCACCACAGTGTGAAGCCGGGGATCATCCCCGCGTGCGCGGGGAGCACCGGTCGCGCACGCTCACCCGGATCGAGTGGCTGGGATCATCCCCGCGTGCGCGGGGAGCACGTAGCCCATTCGATGTCTGCCGCGGCTAAGCAGGATCATCCCCGCGTGCGCGGGGAGCACAACGACGCCAGGCCGTCCGAGCTCCGGACCGTGGGATCATCCCCGCGTGCGCGGGGAGCACCAAGCAGCAGAACACTGGCCCTGGTAAGCGCGGGGATCATCCCCGCGTGCGCGGGGAGCACGGGGGTCCATCTACTCGCCAACAACAACAACAGGGATCATCCCCGCGTGCGCGGGGAGCACCCTCGACCCGTTCGGAATACATGACAATGTCCGGGATCATCCCCGCGTGCGCGGGGAGCACTCAACGGCATCAAGGGCATGGTGTCCAAGGCCGGGATCATCCCCGCGTGCGCGGGGAGCACAGCGTGTCATGCTGCCCGAATTCGGGGTGCCGGGGATCATCCCCGCGTGCGCGGGGAGCACCTGACCGGTGCCCGCACCGAGGAGCTTCGGGCGGGATCATCCCCGCGTGCGCGGGGAGCACCGGAAGACGAGGGCGATGACCCCTTTGATCATGGGATCATCCCCGCGTGCGCGGGGAGCACCTGGACAAGATCACGCCGCGAGACGTCCGCTCGGGATCATCCCCGCGTGCGCGGGGAGCACAACGCAGCGATGTAGGCCGGGTCGAGGGCCGGGGGATCATCCCCGCGTGCGCGGGGAGCACACGCAGTTAGTCACTCAGGCATGCGAGAGGCCGGGATCATCCCCGCGTGCGCGGGGAGCACACCCCCGACGGGATCACCGCGCGGGTGCTGGAGGGATCATCCCCGCGTGCGCGGGGAGCACTGTTCGATGACGGGGTGGCCAGGCTCGACCGGGGGATCATCCCCGCGTGCGCGGGGAGCACGCAGCACGCCCTGGCCCGCCTGCGGGCCGAGGGGGATCATCCCCGCGTGCGCGGGGAGCACACCGACTGCGGTTCACCGTTGGGCCAGACACCGGGATCATCCCCGCGTGCGCGGGGAGCACACAGGTTGATATAGGTCGGCAACCCGCAGGCGGGGATCATCCCCGCGTGCGCGGGGAGCACCGCCGCTACTTCCTGGACGGCACTCCTGTCGAGGGATCATCCCCGCGTGCGCGGGGAGCACAGGAGCAGGGCATGCGGAACATCCCGGTGGACGGGATCATCCCCGCGTGCGCGGGGAGCACGTTTGCTCTATCGCCTGATGATCTCTATGACGGGGATCATCCCCGCGTGCGCGGGGAGCACACGTACGTCGACCCCCATGCTGGCAAGACGAAGGGATCATCCCCGCGTGCGCGGGGAGCACAATGTTTTCGGCCCCCTGCAGGACCCGATCCTGGGATCATCCCCGCGTGCGCGGGGAGCACCACGCGGCGCCCTACCCCCCCGGGGGGGCCGGGGATCATCCCCGCGTGCGCGGGGAGCACTACCTCTACCGCGACGAGGCCGGCAATGTGCTGGGATCATCCCCGCGTGCGCGGGGAGCACTGGACGTGTCGCACGCGCGGCATGGCGGGAAATGGGATCATCCCCGCGTGCGCGGGGAGCACTCCATGCGGCGAAGAAACCGAAGAGACCCCCTGGGATCATCCCCGCGTGCGCGGGGAGCACTCTCCGCGACCTGCGCTTTCATGTCGCGCGGCCGCGGTTTCTGACCACTTTCAAAGATTCCGACATTTTGGACTATGTAAAGCTCTAGGTTTCGTTGCCTGTCAGCTGTGATCGGCCGGGTGATGCCGTCGCAGGGCAAGAACCGATGGGCGGTGTCACCGGACGACACGGCGACACGCGGGCGCCTCACCCCCACATGCGTGGGGAGAAAGCTTCGCACGCGTCTTCCAGCGCCCAATGGAGGAGGCTCACCCCCACCGGCGTGGGGAGGAAGCCGGTTTCCGGCCGGCTAATCCTTCATACCACTTCCGATCCGATCCCGAGCCCGCGGACCGCGAATCCCGATCACCCGAGCCGGGAACGGCGCCGCCGTACGGGCCCGCGGCGCAGGCGCGCGCGGTGGCGCCGGTCGAACCGGTCGATGCTCTCCGGCACGTCGGCCACCTCGGTGACCGCGTCAGCGCCGGCGTCCGCTTCTTCCACGGCGAAGTCGGCCAGCGGCTCCTCGTCGCCGGTGAGCCGCTGGGCGGCGGGGACCCGTTCGTGCAGGTCGGCGACGGGCCGTTCGCCTCGCGCAGCAGCGGCTCGTCGGGCGGCAGGAGCGGCACCCGAGATAGGGGTGCCAGCGCGGCCGCCGCAGCGCCCACGGCGAGCTCGGCGATGCGCGGCGCGGGCCCTTCGACCGTCACGGTGAAGACGGCGTCGGCCAGGTACCGGCGCCGGGTGACGATGGTGGCCTTCACCCGGGGGCGCTGCCTGCCCTCCGGCCGCGGGGCATCCCGCCCGGCTCACCGCAACGGGCAGGGATCAGTAGGGGAGGCCGGCACGCCGTACCGGCCGGGTGCGCCGGGCCTCGAACCACTGCTCCCCGCGCACCGCTCCCACGCCGGTGAGCGACCGTACCTCCATCTCGGCGAACTTCCGCGGGTCGTACTCCCTATTGAGGATCGTGCCGAGCCAGCCGCAGAAGAAGCCGAACGGGATGGAGATCAGGCCCGGATTGCTGAGCGGGAACCAGTGGAAGTCGACATCGGGGAAGAGCGAGCCCGGAGATCCGGAGACCACCGGCGAGAAGAACACCAGGAGGACAGACGAGCCGAGCCCGCCGTAGATCGCGGCGATCGCGCCCGCGGCGTTGAAACGTTCCCAGAACAGGCTGTAAAGGATCGCGGGAAGGTTGGCGGAGGCGGCCATCGCGAACGCCAGGGAGACCAGGAACGCCACGTTGAGCCGCTGCGCGAAGATGCCGAGCACGATCGACACCCCGCCGATGACGAACGCGGCGATCCGGGCGAAGCGTACTTCATCCGCCTCGTTGATCCGGCCGCGCTTGCCCGCGTGCGCGTACAGGTCGTGCGCGACGGACGAGGAGGAGGCGAGGGTGAGCCCGGCGACCACGGCGAGGATGGTGGCGAAGGCCACGGAGGAGACGACGGCCAGCAGGACGGCCGCCCCGATCTCGCCGAAGAGCATCTCGCCGAGCCGTTCCGCGAGCTGAGCGACCGCCGTGTTGCCCCCGGGATTCGCCTTGGCGATCTCCTCGCTGCCGACCACGGCGGCCGCGCCGAAGCCCAGGATCAGGGTGCACAGGTAGAAGGTGCCGATGAGGCCGATGGACACGAGCACGGATTTGCGGGTCTCCTTCGCGGTCGGCACGGTGTAGAAGCGCATCAGCACATGCGGGAGGCCGGCCGTGCCCAGGACCAGCGCCAGGCCGAGGCTGATGAGGTCGAGCTTGCCCGCCAGGCCCTCCGCCTCGGTCGCGTACCGCAGCCCGGGCTCGAGGAACGCCTCACCCTGCCCGCTCTGGTCGGCGGCCTGCCGGAGCAGCTCGGAGATGTTGAAGCCGAACTTGGCGGCCACCAGGACCGTCACGATCGTGGCGCTGACCATCAGCAGGACGGCCTTGATGATCTGCACCCAGGTCGTGCTCTTCATGCCGCCGCCCGCCACGTAGATGATCATCAGCATGCCGACCAGGACGATGATGGCGGCGTTGGCGACCGGGCCGTCCAGGCCGAGCAGCATGGACACGAGCGCACCGGCGCCGACCATCTGCGCGAGCAGGTAGACGATCGACACGGTGATGGTGGAGACCCCGGCGGCGATGCGGACCGAACGCGCGCTCATCCGGAAGGCCACCACGTCGGCCATGGTGTACTTGCCGGAGTTGCGGAACAGCTCGGCCACGAGCAGCAACGCCAGCAGCCAGGCCACCAGGAAGCCGATCGAATAGAGGAAGCCGTCATAGCCGTATAGGGCGATCACGCCCGCGATGCCGAGAAATGAGGCGCCCGACAGGTAGTCGCCACTGATCGCCAGACCGTTCTGCATCCCGGAGAACGAGCGCCCGCCGGCGTAGAAGTCACCCGCGTCCTTGGTTTGCCGGCTCGCCCAAACGGTGATGAGCAGCGTTACCGCGACAAAGAGGATGAACAGGATGATGGCTAACGCCTGGCTCACCGCGCCACCTCCCAGTGAGATATGTCACGCACTGTAGAAAACGAGGGGCACTATTGCAGCGACACGTTCGGCCAGCGGTCACAGAGGCGCGCCGATCGTGATCACGCCGTCGACGAGCGGTCGGTTCGGCGCGACGAGCGGTCATCATTCATCAATGATTACGACGTGATCGCTATTCGATCACGATCCATTGCCAGGATTTCCGATAATTAATCTTTAATCCAGATCAGTGGCGACCGCTCAGAATCCAAGAATCGCTCCAGACCGCTTTCCGGTGAGGCTTCCCGGGTGGCTCTTCACCTGAAAAGGAGCAGAAGTCCGCTGAGGATCGGGTCCCGCTGCCGTAATCAAGATCAGGAATGGCGGCGTCGTGGCCATGGGTCAGCGGACCGTCTCCGCCGCGTGCGGCTCCCGGTCACGGTCAAGAGGGGTGGCTGGACGGTCCGCCGCTTTCGTGGCCGGTGTTCCTTGACTCAAGCCCCAGCCGTTGCGCTCAGTGCCGCTGGCCAACTTACCGGCTCTCCCACGGCGCGTCATGGCTCGCTGGGCAGCCGGTAGTAGAACAGATCGGCCGAAAAGGATGCCGCTCAGGAGGGCCTGGCGCGGTTATGGCCGGCCGCGGCAGTCGGGTGGGCCGGTCAGGTGCAGTAGATCGTGAACGTGCCAGCCGTCCCTGTCGTCCGCCATCCGCAGGGAGAGTTCCGCACGAGTGGCCAGATCCAGTGGAGCTGTTCCAGCGACGGCATGCCCATGAGCGAGCCGGTCCAGGGCTGCCCCGACCAGGGGCCCAACCGTTCTGACGGTGGCCGCCAGGGCGGCGGGCCGCGTCGAGCCGCCATGAAGGACGATGTTCCGCTGACGGTACAGGCGGCGGAACGATCCCTGGACATTGGCCTATCCAGGAGAGCGCGCGCAGGGAGTTAACCGAAACGTCAGCGCGATTTCCTGTCACGAATGCTGCAATAGGGGAATCTGGCTGGTTTGCCGTCGACCTTTGGTGCCGTTAAGCACGGGACCGTGGACCGGTCGTCGGCATTCGCGTGGTCCTGCGCCTCATCTCCCTGAGCACCCTGCTATGCGCTGGCCACCGGTACGCCACCAGGCGCCGGAGGCCAGCGCGGCGAGCCCACGGAGGGATCCGGCCAGGCGGCTCACGACCACGGCCAGGGGTCACCCGCGGCGGCCGCAGCTCACGTGCCCTACGCCATCGTCACCCGGGTGAGCGGACCCTCCCCGGTGAGCCTCCGCAGCACCTGCAAGGCCGCACCGCGCGAGAGCAGGCCGTGGTGGCGCTCATTCCTTCGGTTGCGCAGGCACCCGTAACACGAGGTCTCCTCACCGCAGTCGCACTGCGCCATCCGGTCGAGAGCAGTCTGGGCTACAACGTCGAAGCGCTCGGCGATTCGCAGTACTGCGCCGGCCCCGCCGGGCACCGTGTCGTAAATCACGAGACTCGGTCTGCCGCCGGCCCCGGTGTGGACCACACCGTCGATGTCATCGCGGCTGATCTCCAGGCCGTAGGCCGCACCTTCAAGCAGAGCGTGGAGGGTAGAGAGCCACTCGGCCGTCTCCTGGTGGAGGCCGTAGATGATGACCTCGAGGATGTCGGTCTCGTACAGGTGCCCCAGATCGCGCCACTGCAGCTCGCCGGTGCACTTCGTCCGCCTGAGCGGATCCTCATGCACTTTCTCGACCTTGCCACCGGTGCGCGGGCGAGACCAGCCACACGCTGCGCAGATCAGGAAACCGGCCCCGCCCGGCCCGTACGAGAGCGCGATCATTTCCCCACGGGCTCCGGCCCGGCAGACCACGTGGGTGCCGCGCGTCGTGCGCCAGACGACCTCTGCAGGGTCGTCGGCGAGTTTGACCAGGTAGGTGCCGCCGTGCCACGAGGTCTCGGGCGGGGACGTGGCCGGTCGGCGCGTCTGGGGCGCGGCGACGAACCCGAACTCCGGGGTGCAGTACTCCCGCGGCGGCGAGGTGACTTCCGTGCCGCACACCGGGCACTCTGGGGCCTCGGCTTCGTCGGTATGCCGGAAGTGCTGGCAGCTCGGGCAGATGGCGTACCGCTTCGGGACGAGCTCACGCCCGGGCAGGCGGTAGATCCCGGTGGACCGCCACAGGACGCCACCGGCCACCACCTCGGCACCGGGAGCGTACTCGTAGATCGCGCTGGACAGGTCTCGGGTGAGCTCCAGCTTGGCGCCCACCGGGTTGTCACAGTGGATCGTGCGCAGCTCCACTGTGTCCACCGGGAACCCGTACTTGGGGAGCACGTTTCGGTTCGCCAGGAAACCGATCAGGTCACGCCGCATCAGGGTGTTGATGGTCCGCTGGTAGCGGTCCGCCTCCCGGTATCTGCGGGCCTCGGCCGCCTTGTCTCTCTTCTCCTCGAAGAGCTCGATGTCGTGGTTGAGCTCACGCCGTACCTTCTCCAGGTGATCGCAGAGCCGGGAGACCCACTTGCCGGAGTCCACCCCGATCTGGGCCTGGACCTCGGCCGGGAGCACGTGCCGCAGCGTTTCGGTGATCTCGGCGGGGACAGGGGTGAGGAAGTCGCGGACCCGGGTGCACGGGGGTTCCTGGCCCGGCCCGGGGCGGAAGAACTCGCCGGCGGTCCGCCAGATCGTGCCACTGGTCACCTTGGCGTGGCGGAAGAACGCCGCCAGCGCCACCGAGTGGGCGTGCCGCCGATCGATCCGCTCATTGCCGAGCGGCACGTACGGCGCACGCACGTAACCGGCGATCATCTCTTCCGGCTCCTGGTAGCGCGACAGGTCATGGGAGCGCCGCTGGGCGTAGGTGAGCACGAGCGCCGCGGAACCGGTGCGCCGCCCCACCCGGCCGGCCCGCTGCACGTAGTTGGCCGTGGTCGGCGGCATGTTCCGCAGCAGCACGCTCTCGAGCTCGCCGACGTCCACCCCGAGCTCGAACGTGGTGGAGCAGGACAGGACGTTCACCTCGCCGCGCAGGAACCGCTGCTGGATGTCGGCCGCCGCCTCACTGGTCCACTGGGCGGTGTGCTCCCGGGCGACCAGCGGGATCGGCGCCATGGACCGGTACAGGGACGTATAGTGCTCGTCCGGATCCGCGGTGGCCTCCACGAGTCGGCCCGTGCACCCCATGGTCGGGCACACGCCCCGGACGTTAATCGCGGTGAACCGGCGGCACAGCTCGCACCGGTAGAGCACGTCCGCGGGGGCGATCCGCAGCCAAGTGTGGTCCAGCTGATGGACGACCCCAGCCCTGCCGTTGCTCGTGCTGCGCAGCCACCCGTCCTTCAGGTTCGTAAGGAACGTCCAGCAGTTCTCCAGGACGGTGCCGGCGTCCGCTGGGGAGCAGCCGAGCGCCGCGAACACCCGCTCCAGATAGTCGAGCCGCCGGTTGCGCCCGCGGGTGGGCAGCCAGCTCAGCACCTTGTACCTGGGTTCGGCGCCGCGGTTGCGCACATAGATCGGCCCGGTTCGTGGGCTGAACCGCTCGTCACCGGGGTGCACTGCCTCCGGCATGGTGAGAACGCCCTGGTTGCGAAGGGTGCGGACGAGCTCTGCCAGTAACGCCCAGCCCTCCTCCTCGCTCAGGCCGAGATCAAGGAGCGGGCCCGGCAACCGCCATGCAGGGTCGCGGCTGAGCGACACCCGGATGAGGCCAAGGCCCTCCAACGACTTGCGCTCGTCGAGCGCGAGCAGCTCGCGCATGATCCACAGAGCGACCTCGCGCTCGCGGGCCGAGGCATCCTCCTTGACCTCGAACACGCCGGCCCGCTCCGCCGCCTGGGTTACGTAGAAGATCAGCGTATCGACGCTCGCGTCCGGGTACTTCTTGGCCGCTTGCTGCAGTCCTTGCATGATGAGGCGCCGATGCTGCAGCTCCGCGTAGGTCGTCTCGAGGTAGGGACCGAAGAAGGCCGCCGCCTGCCGGCTGTCGTTGAAGGTGAGCAGCTTGCGGCCCTCCCCTGGGTGATCGGCGGCCTCGGGGTGCGGTGACGGAGGGATCTGCTGGTAGAGCGCGGTTGCGAGAACCGCGGTGGTGGCGTCGGTGCCGCTCTCGAACCGCCGGATCATCTCCGCACCCCGTCCGCCGCAGACGAGGCAGCCGGTCGGGGATGCGGCGGGTGTGTTCAACCTGCGGACCAGCCGGAACTCCTGCTCCGGACACCCGTCCCGGCCGCATCGAGGCGGCCGCGCGCCGTGGAGCGCGCCACAGCGGGGGCAGAGGTAGGCGCGCGGCCCTTCGGAGACGTTCGTCACGTTCTCCAGGACGAGCTCGTCTTCGTCCACGACCTCGGGCGCGTCGTCCAGCAGCAGCCACCTCCGGCGCTCTTCGCTGCGGACGCGCGGGGTGAAAATGGAGCCGCTCGAGGTCTCCTGTACCGCACCGATCAGGTGGACGGCTCCGCAGCGCTTGCACCCGGCAAGCTCGAACATCGCACCTCGGCAGGTGGGACAGGACTCGCGCCGGTTGAGCGACACGTGCGGGCCTTCCCCGGTAAGGCAGGTGTACGCCCCCTCGGTCGCCCGGGCGAACAGGTGGTAGCGGGCGGAGAGCACGGGCCGGCCGGATGCGTCGCGGACGCGGCCGCCGACGTCGACGAGTGCGGCGAGCCCGCCGCCTGGGTCTGCTTGCCCGCCGAAGACCAGCTGGGCGAGGTCATCGAAGGAGCGCGGCCCTTTCGCCAGGCTCCTGCGCAGCTCCGCCATGGCCTGCTCGTGAGCGAGGGCAGTGGCAGGGTCGCCGTACCGGCCGCCGGTCATCCGGAGCAGGGCGTGGCCGGGGTCGTCCTCCCGGGCGAGCTCCTTATAGCCTTCGGCGGTGAGTGGCCCCCAGAACGGCCCGTCCGGCAGGGCGACGCGGCTGGCGCGGACCAGATCCCGGCGGGATTCATCGCTCTCGTCCCATTCGAAGGGCGCGTTGAACAGCTTGGCGGCGAACGCCATCACCGCGTGGGGGTCGTCGCCCACGGTGGCGCTCGTGGCGATGCACTGCAGCCGCCTGCCCCGGGCGACCCGGGCGTGCAGGCGGCGCAGCAGCATGCCCAGCTCTTCCGCCTTGGCACCGTCGTAGACGTGGGCCTCGTCGAGCGCGATGAACCGCCAACGCCCGCCGTGCTCGCCCTCGAACAGGTCCATGTCGGCCGGCCGCAGGAGCAGGTACTCGAGCATCGCGTAGTTGGTGAGGAGGATGTGCGGGGGAGTGGCGCGCATCTCCTCCCGGCTGAGCAGCTCATTCGGCAGCCGCCTCTCCCCGGGGTTGAGCTCCGTGAACTGGACGGCTGCGTCCTGCCGGCGCTCCTTGGTCTCCCCGACGTACCGGCCGAAGGTGATGTACGGCACGGCGGCCAGCAGCTGGCGCAGCCGCTTGAGCTGGTCATTGGCGAGCGCGTTCATCGGGTAGAGCAGGAGCGCCCGCACCCCGGGGGTGAGCGTCCCCTTCCGGTGCTCCTCGAGCAGATGGTTCAAGATCGGCAAGAGAAAGGATTCCGTCTTGCCGGAGCCGGTTCCTGTAGCGATGACCAGGTTGCGCCCGAGTGCGGCCTTGCGGATCGCCTCCTCCTGGTGGCGGTAGAGCGGGCGGTCCAGCGGCAGTGCCGGGCCGTCGAGGTCCCGGAATGCGGGTGACAGCACGCCTTCGTCGATGAGCCGCCGGAGGGTGGCCCCGGTCGCGTAAGGCGGGGTGGCCTCCAACAGCGGTCCCTTGGTCAGCATGGGGCTCTCGTTGATCGCGGCCGTCAGGGCCTGCGCGATCTCCGCGTCTCGGATGGGGAGGATCGAGCGCAGGTAACGCCGGTAGGTGTCGGTGATCAGTTCACTCGCTTTCAGTGCATCCACGGTCGCTCCGTAAACCAGGGGAGGACGCTCATCGGTTCGAGGCCGGGGGACGGCCGCTCATCGCCCGCTGGCGTCGGACCGGCGCCGGACGGGATGCCGGGGGAGGAAGATCCATTCTCCGCCCGGATTGCTGGCGCCGAGGACGCGCCCGGGTTCGTGCAGCCAGGGGAACTCGTGCTGCAGCTCCTTGTAGCTGTCGTTCGTCACCACCACGGCGTTCTTGCGCTCGGCCAGGGTGGCGACCAGCCGATCGGCTTTTCCGCTCGTGCCCGCGGGTACTGGGGTGATGAGGCCGGAACGGATGTGCCTCTTGAGCTCGTCGCGTTCGCCCTCCTCGAGCTGGTGGATCAGGGCGGCGTCCACGATCACGTCGACGGTGGCCCCGGGGAACTGCTCCCGCAGCGCGGCCACCGCCTCGAGGAGCTGCGCCAGGCTGGGGGAGTCGTCGGCCTTCGCGTCGCGCCCCAACCAGGCGATGTTCGACCCGTCGACCACGAGCGCCCGAGGGCCGGAGCGCGCCCCGCCGCCCGGGGTGCCGGGTGTCCCGGCCGGAATGCGGCCCGGTGCGGGCGCGGCCGCCCGGGCGGCCTGGCCCGTGGTCGGCGGCCGGGCCGCGGCGGGGGACGGGTGGGCTGGGAGCCCTTCCAGCGCGGTCATCTGCCGCCGGATCTCGTCGATGGAGATGGACCCGCCGTGGGTGAAGTCGGAGATCTCCTGGTCGACCAGCACCCGGCCGTCCCGGTCGAGGGTGGCCTTTACGTGGAGCAAGCCGTCCCGCTGGTAGGTGTATTCGAGCGTGAAGGAGGCCTGATTGCGGGGGAGGGGCTCCGGGTACCGGACGTTCAGCGTGGTGAGCTGGAAGTTCTCAGGGTCAGACAGGGGCTTGTCTGGATCGGCCTCCCAGATCTCGATGTTCACCTCGGGCTGGAAATCCGTTTTGGGGGAGTAGTTCTTCTTCTCCCGGATGGGCAGCGGCGACCGCGCCTTGATGATCTCGCTGAAGACCTTCCGGTCACCGTGCTCGCTTTCGTAGACGGCGGTGCCGAGCGCGTACATGGAGGAGACCTGCAGGTAGCTGTCGAGCTTCTTGTCCAGGATCGCTGCGGCGATCGCCGCCCCACGGGCCACCGCGGTCATCGGGTGGCAGATCTCGGCCGGCACGGCCTCGGCGTCCATTAGCCGCTCGACCGCGGCGCGCACGCACGGCATCTGGCTCGTGCCCCCGATGAGGAGGATGTCGGTGATGGCGGTGGGCGCCAAGCCGAGATCGTTGAGGCACATCCGGACCGGCTGGAGGGCCTGCTCGACGAGTGGCTGGATGGCGTCCTCCAGCTCTGGCCGGGACACCTCGATCAACCGCTTGACCCCGGGGACCCGGGTGAGGACCGTCTCCTCCGTCGACAGGCGGATCTTCGTCCGCTCCACCGCGAGCGCGAACTGCCGCTCCTCCTCCAGGGACAGCTCGGGTAGGCGGCCGATCTTCCGGATGATCAGCTCGCGCAGCCGCTTGTCGATCTCCAGGCCTCCCAGCTGGGTGAGCCCACGCGACGCGCGCTCCTCGAACACGCCATCCCGGTGCTCGAGGATGGTGACGTCGATGGTGCCGCCGCCCCAGTCGAAGACCATGATCATGCCTTCGTCCTGGATGTCGTGCATGTAGGAGAGCGCCGCGGCGGTCGGCTCGTTGAGCAGGGTCTTGACCTGGATGCCCGCGGCGCGCGCGGCGGCGCGGGTGCGATACCGGGCTCCGCCCTTCGCGTTGGCCGGCACGGTGATGACCGCGCTGTCGATGGTGGTGAGGTTCTCCTCCGCCCGCTCGCGCATCGCCTTGAAAACCCCGGCGGCGGCCGCGGTCGCCGACACCCGGCGGTCGCGGAGGGCCACCGTGCCGTCGTCGCGCAGCATGCGCTTGCACGCCTCGATCACCCGGTTCGCGCGGAGCTTGGCCTCCCAGCCGAACAGCGTGCCGAGGCGCAGGGAGCTCTCACCGATGATGGTGGGGAAGAGGTATTCGAACGAGGGGTAGAACCATTCGTCTTCGAGGTGCTCGCTGTCCAGGGTGAGCACCTCGACATCCGTCCCGTTCCATTGGGCGACGACGGAATTCGTGGTGCCGAAATCGATTCCAGTGGACATCCTCATTCCCCGGACGTGCTCTCGGTCATCGTCGGTGCTGCTCGGGCAGGGGGCCGTCGGTCCAGCGCACCCGGCCGGAGCGGATCGTCTGCCCGGTCTGCACATCGATGTAGGCCGGCTCCACTACCTCCAGGCTGGGGCCTTTGCCCTTGCCGATCTGCTCGAACCGATCACGGTGGGCCTCGGGATCGTCGACGCGTTCCAGGCCGGCCCGGACGAACCATTCCGGCAGCAGGTCGGGAATGTGCTCCAGCATCCCGTCCTTGGCCAGTCTGTCCAGCTCGACGAGGTGGGTCAGGTGCAGTCTTCGGCTGCGCAGTGCCTCGAGCACGGCGCGCCGGATGATCTGCTGCACCTGGTCTTCGGTGAGCTTTAGCTTCGCCGAGCGTTTGATGTCCTTGCTCTGCTCTATCAGCTCCGACGCCCGCTCCGTGAAGGCCGCCAGCAGCTTCCCGGGCTCAAGGTGCGTGCGCTCGGCGGCGATCGCGTCCAGCCGCTCCTCCATCTCGGCGCGCAGCCGCGCATGGATCTGATCCGCGATCTCCTCGTAAATGTTCTTGTGCAAGGTTGCCCGGATGCACTCGGCGATCTGGTTGCGCAGCTCGTTCCTGACGAACTGCGTCAGCCGGAGCCGGGCCTCCTCGACGGTCTGCTCGATCTGCTTCTGGAGCAGCCGCTCGAGCCTTTCGAAGCCACCGGCGAGCTCTCGGGAGATGCTTCGCGCCGTGCCACGACTGTCGGCCGATTGGTCGGCCCGGGCGGGACGGTCTCCAGGCACGTGCGAGCCGGACGCGGCCGCACGGCCGGCGGCCGGCTGCGGGGCGACGTGGTTCTGCTTCGAGGGCACGGTTGTGCGCGGTGTGCGTCGGGATCTCATTAGGGGTTCCTTGGCTCGTGCCGGAGTTCATCGAGGAGCGTGCGGGCCGCCGCGTTGCGGAGCATGCGGAAGTCCCGGGGCTCGCTCTGCGTCCTCCGGGGAAGGGGTTCGAGCGGCGGCGCCAGGCGGGGCGAGCGTCGCCGCGGGGCCTGCAGGTTCTTCTCCTCTAACGGGAGGACGTAGAAGTCCGCGCCGTGGCGGTCGGCATGGGTGAGGCGCCGTTTCGCCTCGTTGATCATGGTCAGCCTGTCGAGGTCGTCGTCGAACTCCTTGCGCAGCCGCCGCCAGGTGGCCTCCCAGCCGGGCGCCCCGTGGGGGAGCCCCAGCATGAGGTAGGGGTTCTCCCAGTACTCCCGCCTATTCCGTGGGAGGGACCGGCGCTCCTTCAGCCGGCGGATGTTCTCCGTGACCTCCGGGTAGACGTCCGCCACCTCGTCGAGCAGCCTGATCGCGCGGTCGAGCTCCTCCGTCTCCTGGGCGAGGTAGGCGGCCATGTTGTGGATCTCGGCTCGGAGCTGCCTGCTGACGAGGTGCCGCCCGCCGCGCACCTGACGGGCGGCGTCCACGAGGAGCTCCGCTTGTTCCCTGGCCTTGCGCAGGTCGCGGGCGAGGATCCAGCGGTAGGCCTGGTGCGCGGCCCGCCAGGCGTGGAACTCGCCGGCCTTCGGGTTGATGAGACCGGCCGGTGACCACAAGGCCATCAGCAGCGCCCAGAAGCCACGCTCGGCGGTGATGTGCGCCGGCCAGTGGCCGGTCTGCGCGCCACGCATGATCTCGTCGAACAGTGGGCGCTGCTCCGGGGGTAGCGAGGCTCTCAGTCGGATGTCGGCATGCCCCTGCCAGAACCTCGCGAGCATGGCGTAGACGTCGTCGCCGTCGAGGTCCTCGCCCGCGAGGAAGGCGTGCCACCGGTCCAGCTCCGCCCATCCCAGCCGCCGGGCGTCGTCGCGGCTCAGCGACCGGGGGATCAGCCGCGCGCGGAGGTAGAGCCGCTCGCCAGCGTCCCCCCGCATGTTCCACGGCTCCTCGTCCCGGCCCACCACGCCAAGGTCGATCAGGTCGTCGACGACGGCCAGCGGAAGGCGGGGGAGTACCGGGGTGATTTCGTCCGGGCGGACGCGCGCAGGATGACCGAGCGCCGCCAGGTAGATCCGCCATTCCGCGGGTCCGTCGAGCAGGTCGGCGCCGGGCAGGGACACCTCGCCCGCCCGGGGGTGCTCGGCCGCGAGCACCTGAACCCGGCGCATGCCGGTCTCGCTCATCCAGGGCATCCCGGCCTGGAGGAGACGGTCCAGGTGCGCGATCAGGCGGGCGGGGGCGAGCGTGGCCAGCGCGGCCTTGACCGCGACGGGGAGCACGCGTGGGGGCGGGCCGGTGAGGGCGGCCCGAATGATCGCCGCGTCGTCCGCGGAGACCTTGCCCTCCTCCAGGAGGGTGGACAGCGCCCGGCGTATCCGGGTCACCGAGTCCTCGCCCTGAATTCCCAGGTCCGCCCAGGCTTTACCGATGGGATCCGTGCCGTGGTCCAGGGACTTGAGCGCCGTAAGCCGCTGCCGGCGCTTCTCGCGCCAGGCCTTGACGAGCTCAGTGCGGGAGATGGACGCGTCCAGTGTGACCTCTCATATTCCGAGGGGAGACACTGATCGGTGAGCGGGCCGTGATAGGTGGTCCGATGGTACTACCCGTGCCCTTTGCCCGGTCTGCGGTCAGGTGACCATGGACCGCTCCGCGACACCGGACGGCGGGGAGTGATCCTCGGACGCCGCGATCAGAAACTCGGCCCTGATCAAGTCGATCGCGGTGAGGTCGGGGGCGAGCTTGGCGAGCATGCGCCAGAGGGGCCGGAACCGCTCTTCGAGGTCCCGGCAGCCTTCGTGCCCGCGGGCGGCGGCTCGGGCGAGGAGGGCGCAGGCGATAGAGACCGCCGGCAGCGACACCCAGCCCTCGAGCCGGTCCGGGTCGCAGCGTTCGGTGACGTACCGCTCCAGCCCGCGCAGCCGGGTGCCGCGCAGCGCCGTGAGCGCGTGGCGGATCAGGTGCGCGGATACCTCGGCGAGGGTGCGGGCGTCCCGGCTGTTCCTCCGGTCGAACAGAGCCCGTGCCGCGGCCATGCGGGTGTCCACGTCCAGCAGCGCCTTCGGGACGACCTGGGCCGCGCTCCAGAGCTCTTCGAGCCGCTCCGGCTCGTGGCGGGCCAGCACCTCCGCGGCCCGGTCGAACTTGCCCACGTGCGGGTAGGGGTCACCGCGGCCGAGCAGGATCTCCATCGCCGCCGCCCCGCATACCGCCTCGACCTCGGCCCGCAGGTCCGGATGGTCGGCGATCTCGGGCAGGACCGGGCTCGACAGCAGGGCGGCCGCCACCGGAGCGGTGCGCCACAGCCCCACATCGGACTCCCGGAAACCGGCGGTGCGCCCGGCGGCGAGCCCTGTGGTGATCACGGCGACCACGGTCCGGTCCGGAGGCAGCCCGGCGGCGGGCAGGTGCCGGAGAGCCTCCGGGTCCCGGCGGAGCGCCGCCGCGCAGTGCCCGATCCACCGGCCGGCCGCCGCGTAGTCGACCCGGTTGGCCAGGTCGACGATCGCCCAGAGGCGGTCGAGGCGGGTCACCTCCGGGGGGAACGTCTTCGCACCGGCCAGGTAACCGGACAGCCACCGCTCCTCGGCGTCGGCTCCGCTGTAGTGGCCCGGCATCGGGCAGGCGAGCAGCTCGCTTGGCTTGGGCCACCGGGGCCACTCCGCGGGGGCCCAGGGGTCCTCCACGGCGAGCCGGACGTGCAGCGGGCCGGCGTGCTGTAACGCGGGCGGGAGCGGGATCGAGCCGTCCCGCTCGACCGGGATCAGCTCCGGCCCCCGCCACGGGGCGGTGTACAGGTAGACGCCCGCGGTGAGCCCGTCCACCCAGACGCACTCATCGAGGATGAGCCGGTCCCCGCTGGCGGTGACGCCCGAGGCGAGCCTGGCCGGCCGCACGTACCCGATGGGGAGCCGGTAACCGGGCACCGAGAGCACTAGGTCGGCGCTGCGGTACCGGGCCACCGTGTCCTGGGCCTGGGTGAGGTCGTACCGGCCGCCCTGGGGGGTGAGCCGCTGCACGCACTGGCCGCCCGCGTGGAGCTCTAGCGGCGGGAGCGTGTCCGCGCCGGGCAGGTCGACCCTCAGGGATTCGGCCTCGGCGAAGAACTCGGCCGCCAGCCGCACCGGGCGGGAGCTCCACTTGGGGCTCTCTCCCCTCCGCTCCAGCAGGACGCGCATCTGGGGCGGGGAGACGAGCAGCGGCTCGCTCTCGCTCGCCGTCGTGCAGGTGACGACATGCTCGCGCTCCCCGGGGGCGTACTCCGGGGTGGCCGGCTCCACGGTCATGCCCGGCCCGGCGGTGAGCACCGCGCGGCCCGGGGCGAGGCCCTCGGGGGTGAACAGGCGCACGCGCGGGTGGTAGGCGGCGGTGAGCCCTTCGGCGATGACCACGGTACGGCGGGTGCTCCGGCCGATCGGCCCGCGCACCGTGATCTCGAACGCGCCGAGCAGGGGCCGGGACAGGCCGGCCCAGAGCTCCTCCCCGAGCTCGACCGGTTCACCGACGGTGAAGGTGCCGGTGAAGACGGCGGGCCCGCCCGCGGCCGGCCGGATGTCGACGTGCCAGGTGAGCGTCGCCTCCGCGGGCAGCCACACGCGGGGCGGTGCGGCGTGCACGGGCGAGCCGTACGGCGTGGTGACCCCTGGGACGGGGTCGCTGGTGATCACGCGGGGCCGGCTGTACCCGCGGATCGGGCGGTGCCGGCCGCCAGACAGGCCGACCCAGGTCGCGCCCGCCGGCTCGACCAGGGCGAGGCGCCAGCCGCCCCAGCCGATGGGCAGCGGGCTCTCGGTGACCACCCGGATCTCCCCGTCAGAGGCGAGATCCCGGTCGCGGGGGTGGAGCACCCAGATCTGGTCCGGGGGCACACCGAGCCGGGGGGAGACGTGCCGCCCGTCCTCGCTGAAGATGAGCAGCGGGTCGCCGGGGTCGACGATGTCGAGGTGCGTCTCGTGCGCCGTGCCGTACAGGGAGACCTGGGCGGAGCGGGCGGGTCGCGGCAGGGGGAAGGTAGTCGCGGGCGCGCCCTCGGCGGCGCCCACCCAGAGCGCGCGGCTCTTGACCACGGTGGGCACCCCGTCGACGATCACCTGCCACCGCGCGGTGCCGTCGGGCGCCTCCCCGATGGGCGGCAGCACGATTTGGACGCCCTGCCCGTACGGGTCGATCGCGAGATGTGGCGGCTCGACCCGGCGCCGTCCCCGGCCAGGCGCGGGCTCCCGGATCAGGTCAAGTTCGCCCTCACGGGCGAGCTCCTGCGCGCGGTCGAGGAACCGCGCGGGCAGGCCGAGGCCGCTCAGGTCCGGGTCCGGCGAGTGCAGCCGGTCGAGGAGGTCCAGGCACCGGTCGATCACGTCCAGGGCGTAGTCGGTGCCGAAGCGGATGAAGTTCTGCGCGGGCTTGTCGAGCGTGCCGAGCCTGCCGGGCCGGTCGGTGGCCCAGGAGAGCAGGGTGCCGGCGTCGATGGTCGGGTCCTGGCGGCGCCGTTGCACCAGGAGGGTGAAGAAGTCCCGCAGGCAGTAGGTGGGGATGCCCGCGTGCATGAGGATCGGCCCGACGTACCGCTGCGGGTCGTCGAGCACGGGCAGGCCGAACCGTTCCAGGGTCGCCAGGTACGCCTTGCCCCAGGCGGTGGCGTCCTGGAGGTCGGGACGGCCGGCGCAGTCCAGCGCCTCCCAGAGGTAGGGCCAGTAGGTGCCCCGCTGGTAGCGGTGGGCCGCCACGCCGGTGAGGGTGACGGCGATGCAGGCGGGCCAGCGGTCGAAGAACGACCGGTGGCGGCGCTTTTCCACCCTCAGCCGGTAGAGGTGGCCGAGCGCCCGGGCGGCCGCGTCGAGCGTCCGGCGATCGACCTCCAGCTCGGTGATGAGCGACACGCTGGAGAGCTTCGGGCCCCACTCGGATTCGAGCCGGTCGAGCAGTGCCGCCAGCTCCCAGTCGGAGAGCACCGTCGTCATCAGATCCGCCCATCGGTGGAACGACGTGTCGGAGCGCCTTTCGCGCTACCGCATAGTAGTTACCAGTGGATTTGATTCACAGCAAGAGTGTTGAATATCTCGGGTGATGCGAGTATCGTTGGTTCGCGACTGCGACAGGTCGCAGGCGAACAACGGCCGCGCGCTCTGGTGGCGGTCCTGGAGCGGTACAAAACCACACGGAACCGGTGCTGACGTGCGATCTTAGGCGGGCCGGTCGGCGGTCGCCAAGAAGATCGTGGCGACAGATCCGGAATGCCGGGTGGCCGGATTGGCCGTTGGGCCGCGACGGGCCGGCCAGGACCGTCCCACCCCGTGCGGCCGGGGTGAGGCCGCATGGCCACGCGGCCGGCCCTGCCTACCGGCACCCCATTGCCCGGGGCCGGGCGCTTCGGGTATGACTTGCAGATCGCGGCCCTATCCCGCCCGGGACGCGGCCGGCCGCCGCTGAACGCGGAACCCGCCGGAAGCCGGACGAACGGAGGCGTCGGTGGAACCCGGTAGCAAGCGCTGGATCGAGGTCACCCCTTCACAGCACGCCCACGAGCGGGGCGGCCTCGCCGCCATCCGGGCACTCCTGCCGGACGCCGAGCCGTACCGCGCCTGGAGCAACTTCACCTTCACCACCAAGGGCAACCGGCAGTACGAGGTCGACCTGCTCGTCATCGGCAAGGCCGGCATCTTCCTGCTGGAGCTGAAGCACTGGTCCGGCACCATCACGGGCGACCACCAGACCTGGTTCCACAACGGGTTCGCCGAGGACAACCCGCGCATCCTGGCGGAGAGCAAGGCCAAGCACTTCAAACAGCTCCTCATCGAGACCGGCGAGCGGGCCGTACCGTTCGTCTACGCGGGCGTGGTGCTGCACAACCCCGAAGCCCAGGTACGGCTCACCGAGCGCGGCCGGGCCGGGGTCTACCGGATCGACGGTCAAGGCCCGGCCGGCCTGCCTGAGCTGATCAAAGACCTCATCACCGCCGAACCGCGCAACCCCCACCACCTGATCGACGCCAAGCGCTCCCAGGACCTCGCCAAGTTGATCAAGAAGGCGGGGGTACGGCAGAGCATGCAGTTCCGCAAGGTCGGCAACCTGCTGCTCGCCGAAGACCCGATCGCGGAAGGGCCGGGCTGGCAGGACTACCTGGCCAAGCATCCGATGCTCGACCGGCCGCGCCGCGTCCGCTTCTACCTGGTGAACAAGGCCGCCTCACCGAACGAACGGGCCGCGATCATGCGGGCCGCCCAGCGCGAGTTCATCGTGCTGGAGAACCTCAACCACCCCGGCATCGCGCGGGCCATCGAGTTCTACGAGCACGAACGCGGCCCGGCGGTGGTGTTCGATCACGACCCGACCGAGACGCGCCTCGACCACTTCATGCGGCAGAAGGGCGCGGCACTCACCGTCGAACAGCGCGTCGACCTGGTCCGCACGCTCGCCCAGACACTCCGCTACGCGCACTCCCGGCGGCTCGTGCACCGCCGGCTCAGCCCGCTATCGGTGTTCGTCCGCAACCTCGCCCAGGGCAAGTACGGCGTGCGGGTGAGGGACTGGCACACCGCCGGCCGGCTGATGCCCGGCACGCCCGGCCATCGTGCACAGGTCGCGGGCACCCGCACCCTCGACGCCCTGACCGACAAGGGCGCACATGGCTACATCGCCCCCGAGACGCTGCACAGCCCGGACGCGGACCCGATCCTCGCCGACATCTTCGGGCTCGGTGCCGTCTCCTACCTGATCTTCACTGGTGCCGCCCCCGCCGAGTCGAGCGAGCAGCTCCACCAGCGGCTCGCCCGCGAACGCGGCCTGGACGTCCGGGTCGCCCTGGACGGCGCCCCGCAGGCCATGGTCGACCTGGTCCACGACGCCACCGCCGCCGACGCCGACCTGCGCATCGCGTCCGTGGACGAGTTCGTCGAGCGCCTGGAGCGGCTCGCCCAGGAGGTCACCGCCGAGCAGGCCGCCGCCGAGCAGGTCGATCCGCTCGAGGCGGTGGCGGGGTCGCGGATCGGCCCCGCCGACGATCCGACCCGGTTCGAGGTGATCCAGCGGCTCGGCCAGGGCTCCACCGCGCTCGCCCTGCTGGTCAAGGACCCGGTGCACGGCCAGGCGGTGCTCAAGGTCGCCATCGACGAGGAGGACGCGCGGCAGCGGCTGCTCGATGAAGCCGAGGTGCTCCCCCTGGCCCGGGACCCACGCGTGGTGCGCTGCCTCGAAGGGCCGATGACGGTGGGCGGACGCACCGCCCTGCTGCTGGAGGACGCCGGGCGGGAAACCCTGGCCGCCCTCATCCGCCGGGAAGGCCGGCTCTCCCTGGACTTCCTCGCCCGGTGGGGCACCGACCTGCTCGACATCCTCGCCGCGCTCGACCTGGCCGGCATCAACCACCGCGACATCAAGCCGGACAACCTCGCCTTCCGGGAGCTGGGCAAGAACCGCGAGGTCCACCTCACCCTCTTCGACTTCTCCTTGTCGCGGGCCCCGCTGGAGCAGACCGCCGTCGGCACCCCGCCGTACCTCGACCCGTTCTTCGACCCGGTGCACCGGCCCCGCTACGACGCGGCGGCCGAGCGCTACGCCGCCGCGGTCACGCTCTACGAGATGGCCACCGGCCAGACCCCGATCTACGGTTCGGGGACCAGCCACCCGGCCGTGATCGACAGCGATGTCACGATCGATCCGGAGGACTTCGAGCCCGGGCCGGCTCGCGACCCGCTCATCGCGTTCCTCCGCAAGGCGCTCGCTCGCGATGTCAAGCAGCGCCATGACTCGATCGAGAGCATGCGCCTCGAGTGGCGGGCGGTGTTCGAGGCGGTGCCGCCCGCGGCCGCCACGCCGGCGAGCGTCAACCCGGTCACCGGCAAGGAGCTCGACGAGGCGGCCGCCCGTGCCACGCTGGACACGCCGATCGCCGCGGCCGGCCTCACCCCGCGCGCGGTCGACGCGCTGCACCGGATCGACGTCCGCACGGTGCGGGACCTGCTCGCGCGCTCGCCCTTCGAGCTCTCCCGCCTCTCCGGCGTCGCCGACCCGACGAAGCGGGAGATCAGGCGCCGGGCCAAGCAGTGGCGGGCCCGGCTCCAGCCGGCCACGCCGGAGCCCATCGGCACGGGTGAACCGGCGGACGATCTCGGGCGCGGGGTCGACGCGGTGCTCCGCTCGCTACTCCCCAAGGGGGTGAAGCCGGACACCGCGGAGGCCCAGGTGCTGCGCTGCTACCTCGGGCTGGAGGAAACCGAGTCCGCCTGGCCGACCAACGCGGAGCTCGGCGAGGCCGCCGGGGTGACCGCGGGCCGGGTGAGCCAGATCCTGCCCAAAGCTCGCAAGCGCTGGCGGCAGAGCAAGGCCCTCGCCGAGGTGCGTGACGAGATCGTCCACCTGGTGACCGAGGCGGGCGGGGTGCTCTCCGCCGAGGCGATCGCCGAGACCCTGCTCACGCTGCGCGGGTCGGCGGCCGCGGGCGACCAGCGGATGCGGCGGGCGCTGGGACTGGTGCGCACCGCGGTCGAGGTAGAGGCCGAACGGGGCGGGGAGGCACGCCTGCTGCACCGGCGCACCCGCAACTCCGCGATCGTCGCCCTGGAGGAACCCACCGACCCGGACGCGGTGGCGGGCACCGACCTGCTCGACTACGCGGTACGGCTCGGCCGGGTCGCCGACCGCCTGGCCGCCGAGGACCCCTTGCCGACGGCCGAGCAGACCGAGGCCCAGCTCCGCAAGGTCCGGCTGCCGCAGGGCATGGCGGAGCTGCCGGCCGAGCGGCTCGCCGCCCTCGCCGCGGCGGCCTCGGAGCGCGCCGCGGCAAACGGACGCGGTGAGATCTACCCCGACGGCCTCGACCCGCGGCGGGCTTTGGAGCGGCTCTCCTCCTCCTTCGGCGTGATCCGGTACGGCCTGACCCCGGACCAGCTCAAGGCCCGGATCCGCGTCCGCTACCCGCGCGTCGGCCCGCTCCCGGACGACCTGCAGGACCTCGACGCCCTGCTCCGGCTCGCCAGGGTGCCGCTCGTCTTCCAGGACGGGGTGTTCTGGCCGCGGCGGGACGTGCAGAGCAGCGTGCTGGTGCCGTCGACGCACGGGTCGTTCACCCGCCTCGCCGGTCCGGTGGCCGATCGGGACTCCGCCGACTTCGAGCGGCGCCTGACGGCGTCGCTGGAGGAGCGGGGTTTCGTCACGATCAGCGCGAGCTTCCGGGCGTACCCGGAGGCGATCCGCGCGCTGGCCGGCCGGTTCGGGGTCGAGGTGGTGGACGTGACCGCCGAGCTGCTGGTCGCGATGCGGACCACCGCTGAGGCGAACAACGTGGACTGGTCGCTCGTGCTGCGGGCCGACCGGCCGGACGCCGCCCCGCAGGACGCGGCCAACCTCCGCCTGCTGGTCGGCCTCGCCGCAACCGGCCTGGAGGAGCGCCTGCGCACCGACCCGCGGCCGTTGCTCATCATCGAGGCCGCCCCGCTCGCCCGGTACGACCGGCTCGCCGTGCTGGAGCAGCTCGCCGACAAGGCGACGGACCGGCCGGCCGCCCGTTGGCTGCTGGTCCCGGTGGAGCAGGACGGCCGGCCGTACCTCGACAACCGGCCCGCCCCGGGCGCGCTCGGCGCGGTACGGCTTCCGTCGGCTTGGCTGGTGCAGCAGCGGCGGCAAGCGGCCTCCTGACATCACCGCGGGGTCGTTTCCGGGGATGCACGGCAAACGTCGGACGCCACCCAAGGAAAGGCACACGCGGCAGGGAATCGGGGCAGCCAGGGCGAATACGGGTCACGCTAGGTATCCACGCCTGGATTTCAGGGCTCAGAGAAGGGAGTGCCGTCCGTAATCGGATGAGCACCACATGAGAGGCTCGCCATCTTCAGCCGACTCCGTATGCAGCCGAGCTCCCCAGAATGGTGCACGTGTTTCGGTGGCGCTTGTACCGAAATGTACTGTTCCATAACGATTTGGAGCGTTACAAGATGATTACTTCTGACCGGATTCCCCAGTGAATGTGCGGTCGTTCTTGCGAGACTTTCCGGAAATGTATGGGTGGCCCCTTATGCGTGCGTAGTCACGGAAGGTGAATAGGTGACTGTTGTCCCCGCTGCGCTGCTCAAGGACCTTCAGCGGCAGGTGACGCTCGTCGCCGAGGACCTGCGGCGGCAGGCCGAGCGGGTGCCCGAGCTCGGCGCGCGTCTGGAGGGGATGTACCGAGCCGCGAATGAGGTCGGCCGGACAGGCGAGACCTGGAACGCCTGGCTCACTGCGCAGAGCGAGCAGGCGGCGTCGTCGTGGGTGGTCGCCTGCACGTTCATCCGGTTCTGCGAGGACAACGACCTCACCGCGCACCGCTGGATCGCCTCCCGCGATGCGAACGGTAACGCGACCACCGAGGCGGCCGACGCCGAGGCCGCCTGGATCCGGCGCAACCCCCGGCTGACCGCCCGCGAGTGGCTCCGCGAGGCGTTCACCTGGTTGCGCGCGACCCGGGCCGGGCAGGCGCTCTTCCCGGACACGGACTTCGTCTGGTGGTGGGACATCTCCGCCGACATGGCCGATGCGCTGATCGCCGCGTTCCGGCGGCGTGACGCCGACGGTGTGCGGCTGGCCCACGACTTCCACAGCCCCGAGCTCGACACCCGGTTCCTCGGCGACCTCTACCAGGACCTCTCCGAGCATGTGCGCAAGCGCTACGCGTTGCTGCAGACCCCCGAGTTCATCGGGGACTTCATCCTCGACCGGACGCTCACCCCCGCGATCGACGACTTCGGGCTGGACGGGCTCAAGCTGATCGACCCGGCCTGCGGCTCGGGTCACTTCCTCCTCGGGGCGTTCGACCGGCTGCTCCAGGCCTGGGCCGCGCAGGCCCCGGGGATGGATGAGCGGGTCCGGGTGCAGAAGGTGCTCGACAGCATCCACGGCGTCGACATCAACCCGACCGCGACCGCGATCACGAAGTTCCGGCTCATGGTGGCGGCGCTCCAGGCGTGCGGGGTCACCCGGCTCGACGACCCCGGCATCCCCGCGCTGCGGCTCAACGTCGCCACCGGCGACTCGCTGCTGTATGCCAGCAAGTTCGGCGGCCGGCAGACCGAACTCCAGGTGCAGGACGGCTCACTCGTCGCGCACCGGTACGACTGGGAGGACATCGACCGGTACCCGGGAATCCTCGCGCACGGCCGCTACCACGTGGTCGTCGGCAACCCGCCGTACATCACGGTCAAGGACAAGGCGCTCAACCTGGCGTACCGCGATCGGTATCCCACCTGCCATATGAAGTACGCGCTGTCCGTGCCGTTCGCGGAGCTGTTCTTCCGGCTCGCGGTATGGGATACCGAGCGGCCCGGTTACGTCGGCCAGATCACCGCGAACTCCTTCATGAAGCGGGAGTTCGGCAAGAAGCTGATCGAGGAGTTCTTCGCGGCGAAGGTCGAACTGACCCACGTCATCGACACCTCAGGCGCGTACATCCCAGGCCATGGAACGCCCACGGTGATCCTGATCGGCAAGAACCGCGATCGGAATCGCCTCGGCACGATTCGCGCTGTGCTTGGGATCCGCGGTGAGCCATCTCAGCCTGAGGATCCACGACTGGGCTTGGTGTGGAGATCGATTAGTGGTCATATCGATCAGCCTGGTACGGAAACCGAATATGTATCCGTTGCCGATTTACCGCGCGAATGGTTCACCGCGCATCCATGGACGCTGGGCGGTGGGGGCAGTGCTCAGCTGCAGACGCTTATTGAGTCGATGGCGCAGGTGAAGCTAGGCGAGCTAGTCGAATCTATAGGAATTACCTGTTTCACGCTGGAAGATGATGTCTACGTTTTTCCGGAACGGTGTCTCGATCGGCGTATGATTCCTAAAGATTTTCGGCGTCCCATGGTGCTTGGTGATGGCCTTCGTGATTGGGGTATTAGTGTAAATGGCTCTATTTCTGTATTTCCTTATGACTTTAATTTTCTTCCTGTGGAAGTTGAAAATGAAAGAGTGCTTTATCTGCATTTTTGGCCCTATAGAACAAATCTTAGTAAAAATATCATGTTCGGGGGGAGGACGAAGGTGGCGGCTGGACTCCGATGGAGTGAATTTGGTCGCCTAACAGTGAACAAGCTACGGACGCCCCTCTCAATTACATTTGCGTTTGTGGCGACGCACAACCACTTCGTGCTTGATCGGGGTGGGAAGGTCTTCAAGCAGTCCGCGCCGGTGATCAAATTGCCCCGCGAGAAAACGGAAGACGAACACCTACGCCTTCTTGGTCTACTCAACTCTTCCACTGCCTGTTTTTGGCTTAAGCAGGTAAGTTATCCGAAGGGCGGTGACCCGATCGGCGATGAGGGCGCGCGGGTCAGCCTTGAGGGGTGGTCAGATCGATACGAGTTCACTGGCACCAAACTGCAGGATTTCCCGATCCCCGAAGGTGCACCACTGGAGCGAGCGCGTCGGCTGGACGCCCTGGCGCAGGAGCTTGCCACGGTGATGCCTCAGCACGTCTGCGCGCGGGGTGTGCCCTCCCGTGAGGCGCTCGCCGAGGCCCGGCGGCGCTACCACGAGATCCGCGCGGAGATGATCGCGGTCCAGGAGGAGCTCGACTGGGAGGTCTACAAGCTCTACGGCATCCTCGACGAGGACCTCACTTACGACGGCGACGACCTGCCCGGCCTGGCCCTCGGGCAGCGGGCGTTCGAGATCGTCCTCGGGCGCAAGGTGCTCGACGGCGAGGTCGAGACGCAGTGGTTCGCCCGGCACGGCTCCACCCCGATCCGCGACATCCCTGCCGAGTGGCCGCAAGCCTACCGCGAGCTGGTGCAGCGGCGGATCGAGATGATCGAGAACAAGCCGCTCATCGGCCTGGTCGAGCGCCCCGAGTACAAGCGGCGCTGGGCCGCCGAGCCGTACGAGAAGATGCAGGCCGAGGCGCTGCGCACCTGGCTGCTCGATCGGCTGGAGGACCGGCGCCTGTGGTTCGACGAAGCGGAACACCCCCGGGCGCTGAGCGCGGCCCAGCTCGCCGACCTGGTGCGCACGGACGCCGACTTCCGCCAGGTGCTCGACCTCTACCTGGGCCGCCCCGACTACGACATCACCGCCGAGGTGGCCGCGCTGCTCAAGGACGAGCACGTGCCGTACCTCGCCGCCTACCGCTACACCGAGAGCGGCCTGCGCAAGCGCCAGGACTGGGAGCACGTGTGGGCCCTGCAGCGCCGGGAGGACGCGGGGGAGAAGGTCGAGATTCCGGTGCCGCCCAAGTACGGCCCGAAGGACTTCGCCGCCCAGAGCTACTGGCGGCACCGCGGCAAGCTCGACGTGCCCAAGGAACGTTTCATCGGCTACCCGGGGGCCGAGCGCGACGGTGACCCCACCCCCGTGTACGGCTGGGCCGGCTGGGACCACCTGCAGCAGGCGAAGGCCCTGGCCAGCCTCATCATCGAGCGCGGCTACCCCACGGGCGATCCGCGGGTGACCCCGCTGCTCGCCGGGATCGCCGAGCTCGAGCCGTGGCTGCACCAGTGGCACAACCAGTACGACGCCGTCTACGGCGAGCCCCCGGCCGGCTTCTTCACCCGGTGGCTGGAGACCAAGCTCACCGAGCACGGCCTGACCCGTGAGGCGCTCGCCGCGTGGCGCCCCGAGACCAAGCAGCGCGGCCGGCGCGCGAGGAAGGGAGCCTGACCCCGCATGGCGACTCTGCTCAAGGACGTCATCCACATCCCCGAGGAGCTGAGCGCGAACGACTTCGTGCTCAAGCTCAGTGACGGCGTCACCGCGGTCGAGGAGACGCTGGCGAGCTACGTCGTCACCCCGCAGCTCGCTGAGGCGTTCGACGCCGCGCTGTCGTACATCAAAGGCGCGCTGGAGAAGGGCAGGAGCGACGCGGCGTTCCTGCACGGCTCGTTCGGCTCCGGCAAGAGCCACTTCATGTCCGTGCTGCACGCCGTGCTGCAGCACAACCCGCACGCCCGCCGGCTTGACGGGCTCGCCCCGGTCATCGCCAAGCACGACCACTGGCTGTCCGGGCGGCGCATCCTCTGCCTCACCTACCACCTGATCGGGGCGGAGTCGGTGGAGGCGGCCATCCTCGGTGGCTACCTGGAGCAGATCCGCCGGCTCCACCCGGACGCGCCGCTCCCCGAGCTGCACACCACCGACGGCCTGCTCGCCGACGCCGACCGGTTACGCGAGCGGCTCGGCGATGAGGCGTTCTTCGCCGGCCTCGGCGGAGGGGGCGCGCAGCCCGGCTGGGGCACCCTCGCCGCACCGTGGACCGCGGACTCCTACGAGCGGGCCCGGAACGCCCCGATCGGGGACCCCGAACGCGGCCGGCTGGTCTCCGCCCTCGTGAACTCCTACTTCTCCGGTTACGTCCAGACCGGGGCATACCTGGCGCTGGACCAGGGCCTCGAGGTGGTCAGCGCCCACGCCAAGCAGCTCGGCTACGACTGCGTGGTGCTCTTCCTCGACGAGCTGGTGCTGTGGCTCGCCTCGCGCAGCTCGGATGTGGCGTTCGTCAGCGGCGAGGGCGCCAAGGTGGCCAAGCTCGTCGAGTCGGCGGCCACCCGCCGGGCCGTGCCGCTGGTGTCCTTCGTCGCCCGGCAGCGCGACCTGCGCGACTTCCTCGGCCCGAACGTACCCGGGGCGGAGAAGTACGCGATCGGGGAGACGTTCCGCTGGTGGGAGGATCGGTTCAACAAGATCACTCTGGAGGACCGCAACCTCCCCGTCATCGTCAAGCGGCGGCTGCTGCAGCCCAAGCCGGGTGCCGAAGGCGTGCTGGAGGCCGCGTTCCGCAAGGTGACCCGGGAGCCCAAGATCTGGAACGTTCTGCTGGAGGGCCTGGACGAGTCATCCGACGCCGACGCGTTCGAGCGGACCTACCCCTTCTCCCCGGCGCTGGTCTCCACGATGGTGGCCCTCTCCAGCCTGTTGCAGCGGGAGCGCACCGCCCTGCGCACCATGGCCGAGCTGCTGCGGCGAGGCCGGGATGAGCTGACCGTCGACGACATCATCCCGGTCGGCGATGTCTACGACGTCCTCATGGACTCCGGGGTGGTGCCGCTCACCGACGAGATGAAGCAGCGTTTCGCCAACGCGCGCGCCTTGTACGAGGAGAAGCTGCTGCCGCGGCTCCTCGACCGGCACCGGCTGGCCACTCCGGACCATGCGAAAGGGCTGCCCCGCACCCACCCGTTCGTCACCGACGCCCGCCTGGTGAAGACCGCGCTGCTCGCCGCGCTCGCCCCGAACGTGCCCGCGCTGCGCGCCCTCACCGCGCAGAAGCTGGCCGCGCTCAACCACGGCACGATCGCCACCCCGCTCAAGGGAATGGAGGCGGCCCGGGTGCTGGCGCTCTTCCGCGACCTGGCCGCGTCCGGGGTGAGCGAGATCCACCTGTCCGACGACCCGGCCAACCCGCTGATCAGCATTCAGCTCGCCGGGGTGGACTACGAGCGCGTCCTCGACCGGGTCCGCCACCAGGACAGCAAGGGGGAGCGGCGCCGCCTGCTGCGCGAGCTGGTCTTCGAGTCGCTCGGGGTGACCGGGGCGAAAGCCGAGACCCTCGGCGGCACCTACACCCACTCCTTCGTCTGGCGGGGCACCCGGCGGACGGTGGACATCGTCTACGGCAACATCCGCAACGCCGATGAGCTGCCGAACTCGGCGCTGATGGCCGAAGGAGACCGCTGGAAGATCATCATCGACTTCCCGTTCGATGAGGCCGGGCACGGGCCCAACGATGACATCGCCCGGTTCGAGAACCTCCAGCGCGAGGGCGTGCGCAGCCGGACGGTGGCCTGGGTGCCCCAGTTCCTCACCGAGGCCCGGGAGAACGATCTCGGTGAGCTGGTCTGCCTGCGCTACCTGCTCGCCTCCGACGACCGCTACGAGCAGAACGCGAGCGACCTGTCGGTGCAGGACCGCGCCACCGCGAAGGTGCTGCTGCTCAACCGCAAGAGCACCCTGGAGACCAAGCTCAACCAGGTCATCCAGCAGGCGTACGGCGCGGCCAAGCCCGAGCCTGCCGACATCGACCTCGATCGCGGGCACAGCGCGTACTTCGCCACGCTCGAGCCCGGCCTCGAGCTGGGCGCTCCGGTCGGGGCGCGGCTCGCCGACTGCCTGGAGCACCTGCTCGACCAGATCCTGTCGGCGCAGTACCCGGACCACCCGAACTTCCCCGGAGAGGTGCGCCGCTCCGACCTGACCACGGTGCTGCGCTACCTGGAGCTGGCGGCCGCGGAGGAGTCCGGACGGATCCCCGTGGATCCCAAGGACCGGGAGGTGCTGCGGAAGGTCGCGAACCCGCTTCAGGTGGGGGAGGCGCTGGAGAACGCCTTCCTGTTCACCCCCGACACCTTCCCCTGGCGCAAGCACCTCATGCAGCGTGCCGCCCAGGAAGGGCTGGACCAGGTGATCAGCGTCGGGAAGCTGATCGAGTGGCTGGACGAGCCCCGGCCGCGCGGCCTGGACGCCGGCACCCGTGGCCTCGTCATCGCCGCGTTCGCGCTCATGGAGGACCGCGAGTGGTACCGCGCCGGGGAACGGGTCCCCATGCCCTCGCCGGAGCGGATCGACGCGAGCTATGAGCTGCGCCTGCCGCGCCTGCCCGACGACGCCACCTGGCGGCGCGCGGTCGGCCGCGCGGCCAGGATCTTCGAGGTGCACGTCACCGAGCTGAAGTCGGCGGCCAACGTCCGCCGGCTCGCCACCGAGGTACGCGACCAGGCCCGGCGGCTGCAGGAGCCGGCGCGCCGGCTCGTCACGGCCCTGGAGTCCCGTCGCGGCGTGCTCGCCCTGCCCGAGGACGGCGGCCGGCTCGCCACCGCCCGGAGCGCCGCCACCCTCGCCGCGACCCTCGCCGCGGAGCCCGACCCGACCACACTCGCCGAGGCACTCGCCAACGCGCCGCTCGCCGCCGGCGAGGAGGTGCTCGGGTACGCGCTGCGGACCGCCGGTGAGGTGCTGAAGGCGCTGGACGACATGGACTGGGGCCTGCTGGACGCGATCGCCTCGATCGGCGACGACCCGCGGGCCGCGGACATCCTCGACCGGCTGCGCGCGGCTGCCGGGAACGACGAGTTCGCTGAGCGTCTCGCCCCGGCACTGGCGCTCGCCCGGCGCACGGCCCAGATGCTCCTGGCGAGCCGCGTCCAGCCGCAGCCCGGACCGGGCACCGGCCCCGAGCAGCCGATCACCAGCGCCACCCTCGGCGCGGCCGCGAGCACCGGCGTGACCGCAACCGCCCAGTACACGGCTCAGGCCATCGACGACCGCGGCGCAGGCGGGCGGATCACCGTGCCCGGGCGGCGGATCGACGAGGCCATCCGCGAGCTGCGTGCCTTCGCCGCGGCGCACCCCGACACGGAGATCACCGTCACCTGGAGCGAGCGGAAGTGACCGAGACCCGGCCCATGGCAACCGACACCGCCTCTCCGGCCACCCCCTCCGGCCCTGGCTTGCGGCTCGCCACGCTGTCCGCGGTGCGGTCGATCGTGGCCCACCAGCTGAAGAAGGGAGGCTCGCGGCGGATCATCGGCATCCACGCCCTGCCCGAGTGGCATGGTGAGCCGTCCTTCACCGTGGAGGACGCCGTGGTGCACGTGCGGCCCTGCCCGTCCGCGCTCGCCGTGCGCGAGGCGCTCACAGAGCACGCGCTCACGAAGCGTGACACCAAGGACTACCTCGTCGTGCTCACCGACGTGGACGACGCCGACCTCGGCGCCGGGGTCCGGGTGCACCTGGCCGGCGGCCGGCTGCACGTGCTCCGCCCCTGGGAGATGGTCAAGGAGGCGTTCAGCGCGCACACCATCGACCCGCTGCTGCTCGACGAGCGGTGGGCGGCCGACGCGCTCATCAACCGGGAACCCGCCGGAGGCTGGCCGCCCGCGCCCGGCGGCGCCCTCACCCGCGACCACGCCCTCGGGAACCTGGCGTCCGCGGTGTTCGGGACCGACCCCGCGGGCCAGCCGTACCTCACCCCGGAGCACCTCGACGCGCCCGGCCTGCTGCTATGGACCCTCGACCCGGTCGCCGTCGCCCGGTTCACCGAGCTGCCCGAGGAGGTCCGCGACGGCCTGACCGGGTGGCTCGGCACCGTCCTCGGGCCGGCCGGCCGGTGGACGCTGCGCGCGGTCACGGCCGGGCACGGCGGGGACGCCGTCCCGCTCGCCCTGGTCGCCGGGCTGCTATGGGAGCGCGGCGCCGGGCCGTCCGCCGCCGAGGCGCGCGGCCTGGTCCGCGCCCGGCTCGGCGGGGAGGCCCTCCCCGCCGAGGAGGCACAGGCGTGGGCGCGCGCCGCCCAGGCGGCCCTCGGCAGGCTCGACCGGCCGGACGCCCTGCTGGACCGCGCCGAGGAGCTGCTCCGCGAGTTCAACGCCACCGAGGTCATCGCCCGCTCCACCCTGCTGCCGGAGGCGTACGCCATGCGGCTCCGCGAGTTCGCGCGGGCACTGCGGCAGGCCTTGCCCGGTCCCGGCCCATCGAGGCGCGTACCGGACGTGGCAGCGCTGCAGCAGGCCGAGGACGCGCACGCCCGCCTGCTCGCGCACGAGCTCGCCGGGCACAACCCACGCACCCGGACCGCCACGATGGCGCTCCGGCTGCTGCGCTGGCTCGCCACCCCCAAGCGGCCGGCGGCCACCCTGGCCGAGGCCGTGCACGAGCAGGTCCGCACCGGCGCTTATGTCGACCGGGCGTTGGCGGACGTGTGGACGGGTGACCAGGACGACGAGGTCGCCGCCGCCTACCGGGCGCTGCTGGAGGTCGCCGCCGAGCGGCGCACCGAGCGCGACCGCGTGCTCGCCCGCCACCTGGCCGCCGCCGTCGAGGCCGACAGCGAGCCCGGAACGCTGGTCCCGATCGAGTCCGCGCTCGGCACGCTGGTGCGCCCGCTCGGCCGGTCGCTCCTTCTCGTGCTCGACGGCATGACCGCGGCCGTGCTCGCCGAGCTCGCCGACGAGCTGATCCGGGACCGGTGGACCGAACTGGTGGACTCCTCGCTCGGCCACCGCCGGGCCCTGCTGCCCGCGCTCCCGACCGTCACCGAGGCCTGCCGCACCAGCCTGCTCACCGGGACGCTCCGCATCGGCGGGCAGCACGACGAGAAGGCGGCGTTCCCCGGCGCGGTCGGCGACCCGCAGGCCCGGCTGTTCCACAAGGACGACCTGCGCGCCCCCGCCGGGCACGCGCTCCACCCGGACGTGAAGGCCGCGATCGACGGCCCGGCCCGGGTGGTGGGCGTGGTGCTCAACGCCATCGACGACTCCCTCGACAAGATGGATCCCGGCGGCACCACCTGGGCTCTCGACCAGGTGCCGTACCTGCGGGCGCTCACCGAGGCGGCCCGCGCGGCCGGCCGCCGGCTCATCCTCACCTCCGACCACGGACACGTGGTGGAACGGGGAGGAACCGCACTCACCGCGCATGCCACCGGGGCCGCCCGCTGGCGTCCGGCCGGTGGGCCGGTGTCGGAGGGCGAGATCGAGATCCGGGGCCGGCGGGTCCTGCTCGGCGGCGGCGCCGTCGTCCTGCCGTGGCGGGAGGACCTGCGCTACGGTGCCAAACGCGCCGGCTACCACGGCGGCGCCTCCGCCGCCGAGGTCGCGGTGCCGTTCGCGGTGTTCAGCACGGTCGCTGGGGATGACATCGCCGGGTGGGCGCCGGCGCCCGTGCAGGAACCCACGTGGTGGAACGCGGCCCTCACCCGGGCCCAGCTCCGGGAGACGACGCGCCACGCCGGCGCGCAGCCGGGCGCGCACCGAGCAGCGGCAGCGCGTGGGACGGGTACCCGTTCCGCGAAGGGCCGCAGCCCCGAGGTCACCGGGCAGACCGAGCTGGCGCTCGACGCAGTGGCACCGGAACCCGCGGGGGAGGAGCCGGTCTCTCCGGTGGAGCGGTACCTGGACGAGCTGCTCGCCTCCGACCTGTTCCGCGAGCAGTGCGCCCGGGCTGGCCGGGTGGCCCCGGACGTCGCCCTGGTCCGCAATGTGCTGGCCGCGCTGCTCGAGGCCGGCGGGCGGCTCCATCAGTCCGCGCTCTCGGCGCAGGCGAAGGTGCCGGCCACGCGGATGACCGCCGCGCTCGCCGCGGTCCGGCGGGTGCTCAGCGTCGACGGCTACGACCCCATCGGCTACGACCCCGATGGTGAGACCGTGGTGCTCTCGGCCGACGTGCTCGCCGAGCAGTTCGGCATCCCGGTGCCGCGGCAGCCGGACCTCTAGGCGCCCGGGCTCGGCGGCCGGATCGGGCCGCCCGGCCGTGGGGGCCGGTCTGCCGGGCGGCCTCGGCCGGCTCGGCCGGGGTAAAGGGGGCCGGGCTTCGACCGCGCCGTGATGCCGGTCGGTCCCGGACGGCGTTGCGGGTTCAGCGTGATGCCGCGTTCCCCGGGCGGCGCCGGCCGGGACACGCGGCGCGGCCGCGGACGATGTCGGCCTGTCCGGCCGGGGTGGGCTGGCATGCTGAAAGGGTGGACGCCGTGCGGATCAAGGTCGATGACGAGCTCCGCCTGTTCCTGCCGGGTGGCGATCGTGATGGCGAGCGGACCGTCCGGGTGGACGGCACCTCGTCGCTCGGGCATGTGATCGAGTCGCTCGGCATCCCGCTCCCCGAGGTCGGGCACCTGGAGGTGGACGGCCGCGAGGTGCGGCCCGACTACCGGCCGCGGCCCGGTGACCTGGTCCACGTGCGCGCGGTCCAGCGGCCTCAGCCCGTGCCGGTCGATCCGCCCCGGTTCCTGCTCGACGTGCACCTCGGCACCCTGGCCCGGCGGCTGCGCCTGCTCGGCGTGGACACCGCGTACGGCAACGACCTCGACGACGACACGCTGATCGTGCTCGCCAACGACCAGCGCCGGGTGCTGCTCACCCGGGACCGCGGCCTGCTGCGCCGCAGGAGCCTGTGGCTGGGCGCGTACGTGCGGGGCAGCGACCCGGACGACCAGCTCGAGGACGTGCTCACCCGGTTCGCCCCGCCGCTCGCCCCGTGGACCCGGTGCGTCGCCTGCAACGACCGGCTCGTCCCCGTTGAGAAGCACGACATCGCGCCGCAGCTCCAGCCGGGCACCCGCCGCACGTACGACACGTTCGCCCGTTGCGCCGCCTGCGGCCGGGCCTACTGGCGGGGTGCCCACTACGACCACCTGCAGGAGATCGTGGCCCGGGCGGAACGCCTGCTCACACCCGACGGGCGTGCGGACCGCTGAGCATCCGGCTCGTTCCGTCCTCCGTCGTGCCCGCGGCCGGGCTATCCCGGTTCGCCGTGGTGCGATCGCCGTTCGCCGCGGAGCGCGGCCACGGAACCGCTCCGACCGCCACCGCGATCATCGGGTGACCCGGTGGCGGAGGCGTCCCGGCGTGCCGGGCCGTTCCCCGCGGCACGCCGCCCCGAGCACCTCTCGGCGCGGATGACCGCGTACGGCAAGCGGCCCGGCCGAGGGCGGAGACCTCGGCCGGGCCGCTTGCCGGTGACCCGATGGATCACCCTGGGACGGACCCGGGAGCGACCCGATCGCCCGATGGGCGGGCTCGCCGTGCCCGGGCGCGGACGGGCACGGCGAGCCGTGCCCGCCTAGGCCCCGGCGACCTCGCCGTAGAGGCGGGGCCGCCGGTCGGCGAGCACGTCGTTGCGCGGGGAGATCCGCTTGTCGTCCGCCGTGGCCAGGTCGCAGTCGGCCACGAGGATCTGCTCACCCTTGGCCGGGTCCGCCATGGCGAGGGGGAAGCCGTGGGGCCCGACGATCAGCGAGCCGGACACCCACTCCACACCGCGCTCGGTCCCGGTGCGGTCGGCGATGGCGAGGAACATCCGGTTGACCGAGGCGGAGGCCTGCACGCGCACCATCTCGATCGGGCGCTCACCCGGCGGCCGGGGCTCGGCCGGCCAGTTGACCGGCGCGCACACGAGCTGGGCCCCGCGGAGCGCGGCCACGCGCAGCCACTCCGGGAACTCCAGGTCGTAGCAGATGACCAGCCCGATCCGGCCGAGCTCGGTCTCCACCACCGGGGGCGGCTCGTCGCCGGCGAGGAAGATCTCCTTCTCCCGGTCCCACAGGTGGACCTTGCGGTAGATCGCCCGGACGCCGCCCGGGTCGGCGAGCACGGCGCTGTTGCGGAGCCGTCCCTCCTCGTCGAGCTCGGGGAACCCGAAGCAGACCACCAGGCCGCGGTCGCGCGCGGCACGGGCCAGGGCGGTGACGGCCGGCCCGTCCGCCGGCTGGGCCGCGCGGCGCGCCTCCGCCTCGTCGGCGAAGACGTACCCGCTGGTCACGAGCTCGGGGAGCACCACGATCCGGGCTCCCCGATCGGCCGCCGCCGCGACCGCGCGCAGCGCCCGGTCGAGGTTGCCCCCGGGGTCGCCGAGCACGGGGGCGAGCTGGCATACCGCGACCCGTACCGTCATGATCCCGCCACCGGGACGGACGCCGCCTCGTCCTCCAGGTCGATCTCACCCAGCCGCAGCTCCGGCGGGCGCTGGGTGAACATCCGCGTCAGCGCGACCAGGTAGATGAAGCCGACCCCGACCCAGGAGAGGCCCACGACGAAGGTCATGCCGGACAGGCTGGTCCACAGCCACAGGCAGAGCAGGAAGCCGATGGCCGGGAGCAGGCCGTACCGGAACAGGTCCGCGGCCGTGCGCCGGCCCTCGTCCCAGACGTAGTGCTTGATCACCGAGAGGTTCACGAAGGAGAACGCCACCAGCGCGCCGAAGCTGATCATCGTGGAGGCCAGCTCGAGGCTGATGACCAGGGCGACCAGGGAGAGCACGCCGACCGCGAGGGTGGCCCGCGAGGGGTTGCGGAACCGCGGGTGCAGGTAGCCGAAGAACCCCTTGGGGAGCACGCCGTCGCGGCCCATGGCGTACAGGATGCGGGAGACGCTCGCCTGCGAGGCCATGGCCGAGGCGAACGCCCCGGCGATGTAGGCGGCGGTGAAGAACGCGGTGAGCAGCCCGCCGCCGACGTGCTGCATCACGTCCAGCGACGCGGAGTCGACGTTGCTGAACGACTGCCACTGCGGGAAGGCCAGGTGGCCCACGTACGAGACGACGATGTAGATCACGCCACCGGCGAGGGTGGCGACCATGATGGCGAGCGGCACCCGGCGCCGCGGGTCGTGGGTCTCCTCGGACAGCGTGGAGACCGCGTCGAATCCGAGGAAGGACAGGCACAGGATGGCCGCGCCGGCGAAGATCTTGGAGAAGTCGGTCTCCCCGTCGAAGAACGGCGCGGTCAGGGACGGCACGGGCTGCCCGGCGGCGGTGCGGAGGGCGAGCACGAGGAACACCGCGAGGAAGATCGCCTGCACCGCGATCAGGATGAAGTTCATCCGGCTCACCATCCGGATGCCGAGCACGTTCAGCCCGGTGACCAGGATGATCGCGGCGAGGATGAACACCCACGTCGGGACCGCGGGGAAGGCCTCATGCAGGTAGATGCCGATGACCAGGTAGTTGATCATCGGCAGGAAGACGTAGTCGAGCATGAGGGCCCAGCCGGTCATGAACCCGACGTGCGGGCCGAAGGACTGCTGCGCGTAGGTGTAGGCCGACCCGGCGTACGGGTGGGCCTGGACCATCCGCCCGTAGCCGTAGGCGGTGAACAGCATCGCGATGAGGGTGACCACGTACGCGCCGGGCAGATGCCCCTCGGTCAGCTCGGTGACGATTCCGTACGTGGTGAACACGGTGAGCGGCACCATGTAGGCCAGGCCGAACAGCACCAGGGAGGGCAGGCCGAGCACGCGTTGCAGGCGGGTGCCGCCGGAAGTGGGCTGGGGGGTTTTCATAGAGCTCTCCTCACGGGCGCTCGTACACCACCGATCCCGCGGCGATGGTGCACACGACGCGCGCATCGCCGATCGGACCGGCGGCGGGGTCGAAGAGGTTGCGGTCGAGAACCACGAGGTCGGCGCGCTTGCCGATCGCGATGACACCGGCGTCGTCGTCGTGGTTGAGGTAGGCGGAGCCGGCGGTGAACGCGGTCAGCGCGACCGGGAGCGGCAACGCCTGTTCGGGGAGGAAGGGCGCGTTGTCGCGGTTCTCGGGGTCGATCCGGGTGACCGCGACCTCGATCTCCTCCAGCGGGTTGGCGGTGGTCACCGGCCAGTCGCTGCCCATGGCCAGGGTGGCGCCGGAGCGGAGGAGATCGCCGAACGCGTACTGAAGGTCGGCCCTGTCCCGGCCGAGGAAGGGGATGGTGAGCTCTTCCATCTGCGGTTCCATCTGCGCCCAGTACGCCTGGCAGTTGGCGATGACGCCGAGCTCGCGGAACCGCGGGATGTCCTCGGGCTGGATGAGCTGGATGTGGGCGATGTGGTGCCGGTTGTCGCTGCCGCCGTTGGCCTCCCGGGCGGCCTGCACGGCGTTGAGCGCGTTGCGGACGGCCCGGTCGCCGATGGCGTGCATGTGGACCTGGAACCCGAGCCGGTCCAGCTCGGTGACGGCCGCGTTGAGCACCTCGGGGTCGACGTAGAACAGGCCGCGGTTGTCGGTGTGCCCGCCGCAGCCGTCGCAGTACGGCTCGAGCAGCGCCCCGGTGTGGTTCTCCAGCACCCCGTCGGTCATGATCTTGACGGTGGTGGGGCGGAAGCGGGCGGTGCCCTGCTCCCGCTGGTCGAGGAAACCGGTGATCTGCTCCAGGCCGCGGTGCCGGTCCCACCAGAGCGCGCCCACCACGCGGGCGGTGAGCCGGCCCGAGGAGTCGAGCGAGCGGTAGGCGGCGAGCGTCTCCGGGGTGACCCAGGCGTCCTGCCAGCCGGTGATGCCGAGGGAGTGGAGGTGCTCCTGCGCGTTGAGGATCGCGGCCTCCCACTGCTCCCGGCTGAGGGGCGGGACGAAGCGCTCGAAGAAGGTGTACGCCGCGCCCTCGTGCAGGGTGCCGGTCGGCTCGCCGGTCTGCGGGTCCCGCTCGATCCGGCCGTCGACCGGGTCCGGGGTGTCCTTGGTGACGCCGCCGATCTCGAGCGCGGCGGAGTTGACCCACGCGCCGTGCACGTCCCGGTTGAAGAGGAAGACCGGCCGGTCCGGCACGATCGCGTCGAGGTCCTCCTTCCGGGGCGTGCCGCCGGGGAAGTACTCCATCGCCCAGCCGCCGCCGATGATCCACCGCTTGCCGGGGTTGGCCGCCGCGTACCGGGCGATGTGGTCGAGGTAGGCCTGCTTGCCGGCCAGGCCGCTGAGGTCCACGTGGAGCCGGTTGCGGCCGGCGAACGGCGCGTGGATGTGGGAGTCCTGGAACCCGGGGAGCACCATCCCGCCGCGCGCCTGGATCACGAGGGTGCGCGGGCCGATCAGCTCCTTGACGTTCGCCGCGCCGAGCGCGACGATCCGGTCTCCCCGTACGGCCACCGCGTCGGTCCAGCTCCGGGCGGCGTCGGCGGTGAAGACGGGGGCTTCGGTGATGACGAGATCTGCGTACTGGGTCACGTGGCACCTCGCCAGCAGTCGGTCCGGGTCGGTCAGAGGTGGTAGAGGCGGAAGAGGGGGACGCGCTCGGCCGGGGTGGAGGTGAGGGGCTCGCCGTCCAGGTCCACGGCGCCGGTGGCGGGATCGACGTGCACTGTTCCAATTCGTCCGTTATGCACCATATCGGCCAGCCCGATGCCGCGGGTGTTCCGTACGGCCACGCGGCGGCGGCGGGTGGGGAGCCGGTCCCGGCCGGCGTCGAGGGCCGACCGGCTGACGAAGGCGACGGCGATCTCGGCCGGGGCGGCCCCGTGGCCGCCGAACTGCGGCCCCATGACGCGCGGCTGCGCGTGCTCCACCGCCGCGTTCGGGTCCCCGGTCACGCCCCAGGCGGGGAAGCCAGCCTTGAGCACCAGGCGCGGGACGGCGGCGAACCGGGCGGGCTCCCACAAAACGATGTCGGCGAGCTTGCCCGGCTCCAGGGAGCCGATCTCGTGGGCGAGGCCGTGCGCCAGCGCGGGGTTGATGGTGAGCTTGGCCAGGTAGCGGAGGACCCGCGCGTTGTCGTGCCGCTCGTGCTCCGGCCCGCGCTCGGCCTTCATCTTCCCGGCGAGGGCGAAGGTCCGCCGGATCGTCTCCCCGGCCCGGCCCATGCCCTGGGCGTCGGAGGAGGTGATCGGGATGACGCCGAGGTCGTGGAGCACGTCCTCCGCGGCCATGGTCTGCGCCCGGATCCGGTCGCGGGCCAGCGCCTGGTCGCTGGGCAGGTCCGGAGAGAGCCCGTGGCAGGAGACGATCATGTCGAAGTGCTCGGCCACGGCGTCCCGGCCGAACGGCAGCGTCGGGTTGGTGGAGGAGCCGATGACGTTCGGCCGGCCGGCCAGGGTGAGCACGTCCGGCACGTGCCCGCCCCCGCACCCCTCGACGTGGAAGGCGTGGATGGTCCGCCCGTCCAGCACGGCGAGGGTGTCCCGCACCGACAGGCTCTCGTTCAGGCCGTCGGTGTGCAGCGCGACCTGGACGTCGTGCTCCTCGGCGACCCGCAGCGCGGTGTCGAGCGCCCGGGCGTGGGCGCCCATGTCCTCGTGCACCTTGAACCCGCAGGCGCCTCCCTCGGCCAGGGCCTCGACCAGCGGCTCCGGGCGGGAGGACGAGCCCCGCGCCAGGAACCCGATGTTGACCGGCCAGGCGTCGAAGGCGGCGAACGCGGTCCGCAACGCCCACGGCGAGTTCACCCCGACGCCCCACACCGGGCCGAACTCCTGGCCCAGGATGGTGGTCACCCCGGACGCGAGCGACGCCTCCATCACCCGCGGGGAGATCAGGTGCACGTGGGTGTCGATCGCCCCCGGGGTGGCGATGAGCCCTTCGCCACTGATGATCGTGGTCCCGGTGCCGACCACCACGTCGACCCCGTCGAGGGTGTCCGGGTTGCCGGCCCGGCCGATCGCGGTGATCCGGCCGTTCCGGATGCCGATCGACGCCTTGCGCACGCCGAGCACCGGGTCGATGATCACCACGTTCGACACGACCAGGTCGCAGGTCTCCCGCACCGAGGCGGCCTTGAGGTGGAGCCCGTCCCGGGCCGTCTTGCCGAACCCGGCGAGGAACTCCTCCCCGCGCCGCTGGGCGTCCGCCTCGACCTCCACCACCAGCCCGGTGTCGGCGAGCACGATCCGGTCCCCGGTGGTCGGCCCGTACACCGCGGCATACTCACTCCGGTTCACGCCGGCTCCTTCGCTCTCGGGTTCACGCCGGCTCCTCCGCGCCCAGGTATCCGCAGGCCCGGGCGCGCTCCAGCGCCCGCTCCTTGGCCCCCGGGGCGTCCAGCGGGCCGTCCACCAGGCCGGCGAAGCCGATCACCACGCGGTCGCCCCGGATCGGGACCAGCCGCACCTCGACGGTCGCGCCGGGGTCGAACCGCACCGCGGTTCCCGCGGGCACGGCCAGGTGCCGCCCGTACGCCTTGGCCCGGTCGAAGCGGAGCCGGGGGTTGACCTCGAAGAAGTGGAAGTGCGAGGTGACGCTGATCGGCACCGCGGCCGTGTTGGTGACCTCCAGCGTCACCGCGTCCTCGTCGTCCTCGGCGCCCGGCCCGTCCTCGTCCGTACCGGGCAGCACCGCGCCCGGCCCCGCCGGGTCCACCGCGTCGCGGCCGAACGGATCGGTGACCACGGCGAGCCGGGTCCCGTCGTCGAAGACCGCCTCGACCTGGACCTCCCGGACCACGTTGGGCACGCCGGGCAGCACGTCGTCGGCGGTGAGCACCGACCGCCCGGCCTCGATCGCCTCGTCCAGGCGGCGGCCGTCCCGGGCGGCCTCGCAGACCGTGTCCGCGATCAGCGCGATCGCCTCGGGGACGTTCAGCCGCAGCCCGCGGGCGCGGCGCGCCCGGGCCAGCTCCGCGGCGGCGAACAGCAGGAGCCGGTCGCGCTCAGTGGGCGTCAGATGCACGTGGATCACCTCATGACCCGGGTGAAATGCCCCGGGATAGGAAGGTGAGCCAGATTAGACCACGAGCAGGAACGTTCCTGCAATAGGTTGACGGAATGTTCCTCTAGAAATCTGCCGAACCGTTGCACCGTGTACCGTTGGCGGTGATGAAGGCACGAAAGCGGATCACCCTGCTGGACGTCGCCCGCGCCGCCGGCGTGTCCAAGACCACCGTCTCCGACGCCCTGAGCGGTCGCGGCAGGCTGCCCGCCGCGACCCGTGAGCGGGTGGCCGCGGTCGCCCGGGAACTGGGGTACGTCGCCAACCGGAGCGCCCGGAACCTCCGCGGCGGCCGCACCGGGGCCATCGGGCTCTACTTCCCCGACCGCACGATCGGCCTCCAGTACTACATGGACCTCGCCATCGGGGCCGCGGAGGAGGCCCTCGCGCACGACGTGGCGCTCACCCTGATCCCGGCCATCCACGACCCCGCGGACCCGCCGCCGCTCTACGTCGACGGGGTGGTCGTCTCCGACCCCATGCTCGGCGACCCCATGCTCCGGGCGCTCGCCGAGCGCCGCATCACGGTCGTCACCTGCGAGCGCGACCTGACCCCGGGCGCCCAGCACGCCGGCCGGGTGGAGTCCGACCACGGCGCGGGGATCCGCTCCCTGCTCGACCACCTCGCCGACCGGGCCGAGCGCATCGCGCTGCTCTGCCCGGGCGAGGAGACCGCGTTCGGCCTGGACATCCGCACCGCGTACCGGGCCTGGTGCGCGGAGCACGGCCGGGAGGCGCTCGTCTACGACGTGCCGTTCGTGTGCGCTCCCGAGGACGTGGGCCGGGCGGTCGCCGAGGCCCTGCGGTCACCCGGGGGAGTGGACGCGATCATCTCCGTGCCGGACGGCGGCGCGACCAGCGCGGTCCAGGCCGCCTTCCAGCAGGGCCGCCACGTGCCCGACGACCTGCTCGTCGCCTCGTACGTCGACAGCCCCAGCCTGCAGAGCCTGATCACCCCGATCACCGCGATTGACATCGCCCCCCGGGAGATGGGCCGCCGGGCGGTGCGGCTGCTCGCCGACATCCTCTCCGGCAAGGCCGAGCCGGGCACGGTCGAGGTCCTGCCGATCACGCTGAGGGTCCGGGCGAGCACCTCGCCGGCGCGCCACCGAGGCCTGGACCGGGATCTCGCCCCCTCGTAAGGGCTCGTCGGGGCCGCGTACGGCACCGCCGGTGCCTCGGCCGGCCCTGCCGGCGGCTGACCCGTCCGGCCGCGGGTCACCGCTGGCGCCCTGGCCGGCCCCGCCGGTGGCTGACCCGCCGCGTCACCGGCACCGCCGGCGCCCGGCCCCGCGCCGTCCAGCACCGCCGGCCTGGAATCGCGCTCGCCGGCGGGGCCGGACCTAACGCTTGTGGAGGTGGCCGTCCGGCCAGGCGTGCCTCGGCGCGGCCGGCCGGGATCTCACATGTGACGGGCCTCGCGTTCATGGGCGTGACGGGTCCGGGACGTCGGGTTCGCAGAGGTGGCGGGCCCGGGCACGCGTCGCCGCCGGCCTCTGCCGCGTCTTCGGCTGGACCGCCGGCCCGAGCCCGCCGCCGTACCCGGGTGACCGGGGGAGGGGACGACGCCGCCGCGGCATGCGTAGCCCGGGCGGTCCGCATGCGGGCACCCCGGCGATCGGCCCGGATCGCCGCCAGGGCGCGCCGGGGCGGTGCCGCAGCGCGGGGCATGCCGTACGGCCGGCCGGTCACGGCCGGGCGGCCGCGGCCGGGCCGGGCGGGGGCCGGATATCGCCCGGGTTGCCGTGGTGTTACGGCGCCCGCCGGAGAAGGGCGTCCGCCCAGCTCAGCGGGGCCGTCCGGGCATATTCCCTTTAAAACAAGTAGGGAATATTGACTTCGTCCGGGAACGATGCGACCGTGGGGACCATGAGTCAAGCGAGCCCCTTGACCCGGCGTGCGCACGTCGACCTGTGCCACGTCGCCAGCGCCCTGTGTCGGCGCCTCGCGTAGCAGTCACCGACCGTCCTCTCCTGCGCCGCACGGATCCGATCGTGCGAGCGGACTCCCGCACCCACACTGCTAGCGAAGGGCTACCTCATGTCCCCCCTCCCATCGCGGCGGGCCGTACGCGTGCTCGCGCCCCTCGTCATCACCGTCCTCCTGGCCACGCTGTCGGCGTGCGCCCGCGGCTCCGGGCCGTCCGGGCCGGAGCTCGCGCTCGACGCGCCGCTGCCCACCCAGGTGCCGGAGGGAACCCGGCTCCGGATCGGCGACCCCCAGACCAAGGTGGCGCTCGAGCTCTCCGGTGAGATCGGCAAGCTCTCCTTCGAGGTCGAATGGGCCAACTTCAGCGGCGGCCCCCAGACGCTCGAGGCGTTCCGCGCCGACGCGCTCGACGTCGGCTCGGTCGCCGACATCCCGCCGATCCACGCCACCTGGATCGGCCTGCCGGTCAAGATCGTCGCGGCGAAGTTCCGCAAGGACCCCCTCGACCACCCGGTCTACGAGCTCGGCATCGCCCCGGGGGTGCACGTCCGGACCCTCGCCGACCTGCGCGGCAAGCGGATCGCCTACAGCCCCGGCCAGGCGCAGGGCGCGCTCGTCCTGCGGGTGCTCCGGAAGGCCGGGCTCACCAAGGACGACGTGACGCTGGTCGAGCTGCCGAGCACCGGCGACGTCTACGTCAACGCACTCGCCAGCCGGCAGGTCGACATGGCCCCGCTCGGCGGCGTCAACATCAAGCGCTACCTCGCCAAGTACGGGGACCGCGGCGCGGCCACGATCCCCCATGGCGTCCGCGACGACCCCACCCACCTGTACGTCCGCACCGAGACCCTGCGGGATCCCGCCAAGGCCGCGGCCATCCGCGAGTACGTCCAGGCCTGGGCCCGGGCGGCCGTCTGGGTCTACGAGCACCCCGAGGAGTGGATCCAGGGCTACTACGTCAAAGACCAAGGGCTGAGCCCGGCCGACGGCGCCTACCTCGTCAAACAGGCGGGTGAGCCGGACATCCCCGCGAGCTGGACCGACGTCATCGCCCGCCACCAGGAGACCATCGACCTCCTCGCCGCGGAGAGCGGCAACCCGGTGATCAACGCGAAGGACCTCTACGACCTGCGCTTCGAGCGCGTCGCCGCCGACGCCATCAGGAAGAAGGGGGCGTGATGGCAGACACCAGAACCCGGCTCAGGCGAGTGCCGCCGGTGCCGCCGGAGGCGGGCACCTCCGCGGCGCCCACGGTGCCCGCGACCGCGGCCCCGCCCGCCCCGCCCGGCCCGGGCGGCCGCCGGGCCAGGCGCAGGCTCGGCCCCGGCGACCCCATCCGGTTCGGCCCCCTGCTCGGCCCCGCGCTCCTGCTCGGCGCCTGGGCCGCCGGCTCGGCGACCGGCCTGCTCGACCCCCGGTTCCTCCCCGCCCCGTGGACCATCGCCGGCACCGCGATCGACCTGATCGAGAGCGGCCGCCTCCAGGAGAACCTGCTCACCTCGCTGCAGCGGGTCGGCCTCGGCCTCGCCTTCGGGACGGTGCTCGGCACCGTGCTCGCGGTCGTCTCCGGGCTCAGCCGCTGGGGGGAGTCGATCATCGACGGGCCGGTGCAGATCAAGCGGGCCATCCCCACGCTGGCGCTGATGCCGCTGCTGATCCTCTGGCTCGGCATCGGCGAGGGCATGAAGATCACCACGATCACGCTCGGCGTCCTGGTGCACATCTACATCCAGACCCACAACGGCCTGCGCAGCATCGACAGCAGGTACGTCGAGCTCGCCGAGACGCTCCGGCTCACCCACCGCGACTTCATCCGCAAGGTCGTGCTCCCGGGCGCGCTGCCCGGATTCCTCATCGGGATGCGGTTCGCGGTCACCGCCGCGTGGCTGTTCCTCGCGGTCGTCGAGCAGATCAACTCCACCAGCGGGATCGGCTACATGATGGACCTCGCCCGCTCCTACGGCCAGACCGATGTGATCTTCGTCGGCATCGTCCTGTACGGCCTGCTCGGCCTGGTCTCCGACGCGGCGGTCCGCCTCGTGCAAAGGAGGGCACTGGCATGGCGGCGCACGCTGGCGGGCTGACCGCGGTGGCGCCCGCGGTGCGGGTCTCCGGCCTCACCCGGGCCTACGGCGACCGGGTCGTCCTCGACTCCCTCGACCTGGAGATCGCCCCGGGCGAGTTCGTCGCCCTGCTCGGCAAGAGCGGATCCGGCAAGAGCACCCTGCTGCGCGCCCTCGCCGGCCTCGACCACGACGTCGCGGGCGGCGGCGTGGTGGAGGTCCCCGAGCGGGTCTCCGTGGTCTTCCAGGACTCGCGGCTGCTGCCCTGGCAGCGGGTGCTCGCCAACGTCGTCCTCGGCCTCGACGGCCCCGACGCGGCCGAACGCGGCCGGGAGAGCCTCGCCGAGGTCGGGCTCGCCGGGCGGGAACGCGCCTGGCCCAACGAGCTGTCCGGCGGGGAGCAGCAGCGGGTCGCCCTCGCCCGCTCCCTGGTGCGGGAGCCCCAGCTGCTGCTCGCCGACGAGCCCTTCGGCGCGCTCGACGCGCTCACCCGGATCCGGATGCACGCGCTGCTGCGCCGGCTCTGCGACCGGCACCGGCCGGCGGTGCTGCTCGTCACCCACGACGTCGACGAGGCGATCGTGCTCGCCGACCGGGTGCTCGTCCTGTCCGACGGGCGGATCACCACCGAGCGGACCATCGACCTCGACTCACCCAGGGAATCCACCGACCCCCGCTTCGCCGAGGTGCGCGCCCACCTGCTCGCCGCGCTCGGCGTCACCGGAGAGGAGAGACCATGACCACCCCGAACCGGCAGCTGCACCTCAACCTGTTCATCTACCCGGCCGGTCACCACGAGGCCGCCTGGCGGTACCCCGGGTCCGCCCCGGACCGCGTCCTGGACATCACCTACTACCAGGAGCTCTCCCGCCGCGCCGAGGCGGCCAAGTTCGACGCGGTCTTCTTCGCCGACGGGCCGGCGCTGCCGGACAACATCCGGTACGCCAGCCGGTTCCGGCTCGAGCCGTTCACCTGGCTGTCGGGCATCGCCGTGGCCACCGAACGGATCGGGCTGATCGGCACCGCGTCCACCACCTACTTCGAGCCGTACAACCTCGCCCGGCTCTTCGCCTCCCTGGACCACCTCAGCCGGGGCCGGGCCGGGTGGAACATCGTCACCACCGGCGCAGCGAACGCGGCGCAGAACTTCGGGCTCGACGAGCACCCCGTGCACGCCGAGCGGTACGCCCGGGCCCACGAGTTCGTCGACGTGGTGACCAAGCTCTGGGACAGCTGGGAGGACGAGGCGCTGGTCGTCGACCCGGAGTCCGGGGTCTTCGCCGACACCGACCGCATCCACCCCATCGACCACGCCGGGAAGCTGTTCCGGGTGCGCGGTCCGCTCAACATCCCCCGCTCCCCGCAGGGCCGCCCGGTGTACGTGCAGGCGGGCTCGTCCGAGGACGGCAAGGCCCTCGCCGCCAGGTACGCCGAGGCCATCTTCACCGCGCACCAGACCATCGACAGCGCCCGCTCCTTCTACGCCGACATCAAGAGGCGGGCCAAGGCCGAGGGCCGCGACCCGGACCAGGTCAAGGTGCTGCCCGGGCTCAGCCCGTTCATCGGCTCCACCGAGGCCGAGGCGCTCCGGCTGCAGCGGGAGTTCAACGAGCTCACCCAGCCCGAGTACGGCCTGGAGCAGCTCCGCCGGGTGCTCGGCGTCGACCTGTCCGGCCACGACCTGGACGAGCCGTTCCCGCGCGAGCTGATCCCGGACGACCCGGAGCTCAACGCCGGCAGCCGGTTCCAGCTCATCGTCGGCATCATCGACCGGGAGCGGCCGACGATCCGGCAGCTGCTGCACCGGCTCGCGGGCGCGCGCGGGCACTGGGTCACCGCGGGCACCCCCGAGCAGATCGCCGACCGGATCGAGGAGTGGTTCACCACCGGGGCGGCGGACGGCTTCAACGTCATGCCCCCGTACCTCACCGGCGGGTTCGACGCGTTCGCCGAGCACGTGGTGCCGATCCTGCAGCGGCGCGGCCTGTTCCGCACCGAGTACACCGGCACCACCCTGCGGGACCACTACGGCCTGCCCCGGCCGCGCAGCCGGTTCGCCGCGCCGGTCGTCCCGGCGCCCCGCCGCGAGCCCGCCGCGTCCGCGCCGGCGTGACGAAGGGCGGCTCCGGTGCCCAGAGCCGCGACGGCTCGGGCTCCCGGAACCGCGACGGCTCGGGTTCCCAGGGCTACGGGTCGGCTCGCCGGATCCGCAGCCCTCGGGACCGAGGCCCCGTTCTCCGGGACGGCCGGTCCCCGGAGGGCGGGGCCGCCCCGCGCGATCGCCTGCGCTCCGAGACCTTTCGGGTGCGGAGGTTCTCGCGGTGGGGCCGGGGTACGGGTCGCGGGCCGGGGGAGAGGGGGTGAGCCGATGCCGGCTCCCCGCCGAGCCCGGCGAGCCGGACCCGTGCCGAATCCGGAAACTGAGGCGCGGGCCTCACCGGCACGGCGGCTTCAGCCCGCCCGGAAGGCCGGACCGGGCGCATGACACGGCGGGCCCGGCCGTCGCCGGGCCCGCCGTCCGGTCCTGATCACGCGCCGTGATCGCGAACCTGGCCCGGGTCAGGCCGTCAGCGCTGCAGCGTCAGCAGGGCCGGCCGGTACGGCAGAAGGTCGTAGTCCCCGCCGGAGTTGGTGGCGCGTCCCTGGTAGAGCAGCTGCAGGTTGCACGGATCGACGGTCTTGGTCTGGTCGGGGTTGGTGCGCACCAGATCGCCGTGGCTGATGTCGTTGGTCCAGGTGGCGCCGCTGTTGGCCTTGCCCGCGAACGGGTTGCTCTCGGTCGCGGCCTGCGGCGTCCACGTGCCGTCCAGGCTGGTGGCGGTGAAGGAGCGGAAGTAACGCCACCCCTGCGAGCCGATCGCCTCGACGAGCATGAGGTACTTGTTCTGGCCCTTGAGCGTGTAGACCTCGACCCCCTCGAACAGGTTGTAGGTCGAGTCGCTCATGACCACCGTCGCGGACGAGCCGAAGTTGCCGGGGAAGTTCTGGATGGGCATGCTCGCCCGGTAGATCTTGCCGTTGTCCCCGGCGAAGAACAGGTACATGTTCTTGTCATCGCCGATCAGCGTCTGGTCGATGGGCCCCGTCGCGGAACCGGAGATGCTCCCGGTGAACAGGGGCTGCTCCTCCGACCAGCTGTACGGGTTGCTCGGATCGGTGGAGGTCCGGTACGAGAAGGGGTACCGGCCCCACTGGTAGGCGAGCACCCAGATGTTCTTCGGGGCGAAGTAGATCAGCGTGGGCGCGACGGCGGAGAAGGGCGTCTCGATCTGGCGGGCCGTCGCCATGTCCGACCAGTTCGTGAAGGGGTCGAACATCATCGACCCCCATCGCGTTCCGGTGTCGTGCGTCGTCGCGTAGACCAGGTGCTTGCCGTTGTAGACGACGTTGGTGAAGTCCTTGAGCGAGACCCACCCCGACCTCGGGTTCGCCAGCGGGCCCGTCGACGTCCACCGGTACTGCGACGGCAGGTCGCAGGTGACCGACGGCGTCGGCGACGGGGTGACCGACGGCGTCGGGGACGGGGTGGACGACGGGGTCGGGGACGGAGGAGGCGTGCCCGGGCCGCCGGTGCAGGGCACACCGTTCAGCGCGAACGAGGTGGGCGCCGGGTTGGAGCCGGTCCAGGAGCCGTTGAAGCCGAAGTTCACGCTGCCGCCGCTGGGGATGTCGGCGTTGTAGTAGACGTTGGTGGCGGTGACCGACGAGCCGGACTGGGTGTGGGTGGCGTTCCAGATCTGGGTGATCTGCTGCCCGGCGCCGAAGGACCAGGTCAGCTGCCAGCCGTTGATCGCGTCACCGAGGTTGTGGATGGTGACGTTGGCGGTGAAGCCGCCCGGCCAGCTCGCGCTGATCTCATAGTCGACCCGGCAGGCGATGGCGGCCTGGGCGGGCTGCGCCGTCACCCAGCCGGCTCCGGCCAGCAGAAGGGGAACGACGCCGATCGCGAGGCGGCGGCGCAGAGTCCGCCTGGGCAGGGCCGCGGTCGGGGCGGCGGAGCTGCGTGGTGACCGCGCTCGCCAGGGCATACGCATCTGCAGATCCTCCTCATCGTTCACGTCCGGCCGCCGTCGAAGCCGCTCGGGCAGCGGCCGGAGCGGTCGTGGTCGGGCGCGCGGCAGGACCGTGCCGTGGGCCACGGGATTCAGGCAGGAGAAGCGCCGCGCGGGGTCGCTCCCGCGCGATCGACGCCGCGCCGTGTGCGCGAAGAGCGCACTCCACCAAGGCCTCGCGAACGACGGTCCTCAAGCACCTCCACTAAGAGGAGGAAATCGCCTTGCGCAGAGGTTTGTAAAGAAAAGTGTCAAATACTCCGCGAAAGTTTCATTGCTCGCCGGCGCGGGGCCGGTGACGCGCGGTGGGCCGCCCGCCGGTGCGCCGTCACGGCGACCTGGCCTTCGACCCCACCGCCCGCGCGACCTTCCCTGCGGCGTTCGCGCCCGGGAGCGCCGTCGTCACCACCGGGCTGAGCGAGCACCCGGCCCCGGGCGGCCGGCGAATCGCGTGCCCGCGGGGCACCGCGGCGGCGGCGGTTCACGCCGGTGCGGCGGCGCTCCTCCTCGTACGGCGGGGTCGCCCGGCTGCCGGAGGCCCGCTCGGCAACGACCTGTACGGCTGGCTCGCCGCCGTGGCGACCGGACCGGACCGGGCGCGGTGCCGGTGCGGCCGCATGACGGTCGCTGGAAATCTACGATGTAAAGGGCACCGCGTTTGGACACGCGTGTCCATGACTTCACCACCACGGAGGGCCGGCCATCCTGCGATCGGCGACGGAACCCGCGGCCGTTCGCGCAGCCGCCGTCCGGGTGCCCGGCGGGGGAGGAGGCGGCCACGTCCCCGGAGCGCCGGCCGGGCTCACGCGGTGAACCGCTCCATGACCTCGTCGATCATCGGCTTGCCGTTCAGCAGCAGCGCCGCGGCGAGCAGCGAGGCGAGCAGGGCGAGCACCGCCTCGGTGGCGAGCAGCGTGATGGCGGCCGCCACGATCAGCAGGCTCGCGTTGCCCACGGTGACCCGGGGCGAGCTGAACAGGAAGTACACGGCCAGCCGGGCGATGTCCCGCCCCCGGAACTCGAACAGCGAGGTGATGACGAGGGCGTTGACGAGCCACAGGGTGCCCGCCGCCGCGGTGAGCACAAGCAGCCCCGCCCACCACCGGGGCACGCCGGCGGCGGAGAAGTTCATCAGGGTCAGCCCGACGATGCTCATCCAGGCGAGCCACGGCACCCAGATCTTCAGCACGCCGCGCACGTTCATCGCGTAGCCGCGCCAGAACGCGCGGGCGGGGTGCAGGTCGGTCAGGTCGAGGCGGCGGCGGTGCACCGCGTACAGCGCGGCGGACAGCGCGGGGCCGACCGGGAGCAGGCACAGCGCGGCCAGCGGGACGTTGCCGGGATCGCGCTCGAGCAGGACGAGCCCGATCAGGCCGGGCAGGGTGGTGGCGAGGAAGAGCAGCTCGATGACGAGCAGGGTGTAGATCAGTGCGGCGGCGCGGGAGAGCGGGCCCTCACCGAACCGCCGTTCGGCCGTCGATTCCATCAATGGGGGACTCCGGAGCGATTCGTGCGGTCATGGCAGGCCGGGGGTGCCGGAGCCCGGCCGGCCACGGCCGTGCCCCGGGAGCGCCGGCGGCGGGCCGGGGCCGTCCCGCGGCGGGCCGGGAATGGCCGCGAGGGCCGGCCGCCCTCGATCTCCGCGCCGCCTGCCCGCGGAGACCAGGGGGTGACCGGCGCCCCGCGGCCGGCGGCGCGCCCGGCCGAACCCGTCCCCATCGACCAGGCGCGCCACGTCGTCACCCGCGCCGGACGCCTCCGGTGAGGCGCACGCCGAGCGTCAGCCGTGCTGCTGCTTGTACCGCTCGTACGCGTTGTTGATGAGGTTGATGTAGGCCGACATGTTCTTGCCCTCGAGCTCGGCCACGTAGGCGTCCCACTCGTCGAGGCTGCGCTTGCCGAGGATGAACTGGAGCGTGTTCTGCATGACGTGGTCCTTGAGCGGGGTCTCCCACAGCGTGGCCTGCTCGCGCTCCTCCTCGGTGAGCGGCCGGGGCGGGGCCACCGGCATCGCCCGCCGGGAGTTCATCACCTTCTGGAACTCGATCTCCTCCTCGGAGAAGGTCGACTGGAGCAGCTCGGTGCTGCCGCCGTACGCGAACACACCGTTGGAGAAGCCGAAGTCCTGCTGCAGGTGCTTGGGCGCGCCCGGGTTGAGCCCGACGAAGTCGACGTCCTTCGTGAGCCTGAACTTGCCGGAGGCGTCCCTGGTATAGGTGACCCCCTCGACGCCCCACTTGGCGAAGATCTGGCCCTCGTCGGAGTACCAGAGCCAGTCGATGAACTGCATCATGGCGACGAAGTTCCTGCTCTCCCGCGCCTTCTTGGAGATCATGATCCCGTTCTCCAGGCGCGTGTCGTTCGGCGTCGCCTTGATGGGGCCCATCGGCCCGATGGGCACCGGGATCTTGACCAGCTTGGCCTTGGGGTTCGCCTTCTTCAGCGGCGGCCGGTACTCGTTGACCAGGACCTGCGCGTTGGCGCTGATCACGAAGGACTTGCCGGACACCAGCTTCTGGATCGCCTGCTCGTCGGTCTGGGTGAAGCTGTCCGGGTCGAGCAGCCCTTCCTTCACCAGCCCGTTGAGGTACTGCAGCATCTGCCGGTACGCGTCCATCGCACCGGTGTAGACGAACTTCTGCGCGTTGGGGTCCCAGGTCACGCCGTTGAGGAAGCCCCAGCCGCCGCGGGCGCCGAACGCCATGCCGATGATGTTGAGCAGCGCGCCGCCGGGCGTGGGGTTGTTCCACCGGTCGGTCCAGGGATAGGAGTCCGGGTACTCCTCCTTCATCGCCCTGAGCACCTGGTGCAGCTCCTCCAGGGTCTGCGGGATCTGCAGCCCGAGCTTCTCGAGGATGTCGACCCGGATCGCCAGGGAGTAGTCCACCCAGTAGTCCTGGTGGAGGCCGGGGAGCAGGTAGAAGCGGCCGTCGGCCTGCCGGAGCGTGTCGATGTCGGCCTGGAGGTTCCACTTGGCGACCTTGTCCTTGAAGTGCGGCATCAGGTCGATGTAGTCGCTGACCGGCAGGATGGCGCCGGAGGCGACGAACGCGGTCTCCTGCCCCGGATAGGTCTTCGGGATGATCAGCGGGGCGTCGCCGGCGCCGATGAGCAGGCTCCGCTTGTTCTCGTAGTCGCTGAGCGGCACCACGTTCGGCTCGAGCGTCACGTTGGTGCGCTTGGTGAGCTCAGACCAGAACAACCAGTCCTTCTTGATCGGGTAGAAGGGGTGGTTGTTGTAGAGGATGCTGAACGTCAGCGGAACCGTGGCCTTGAACTGCTTGCCGACGCCGTAGTCGGGCATCGCGCCATCGCTGTGCGCCGACAGGTCCTCGCCCGAGGTCTTGCTCTTGTCGCCGTTACCGCCGTCGCCACTGCACGCGGCGAGCGCGAAGAGGGCGCCCATGGTGACGAGCGCCTGACGCCTGCTCATCTCGACCATCTGGGGGTCCTTTCCCTGGGAACGGGGTGGGTGCGGGGAAGCCTCGGGTGGGTCACCCCTTGACCGCGCCGAGCATGACGCCGGAGACGAAGTACCGCTGGACGAAGGGGTAGACCAGCAAGATCGGGATGACGGTGAGCACCATGGTCACCGACTTGATGTTCGTGGCCACGGTGAGGTTGGTGGCGTCGGCCCCGACCGAGGTCGCGGAGGTGGCCCCGGCGATGAGGTTGCGCAGGTACACGGTGACCGGGAACAGCTCCGACTTCGTCATGTAGAGGAAGGCGGAGAACCACGAGTTCCAGAAGGTGACCGCGTAGAACAGCACCATCGTGGCGATCACCGCCTTCGACAGCGGGAGCACGATCCGGAGCAGGATGCCGTAGGTGTTCAGGCCGTCGATGGCGGCGGCCTCCTCGAGCTCCTTCGGCAGGTTCTCGAAGAACGTCTTCATCACCAGGAGGTTGAAGACGCTGATCGCGTTCGGCAGGACGATGGCCCAGATGGTGTCCTTGAAGCCGAGGCTGGTGATGAGGACGTAGTTGGGGATGAGGCCGCCGGAGAAGAACATCGTGAAGACCGCGATGCCGATGAGGAACTTGCGGCCCTTCAGGTGCTGCTTCGACAGCACGTACGCGTAGCTGGTGGTCAGCACCATCGCGATGAACGTGGCGACGACCGTGTAGACCACCGTGTTGCGGTAGTTGATCCAGAACATCGGGTCGGACGCCACGTACGTGTACGTGTCGAGCGTGAACCCGACGGGGAAGATGCTGACCTTGCCGGCGCGGATGGCGTACTCGTCGCTGAACGACCGGGCGACGACGTTGAGGAACGGGTAGAGGGTGACGATCACGACGCCGGTCAGGATGACGCCGTTGATCACCCGGAATACGCGGTATCCCCTGGTCTGGTCGATGGTCACCACAGGCTGGCCCCCACCGTGCGACGGGAGATGAAGTTCGCCGACAGCACCAGGGCGAGCCCGATGATGGCCTCGAACAGCCCGATCGCCGCGGCGTAGCTGAAGTTGTTCGACACCACGCCCATCCGGTACAGGTACGTGGCGATCACGTCGGCGGTCGGGTACGTCAGCGGGTTGTAGAGCAGGAGGATCTTCTCGAACCCGACGGCCATGAACGTGCCGATGTTGAGGATGAGCAGCGTGACCACGGTGGGCCGGATGCCGGGCAGGGTCACGTGCCAGATCTGCCGCCACCGTCCCGCGCCGTCGATCCTCGCCGCCTCATAGAGCTGCGGGTCGATGGTGGTGAGCGCGGCGAGGTAGATGATCGTGCCCCAGCCGACGGTCTGCCAGACCTCGGAGGAGACGTAGACCGCGCGGAACCACTCCGGCTCCTGCAGGAAGGCGATGGGCTCGCCGCCGAGCGCGCGCAGGACCTGGTTGATCGGGCCGTCGAGCGAGACCAGCTCCATGACCATGCCGGCCACGACCACCGTGGACAGGAAGTGCGGCAGGTAGGAGACCGACTGGACGAACCGCTTGATGCGCTTGCTGACGAGCTCGTTGAGCAGCAGCGCGAGCACGATCGGCAGCGGGAAGCAGACCACCAGGGTCAGCGCCCCGAGGATCACGGTGTTGGCGAACACGTTCCAGAACGTGGGGTCGTTCAGGAACATGCGCACGTACCGCAGGCCGACCCATTCCTCGCCGAGGATGTTGCCTCCCGGCTCGAACCTCCGGAAGGCGATCACGTTGCCGATCATCGGCAGGTAGCGGAAGACCAGGAAGAAGAGGAGCGGCAGGATCGCCAGCGTGTAGAGCTGCCAATCGCGGCGCAGCGCCTCCCGCCAGGTGCGGTGGCCGGGGCGTTTCCCCCGGCGGGCGGGGCGGGTGCCGCCCGGGCTCGGGTCTCCGGTGGCCGGCGGTCTGTCGATCGTGCTGGCTGTGCTCATCCTCGTGCGTTTTCGGTGTCATCCGGGGGATGCGCACCGGCGGATGTGGCCGCCGGTGGTGGCCTCGTGCCCGGCGTCGCCGCGGTACGGCACCGCCGCCGGGCGCCCGGCACCGGGCCGGTGCGGGGCGGTGCCCGCCGCCGGACCGGCGGTGGCCCGGACCGTGGCCGGCGGTGCGGCCGCCGCCGCATGCCGCTCGAGCCGGACGGGGGAGCCGGCCCGCTCATGGCGGGGCGAACGGGCGCGGTGTGCCGAGGCGCTGGGCGGCGGCCTCGTGCCGATCGATGCCCGGCCGCTCATGTCGTTTCCCTTCGGCCCGGTGCCGCCGCGAACCACCCCCGGGATCCGGGCGGCGCCGAAAATTTCTTAGATGTCCTTTAATATTGCGGAAATATAAGAGTCGAAGTAAAGGGCAGTCAAGAGTGCGGTCAAGGGCGGATCAGGGGCGTTTCAAAGGCGTTATCGGCCGAGCTCTCGATGCTTCGCCTGTGAATCGGCGAACGGACGCTTTCGAAACTTTCGCGGTGAGCGCGGAAAGACGGCGCCGCCGCGCCCGCCGCGTGCGGCAGAGCCTCCGCCGTGGTGTTCGGACGCCGGATGGGGCGACCCGGCCGGGCGCCGCTCCACGCGCCCGGCGGCCGTGGCGACGGCGCAGGCGAATGCGATGGGGGAGGTACGCCGGCGGGGTCGGCCTCATCACACCGGCCGGCGCGCCGGTGAGCGGATCCGTCCCGCCGCCGATCGGCGGCATGCGGGCCTGACGCCCGCCCCGGCCGGTCCGCGCTCCATGTGAGGCGGTGCGGTCACCCGGTGGCGTGCGCGGCCTCGGCGTCGGCGGGGGCGCCGGCGGGATCCGGCGGGAAGCGCACGGCGGGGAGAGCCGCGTTGCGGAGGATCCGTTCGATCGTCGCGGTGGCCGAGGCGTACAGGTCCCGCCCCGCCTCGGTGAGGCGTACCAGGGAACCCCGCCCGTCGTCCGGCGACGCCGTGCGCTGCACGACGCCGGCGGCCACCATCTGGGCGATCAGCCGGGACACCTGGGGCTGGCTACGGGACACCTGCTCGGTCAGGTCGGACAGCCTCGTCCAGCCCGTCCGGGGAGCCAGGGCCGACATCAGCTCGTAGGCGCTGACACAGAGCTGGTGCTCGCGCGCGAGCTCGCGCTCGATGGTCTGTGTCAGCCGGTTGCAGACGCGCATCATGGCGAGCCAGCTGATCACCAGGTCGTCGCTCACCTTCACCACGTTACCGGAGGACATACTTTCATGCGCATGCATATATTGGGTGTATGCACGACAGCACACGGACCACCCCCGCATCCCCGCCGCCGGTGCCGCCCGCACCGGACCCACCCGCCCCCTGGAGCGCCATGGCCGTGCTCGGCGCCGCCCAGCTCATGGTCATGCTCGACTCGACGGTCGTGAACGTGGCGCTGCCCACCATCGGCCGGTCGCTCTCGGCCGGCGCCGCGGCCCAGCAGTGGACCGTCGGCTCCTACGTGCTGATGTACGGCAGCCTGCTGCTCGCCGGTGGCCGCATCTCCGACGTGTTCGGGCGCCGCCGCTCGTTCCTCGCCGGCCTGGCGCTCTTCGGCGCGGCGTCCGCACTGTGCGGCCTGGCCCCCGGCACGCCGGCGCTGATCGCCGGGCGGTTCGTGCAGGGCGCCGCCGCCGCGGTGCTGTCCGCCGCAGCGCTGTCCGCGGTGCTCGCCATCTACCGCCTGCCCGGCCAGCGCAGGCTGGCGCTGACCGCGTGGAGCGGCCTCGGCGTGGTGGGCGCGACCATCGGCGTCATCCTCGGCGGGCTGCTCACCACGACGCTCGGCTGGCGATGGGCGTTCCTGATCAATGTCCCGATCTGCGTCCTGACCGGCATCGCCGCGCTGCGCGCGGTGCCGCCGCTCTCCGCCGTGCGGCGCAGGCCGCTGCGGCTGCCGATCGCGCTGCTCACCACCGCCGGCCTGGCGGCGCTGTCGTACGGGCTGATCCGCCTGCAGGACGGTGCCGGCACGGGGGCCGCCTGGCTGGGCATTCTCGTCGCGGCGCTCCTGCTGACCCTGGTGGCCGTACGGCAGGCCCGCGCCGAGGACCCGCTGCTGCCGTTGCACCTGCTGCGGCTGCCCACGTACGCGCTGAGCAGCGTCGGGCTCTCGCTCGCCGCCGCGGTGATGATCGGCGGGACGTACCTGGCCAGCGGCTACTTCCAGCGCGCCCACGGCATGGCGGCCATCACCGCGGGTCTCGCCCTGGTGCCCATGGGGCTGTCCTCGCTCCTGGCCGCCCTTGTCGTGCCCAGGCTGGCGGGCCGCCTCGGGTTCGCGCGGCTCTACCTCTGCGCCGCGGCCGCGCAGCTCGCCGGCGCCGGGATCCTGGTCATCAGCACGGGAAACGCCCTGATCGCGGGCGTGGCGCTGGTCATCATCGGGGCGGGGCTGCCGAGCAGCTTCGTACCGCTGTACACCATCGGCTCCTCCCACGTCCGGCCGGCCGAATCCGGTGTCGGGTCCGGCCTGCTCAACACCTTCAACCAGACCGGTGCCGCGCTCGGCGTGGCCGTCGCGGGCACCGTGGCCGCCGCGGCGGCCGCCTCGTCGCTGCGGGCCGGCGCCACCGCCGCCCAGGCCGGCACCCACGCCACGAGCGCCGGCTTCGCCGTGCTCGCGGCCTGCGCCGTGCTCGCGCTGATCAACGCCACCGTGCTGATCCGGCTCACCAGGCCGGTGAGCGCACCGTGACCACGCGGCTCCGGGAACGGGGCCGTCCATCGGCGGGTCCGTGCCGAGAATCCGCACGTTATGGGCCTGCCCCCCCGCGCGTGAGCCGGCCGGCCTTGCGGGGTGAGCTTGCCGGCGGTAAGCGCACCTCCTCGTCGGCCCGGCCGGCGCCGTACCACGCTCCGCCCGGTGCGTGATCGCCGGGCGGGAGCGCGGATGACCCGGCGCCCCGGCGGCCCGGCCGCGCCTGTGCGCCCGTGTGCCGGCGGCGCCACGGCGCATCCCGTGCGGCCGGCGTGCGGGAAGGAGCGGCCGCGCGGTGGGGGAGGACGGCATGCGCGCCGGCCGCCCGTGCGGCGAGCCGGCGCGCGGGCCGTGCGGTGTGAACCCTCATGAGGAAGCGGTCACGGGCGGTACAGGACACTTTGGCAATGCGCCCTTTTTGCCCTCTTTACACCATCGTAAGGTCGAGTGTACGGTTTTGACCGAAATCGGGTGACGATTGCCATCGATCACCCGTGACATTGCCGTGACCGTGCGTCCCCTTGGGGACCAGTTCCCAGCGCAAGCGCACGGCCGCCGAATCCGCGCTCCCCGCGGAGCCGGGACACCCACCCACCCAGGGTGAAGCGCCGCGCCCCTGTGGCGCGCCGCAGGGCGCCTCCCGCCCCATCCTCTCGGCCCGGCCCGGCGGCATGGAAGCAAGGAGTCAACCCCTTCATGTTCGATTCCCTCACGTCCCTCTCCGTTACGAAGCGGCTCGCCGGCACCCTCCGGCGCCTCCGCGCCGCCCTCGCCCTCACGGCGGCCGTCGCCACGGCGGCGACCGCCCTCGCCGTGACCGGACCGGCGCACGCCGATCTCGTGCTCACCTACGGCGAGGACGTCTCCGGCCACGAGCCCGACCACGACTGGACCGCCAGCAAAGCCGAGTTCGGCATCGTCAAGGCCACCGAAGGGCTCACCTTCCGCGACCCCTCGTTCGCCCGGCACTGGCGGGAGCTGGACAAGAAGGGCATCGTGCGCGGCGCCTACCACTACGCGCACCCCCGCAACGATCCCATAGCCGAGGCCGAGCACTTCCTCTCCGTGGTGAACGAGCAGCCCGCGAAGCCCGGTGACCTGCTCGTGCTCGACCTGGAGACCACCGACGGGTACTCCGTGGACCACGTCAACGCCTGGGCCAAGAAGTGGCTCGCGCACGTGAAGGCCAAGACCGGGGCCACGCCGCTCTTCTACAGCGGCTGGAACTTCGCCAACACCTACGGCCGCGGGCTCGCCGAGTACCCGCTCTGGGTGGCCCACTACAGCCGGCCCAAGGGCGACGTCACGCCGCCCGCCGACTGGAAGGAGTGGGTCATCCACCAGTACACGGAAGACCCCATCGACATGAACGTCTCGCGGCTCACCCCTGAGCAGCTCCGCGCGTTCGGCCGTCCCTGATCCGGCGCACGGCACGCGCCCCTGCCCGCCGTACGGCACCGCGGCATCCGTCCCGCGGTGCCGTACGGCGCGGGCGGCACCGGGAACGGCACCGCGCTCCGGGGACGCGCGGCCCGGCCCTCGCGGTCTCCCGACCCGGGGTGGGTCTGCGCAAGGCCGCTCGCCGGCCGGACGGTCCGGTCCTGGGGCCGGCGCTGGCAGGTCCGCCGACCGGCGAAGCACGAGCGGCCCAAGAAGGCGACCGTCACCCGGGCGGCCGTTCGGCGGTGAGCGCCTTCACCCGGCCCGGAACCCTCGTGGTGCCCCTGCCCGCGGCGGCGCCGGGCGGGGCACGCGAAGGACGGGCCCGGGCGGGTCAGGGGGAGTGCCAGCTCGAGTGGTGGTACCGGCCCGTGGTCTCGCCGCCCGGCGGCCCGTCCGGCGTGCGGTTCAGCGCCCACAGCCCGATCAGCACGGCGAGCGTGAACACCACCACCATCAGGGAGGCCAGGGTGAGGCGGCGGCGCCGCTCGCGGCGCTTCCACTCGGCGCGGGCCCGCCGGTAGGCGTCCGGCGCCGGCTGCACCTGGGCGGCGAGCAGGTCCAGCGTCTCCCGCAACCGCTCCTCGTGCGTCGACTCGCTCGTCATGATCGTCCTTCCATGGCCCGGGTGAGCGCCGCCATGCCCCGGGCCGTGTGCGACTTGACCGCGCCACAGGAGATGCCCATGGCGGCGGCGATCTCATGCTCCCGCAGGCCCAGCCAATAGCGCAGCACCAGGGCCTCCCGCTGGCGGGCGGGCAGCCGCTTCAGCGCGGCCACCAGCTCCCGCTGGTCGTCGCGGAGGATCGCCTCGGTCTCCGCCGAGATGACCTCGTGCCCCATCTCCTGAGTGTGCTTGCGGGCGACCTGGAGGTGGCGGAGCCGCATCCGGATCAGGTTCACCACGGTCCCGCGCAGGTAGGCGAGCGCGGCGTCCACGTTGCGCAGGCGGTGCCAGCGCCGGTAGAGCTGCCAGAACGCCTCGGCGACCACGTCCTCGGCGTCGTCCGCGCCGAGCAGCACGGCGAGGCGGAGCGTCGGCGTGTAGTGCCGGGCGAAGAGGTCGGCCAGGGCCGCGTCCCGGTCGCTCATGTCCACCGGACGCGCGCCGCCCTCCGGCTCGACGGCCTGCGCGGTCGGCGCCGGGGCCGGCTCCGGGCTCGGTTCCAGGGGCGGCTCCGGGCCGACGTCCACGGCCGGCTCCGGCGGGTGCAGGCGCTCCTCGGGCGATGGCCGGGCGATGACGGGGGTCTTTCGCTTCATGCGGACCTCACGGGCAGCGAAGGGAGGGGATCGTCCGGGTGCCGCCTGGGCGTCCAGCGGCGCACGGCGGCGAGCGCGAGGGTCACCGCCGCGTTGACGACGAGGGCGACCACCGCGGCGTACGCGGGGAAGGCGACGCCGAACGCGCGCACCGTGACCAGGGCGGAGAAGCCGCCCCAGACGACCATCAGCGTCCCGGAGGCCATGCCGGCCGCCCAGCCGGCGAGCAGGGCCCGCGCGTCCCGCCACCGGGTGAACAGCCCGAGCGCCACGGCCGGGAAGGTCTGCAGGATCCAGACCCCGCCGAGCAGCTGGAGGTTGATGGCGTCCCGGTTCCGCAGCCCCAGGATGAAGGCGACCGCGCCCACCTTGGCGATCAGCGAGATCCACTGCGCGACCCTGGCCTGGTACTTGGGCGTCGCGTAGGGCTGGAAGTACTCCACGTAGATGTTGCGGACGAACAGGGCCGCCGCCGCGATCGACATCACCGCGGCGGGCACCAGCGCCCCCACCACGAGCGCCCCGAGCAGCACCCCGGTGAGCGCGGACGGCATGAGCTCCTTGACCAGCAGCGGGACCGCCGCCTCGGCCGTGCCCGAGGGCGCGTCGACCCCGGCGGCGAGCGCGGCGATCCCGAGCATGCCGAAGAGCCCGAGCACGGCCGTCCAGCCGGGCAGGGCGATGGACACCTTCCGCAGGGTCGGCGCGCTCGACGCGGCGAAGGCGGCGGTGGTCACGTGCGGGTACATGAGCAGGGCGAGCGCCGAGCCCAGGGCCAGCGTCGCGAACGCCGGGTACATGTCGGGGGAGAGCAGCAGCGGGGGGTGGCCCTCCGGGTTGCGCGCGGCGGCCTCGAACATCCGGCCGGTCCCGCCGAGCCGGTCGAGCACCGCCACCACCACCCCGATCACCGCGCCGAAGATCGCCGCCCCTTTGGCCAGGGAGATCACCGCCGGGGCGCGCAGCCCGTGCCGGAACGTGGCCACGGCGAGCACCGCGAACACCGCGATCAGCACCAGGTCCCCGCGCCACCCCTCCGGGTACAGCCCGCAGGCGCTGAGCACGGCCCGGATCCCCACGAGCTGCAGCGCGATGTACGGCATCGTGGCGAGGATCCCGGTGAGCGCGACCATCAGGCCGAGGGCCGCCGAGCCGTACCGCGCCTTCACATAGTCGGCGATCGTGATGGACCCGTGGTCGCGGGCCGCGCGCCACATCCGGGGGAGCAGCACGAACGCCAGCGGATAGACGATCACCGTGTACGGCAGGGCGAAGAACCCGACCGCGCCCGCGTCGTAGACCAGGCCCGGTACGGCGGCGAAGGTGTACGCGGTGTAGATGCTGCCGCCGAGCAGGAACCACGTGACGAGCCCGCCGAACCGGCGGTCGGCGAGCGCCCAGGACTCGAGCGAGGGAAGCTCGTCGGTGCGGCCGAACCAGCGGGCGGTCACGGCGAGGAGGGAGGTCCCGCCGAGGACGGCGAGGAACGCCGCGACCATCGGCTGGTCGATCGTCATACCCACCGCCACGGCACCGACATCGAGCTGGGTCCGGTTCACCGGCGAATGTAGTTCTAGTCGTCTGGTGGCGTAAACCAGAAGAGGTGGTTCCGCAACAAGCAGGCAACGAATCCGAGATCTGAAGGAGCCACATTGCGCGAGCTGCCCAGCCCACGGCACAGGCGCGCCGCGGCCCGCGTCCTGGCGGCGCTGTGCCTCCTCGCCCCGTGCCAGGCGCTGCTGTGGGTGCCCTGGTACGCGAAGGAGGAGCCGGCCCTGGCCGGCATCCCGTTCTTCTACACGTACCAGCTCATCTGGGTGCCGCTGACCGTGGCCCTGATGGCCGTCGCCCACCTCCTGCTCAGGTACGGCTCCCGCCGCGACGACGGCCACGGCTCATCCTGACCCGCCCGGCCCCGCATCCGCGGGCCGCCGTTGCCGCACGCCACAAGCACTCGGAGACCACCGTGACGGTTACCCCTCGTGCCAAACGCAAGCTCAATGTCAAGTCGGTGATCATCTGGACCGCCGTCTCGATCGCCGGCGCGGTCGCGTGGGGCGTGCTCGCCCTCGCCCGCGGGGAGAAGATCTCCGCGATCTGGCTGATCGTCGCCGCCCTCGGCTCGTACGCGATCGCCTACCGCTTCTACGCGAGGTTCATCGCGTACAAGGTGCTGAAGGTGGACGACACCCGGGCCACCCCGGCCGAGCGGCTGGAGGACGGGATCGACTTCCACCCCACCGACCGCCGGGTGCTGCTCGGCCACCACTTCGCCGCGATCGCGGGCGCCGGGCCGCTGGTGGGGCCGGTGCTCGCCGCGCAGATGGGCTACCTGCCCGGCACGATCTGGATCATCTTCGGCGTGATCTTCGCCGGTGCCGTGCAGGACATGGTGGTGCTGTTCCTGTCCATGCGCCGGGACGGGCGCAGCCTGGGCCAGATGGCGCGGGACGAGATCGGGAAGGTCGGCGGCGCCGTCGCGCTCATCGCCGTCCTCTCCATCATGATCATCCTGCTGGCGGTGCTGGCGATGGTCGTGGTGAACGCCCTCGCCAAGTCGCCGTGGGGCACCTTCTCGATCGCGATGACCATCCCGATCGCGCTCTTCATGGGCGTCTACCTGCGGGTGCTCCGGCCCGGGCGGGTGATCGAGACGAGCCTCATCGGCGTGGTGCTGCTCATCATCGCCATCGCCGCCGGAAGCTGGGTGGCCGAGTCCGGGCTCGCCGACACCTTCACCCTCAGCCCGCAGGCGCTCGTCGGCTGGCTCGTCGTGTACGGCTTCGCCGCCTCGGTCCTCCCGGTGTGGCTGCTGCTCGCCCCGCGTGACTACCTGTCGACCTTCATGAAGATCGGCGCCATCGCGCTGATGGCGGTGAGCGTGATCCTCGCCGCACCGGTGATGCAGACCGAGGCGGTCACCAAGTTCGCGCTCACCGGCGACGGCCCGGTCTTCGCCGGCGAGCTCTTCCCGTTCGTGTTCATCACGATCGCGTGCGGCGCGCTCTCCGGCTTCCACGCGCTCATCTCCTCGGGCACCACGCCGAAGCTGATCGAGAAGGAGTCGCAGGTCCGGCTCATCGGCTACGGCGCCATGCTCATGGAGTCGTTCGTCGCCGTCATGGCGATGATCGCCGCCTGCATCCTCGACCCGGGCCTGTACTTCGCCATGAACTCCCCGGCGGGCCTGCTCGGCCAGACCGTGGAGAGCGCCTCCGCCGCGGTGGCCAACCTCGGGTTCACCATCAGCCCCGAGGACCTGCGCGCGGCGGCCGAGGCGGTCGAGGAGGAGACCCTGATCGCCCGCACCGGCGGCGCCCCCACCCTCGCGGTGGGCATGTCCCAGATCTTCTCCTCGGTCTTCGGCGGTGAGGCGTTCAAGGCGTTCTGGTACCACTTCGCCATCATGTTCGAGGCGCTGTTCATCCTCACCACCGTGGACGCCGGCACCCGGGTCGGCCGCTTCATGCTCCAGGACACCCTGGGCAACATCTGGAAGCCGCTCGGCCAGGTCAACTGGCGGCCGGGCGTGTGGGCGACCAGCGCCATCATCGTCCTCGCCTGGGGCTACTTCCTCTGGGCCGGCGTGAACGACCCGCTCGGCGGCATCAACCAGCTCTTCCCGCTGTTCGGCATCGCCAACCAGCTCCTCGCCGCCGTCGCCCTCACGGTGGCCACCACCGCGCTGGTGAAGTCCGGCCGGCTGAAGTGGGCCTGGGTCACCGGCGTGCCGCTCGCCTGGGACGCGGCGGTGACCCTCACCGCGAGCTGGCAGAAGGTGTTCTCCTCCGACCCGACGATCGGGTTCTTCGCCCAGCGGGCCCGCTACGCCGAGGCGATCGAGCGGGGTGAGGTGCTCGCCCCGGCGAAGAGCATGGAGGACATGCACACCGTCGTGCTGAACTCGACCGTGGACGGCGTGCTCGCCGCGCTGTACGCGCTCATGGTCATCGTGATCATCGTCAACGCGCTGGTGGTGTGCGTGCGCGCGGTCAGGTCCCGCGAGCCGCTGCCCACCACCGAGGCGCCGTACGTCCGGTCGAAGCTGGAGGCGCCCTCCGGCCTGTTCGACTTCTCCGCGCGGCGGCGCCGGGAGCTGGTCGGCGCCGGCCCTGAAGGGACGTCCGGATCCTCGTGATGGTGACCCGCCTGCTCGGCCTCGTCCGGTGGTACCTCCGGGAGCTCACCGGTGAGGCCCAGTACGACCGGTACCTGGAGCGGCATCGCCGGATCCACCCGGACGCGCCCGCCATGTCGCGGCGGGAGTTCGAGCGGTGGCGCACCGACCGCATGGAGGGCAACCCGGGAAGCCGGTGCTGCTGATCCCGGAAAATTCTGTGCTGTTGAACACGGGGTGCCGGGCCGGTATCGGCTCCGGCACCCCGGTCTGTCTCGTGCCCGTTCGTGAACCGGCGTTCTCAGCCGGTGCCGTGCGCCCGGCGATAGGCCTCTATCACCTCCGCGGGGATCCGCCCCCGGCTGCCCACGGCGTATCCCTGCTGGCGGGCCCAGGCGCGGATCTGCGCCGTCGGCGTTCGTGCCGCCGCGGGACGCCCGGTTCCCGTGGCCGGACTGGCGTCGCGCCAGGGTACGGCAGGCAGCTCACCGATCGTGGGCTCCAGGTCGGAAGGGTCACCCGCCTCCAGGTCATCGTCCTCCAGGCCGTCCCACCCGGGTTCCGTGGAGAGCGTCACGGCGCGCCAGGAGTCCTCCGCAGCCGCACCCTCCGGGATGACCTCGCCCGGCCGGATGCCCCGCCGCTCGAGCTCCTCCCAGAGCGGTTTGAGCGCCGCGTCCGGATCGAAGTAGAACTCGCTTTCCCGAATCCGCCAGAACCGCCATCCCGCGCGCTTGAGCTCCCGTTCCCGGTCGAGATCGGCGGCGCGCTGCTCGGCTGTGCCGTGCCAGTGATCCCCGTCGCACTCCACAGCGAGCCGTCCTCCGGCACCGACCACGACCAGGTCGATCCGGCGGCCGCCCACCTCGTACTGCGGGATCACGTGGTAGCCGTGCTCACGGATGCGCAGGAACACCCGTTGCTCGAAGAGCGAGTCGAAGCTCGGGTGCGGCTCGTCGGGGGTCACGTCGGAGAGCGGTTCCGCGCCCAGGGCCGCCGGCGGGTTGAGCATGTAGGTGAGCAGCGAGCGCCGCAGGCATGTGGGCGCGAGCAGGTCCGGGCTGACCGAGTGGAACAGCCACATCTGGTCCCTTGCCCGCGAGGCCGCGACGTTGAAGCGCCGCTGCCACTCAGTGCTGGTCACCGCGGAGCGCCGCTCGGCGATCACCATCGACAGGAACACGACGTCGCGCTCGTCACCCTGGAAGTCGGGCGGGGTGCCGACCCGCAGCCGCCGCCGCTCCCAGTCCTTCAGGTCGAGCCGCTCGAGCAGTAGGCCGTGGATGAGCTGCACCTGCCCTGTGCCCTGAAGCACGACCACTCCGAAGGTCTTCCCGTCATAGGCCGGATCGGCGTTGCACGCCACGATCTGCTCGACGATCGCCTCGGCCTCCACGCGGTTGCGGAGCCGCGTGCTCGATCCCTCGGTCGATGCGCCGTGCACCCTGACGACCTTGAGCGGTGGCAGGCGGTCGGCGCCGAACTGCCGCAGCGGCACTAGCGGCTCGTCGGCGTAGAACTGCCGGGAGGAGAATTCGATGATCTCCGGCATGCACCGGAAGTGCTCCTTGAGCCGCAGAACCGAGCCGAACCGGGTGGCCAGCAGGTCGAACAGGCTCGAGTTGGGGGTGAAGGCGTCCCGCAGGTAGGGAGGCATGTCCGGCAGGTAGGTGGCGAGCTTCGCGAAGATCGGCTCGAGCTCGCCGCGCCTGATCGCGAGAGGCGCGCACTGCTTGTCGTCACCGACCACGATGATCCGTGGCGCGAGCCAGAGGAGGAACAGGGCGTCGATGCTCGCCTGGCTGGCCTCGTCCACGATCACGACGTCGAAGGAGTCGCGCACCGGCGGGATCGTCTCCAGCACCTGCTGAATCGGCATGATCCACGCGGGCACCGCGTCGCGGGCCACCGCCATCGCCTCCCGGGCGAGCGCCCGGTACTTCTCTGCGTACCTCCCGGTCCCCTTGCCGAGCTTGGTGATGTGATCCTGGTAAGCGCGCAGCGCGGTCGTCTGCCGGGAGTTCATCCTGGCCAGAGCGGCATCCCACGCCTGTTCCGCAGCGAGCTCCGCGGTCAGGCGCAGGGTGCGCCGGGTCGCGTCCTCGAGTTCGGCCTCCAGCTGCTGCTCCAGTCCGGGCCGTCGCTGCTCGGTGAAGAAGGTGTACGCCTTCGCCCAATGCCAGGCGCGCTCCCAGCTGGACATGTGCGGCTTCCAGGAGCCCGCTTCGGCGAGGAGCTTGAGTAGCGCCGGGTGGGCCGCCCGCACCTTGTCCGCGAGCTCGTCGCAGCGCCGCTGTTCGGCCTGCTCACGCTGGGCGGTCGCCAGGGCGTTGAGGCAGAGCTGGTAGGTGACAGCGTCGCGGGCGGCCACTGCGTTGGCCGCCTCGACCAGCTCGGGAGCCGGGGAGCCGAGCCGGATCTGCTGCTCAAGTGCGGCGTGCAGCTCCTCCAGCGCGGCGGTTGCCCGCTCAGCGGCGAGCTTGAGCCGTACCGCGCGCAGCGCCGCGCTATAGGACAGCCATTCCGCAGGAGTGCGAAGGTCGAGCCGCACGCCCGCCGAGTTGAGCAGGCCGACGGTTTCGGCCACCGCATCGGCGATTCGGCGCACCACGCTCAGCCGGTCGAAGGCGTCGGCGAGCTGCGCCGAGAGGCGCTCGAGCGGCTCATCCGGGAACTCCACGCCCACCAGCCGCCAGGCCCGCCGGAGCAGGTCGGCGATCTGCCTTCCCTCGATGTCGTCGATGACGAGGGACAGCAGCTCGGCATTCGTGGGCTGGACCCCGTCGACGGACACCTCGGCGAGGTACGGCTCGGCCGTCCGCTGCACAGCGGGACGGAGCAGCCCGCGCTTGAGCCGGTTCCCCGCGGCGAGATGGTCCCGCAGTGCCTGCATTGCCTGCAGGTACCGACCGGCCGCGCCCGGGTCCTCGAGCCGCGGATGGCTGATCGTGCGGAAGGCGATGCGCTGGGTCCGCTCCCGGAGAGCGGCGAGCCGTCCCGCTTGATCGGCGAGCTGCTGCCACAGGGCGGTCTCCCGGCCGGCGAGCGCGTCGCTCAGCGCGCGGACGGTCCAGTCGGCCGTATCCCACGCCGCGGCGTCCTCTGGCAGGCCGAGCCGGTGAAGGTCGGCCGCGATGCCGGCCGCGATCTTCTCGAGTCGGCCGATCAGCTCGGGATCGAGATGCTCCAGGCGTCCGGACACCTCGGTGGAGGCATCGCGAGCCACCATCTGGGCCGCGGCCTCATTCGCGATCAGTTCCTTGAGCCGCTCCACGGTGGGGAGCGCGGCCACGTCGGGGATCCGCTGGGAGGGCCGCGCTTTGCGCTGAGGTGTCTCCCCGGCGAGCAGCTCGACGAGCTCGGCCGCCTCACCGACGGAGATCGGCGGCTCGGCAGGCGCCGTGGGCGGCATGGGGACCGGCATCCACCGGCACTCCGCCTCCTCCCGCTTCAAGCGGCGGGCGATCTCGGCAAGGGTGCCCCGGTAGCCTGGGGCGATCTCCCGGTGGACGTAGGTCTCGGACTCACGCAGCGCCCGGATCCGATCGGTCAGCTCGGCGGCCGTGCGGCGGGCCTCCTCGAGCCGGCGGCGCGCCGCGGAGATCCGCTCGGCCTGCAGCCGGGGGTCGTAGCCGGCGTACCGGATCGACAGCTCCTTGATGCCGGTCTCCAGCTCCGCGGAGCCTCCACGGCCCACGTCGGTCATGGAGACGCACAGCCCAGCGATCTCAGGTGGCAGCTTGTCGCGCAGCACCCGCAGCGCCTGAGCCTTCTGGCTGGTGACGAGGACCCGTTGGCCCTGGGCGAGCAGCGCCGACACCAGGTTTGCGATGGTATGGGTCTTGCCGGTTCCCGGCGGGCCTTGGACGACGACGCCGTTATCCTCGTTCAGCCGAGTCATGATCATGCGCTGTTCGGGGTTGGCCGGCAGCGGGAAGAGCGGGTCTTCGCCGAGCGCGACCCGTGCACCGCTCTCCTCCAGGAAGGCCATGCGCTCTTCCGGCTCCAGTGGCCGCACGAGCTGCGCGAGACCGAGGGGCGCTGTGGCGTCCGGGCCGGTCAGCGCGGTGAGCATTGCGTCGTAGTACGCGATCAGCGACCCCCGGTCTCGCCTGCGCAGCACCAATGCGGGCGCGAGCCGTACCTCGGCCACTTCGCCGGGGGCGCCGCCCGGGGTCCAGTCCGGCCGGTAGACAGCGGGCCGCTCGAGCCCGCGATCGCACCACGCCTGCAGGATTTCACCGGCCTCGTCGCGGAGCCCGGCGCCTTCGCCGTCCCGCGCCCGCTGGCGGAGTCGGTCGGTGCGCGCGGGGGTGAACCCGGGCAGATCTGCAAGGAGCTCCCGGTCCTGCAGTACGGGGGAGGCCTCGCCCAGCACCACCTCCACGCGTTCGGTGTCGGCATCCACCCGCAGGTGGACGCGGGTGGTGAGCAGGTGGTTGCGCACGCGAGTGCCGTCCGGTGCCCGCCAGAGGAGCAGGCCGGTCGCAAGTACCAGCTCGAGCTGGTCGTCCATCTGGGACAGGCGCGTGGCGATCGAGTAGAGCCCACGATGCCAGCGCTGCTGCCGGGCGCGGTCACGTTCCTCCTCCGCCCACGCCTGCCAGACGGGCAGCCAGCGGGAGTAGGCCTCCGTGACGTCCGGCCGGTCACCTATGGTCTCCTGCCGCCAGACGGTCGTTCCATCGTCGGAGAGCACCGGTATGCTCCGGGGCCCGATTTCAGCGAGCTCGGGGACGCGCTCGGGATCGGAGAGGTCCGGTGTGACCAGCCAGCCCTCCAGGACCGACGGGGGAACAGGCGGCGGCGTGAGCCGTACGTAATCGACGGAGAGCACCGCCTCGCCGGGGCCCGCCTGGACCCGGGGCGCGATCCCGTCCGGCAGGTCAGCCAGCCACAGCACCTCGCCGTACTCGTCGACGTCCCGGATCGGGATGCGCTGAGCCGAGGCGAGGTCGCGCAGGAACTCCACCATGCGGATGGTGGAGTCGATCAGTTCGGGATCGCGGGCTCTCGACGCCATGCTCATGAAAGGCCGTCCTCCTGTGGGGGCAGAGGGGGAGCAGAGGCGAGGTCGTTCGGGTGGGACGTCCGCCGACGGCGATCAATTGTACATGTGAATAAGATTAACAGAACTATATAGCGAAAATGGTGTAAGTTTGCTACTGATGTGTTTCGAGCGATATCGCAGGAGTGCACCGGGTCCAGGTCCGCCGGGGACATCGGATCGCCCTCGGCTGCGCCCTTGCCGCATGCGACGATCCTGGCGATCGGGGGTCTTTCGTGCGATCCGGAATCTCGCCGGAATGGCTGACTCGGCGGCCGTAGCTGGCACGTTCCAAGGCAAACCGTTACATTACCCGATCGCTGCGCGTTCGTCGATCAAGTAGACCTTGTGGTGAAGCCTGTTGCGGGTGTCGCCCGCAACAGGCTTCACGCTCTCCCGCCGGCCAGTGGGGAGCCGTGCGAGTGCAGAGCCTCCGATACCGGCCGGCCTCGCGGCCGAATCAGGCGTCCCGGCCGCGCAGCAGCGGGCGCAGCCGGTCGAGCACCGCCGGGTCCTCGATCGTGGACGGCACGGGGATGTCCTTGCCGGCGGCGATCTCCCGCATCGCCTTGCGCAGGATCTTCCCGGACCTCGTCTTGGGGAGGGCGTCGACCACGACCACCTCCTTGAAGGCGGCCACCGCGCCGATGTCCTGGCGCACCCGGGCGATCAGCTCGTCACGGAGCCGGTCGGGGTCGATCTCCACCCCGGACTTCAGCACCACGAAGCCCTTCGGCACCTGCCCCTTCAGCGGGTCGCTGACGCCGATCACCGCGCATTCGGCCACGGCCGGGTGGGCGGCGAGCGCGGCCTCCATGGCCCCGGTGGAGAGCCGGTGGCCGGCCACGTTGATGATGTCGTCGGTCCGGCCCATCACGTACACGTATCCGTCCTCGTCGAGGTAGCCGCTGTCCCCGGTGAGGTAGAAGCCGGGGTACCGGGACAGGTAGGACTCGACGTAGCGCTGGTCGTCGCCCCACAGCGTCAGGAGGGTGCCGGGCGGCATCGGCAGCCGGATGCAGATCGCGCCCTCGGTGCCCCGCGGCACCTCCGCGCCGTCCGGGCCGAGCACCCGCACGTCGTACCCGGGCATCGGGAGCGTGGGCGACCCGGGCTTGATCGGAAGGAGCTCCACACCGACCGGGTTGGCGGCCACCGCCCACCCGGTCTCGGTCTGCCACCAGTGGTCCACGACGGGCACGTTGAGCTTGGCGGACGCCCAGTGGTAGGTCTCCGGGTCGAGCCGCTCCCCGGCGAGGAACAGCGTGCGGAACCCGGACAGGTCGTACTTGGCGATCTCGCGCCCGTCCGGGTCCACCTTCTTGATGGCCCGCAGCGCCGTCGGCGCGGTGAACAGCGCCTTCACCCCGTACTGGGAGATCACCCGCCAGAACGCGCCGGCGTCCGGTGTGCCCACCGGCTTGCCCTCGTACAGCACGGTGGTCGCGCCGACGAGCAGCGGCGCGTACACGATGTAGGAGTGGCCGACGACCCAGCCGACGTCGGACGCCGCCCACCAGACGTCGCCCGGCCCGATGCCGTAGATGCCGGCCATCGACCAGGACAGCGCCACCGCGTGCCCGCCGTTGTCCCGCACCACGCCCTTCGGCTTCCCGGTGGTGCCCGAGGTGTAGAGGATGTACAGCGGGTCGGTGGCGGCGAGGTCCACGCAGGGGGCCGGCTGCGCGCCCGCCATCAGCTCGTCCCAGTCGAGGTCGCGCTCGCCCATCTCCGCGCGGAGGCGCTCGCGCTGCAGCACGATGACCTTCTCCGGCGGACGCGCCGACGCGGCGATCGCCTCGTCCACGATCGGCTTGTACGGCACCACCCGGGTGGGCTCGATCCCGCAGGAGGCGCAGATCAGCACCTTCGGTGCGGCGTCGTCGATCCGGGCGGTCAGCTCCTTGGCCGCGAACCCGCCGAACACCACCGAATGGATCGCCCCCAGCCGGGCGCAGGCCAGCATGGCGACCACCGTCTGCGGCACCATCGGCATGTAGATCACCACGCGGTCGCCCTTGCCGACCCCGAGATCGCGCAGCACCCCGGCGAACCGGGCCACCTCGTCGAGGAGCTCGGCGTACGTGTAGCGGGCCGCGTTCCCGGTCACCGGCGAGTCGTAGATGAGCGCGGTGCGGTCACCGTGCCCCGCCGCCACGTGCCGGTCGAGCGCGTTGTAGCAGGTGTTGAGCCGTCCGTCCGGGAACCAGCGGTAGAACGGCGGGTTGCCGTCGTCCAGCGCGCGTTCCGGGGCGCGCGACCACGTCACGGCCTGTGCCGCGTCCAGCCAGAACTTCTCCGGGTCGGACAGGCTCGCCGCATGGACGTCGTGGTACTTGCCCATCAGTTGCTCCCTCCGAGGTGCGCGTGTCCACCGGTGCGGGCGGCGCGGCGGGCCCGCAGGCGCGTTCGGCGGCAGGGAAGCATGGGCCAGCCGGTTTGTCTCGCCCCTTCGGGCGACTTTTCGGTGGATGTCACATTTGGTGCGGCGACCGCACCCGTTGGTGCGGTGACCGGCACCCGTTGGTGCGGTGACCGCACCCGCCGGCGGTCCGGCCCGCGGTGCGGCGGTGCCATCCGGCGCTTCCCGGTGTGCCGCGAGGCGCGTCTCCCCGTGGCCGCGAAAGGCCAGGCGCCGGCCCGCGCCGCCCGTGCGGGCGAGGATCGGCCCCTTCGGCTCGCGGTCGCGGCGCCGCGGCCCGTGCCGCTCGCGTGGGTGAGGGAGCGAGGGGCTCGTGATCACAAGAGCGGGGTCGACCGGCGTTCCGCCCGCGTGGGCGAGGGAGCGCGATGAGATGCGAGGCGTTCGCTGTTTTCGCGAGCTTTCCGCCCTAGATGATCACATAAGCGGTACCGTGCCCGGCATGTCGCGAAGATCCGCGCGGTTCTGGTGGGCGCTCGCGCTCCTCGTTTCGGCCGGGGGAGCCGCACATGACCTCTTCGCCCGCGACGAGGCCGTCGGGTGGGTGACCTCGACGCACGGGGTGTGCCCGGGGTGGGAGATCCACTCCAGGATGCTGCCCCTCATCGAGGTGCTCTGGCGGCTTCCGGTGCTCTGGTACGCCGGCCTGCCCGCCGTCACCCTGGGCCACCTCGCGTCATGGATCGCCGGGCGGTACGGCCGGCCGTGGTGGGGACGCGTGGCCTGCCGTGTGCTCGCCCTGCTCCTCCTCGCCGTCCACGGGACCGTACTCGCCGCGTTCACCGTGGACCTGCTCGTCGGCCGGGGCTGTGCGGAGCTCTGGGGAGGAGGGCTCGGAGTGCGGGCCATCCTCCTCCCGGCACTGGCCCCGGCCCTCGCCGCCGCGTGCATGCTCGTCGCGGCCCGACCCGATCGCCGGCGGTCCGGCGGGCCGGTGCGCCCGGCGATGCCCGGGTGATCCCGACCCTGCCCGCCGCTGTCTCCGGCCCGCCGCCGAGCCCGTTCCGCATCGTTTCGCCCCGCGGAGCGGGGGCCGGTGCTCGGCGACACCGCGAGAGCTCGTCGCGGCGGAGCGCGGTCGCCCCGGCGTCGTGGAACAGCGCGGCGCTCAGCGCGCCCGCGGCGATTCAGCGGGCCGGCGGACCGGCTTCGGCGATCCATGTGCCGCCCTGCCCATCGCTTTCCGCCGCCTTGCCCGGCCCGGTGCGAGACTGAGACCGAGGCCATGGCCTGCGGCTCGACGCGTGCCGGGCCTTGCCGGCGGGGGCGGCGGTCCTGGGCGCCGCGCCGACGGGCGGTGGCGGGGCGGATGCGCCGGAGGTGGTGCCCATGGCGGACGCGGGCGACGTCTTCGACGTGATCGTGATCGGCGCCGGTCCCGCCGGGGAGACCGTTGCCGCGCGCGTGGTACGCGGTGGCCTGACCGCGGCGGTCGTGGAGGAACGGCTCGCCGGCGGGGAGTGCTCCTACTACGCGTGCATCCCGAGCAAGGCGCTCCTGCGGCCCGTGGGGCTGGCGGCGGAGGTGCGCCGGATGCCCGGGCTGGAGCTGCGCGGCGCCATCGACACGGCCGCGGTGCTCGCCCGGCGGGACGAGGCCGTGTCCCATCTCGACGACGGCGGCCAGGTGAGCTGGATCGAGAGCGTCCCGGCGGTGTTCGTCCGCGGCCGGGGACGCCTGGCCGGGCCGCTGCGGGTCGACGTGACGAGGCCCGAGGGCGGCGTCCGGGCGCTGCGCGCCAGGCACGCGGTCGTGATCGCCACCGGCGGCGACCCGCTGATCCCCGCCATCCCCGGGCTGCGGGAGGCGCGCCCGTGGACGAACCGGGAGGCCACGAGCGTCCGGCGGGTGCCGAAGCGGCTGATCGTGATCGGCGGCGGGCCGGTCGCCTGTGAGATGGCCCAGGCGTTGCACGCCCTCGGGGCCGAGGAGACCACGATGCTCGTCCGCGGCGATTGCCTGCTCGGGCGGGTGGAGCCGTTCGCCGGGGAGCTGCTCGCCGACTCGCTCCGGCGGTCCGGCATCGACCTGCGGTTCGGGTGCACGCCGGTCCGCGCCGAACGCCCGGTTCCCGGCGGCCCGGTGACCGTGCACGCCGGCGACGGCTCGGTGGTGGAGGCGGACGAGATCCTCGTCGCCACCGGGCGCGTGCCGGCCGTGGCCGGCATCGGCCTGGAGACGGTGGGTCTGGAGGGGCGCGGCCCGATCACGGTGGACGCGAGCATGCGCGCGATCGGTGTCCCCGGCGGCTGGCTCTACGCGGTCGGCGACGTCAACGGGCGCAACCGGCTCACCCACATGGGCAAGTACCAGGCCCGGGTGTGCGGTGACGTGATCGTCGCCCGCGCCACGGGCACCCCCGACGACCTGCCCGGGCTCCGCGACATCGCCGACGACCTGGGCGCGCCCCAGGTGATCTTCACCGACCCGGAGATCTGCGCGGTCGGGCGCACGGAGTCCCAGGCCCGCGCGGACGGCTTCCGGGTGCGCGCCGTCGAATACGACATGGGCGCGGTCGCCGGCGCCTACCTCCAGGCCGACGGCTACACCGGCCGGGCCAAGGCGGTCGTCGACGAGGACCGCCGGGTGCTCCTCGGCGTCACCTTCGCCGGCCCGGGCGTCGCCGATCTGCTCCACGCGGCCACCATCGCGGTCACCGCCGAGATCCCCCTCGACCGGCTGTGGCACGCCGTCCCCGCCTTCCCGACCGTGAGCGAGATCTGGCTCCGCCTCCTGGAGGAGTACGGCCTGTGACCGGGTGGGCTCCGCCCCGGCCATGGTCCTCCTCGCGTCCGGAGCCGAGAACCGGCGGTGATGTCGGAGGGGCGCGCGCCATGCGCCCTCCGGTCGCCTTCTCGTCGTGATCGGGCTGACGTTGAGTTCCGCTTTCACCGATTACGCGCGATCGTGGCCCCTGCTTCCCAAGCCGTGCTGTGTGACCTGGGTGCGAACCGGCGAATCGGACGCCGTCTTCGCCGACCTGGTCCGCCGTTTCGGCGGCGACGCCGCCACCGGCCGCCCGGCGACGTGGCATGACCTGGAGGCCGAGGCGTACGAGGCGCCGGACGAGGACGCCGACGGAGCCATGTGGCCGCCCGCACCGGCGCGTGGACGGTCGTCATGGAACCGTTCGCCGGGGCGTCCGTCACCGGTCCGATCGCGAGCCGGCGGTCTCCACCACCCCCTACCTCAGCGACGACGGCCATCTCACCCATCGCGACACCGCGCATCCCGATGGACCTGTGAGGGCTGGTGCGCGCGCGGCGCATCGGCGAGCGGGGACGGCGTGGTGGACGGTTCACTCTTCGACGGGGCGGAAACGGATGTCGTGGTTGTCGCAGTCGGCGGCGCCGAAGCGCAACAGTCGCTCGCCCTCGGCGATGACGGCCGCCTCCTCCGCTTTGGACAGCGGTTCGAACAGGCGGATGTCCAGGGTGGCGGTGCTTTCGGCCCGCTTGATGGCCCACAGGCCGCGCACGAAGCCGTCCACGGTCAGTGTGGCGTCGATCCAGGCGTACTTGCGCTGGTGTTCGGTCACGATGCGGGAGCGGTCGTGGTAGCTGAGCACCACGTTGTCGAGCGCGGCCAAGAACCGTACCGGGGCGGGCACGTCCGGATCCGGGAGTGGCGCATCAGGGAGGTCGAACAGCTCCCGGCCGTTCTCGTCCCGGAAGGTGCGCAGGTGCGGTCGCAGCGGCTCGATGGCCTCCTTCAGCCCGGTCAGCCCGCTCCAGGCCCGTATGTCGCTGACCGTGGCCGGGCCGAAGGCCGCCAGGTAGCGCCGGATGAGGTCGTGTACCGACGGCTTCTCGGCTAGCGGCCGGCCCAGCCAGTGCTCGGCGAGCACGAACGGTGTGGCGCCGCGCCGTCGCCACAGACCATCGGGGGCGGGTGCAGGACCGGCAGCAGGTGCTGGGCCGAGCGTGCCAGCGCCACCGGGTCTCGTCCGGGCCACCGCTCGGCCAGGGCCTTGCCCAGCTCGGGCCGGGTCACCGTGCCGGAGCCGATGATCTGGCGGGCGGCCTGTGCCAGCTCGGTCAGGTCGATGCCCGCGGTCTGGCGGCGGAAGACGCCGTTCTGCAAGGTGGCCAGCGGCTTGTCGAACAGTGGCCGGAAGCGCAGGTAGTCGTCGGCGGCCAGCAGGTGCTGGGTGCCCCGGAGCAGCATCGCCCGCACCACCTTGCGGTCATGCAGCAGGTGGGTCAGGTCCTCGATGTGAAAGCCCTCGATCCGTGACCACAGGCCGAAGTAGGGCGGGTCGGGATCCTGGCCCTGCAGGCCGACCAGGTGCTCGATCACCTTGAGGGGCGGCCAGTCGACCCGGCGCAACAGCAGCTGGCGTTCCAGTGTCGCCCGGTTGAGCGCTCGGCGGGTCAGGGTCCGCATGGTGTCCTTTCAGGTCGTTGACCGGGTCTCCAGCGGCGTCGCGAGGGGATGTTATCGACGCGCACCGACGTTCTCCCGGCACCGCTCGGAGCACCGGTGGCGCCCGACCCGCGCCCATGTCCGTGGTCTGCGGACCTGTGGGTGGGCGGCCGTATGGGGCGCAAAGGCCTCCGGCCGTGGAGAATGCCGGCCGTCTGACGGCCAGCGTTCCGCGTCAGGGCGGCGAACCCTCGCCTCTCTCCGGCCGCCGGCTTCCCATTCCGGCGCGCACGCGCAGCACGTCTGCAGCCCGAGCGCGGATCGGGCGCGGCATGGCCTCCCAATCCGGTGTGGCATCCGGGCGATCGGCGCCGATGGCGCTGATCGTGAAATGGGAGCGACAAATGATCTTTGCGCGGGTATGGTGAACGGCCCGAGGGGCGGCTCTTGGACGCGCTTCCTTCTCTCCAATCCTGACGGCATAGCGCGTCCGCTCTCCGCCTCTCTTTTCGGCTTCATGGGGGAGGGCTGCCCATGGAACAGGTGGCGCAGATGCTGCTGAGGGAGCGGCTGGTGTCACCCGAGCTGCTCGCCTTCTGCCCGGCGCTGGAGCCCGCCGGGCCGTCCCAGGAAGCGCGAGCCGTTCCGCATCCCTCCACGGCGGACGGTGTGCTCGCGCTCGAGGCCGATCTGCTCCGGCTCGGCTACGTGCTGAGCGCGCCGCTGCGGAACCGCCTGTGCGAGCTGAGCCCCGCCGACCTCGCCCACGTCGGCCGGGCCCTCATCCACGGCCTGCTCGCCAGGGTCGGCGGGCACGTCGAGCACGTCCCGCTGTTCCGCGGCTTCCCGGACACGGTGCCCGCCGACACGCTCGAGTTCTACGTGCGCCGGGTGTTCACCGTCCTGCTGCAGCGGCCGGAGCAGCCGTGCGTCCTGTGCGGGAAGGTCGCCACCGTGCGCCCGGTCTCACCCTGCGCCCACCTGGTGTGCCGCGCGTGCTGGGACGGCTCCGACTTCAGCGCGTGCCCCATCTGCCATGGCCGGATCGACCCCGCCGATCCGTTCCTCAAGCCCGCCGGCGCGGGGTCCGCCGAGGCCGCCTCCGGCACGGTGCGGGTACCGGATCGGTTCACCCTGCTCGGGCTGTGCGACGATCCGGACGCGTGGGCCAGGGACACCCTCACGGCGTTGCTGTCCCGGCGGGGAGCGCCGCGGGCCGAGGACCGTACGGCCATCACCACGCTGATCGGCTGTTTCTGGCCCCGGTCGGCCGAATGGCTGCCGGACCGCATCCCCGCCCGCGAGAGCCGGGCCATCGCGCTCGCCGCCGTCGTCCAGCGCGGCTGGTTCGAACCGCTCGCCCGGCACATCGACTCGGCGACCGACGCGCTGCGCCTGCTCTGGACCCTGATGGGCGGTGACCCGGGGCTGCGCGGGCGCCCCCCGCGCCGCACCGGCATACCCCGGCCGATCCGCCGGGCGATCCTCGCCGCGCTCGACCGGCTGTCCCTGCCCTACCTGGTCGAGGACCTGCTCCGGTACGGCGAGGCGTGGAAGCGCATGGCCGAGGTTCTCCACCCGCATGAGTTCCACCGGAGGTACCCGGACGCGGCGCTGGCGTTCGCCGTGGTGCGCGGCACCCCCTTGGAGCGGGGCACGCCGATGGCCGACGCACTGCTCGCCCGGGCCGCGGCGTACCCGGAGGTCCTGTATCTGAAGGGCGGCCGGCTGCGCGCCCGCACCTTCGCTGGCCGGGTCGAGGCCGTGCTGCGGTCCGATCCGGCCCAGGCCCTCGCCCTGCTCGCCCGCCGCCCGGGCGAGCTGCTGCGGCGCACGGCCGACCTGGCGCGCCGCGTGCCGGCCGCCGCGCTCGCCGACGCCGTGCGTGCCGCGGCGCCACGCGTCTCCCCGGCCGTGCTGATCGCGACGCTCGGCCGGATGCGCACGCCGCCGGGAGGCACGCGCATGTTCCTCCCGCGCGGCGGGGCGGCGAGGCTCTGGGTCGAGCCGGACACCCGCGCGGCCCTCCCGGGCGCTGCCGTGGCCGCGGTCTCCGTGGCCCTCGCCGAGGAGCTGCTGCGCCGGGCGTCGGCGCTCGCGCCCGTCGAACGGGCGCTGATCGACGAGGAGCTCGCCGACCTGCTCGCCCCCATCGCGGAACGGTCAGCGGCCACCTCGCTGGTGCGGTTGCCGCGCGGCAGCGTCCGGCGGATCCCGCACGGGAACCGGATCCGGCTTTTCCTGCACTGGGTCCAGCCGGAGGGCGTGCAAGTGGATCTCGATCTGTCCGTGGCCCTCTTCGACGACCGGTGGCGGTTCATCGGGCTGTGCGACTACACCAACCTGCGGCTGGCCCGGAGCGCCGCCGTCCACTCCGGCGACTTGACCTCGGCGCCCGGACCGCTGGGCGCGTCGGAGTTCGTCGATCTCGACGTACCGGCCCTGCGCACCATCGGCGGGCGGTACGCGGTGCCCGTGGTGTTCAGCTACACGGGTGTCCCGTTCGACCTGTTGGACCGCGGCTTCGCCGGGTTCATGGAGACCCCGAAGGGGCTGTTCGACCCCCTCGCCGTACGGCAGCGGTTCGACCTGACCGGCTCGGCCAAGATCTACGTGCCGTTCGTCGCCGACGTGCGGTCACGGACGCTGCGGTGGGCGGACCTCACCGTGACCGCCTTCGGCCGGTTCCACAATGTGGCGCGCCACGGCGAGCGGCTCGCCCGGATCGCATCGGCCGTGGAGGAGGCCTTCGGGCGCGGCGCGCACGTCACCCTGTGGGAGGTCGCCCGCTGGCACGCCGCGGCGCGCGCCAAGGAGGTCGTGGTACGGCACCGCGACGGCACCGCCACCCGCTACGTCCGCGGCCCGCACGAGGATGCCGCCGCCTTCGCCGTCCGCATCGGCAACCGGTCGGGTGGCGAGGATGTCCGGTCCCTCGACGAGGGGGACTGCGTCGCCGATTTCGCCGCCCTGCTCCGGGACGACGCGCCGGTGGCCGACGGGGCGGAGGTCTACGCGCTGCACCCTGAGCGCCTCGACCCGGCGAAGGTGCGGTTCCTCGACGCCCTCGACCTCGTCAGCCGGCTCGCTCCGGCCGGGGCGAGCGTCGCCTCGGCCTGACGCGCTGCCCGGCCGGAGAGCCGGGGCATGCCCGAGGGCCGCCGGCCCGGCTTGTCACCGGGCCGGTGATAGGGCCGGACCTCGAGCGCGGCGCCGGCATGCCGCGCACGCCCGCCCCGGCACTGCGCACGACGGCCCGGCGGCCCGCCCGCAATCCGGCCGCCGCCGGCCTCGGCATGAGATGGGCGGCGCGCCTGGGCGCCGGGGGAGCGGCCGGCCCAGCTCGCAGGCGGAGGAGTGGCCGGCCCACCTCGGAAGGCCGAAGCGGCGAGCCCCGCATGGCCCGTGGGCGCCGGCCGGGCTCAGGACCGGATCGCGCAGAGCAGGCGGTTGTCGCCGTGCTGCCACAGCGTGCCGATCTCGGCGAAGCCGGCGTCCCGGAGCGCGCTGACGTGCGTGCCGAGCCGCTCGGTCTCGGGGGTGCCGTGGTCGCCGTTCTGGGACCTCGCGGCGCGGAGCGCGACCGCTTCGGCGAGCGCCGGGTCGGCGGTGACCGCGTCCCACCAGGCCGTCCAGTCCTCGGGCCGCCCGGCGGCGAAGCGCCGCCGCTCGTCGAACTCGCAGACGGCGCGCTCGAGCCTCGCGAGCGTCGGGGTGGCGTGTTCGTCCAGGCTGAGCTGATCACCGTCGAGGAAGAGGCCGCCCGGGCGCAGCACGGTGGCGAGCTCCTTGTAGACCGCGCGGAGGTCGGGCTCGGCCAGCCAGTGCAGCGCGGTGGTGCTCACCGCGGCGTCGGCGGGCCGGTCGAGGCCGAGCCGTGCGCTCCAGCCCGGGGTGCGCAGGTCGAGGTCGGCGAAGATCAGGCCGGGCACGTCCCCGTACGCGGCCCGGCCGAGCGCGAGCAGGACCGGGTCGGTGTCGACCGCGATGACGGTGGCCTGCGGCAGGCGCTGCAGCAGGCGTACCGCGAGCGAACCCGGGCCGCAGCCGAGATCGATGACCAGCGGGTCGGGCCGGCCGGCCCCGGCCTCCACCGCGTCGATCAGGACGGCGAACCGCTCCTCCCGATCGGGCATGTAGCCCTCCTGCTGGCGATCCCAGCGGTCGATCCACGCCTGTGCGACGTCCTTGGTGAGCACCCGAACTCCCTTGTAACTGACAAAATGGGCGTTGTCAGTCACACCATAGGGAGCCGAGGTGTAACCGGTCAAGTGAATTTCAACAGTCACACGGATCTGGTGGTGGCGGTGGTCGTCCAGCTCGTCAACGCGCTCACCGCTGGCGAGGCGCGCGGCCGGCCGTACACGCCACCGCAGGGGGAGGAGCTGGCCGCGGCCGTCACCGGCATCCTGCGCCCGCGGCCCCCGCGCGAGGTGAGCGTGGCGGAGGCCGCCGAGCTCACGGCGTACGCGCAGGAGTTCCGCGCGGTCTTCGAGGCGGTGGCCGCGGGCGACGTCGACGCCGCGGCCGAGCGGGTCAACCGGCTGCTCGCCGAGACGGACGCCCGGCCGCACCTGGCGCGGCACGACGGCGAACCGTGGCACCTGCACTTCCACGGCCCGAACGGGACGTTCGCCGCCGACTGGGCCGCCGGCTGCGCCACCGGCCTCGCCGTGGTCCTCGGCGGTGAGTTCCACGACCGGCTGGGGGTGTGCACGGCCCCGCGCTGCGACCGGGTCTTCGTGGACACCTCCCGTAACGGGACCCGCCGGTTCTGCTCGACCGCCTGCCAGAACCGGGTGAAGACGGCCGCGTTCCGCGCCCGCCGGGCGTGAGCCGTACCGCCCGCCACGGGCGCGGGGAGACGGCGGGCCCGGCGAGAAGCGACGGGGCGCGCCTCCGCATCCGCCGGAGCCGCCGGCTGCGAGGGCTCACGCTACGGCGGTACGGCCGCCGGCCCGGCGCCGCCTATCCCTGGCGTGAGCCCGCGCGATCCCCGCGCCCCCGGACGACCACGTGGATCGGCTCCCCGGTGCGCAGCCAGGCGACCGCGTTCTCCGCCTGGGTGAGCACGTAGCTCGCGGCCGAGTGCTCCGACAGGTAGGCGGCGTGCGGGGTGAACAGGATGCGGGGGTGCCGCAGCAGCGCCCAGCCCGCGGGCGGCGGCTCGACCGGGAGCACGTCCAGCGCCGCCCCCATGAGGTGGCCGGAGTCGAGCAGGTCGGCGAGGGCGTCGTGGTCGACCAGCTCGCCGCGCGCGACGTTCGCCAGGGCCGCCCCCGGCCGCATGGCCGCGAGCTCCTCCCGCCCGAGCATCCCGCGGGTCTCCTCGGTGAGCGGCACGTGCAGGCTGACCACGTCGGAGGAGGAGAGCAGCTCGCGCAGGCCCACCCGGCGCACGCCCGGCGGCCACTGCGCGCCGCCGGCCAGCGGATCGTGCCCCAGCACCTCGCCGAACAGTCCGGAGGCCATGCCGGCCAGCCGCCGGCCGATGCGCCCCATCCCGATGATGCCGAGCGTCGCCGCGGAGATCCGCCGCGGCCGCTCGGCGGTGCCGTCCCACTCCCCGGCGCGCACCCGGCGGTCGAGGAAGGGGAGGCCGCGCAGCAGGCCGAGCGCCATGGCGAGGGCGTGCGAGGCGACCTCCTCCGTGGCCGCGTCGGGGACGTTCGCCACCCAGATGCCGCGCTCCCGCGCCGCGGCGACGTCCACCGTGTCGTACCCGGCCGACTGCGTGCAGATCAGCCTGAGCCTCGGGAGCCGGTCGAGCAGCTCGGCGGTCACCGGGCAGTAGCCGATGAGCAGGACCGCGGCGCCGGCCGCCTCCGCCGCGATCCGCTCCGGGTCGTCCGTGCCGAGGACCCGGACCCGGAAGCCGTGCCGCTCGAGCAGCGCCACGCCCGGGGCCGGGTCGAGCTCGGCCACGTCCGCGTAGACCGCGAGCGGGGCGTGGTCAGCCGGCGCCACCCTCGGGCTCCCGCACGTGCAGCAGGGTCGGGCGGTCGGCGCGGAACGCCTCCTCGAGCTCGGCGGTGAGCCGCTCCGGGTCCTCGATCGTCACCCCGTGGCAGCCCAGGCTCCGGGCGAGCCCCGGGAAGTCCGGGTGCCCGAGGTCGACCGCGAGCGGGGTGTCGCCGCGCTCCAGCATCTCCCGGCGGATCTCGCCGTACCCGCCGTTGTCCACGACCACCACGGGCAGCGCCAGGCCGGCCTGCGCGGCGGCCGCCAGCTCGGCGACGGTGAACATCACCCCGCCGTCGCCGTGCAGCGCGACCACCCGGACGCCGGGGCGGGCGAGCTTCGCCCCGATCGCCGCGGGCAGCCCGTACCCGAGCGTGCCGAGCCCGGTCGGGTAGAGGAACGCGGCCGGGCCGTACGCCGGGAGGTTGGAGAGCGCGCCGTAGTAGGCGGCCATGGTGCTGTCGCCGGCCACCACACCGTCCCGGCCGAGCGCCGCCGCCATCGCCTCGAGGATCGGCAGCCACGGGCCGCCCTCCCGGCGGGCGTCCTCCCGGATCCGGGCGCGCCACCGGGCCGCGCGGGCGGCCGCGTCCGGGGCGGGAGACCCGCCGTGCCGGTCGAGCAGCCCGGCCAGGGCGGCTGCCGCGTCACCGATCACGGAAACGTCCGGCAGCGCGTTGACGACCGCCTGGTGGGGGTCGATGTCGATGCGGACCAGCGGGCCGGTGAAGCGCAGCGGCCCGTTCCACAGGTCCGAGGGCGCCAGCTCGGTGCCGACCGCGACCACCGCGTCGCACTCGGCGATGAAGTCCCGCACGGACGGGTGGTGGATCCCGGCGCCGAGCGAGAGCGGGTGGTCCTCGGGCAGCGTGCCCTTGCCGTTCGCGGTCGTGATCACCGGCGCGCCGAGGGCCTCGGCGAGGCGGCGCAGCTCCCCCGCGGCCCCCCGGCATCCCCCGCCGGCGATGACGCCGGGCCGGGCCGCGCCCGCGAGGACCCGGGCCGCCCGGTCGAGCCGCTCCGGGCCGGGCGGCGCGGCCGGGACGGGCAGGGGAGCGACCGGGGTGACCTCGGCCCGCTGGTCGAGCAGGTCCAGCGGGATCTCCAGGTACGCGGGGCGCGGCCGCCCGGACCGCATGGCCGCGAACGCCTGCGCCACGGCGGCCGGGATCTCCGGCACGCCGGTGACCCGGTGCGCGTGGGCCACCACGGCCGCCATGGCGGCGGTCTGGTCCTTGACCTCGTGGAGGAACCCGTTGCCGTGGCCCGGGTGGGCGAGCGGCATGCCCGGGGCGATGAACAGCACGGGCACCGAGTCCGAGTACGCCTGCGCCGCGGCGGTGATCGCGTTGAGCGCCCCCGGCCCGGTCGTGGTGAGGCAGACCCCCGGCCGGCCGCTCACCCGGGCGTACCCGTCCGCCGCGTAGCCGGCGCCCTGCTCGTGCCGGGGGGAGAAGTGCCGGATCCCGTGCCCGCGCAGGTGCGCGTAGATCGGCAGGTTGTGGGTGCCGGGGATGCCGAACACCACATCGACGCCGTGCGCCGCCAGCGCGGCGACCAGCGCCTCCCCGCCGGTGACCGTGGTCTTCGCCGGATCGCTCATGCGCCTGGGTCCCCGTAGATGGCCTTGCCGAGCCACTGCCCGCCGTCGACGGTGAGCACCTCTCCGGTGATGTATGCCGCACGGTCGGACAGGAGGAACATGGCGCAGTCGGCGATCTCCTCCGGGGTGGCGAACCGGCCCATCGGCACGCTGCCGAGCACCCGCTCCCGGCCGGCGTCGGTCGCCCACAGCGCGGCGCCCGCCCCCGCGGTGTCGGTCGGGCCCGGGGCGATGCAGTTGATCCGGATGCCCCGGCCGGCCCACTCGACGGCGAGGGTGCGGGTCATCGCGAGCACGCCGGCCTTCGCGGCCGCGGAGTGCACGGTGCCGGGGTGACCGTGCCAGGCGTAGGTGGCGATCACGTTGAGGATGGCGCCGCGCCCGGCGGCGAGCATGTGCGGGGCCGCCGCCCGGGTGCAGAAGAACGTCCCGTTGAGCACGATGTCGACCACCGCGCGCCAGCCGTTCGGCGAGAGCCTCTCGGCCGGCACCACGAAGTTGCCGGCAGCGTTGTTCACCAGGGCGTCCAGCCGGCCGTACCGCTCCACGATCGAGTCGACGGCGGCGGTGACCGCGCCGGCGTCCCGGACGTCGCAGGCCACGGAGTCGCCGGTGGCGCCGAGCTCCTTCACCAGCCGGACGGTCTCCTCCAGCGGCTCCGGCCGCCGGCCGAGCACCACGATGGTGCCTCCATTGCGGGCGTACTCGAGCGCGATCGCCCGGCCGATGCCGGAGCCGCCGCCGGTCACCAGGGCGACCCGCCCGGCGAAGTCCTCTCGGGGTGGTGTCATCTGTCCTCCTCGGTGGTCTGGTCGGCGAGCACGGTGACGAGCGCGTCGACGGCGAGCACGCCGTCCGGGCCGACGCGCACCGGGTTCACCTCGATCTCGCCGCACGCGGGCAGCTCGCAGATGAGGGTGGAGATCGCGACCACGGTGCGGATCAGGCCGTCGACGTCGGCGGGCGGTCCGCCGCGCCAGCCGGTGAGCAGCGCGTGGCTGCGCAGCCGGCGGAGCATCGCGGCCACGGTGGGCGGGTCCACCGGGGCGAGCTCCAGGGCGGTGTCCCGGTACAGCTCGGCGAGCACGCCGCCGGCGCCGACCATGACGACCGGGCCGAAGGTGGGGTCCCGCCGCGCCCCGATGATCATTTCGACCGTTCCGGCCCGCGTGTCCATCTCCTCGAGCACGTACCGGCCCGGGCCCAGGGCGGCCGACATCTCCTCGAACGCCCGGCAGGCGGCGTCCGCGTCGGCGAGCCCGAGCCGCACGCCCCCGGCCTCGGTCTTGTGCGCGATCCAGTCGGCCTTCAAGACGTACGGCGGGCGCAGCCGCCGGGCCGCGGCGGCGACCTCGGCCACGGTGGTCACCGGCTCGGCGCCGGGGAAGGGAACCCCGGCGCTCTGCAGCAGCCGGCGGGCCGCGAGGTACCCGTCGAGCGGGTGCGGCCACCGGCGCGTCCCGGGGTGGGGGAGCTCCCGGCCGGGGAGCTCGGCGAGCCGCCGGGCCGCGGCGAGCCCGGCCGCGGCCGACTCGATGGTGTGGTACGTGGGCACCCCGAGCCGGCGGAGCAGGGCGACGGTCTCCGAGGCCCGGCTCATGCTGTGCAGCACCACCGGCTTGCCGTGCCGTTTCGCCGCGGTGGCGATGCGCCGGGCCACGTCCAGCTCACGGCCGGCGATCGACGGGGTGTGCTCGCCGTAGCTGCCGAAGTAACCGGTGAGCGTGACCGCGTCCGTGCCCGGGTCGGCGAGCAGGGTCTCCACCACCGTGGCGTAGGTGGTCATGTCCTGCTCCCCGCCACCGGCCAGGTCGACCGGGTTGCTCAGGCCGGCGTCCGGCGGGAGCACCGCCGCGAGCTTCTCCCGCGCGGCCTCGGGCAGCGGCTCGACCCGCAGGCCGTGCGCGGCCATGACGTCGGCCGCCACCGCGCCCTGGCCGCCGCTGTCGCCGACCACGGCGACCCGCCCGCCGCGGGGGAGCGGGGCGCCGAGCAGCGCCTGCGCGACCGCCACGAGCCGCGCTGGGGTGTCCACCCGGATCGCCCCGGCGGCCCGGCAGGCGGCGTCCACCACGTCGAGCGCCGAGGTCATCGCGCCGGTGTGGGAGCGCGCGGCGGCACGGCTTGCCTCGCTCGCGCCCACGGTGAGCACGATGGTGGGCTTGCCCGCGTCCCGGAGCCGGCGCAGCGTCCGGATCATGCGGCGGCCGTCGATGAAGCTCTCGACGTACAGCGCCACGACGCGGGTCTGCTCGTGCTCGGCGAGGTCGGCGAGCGCCTCCTCGGCGGTGACGTCGACCTGGTTGCCCACGGAGACGAACCGGGAGACCCCGAGCCCGCTGTCGGCGGCGAGGTTGGCCAGCTCGGAGCCGAGCTGCCCGCTCTGGGAGACGATGCCGAGCGGGCCGGGGGTGAACTCGCCCCAGGCGAGCTGGAGGTCGGTCGCGGCGTCGTAGATGCCCAGGCAGTTGGGGCCGACGATGCGGGCGCCGCGCCGGCGGATCTCCCGGGCCAGCTCCCGCTCGGCGCCGGGGTGGAGCGCCCGGTCGAGCCCGGCCGTGATGCCGAGGAACCCGCGGGCGCCCTTGTCGAGGGCCTCCCGTACCACCTGGGGGACGCCGGCGGCGGGGACGCAGAGCACGACGAGGTCGAGCTCGCCGGGCACGTCCCGGACGGAGGGCACGCTCTGCCGTCCCTCGATCACGGCGCCCCGGGCGTTGACGAAGTGCACCGCCCGGCGGTGCGCGCCCTTCAGCGCGCCCCTGGCGAGCCAGTGGCCCCACTTGGCGGGGTCCGCCGAGGCGCCGACCACGGTGACCGACGCGGGGTCGCGGAACACGGTGAGCGCGTCCCCGCGCTGCTCGTCGCGCGGCTCGGTCATGACGCAGCGGCGAGCCGGCGGGAGATGATCAGCCGCTGGATGTCGGAGGTGCCCTCCTCGATCTCCTCGAGCTTGGCGTCGCGCATCCACCGCTCGAGGGGGAACTCGCGGGAGTACCCCCACCCGCCGTGGGTCTGCAGCGCGGCGGCCGTCACCCAGGAGGCGTTCTCCGAGGCGACCAGCTTCGCCATGGAGGCCTCCTCGGTCACGCTCAGCCCCTGGTCGTAGAGGCGGGCGGCGCGCACGGTGAGCAGGTGCGCGGTGTCGACCTTCGCCGCCATGTCGGCGAGGCGGAAGGCGACCGCCTGGTGGTTGATGATCGCGGTGCCGAACTGCCGCCGCTCCTTGGCGTACTGCAGCGCGGCGTCCAGGGCGGCGCGGGCCAGGCCGGTGGCCGAGGCGCCGATGAGGATGCGGGAGGCGTCGAAGGTCCGCATGAGGCCGTAGAAGCCCTGCCCCTCGTCGCCGAGCCGGTTCTCCACGGGCACCCGCACGTCGTCGAGGAAGACCTCGGCGTTGACGATGCCGCGCTGGCCCATCTTCCGCATCGGCTTGCCGACGCTCAGCCCGGGCGTGTTCCGCGGCACCACGAAGGCGGTCACGCCCTTCGACCGCAGGGACGGGTCGATGGTGGCGAAGATGATGAAGTACTCCGCGTACGGCGCGTTGGAGATCCAGGTCTTCTGCCCGTTGAGCACGTAGTGGTCACCCTGCCGCACCGCGCGGGTCTGCAGGGCGGCCGCGTCGGAGCCGACGCCCGGCTCGGTGACGGCGAGCGCGGTGATCGGCGGGCGCTCGGTGCAGAGCATGCCGAGCCACTTGCGCTTCTGCTCCTCGGTGCCGAGCGCCTCGATCGGGCCGGCGAAGAACCCGTTCGAGGTGAGGAAGTTGCCGATCGAGATGTCGCCGTAGCAGAGCTCCTCCTGCACGAGGACCTGGGTGAGGAGGTCCGTCACGCCGCCCCCGCCGTACTCCTCGGGGAGCATGAAGTGGGTCAGGCCGATCTTGGCCGCCGACTCCCAAAGGTCGAGCGGTGACTCGACGTCGGCCTCGTCGACCTCGGCGGCGCGCGGCCGGATCTCCCGCTCGGCGAAGTCGCGGGCGAGCCGGATCAGCTCCTGCTGCTCCTCGGTCAGGTCTAGCGCGTCCCGTATCGCGCGGGGCATGACTCTCCTCGCTGACGTGTTCGTTCGTGATCAGGGATGAAAAGGCACAAGAAGGCATGAGAGGCCGGGCCGGCCGCGGGCCGGCCAGGGGGATCGGCCGGGGTCAGCCGACCGGCTGCGGGTCGGGCGCGGCCGCCGCCGCGGAGCCGTTGCGGAGGACGAGGGCGTCCTCCGGGCGCCAGCAGGCGATGACCGAGGTGCCCGGGGGCACGTGGCCGTGCGGGTCGTCGCTGCGGAGCCGGGCGATCACCCGGCGGCCGTCGGCGAGCCCGACCTCCACGCGCCGCTCGCCGCCGAGATAGATCAGCTCGCGCACCACGCCGCTGAGCGCGTTGTGGCCCGGCGGCACCTCGTCCGGCGGCAGGAGGATCCGCACCTTCTCCGGGCGGAGCACGATCGCCGCGGGCCCGTCGGCGGGGGCGCCCGCCACCTTGAGCCCCGCCCCGGAGGCGCCGTCGGTGAAGACGCCGCCGCGCACGGTGCCGCGGAAGATGTTCGACTCGCCGAGGAACTCGGCGGCGTACAGCTCGGCCGGCCGTTCGTAGAGCTCGTCGGGGGTGCCGACCTGGACGATCCGCCCGTCGCGCAGCAGCGCGATCCGGTCGGACATGGCCAGCGCCTCCTGCTGGTCGTGGGTGACGAACACGAAGGTGATCCCCAGCTCGCGGTGCAGCCGCTTGATCTCGATCTGGAGCTGCTCCCGGAGGCGCTTGTCGAGCGCGGCGAGCGGCTCGTCCATGAGGAGCACCTGCGGGTGGAACACGATCGCCCGGGCGAACGCGACCCGCTGCTGCTGCCCGCCGGAGAGCTGCGCGGGCATCCGCGACCGCAGGTGGCCGAGCTCGACGATGTCGAGCGCCTCCCGCACCCGCTTGACCAGCTCGTCCTTGGGCACCCGCCGGCGGCGCAGCGGGAAGGCCACGTTCTCGAAGACGGTCATGTGCGGGAAGAGGGCGTACTGCTGGAACACCATGCCGAGCCCGCGCTTGTGCGGCGGCACCCCGGTGAGGTCCCGGCCGCCGACCTCCACGGTCCCGGAGTCGGCCTTGGTGAAGCCGGCGATGATGTTGAGCAGCGTCGACTTGCCCGAGCCGCTGGCACCGAGCAACGTCATGAACTCGCCCGCCTCGATGTGCAGGGTCACGTCGTCGAGCGCGCGCAGGCCGCCGTACCGCTTGGTCACCCGGTTGAGGCGCACCGAGGCGCCGGTCGACGGCGGGGTCGGACTGGTCATCGTCGCTCCAGGGATGAGACGGCAGGGGAGGCGGCGGCCCGGGCGAGCCGGCGGTTGCGGAGGAACCGGCCGGCCGCACCGGCCGCGAAGAACGAGATGGTGAGGGTGAGCAGCATCGCCGAGACCGCCGCCACGGTCGGATCGATCCGCACCCGGACCCCGGACCACATGCGCACCGGCAGGGTGGTGATGTCGGGGCCGGAGAGGAAGATGCTCACCACGACCTCGTCCCAGCTGGTGATGAAGGAGAACAGCGCGCCAGCCGCCACGCTCGGGGCGATGATCGGCAGCGTCACCCGCAGGAAGGCCACCACCGGGCTCGCCCCGAGGCTCATCGCCGCCTGCTCCAGCCGGTGGTCGAACGACGCGAGCGCCGCGGCCACGTTCACCACCACGTACGGCACGGCGAGCGCGGTGTGCACGAGCACGAAGCCGACCGTGGTCTCGGTGACGCCCACCTCCAGCGCGACCGCGTACGCGGCGAGGCCGACGATGACGTAGGGCACGATGAGCGGGGCGATCACCAGGCCGGAGATCACCGGCTTGAGCGGCAGCCGCCCGCGGACCAGCCCCAGCGCGGCCGTGGTGCCGAGCACGACCGACAGCACCGTGACCAGGCAGGCCACCCGGAGGCTGGCGGCGGCGCTGGCGAGCCAGTCGGGGTCCTGGAAGAAGTTCTCGAACCAGCGCAGCGACCACCCCTTCGGCGGGAAGGTGAGGTAAGGGCTGTCGGAGAACGACATCAGCGCCACGATGAGCACCGGCAGCACGAGCACCAGGCCGGTGAACACGGCGAGCGCGACCAGCGCGGCGCGGGTGAGCAGACGGGTGATCATGGCTTGCTCCACAGCCACCGTCGGAGGTCGATGAACCGGCCGGCGATCGCGAGCAGCAGCAGCGTGGCGCCGAGGAGCACGGCCGCGAGCGCCGCGGCGAAGCCCCAGTTGAGCACGGAGCTCACCTGCTGCACGATCAGCTCGCCGAGCATGGTGCTCGTCGGCCCGCCGAGCAGGGCGGGGGTGATGTAGAAGCCGAGCGCCTGGATGAAGACGAGCAGTGAGCCGGCGAGCACGCCGGGGGCCGAGAGCGGGACGAAGATCCGCCAGAAGGCGAAGGAGGGCCGGGCCCCGAGCACCTCGGCGGCGCGCAGCAGGCGGCGGTCGATGCCCTGCATGGTCGCGTACAGCGGCAGCACCATGAACGGGAGCAGCACCTGGACCATGCCGATCAGCACGCCGGTGAGGTTCCGCATGAGCGGGAGGGGCTCGCTGATCAGCCCGATGGCGCGCAGCGTCTCGTTGACCACGCCCGTGTCCCGCAGCAGCAGCACGAGCGCGAACGAGCGCACCAGCAGGCTGGTCCAGAACGGCAGGAGCACGACCACGAGCAGGACGTTGCGCCAGAACGGCGGCGCCAGCGTCATCAGGTACGCGTACGGGTACCCGATGAGCAGGGTGATCACCGTGGCGGCGATGGCCGTGACGAAGGTGTTGACCAGGACCCGGGTGTAGACCGGGCTGTCCAGGATCGCCTGGAAGTTGCCGAGGCCCGGCTCGGGGTCGGTGACGCTCCTGGCGAGGATGACCGCGAGGGGCAGGATGAAGACGACCAGGAGGTAGCCCACCAGGGGGAGGGCGAGCAGGCCCCAGCCGTCGGCCAGCCGGAGCCTCCGGGTGGCCCGCGGTTCCGCCCCCGCGCGGCCGCCGGTCTGGGTGGCGGCCGGCGGGGCGTCGGTGGTGCTCATCAGGAGGCCAGCCATTCGTTGAACCGCTTGGTGACCTCGTCGTAGTGCTCGGCCCAGTAGCCGTAGTCGATGACGATGGCCCGCTTGGCCGCGTTCTCCGGCGAGGTCGGCAGCTCGGGCAGGATCTGGGGGTCGACGCGCTCCAGCGCCTTGTCGTTGATCGGCGCGTAGGCGCTCGCCTCGGTGTCGGCCGCCTGGCCGTCGAGGTCGTTCACGAAGTGGGCCATCCACTGCTGGGCGAGGTCGGCGTTGGGGTAGCCCTTGGGGATGGCCACGGTGTCGTATGAGAGGAAGTGCTCGTTCCACTCGTTGGCGACCGGCTGGCCGTCCCGGGCGGCCTGGTAGATCCGGCCGTTCCACGCCTGGACCAGCGGCGCCTCGCCGCTCGCCACGAGCTGCACCTGCTGGTCACCGGTGTCGTAGAAGACCAGGTGCTCCTTGATGCTGTCGAGCTTCCGGAACGCCCGGTCGATGTCGAGCGGGTAGAGCTTGTCGGCCGGGACGCCGTCGGCGAGCAGGGCGGCCTCGAAGATGCCGCCGGTCACGTACTTCCAGAACCCCCGCTTGCCGGGGTACTTCTGCACGTCGAAGAACTCCGCCCAGGTCTTCGGGTGGCCGTCGGGGAAGGTCTTCGTGTTGTAGGCGATGGTGAAGGCGTACTGCAGGTTGGGGATCGCGCACTCGGAGACGAGCTTCGGATCGATGGGCGAGGTGTTCACGATCGAGGTGTCGACCTTCTCGAGCAGGCCCTCCTTGCACGCGGTCACCGCGAAGTTCGGCTCGACCTCGACGATGCCCCAGGTGACCTTGCCGGCCTCGACCTGGGCTCGCAGCTTGGCGTAGTCGGTGGGCTGGTCCTGGCGGATCTCGACGCCGTTCTTCTCCGCCCACGGCTTGATGTAGGAGTTGACGTGCGCCTCCTGCGCACTGCCGCCCCACATCGTGACGGTGAGGGTCCGCTTGCCGTCGCCGGTCGCTGATCCGCCATCGCCGCACGCGGCCACCGCGGCCAGACCCAGCGCGGCGGCGACCGCCAGTGCCTTGCGCTCGACGCCCATGGTCACCTCGACATTTGACTGATCCGTCAGTTATTAACCGCTAATGATGAGAATTGGGTCACACCTTGTCAATGGTTCGGCGCGCCCGATATCGCGGGCGGATCTCGCGCGGCCGGAAGGCCCGCGGGACCGGGCGGCAGGGCGTCCGGTACGGCGCGGCCGTCACCGGGGGAGGGGGACCGCTCCGGAGACGGGCGCGTGCCCGGTCCGGTGGCGATCGCGCAGGTCGATCGAGGTGCGTCCGGGTGGCGCGGGGGGTCCCGGCCTGCCGCGGCGGTCGCCCGGGACCGGGGTGGAGCGCGGGTACGGCGGGCCGGTCAGGGCGCCGGCCGGGCGGGGCGGGACGTCACGCGGCGGTGACGAGATCGTGATCGAACGGTGATCGCGAACCGGTGCCGGGGCCGGGCGTGCGGCCGGGAGGGCCACGGTTCCCGGCTGAGCTCCCGGCGTCGTGGCACGGCCTCGGCGGCCGGTCGGCCGGCCCCGGGCGAGCGCGGTCACCGTGTCGATGGGCCTTCCATTGGTCACCGCGTCCCGTGAGCCGGCGGAGAAGGCCCGGGGCGAACGCCTGTGGTCCGGTCGTGTTGCAGGTCAGGGGAGGGGACCCCGGGCGCGAACGCCTGCAGGGTGTTCACCGCGCGCGGCAGGTCATCGGCGGGGAAGCGAGGGCGAACGCCCGCGGCGGACGCCTCGCCCGAGGCGGCCCGCTCACCAGCGGACCGGGGGTCAGGCCTGGCGCGCGGCGAACGCCGGGCCGGTGGGATCGGCGCTCTCCGGCCCCGGCTGCTGGATGAACTCGTCGATGAAGTGGTGGCAGATGCGGCGCATGCGATCGGCGTTCATGGCCCGGGAGCCGAGGATCACCTGGATCGACAGGCCGTCGATGAGGCCGATCAGGAGGTTCGCGAGCACGACCGCGTCACCGCCGCGCACCACACCCCGGGCTTGGCCGTCCCGGATGATGCCGGCGACGACGGCGCGCCACTCGCCGTAGACGCTCTCGTTGAGCTCCTGCAGGTCGGGCTCGTGGATCGCCTCGTTCCAGAGCGCGGCCCACACCCGCCAGGCCTGCACGGTCACCGGATCGATGGGCAGGTAGGAGTCGACGAACGCCCGCAGCTTGACCAGGGGGTCGTCGTCGCTCTCGAGGATGGGACGGCGGCGCTCCAGGGAGCTGCGGAAGTTGAACTCGAACGCGGCGTGCAGCAGGTCGCGCTTGGTCGGAAAGTAGTAGTGGACGGTGCCCGTCGCGGTGCCGATCCGGGCGGCCACATCGGAGACGCGCAGGGAGCGGAAGCCCTGCTCTGCGATCACCTCGCACGTGGCCGAGAGGATCTGCCGGCGCCGCTGCGCCTCAGCGCTCGGTCGTGCCATTCCCACCCCCTCGGTGATCCGGACCAGGGGCAGCTTAACTGATTCATCAGTCAGGTCGAAAACCTCCGCTGAAGGCGGGGGAGGGGGACTGGCTCGTCATGGTGGGTGTCCGCCCGGCCCGCGGCGGCGTGTCCATGGGCGCGTACCCCGTGGCCGCCCGGACATGGCGGCCCGGCACCGGGCGCTCGCTCCGCGGTGGGCCGCCAGGCGCTCGCACCGTGGTGGGGCGCCGGAGCTCGCCGCGGTGGTCCGCCGGCCGGGGTCCGGCGCCCCCGTGCGACGCCACCGCACTCTCGCCGCCCTCGTCGACGGCCTCCACCGGTCTCGGCATCCCCTCGTGCCGGGCGGCCCGGCGGATCGCGCCCGATCAGACGGTTGACCAAAACATACTTTTCCTACATATTGAATGGGTAATTCGATGAGGGGAGGAACGGTGACCGACTCCACCGGCACTCCGCGTCCCGCCCGCCCGCCCGGCACCGCCGGCGGCGGGCCGTACGGTCCCGGGCAGCGGCCCGCGGGACGGCCATCCTCCGAACCACCCCACCAGCGGCCGGCGCAGCGCCGGCGCGCCGTACCCGCCGCGACGCGCCGGACGGACCGCAGGGGCGGGGCCGGCGCGGCGGGGGAGCGGCCGCGCAAGCAGGTGCACCTGGCCGCGCACTTCCCCGGCGTGAACAACACGACGGTCTGGTCCGACCCCCGGGCGGGCAGCCAGATCGACTTCTCCTCCTTCGTCCACCTGGCCCGCACCGCGGAGCGCGGCAAGTTCGACTTCTTCTTCCTCGCGGAAGGGCTGCGCCTCCGCGAGCACAAGGGCCGCATCTACGACCTGGACGTGGTCGGCCGCCCCGAGTCGCTCACCGTGCTCGCCGCGCTCGCCGCGGTCACGGAGCGGATCGGGCTCGCCGCCACGGTCAACACCACCTTCAACGAGCCGTACGAGCTCGCCCGGCGGCTGGCCACGCTCGATCACCTCAGCGGCGGCCGGGCGGCGTGGAACGTGGTGACGAGCTTCGACGCCTTCACCGGGGCGAACTTCCGGCGCGGCGGCTACCTCGACGCGAAGGACCGCTACACCCGCGCCGCCGAGTTCCTGCGGCTCTCCCGCACGCTGTGGGACTCCTGGCAGCCCGACGCGATACTCGCCGACCAGGGGGCGGGGCGGTTCCTCCGGCCCGGCGGCATCGCCGAGGTGCGGCACGCGGGCCGGCACTTCACCATCGAGGGCCACTTCACCACCCCGCGCAGCCCGCAGGGCCACCCGGTGATCATCCAGGCCGGGGACTCCGACGAGGGCCGCGAGTTCGCCGCCTCCGCCGCCGGCGTCATCTTCACCCGGCACGCCACCCTGGAGGCGGGCAAGGCGTTCTACGCCGACGTCAAGCGCCGCCTCCCGAAGTACGGCCGGGCCCCGCACGAGCTCAAGATCATGCCGGGCGCCACGGTGGTGGTCGCGGACACCGACGCCGAGGCGGCCGAGCTCGCGGCCGAGATCCGCCGCCGGCAGGTGAGCCCGCAGACCGCGATCGCCCTGCTCGAGCAGGTCTGGGGCCGCGACCTGTCCGCCTACGACCCGGACGGGCCGCTCCCGGACATCGAGCCCGACCTCTCCTCCGACATCATCCAAGGCCGGGTACGGCACGGCGACCGGGCCGCCCTGGTGGCCCGGTGGCGGGAGGTCGCCCGGGAGAAGAACCTCACCATCCGCGAGCTGGTCATCGAGATGACCGGGCGGCAGACCTTCATCGGCTCCCCCGAGACCGTGGCCCGGCGGATCGACGAGTACGTCCAGGCCGACGCGGCGGACGGGTTCATCCTCGTGCCGCACCTCATCCCGGGCGGGCTCGACGACTTCGTCGACCGGGTCGTGCCCTTGCTGCAGGAGCGCGGCGTGTTCCGCACCGAGTACACCGGCACGACCCTCCGCGAGCACCTCGGCCTCGGCCCGGCCCCCGGCCCCGACCGGTACCTCGACCCACCCGGAGAGACCCGATGACCGAACCCATCCATCTCGCCGTCGCGCTCGACGGCGTGGGCTGGCACCCGGCGGCCTGGCGGGAGGAGTGCACGCGACCCCGGGAGATCTTCACCGCCGGGTACTGGGCGAGGCTCGTCGCCGAGGCGGAGCGCGGCCTGCTCGACTTCGTCACCTTCGAGGACGCCCTCGGCCTGCAGTCCACCCTGCCCGACGGCGTGGACGGCCGGACCGACCAGGTCCGCGGCCGGCTCGACGCCGTGCTGATCGCCGCCCGGGTCGCCCCGCTCACCACCCGGATCGGGCTGATCCCCACGGCGACCACCACCCACACCGAGCCGTTCCACGTCGCGATGGCCATCGCCACCCTCGACCACGTCAGCCGGGGGCGGGCCGGCTGGCGCGTGCGGGTCTCCCCGGGCCGGACCCACGCCCGGCACTTCGGGCGGCGCGACTTCCCCCGGATCGAACGCCTCCCCGCACCCGGCGATGGGCCGGTCGCCCGGCACATCCGGGAGCTGTTCGACGAGGCTGCGGACGCCGTGGAGGTGGCGCGCCGGCTCTGGGACAGCTGGGAGGACGACGCGGAGATCCGCGACGTGGCCACCGGCCGGTTCATCGACCGCGACAAGCTCCACTACATCGACTTCTCCGGCCGCTGGTTCAGCGTCAAAGGGCCGGCGATCACGCCGCGGCCGCCGCAGGGGCAGCCGCTCGTCACCGCGCTCGCGCACGCCCGGATCCCCTACGAGTTCGCCGCGCGCTCGGCCGACGTGGTCTACGTGACCCCGCACACCCGGGAGGAGGCCGCCGCCGTCGTGCGCGAGCTGCGGGAGATCCCCCGGGACGGGGACCCGCTGAAGATCTTCGCCGACCTCGTCGTCTTCCTCGGCCCGGACGCCGCCGCCCGCAAGGCGCGGCTCGACGACCTCGACGGCGCCGAGTTCACCTCCGACGCCGCGGTCTTCACCGGCACCGTGGAGGAGCTCGCCGACCTGCTCGAGGACTGGCGGCGGGCCGGGATCGAGGGGTACCGGCTGCGCCCCGGCGTGATCCCGCACGACCTCAAGGCCATCACCCGTGGCCTCACCGCCGCGCTCCGCAGGCGCGGCCTGTTCCGCTCCGCGTACGAGGCGCCCACCCTGCGCGGCCTGCTCGGCCTCGGCCGGCCGGTCAGCCGCTACGCCCGGGCCGTCACCTGACGGCGAGACGCTGCCCGCCCGCCGCCCGGGCGGGGCGCGGTCGCGGTGCCGCGGACGCCGTGCCGTACCGACCGGCTCAAGGGGGAACCGCCGTGAAGTTCCTGCTCATCACGATCATCCCGCATGTGCCGAACCCGCGCACCGGCGAGGTGACGCCCATCACCGAGCGGTTCCGGGAGGTGATCGCCGCCGCCGAGCTCGCCGAGGAGCTCGGCTTCGACGGCTTCGGCGTCGGCGAGCGGCACGAGCCGCCGTTCATCTCCTCGGCGCCGCCCGTGGTGCTCAGCCACATCGCCGCCAAGACCTCCCGCATCCGCCTGTTCACCGCGGTCACCACGCTGAGCCTGCTCGACCCGGTGCGGGCCTACGAGGACTACGCCACGCTCGACCACCTCTCCGGCGGCCGCCTCGAGCTGATCATCGGGAAGGGGAACGGCGCCGCCCAGGCCAGGCTGTTCAACGTCACGCCCGAGGACCAGTGGGACCGCAACCGCGAGGGCTACCGGCTGCTGCGCCGGCTCTGGCGGGAGGAGCGGGTCACCTGGGAGGGCCGCTACCGGCCGCCGCTGCGGGACGCCGTGGTCGTGCCGCGCCCGCTGCAGCGGGAGATCCGGATCTGGCACGGCAGCGCCACGAGCCGGGAGTCGGTGGAGCTGGCCGCCGAGAACGGCGACCCGCTCTTCTCGGCGAACGTCGCCCAGCCCATCGAGCCCTACGCCGAGCTGATCGACTACTACCGGGAGCGGTGGGCGTACCACGGGCACGACCCGGCCGACGCCCTGGTCGGCGCGGGGAGCGCCGGCTACTACGCGGCGCGCCGCTCCCAGGACGCGATCGAGACCTACCGGCCGATCTTCGAGGCCCGTACGGCGCGGCTGCGGCGCTCCGGCCAGGACCCGGTCTTCCCCACCCTGGAGGACGCGCTCGAGCGGAGCTCCCTCCTGGTCGGCAGCCCGCAGCAGATCATCGACAAGGTCATGCGATACCACGAGCGGTTCGGCCACGAGGTCATGCACCTGCCCGCCGACCGCGACGGCCTCACCGAGAGGCAGCAGCGGGAGACGCTCGAGCTGTTCCAGAGCGAGATCGCCCCCGTGCTGCGCAAGGAGATCCCCAGCAGGCCGTTCCCCGAACCCGTCTCGCCCACGCCGACCACCGGAGGAACCCCGTGATCGCCTCCCCGGCATCCCCCTCGGCCCCGCCCACGCTCCCGCTCTCCGTGCTCGACCTCTCGCCCATCCCGTCAGGGGGCGACGCCGGCACCGCGCTGCGCAACACCATCGACCTGGCCCGCCACGCCGAGCGGCTCGGCTACCGCCGGTACTGGCTCGCCGAGCACCACCTCGCCGCCGGGGTGGCGAGCTCGGCCCCGGCCGTGCTCATCGGCCTCGTCGCCGCGGCCACCACCCGGATCAGGGTCGGCTCCGGCGCGGTGCAGCTCGGCTACCAGACACCGCTCGCCGTGGTCGAGCAGTTCGGCATCATCGACGCGCTCCACCCGGGCCGGATCGACCTCGGCCTCGGCCGCTCCGGGCAGCGCGTGGCCGAGATCGCCGCCCGGCCCGCCGAGGAGCCCGAGCCGGCCGGGCCGCGGTGGGTCGACGGGCTGCTGATCCCGCCCCGGTTCTCCTTCGCCGGGCTCGCCGCCTCCGGCCGGCTCGCCTTCCAGGCCTCGCTGCTGCGGCCGCCCGGCGCCGAGATCCCCGACTTCGGTGAGCAGGTCGACGCGGTCCTCGCCCTTCTCGAGGGCACCTACACCTCCCCGGAGGGCTTCGACGCGCACGCCGTGCCCGGGGAGGGCGCCGACGTGGAGGTGTGGATCCTCGGCAGCAGCGGCGGGCAGAGCGCCCGGGTCGCGGGGGAGCGAGGGCTGCCGTTCGGGGCGAACTACCACGTCAGCCCGGCCACTGTGCTCGAGGCGGTGGAGGCGTACCGGAAGTGGTTCACCCCGTCCGAGTACCTCGCCGAGCCGTACGTGATCGTGTCGGCGGACGCGGTCGTGGCCGAGGACGACGCCACCGCCCGGGAGCTGGCCAAGCCGTACGGCGTGTGGGTGCACGGCATCCGCACCGGCAAGGGCGCGATCCCGTACCCGACGCCGGCCGAGGCCGACGCGTTCGAATGGAGCGAGGCCGACCGGGCGCTGGTGGCCGACCGGATCGACACCCAGTTCGTGGGCTCGCCGGAGACCGTGGTGGCCGGGCTGCGGACGCTCCGGCGGGTCACCGGGGCCGACGAGCTGCTCATCACCACGATCACCCACGACCACGCCGACCGGGTGCGCTCGTACGAGCTGCTCGCCGAGGCCTGGCGGGCGTCGGAATGAGAGGGCGGGACCGGTGACGCCCGGTACGGCGGCCGCACGCGCCCACGGGGCCCGGCACGGTGCGCGGGCCGGGCGAGCCGTGCGCGAGGAACGCCTCGCCCCGGGCGGCCGCGGTCTCGCGGGCCGCCCCGGCCAGGGGCGGTCCTGGCGTCGCGCGTACCGTGGCCGCCGGACCCGGCCCGCGCCGTCTCCCGCGCGGGGGACGACGCCCGCGCCGCGCACCGGGCGGATCGGGCCGCGTGGCCTGCTCCGGGCTTCTCACCCTGTGAGATTTCCTGAATTCCCTATTGACTTTATCGCTAAAATGCCCAAAGTAGAGGCTGTGCGAAGCAGTGAGCCGCTCGTCGCCCGCCTGCACGTCGACCTGAAGCGTCAGGCGAGCGCGCTCTGTGCCGTGCGGTGATCCGTTCACCGCGATCCGCTCGCCCATCGGCGCGACCCCATGCCGTGCCGTACCCGGACGAGACGCTCCCCCGGGAGCACGCGCCGGCCGTTCGCGCATCCCAGGAGTGAGGCACGGCCGCATGGCCGCCCCCGGTACCGGCACCCGATGTGTGCCCCGTACCGCGTCATCGGCCGCCCCGCCGCCCATCGCGCGATGATCACGGTCGGCACCCCAGGCGCCCCGGATCGCAGTTCACCACGCCCGGCGCCATCCCCGGCCCGGACACCTCGCCCACCTCCCCGGACCCCGCGCACGCGCGGGTCGTGGGCTTCCCCCATCCACCACGGCGTGAGCCGCAGAAAGGCACTCTCATGTCCACCGAAGAATCGCCCACCGCGAAGGAGACACGCTTCGCCGTCAACGAGGACTGGGCGGCCACGATCATCGGCCTGGCCCTTCTCGTGCTCGTCATCACCGGTGTGATCCCGACGGGGGTGGTGCCGTGATGAGCACCGAGACCACCGCGCCCGCCGCATCCGGCACCCGTTCCGGCACCCCCGCCTGGTACTGGGCGGCCCTCGGCGTGCTGGCCGTCCTCATCCTCGGCGCGGCCACCCGCTACCTGGAGAAGAACGTCCCCGAATGGTTCTCCGGGTCGGACCTCGCCGCGGCCATCGAGTACCCGGTCTACGCGATCGCCCTCGGCCTGGTCGGGAACGGCCTGCTCACCGTGACCGGGCTGCGGGAGCGCCTCGCCGGCGGGTTCCGCACCGAGTTCTTCATCAAGACCGGCCTGGTCCTCCTCGGCGCCTCGATCAACCTCAAGGTGATCGTCACCGCTGCCGGGCCCGCCATCATCCAGGGCATCATCCTGATCACCTCGGTGTTCCTCTTCACCTGGTGGCTCGGCGGGCGGTTCGGCCTGGACGACAAGCTCCGCGCCCTGCTCTCCTCGGCCGTGTCGATCTGCGGCGTGAGCGCGGCCATCGCCGCGGCCGGGGCCGTGCAGGCCAAGCGGGAGCAGCTCGCCTACAGCGCGAGCCTGGTGATCGTCTTCGCCCTGCCGTCGATCTTCATCCTCCCGGCCCTCGCCTCCGCGCTCGGGCTGAGCCCGGAGGTCGCCGGCGCCTGGATCGGCGGCAACATCGACACCACGGCCGCGGTCACCGCCGCCGGCGCCATCGTCGGGGAGGAGGCCCTCGCGGTCGCCTCCATCGTCAAGGTCACCCAGAACGCCCTGATCGGCGTCGTGGTGGTGCTGCTCACCGCGTACTTCGCCCTGCGCGTCGAGCGCCGGGCGGACGCGCCGCGGCCCGGCGTGGGCGAGCTGTGGCGGCGGTTCCCGAAGTTCGTGCTCGGCTTCGTCGCCGCCTCGGTGATCGCCACCTGGTACCTCACCACCGTGCCGGCCGCCGACGGCAAGGCCGTGATCGGGGTCGCCAACGACCTGCGGACCTGGTTCCTCATCCTGGCCTTCGTCAGCATCGGCCTGGAGTTCCGGGTCGCCTCGCTGCGTGAGGCCGGCTGGCGCCCGATCGGCGTGTTCGCCGCGGCCACGGTGGTCAACGTGCTGCTGGCGCTCGGCCTCGCCACCGTGCTGTTCAGCGGCTTCTCCGTCAGCGGATCGGGCTGACCGGCCGCCGGGCGGACGCCGCGGCGGGGCGCCCAGCGCGGGCGCCCCGGACGCCGCCCACCGACCTCCTACCTCCCGGCACCTTCGGGGCGGGTGCGCACCGTGCGGGGCGCGCCCGCCCGTCCCCCATCCGGGGGCGGTCGTGCGACCCGGATGGCCGGGGCGGGCTCGCGCGGTCACCCCGGCCGTGGGTGCTCCGCCGGCGGCCCATCGGCCGCACGGTCCGCCGGCCCGTCGGGACCCTGCGCGGCCGCACCGCGCGAGCCGGGCCTCCGCCGGTCCCGCCGTCCCCGCGATCGGGCGGCCGGTGCCGCCGGCCGGTCGCGCCGGGCTCACCCCCGTACGGCGCCCGGACGGCTGGCCTGCCACCCGGGCGGCCGGGAGAAGCGGCCGTCCCGCCGCGATCGGCGGCCGGTGCTGCGAGCCCGGGCCTATGTGAACGTTTCATGAGATGACTGTGTTTCCGCCGTGTCGCGGCTTTCCGGGGAAATAGGGTGTGGGCCGGACGGCTTCAAGAGCGGATGTGACGGACATGGGTAAGGGGCCACCGGGGATCGATCCCACCGTGCCGAACGCGGCCCGCATCTACGACTACCTCCTCGGGGGCAAGGAGAACTTCGCCGCGGACCGGGAGGCGGCGCGGCGGCTCCTCGAGATCTCGCCCAACCTCAGGGAGGGCTCCCGCGCGAACCGGCGCTTCCTCATCCGCGCGGTGCGCTTCATGGTCGCGAACGGCATCCGGCAGTTCCTCGACATCGGCACGGGCCTGCCCACGCAGGAGAACGTGCACGAGGTGGCGCTGAAGGTGGCGCCCGAATCGCGGATCGCCTACGTCGACAACGACCCGCAGATCAACGCCCACCTCGACCTCACCCGGCCGATCGGGCTCCTCCTCGTCGCCGTGCTGCACTTCATCGTCGACGACGAGGAGGCGGAGCGGATCGTGCGGACCCTGCGCGACCGCCTCGCGCCCGGAAGCCATCTGGCGATCAGCCACGCCACCATCGGGGACCTCGACGAGGAGCAGGAGCGCGAGGGGCGGGCGATCTACGCGCGGAGCTCCACCCGCGGGGCGATCTTCCGCTCGCACGAGCGGGTCCTGCGGTTCTTCGACGGATTCGAGCTGGTCGAGCCGGGCCTGGTGTGGCTCGATGACTGGCGGCCGGAGGAGGGGGTGCCGCGGATCCCCCGGTTCCCCGGGCTCGGTGGGTACGCCGGGGTCGGCATCCTCCGCTGACCGGGGGCGGGGACCGCGAGCACGCCCGCGGTTCCGGCGATCGCCGCCGCCCGGACCGCCCTCGCCCGGGCTGCCGGGTACGGCACGGCGGGCGCGGGATCGCGGCCCGGCGTGGCGGGTGCCATGCCGCCGGACCGCCCGTGGCGGCACGGCCGTACCGCACCCGACACCGGCGGGGCGGGGGATCCGGCCGGCGGGGCGGGGAGCCGGCCCGCACCCCGGGTCCGGGGCCCGGACGACCCCCGGGACCGGGCGGCCGGCCGCCCCGGAATACCAGGCAAGACCATGGTTGACAGGTTTTCCGGCAATACCTACTTTTTAAATCGGAAATACCGCTGATTTCCGGTGGACGTACGCCCTGCGACGCCGTCCCACCGCACCCGAACGCAGGGCGTCTCCCGGCCTCCGGCGCCCGGCCCGGCCGCGCACCGGAGGCCGGGGCACCGCCGCACCGGCGGCCGCACGGAACGACGGACCCGACAGCAGGAGAACCACGGTGAAGCTCATCAGGGGATCGCTGCCCCTCGTCCTCCTCGCCGTGCTCACCGCGTGCGGCGCGCAGACGCCGGCCGCCTCGCCCGGGACCTCCCTGACGTGGGCGATCGAGACCGAGCCGATCACGTTCAACCCGCACCAGTGGTCGCAGAACAAGGCCCGGCTGCTGGTGTTCAACCAGTTCGACGCGCTCGTGGCGCGCGACGCGAACGGGGAGTTCATCCCCTGGCTCGCCAAGTCGTGGCGGGTCTCACCCGACGGCAAGACCTACACCTTCGAGCTGCGGGACGACGTGACCTTCCACGACGGAGAGCGGTTCGACGCCGCCGCGGTCAAGGCCAACCTCGACAAGCTCCGCGAACCCGGTTACAACCCCACGGTCGCATCCATCCAGCTCCGGTGGCTGGACAGGGTCGAGGTGGTCTCGCCCACCACGGTGAAGATCACCCTGAAGCGGCCGGACGGGCTCTTCCTCGACTTCCTCGCCTCGCCGTACGCGGCGCAGGTGTCCCCCAGATCGCTGCGGACGGCGAAGGACCTGAAGGCCGGCGGCCCCGACGTGGTCGGCACCGGGCCGTTCATCCTCGACCGCCACGTCCGCGGCCAGGAGGTGCGGTACCGGCGCAACCCCGCGTACCGCTGGGCCCCGGCGAGCGCGGCCCACCAGGGGCCCGCCCACCTGGCGGAGATCACCTACCGGTTCCTCCCCGAGGGCGCGGTCCGCGTCGGCGCGCTCACCTCCGGCCAGGTCCAGGTCATCGAGGGCGTCCCGGCGACCGACATCGCCTCGATCGAGAACGACCCCGAGCTCACCCTGCAGACCGCGCTCAACTCCGGCAGCGCGTTCTCCTACTACTTCAACACCTCCCGCCCCCCGTTCGACGACAAGCGGGTACGGCAGGCCTTCCGCGAGGCGGTCGACCTCGACGCCGTGCTCGAGTCGGTCTACCGGGGCACCGCCACCCGGGCGTGGAGCATCGTGGCCCGGTCGAGCCCGTTCTACGACCCCTCCCTGGAGGGCGCCTTCGGCGGAGACGCCGCCAAGGCCAACGCCCTGCTCGACGCGGCCGGGTGGACCGGGCGGGACGCCGAAGGCTACCGCGTGAAGGACGGCGAACGGCTCACCGTCCGGCTGGTCCAGTCGGCGCCGTACGTCCGGGACCGCCGCGACGTCCTCGCCCAGGCGATCCAGGCCCAGGTCAAGCAGCGCGCCGGCATCGACCTGCAGATCCGGCTCGTCGACCAGGGCACCGCCCAGGAGGCGTTCGACCGCAACGAGTACGAGCTCTTCGAGAACTCCCGCGGCGACACCGACGCCGGCGCCGCGCTCAACCTGATCCTCCCCAAGGGCGCGGCGATCAACCGCCACCACTTCACCGACCCGAAGATCGACGAGTGGCTGGCGCAGGCCTCGGCGAGCTCCGATCCCGAAGTCCGCAAGAGGCTCTACGCCAAGGTCCAGCGGGCCGTCGTCCTCGACGAGGCCATCGTCTTCCCGCTGTACGTCCCGTCCGACCAGATCGCCGCGCACAAGAGCGTGCAGGGCCTCGGTTTCGACCCGGTGTCGGGCACCCCGCAGAGCGCCTACGACGTACGGATCGGCACATGAGACCGCGACCGCCCGCGTGGCTCGCCCCGGTGGCCCGGCGGCTCGGCACGGGCGTCGCCGTGCTGTGGACCGCGGCGACCGCCTCCTACCTCGCGCTGTGGGCCGCCCCCGGGGACACGATCGACATCCTCATCGGCGACGGACCGGACACCCCGGAGATCCGCGCGCAGATCATCAAGGAGTGGGGGCTCGACCGGCCGGAGATCGTGCAGTACCTGAGCTACCTCGGCCGGCTGCTCCAGGGCGACCTCGGCCGCTCGTACCTCCTGCAGCGCGGGGTGGGGGAGATCCTCGCCGAGCAGGTGTGGCCGACCGTGCGGCTGACCGCGGCGGCCTCGGCGATCGGAGTGGCGCTCGCCCTGGTCCTCGCCGTGGCCACGGCCGGGCGGGCCGCCTGGGCGCGCCGGCTCGTCTCGGCCGCCGAGCTGGTCTCGGTCTCCGTGCCGCCGTTCGTGATCGGCATCGTGCTGCTGTTCGTCTTCTCGTTCACCCTCGGCTGGTTCCCGGTCACCGGCGCCGAGGACCCGGCCGCGCTGGTCCTGCCCGCGACCGCGCTCGGCCTCTCGATCGCCGGGGTGCTCGGCCAGGTGCTCCGCGAAGGGCTGGAGCGCGCGCTCGAGCAGCCGTTCGCGGTCAGCGCGCGGGCGCGCGGGATCACCGAGCGGGCCCTGGTCGCCCGGCACGCGCTCCGCCACGCGCTCCTCCCGGCGGTCACCCTCGCCGGGTGGTTCACCGGAGCGCTGCTCGGCGGGGCGGTGGTCACCGAGACGCTCTTCGGCCGCCCCGGCCTCGGCCGGGTGACGCTGGACGCCGTGGCCGGCAAGGACATGCCGGTGGTCATGGCCGTGGTCATCCTCTCCGCGCTCGTCTACGTGACGATCAGCACCCTGCTCGACCTCGCCTACCGGCTCATCGACCCGCGCCTGAGGAGCGGATGATGGCGACCGCCGCACTGCCGTCCGCCCGGCCCCGCCCGCGGCCCGGGCTCATCCTCGCCGCCCTCGTGCTCGCCGTGCTCGGTGTCGCCGTCGCCCTGCCCGGCGTGATCACCGATGCCGACCCGCTCGCCGGCGACCCGGCGCTCGCCCTCGCCCCGCCCGGCCCCGAGCACCCGTTCGGCACCGACCATCTCGGCCGGGACGTCCTCGCCCGGGTCGTCCACGGGGCGCGCCACTCGCTCAGCATCGGGCTGTTCGCCACCTCGGCCGCGGTCGCCGCCGGCGTGCTGCTCGGGCTCGCCGCCGGGCTGGCGCACCGGTGGATCGACGAGGCGCTCGCCCGCCTGTTCGACGTGCTCTCCACCTTCCCCGAGCTGCTGCTCGCCCTGCTCGTCATCGCGATCACCGGCCCCGGCACCTGGAACGTCATCCTCGCCATCGGGATCGCGCAGATCCCCACCTACGCCCGGGTGGTCCGGGCCCAGACGTTCGTGGTCCGCCGGGCCGGATACGTCGAGCAGGCGGTGATCTTCGGCCACTCCCGGGCCCGGATCATCGCCCGGCACGTGCTGCCCAACGCGCTCGGCCCGATCCCGGTGCTCGCCACCATCGGGCTCGGCCAGGGGGTCATCGCCGCGTCCGGGCTGAGCTTCCTCGGGATGGGCCCGCAGCCGCCGGCGCCCGAGTGGGGGGCGATGCTCTCCGAGGCCCGCGACTACCTGCGGGTCGCCTGGTGGGAGGCGCTGTTCCCCGCCATCGCCATCACCCTGGCCGTCGTGTGCCTGACCGCCGTCGGGCGGTATCTGCAGCGTCGCTTCGAGGGGAGGACGCCATGACCGAGCTCGCCGTCACCCGCGTCACCGGCAGCACCGCCCACAACCCGCTGGTGGCCGTCGAGGACCTGCGCGTCTCCTTCCCCCGCGCCGGGGTCGAGGCCGTGCGCGGGGTCTCGCTCACCATCGCCCCCGGGGAGTGCGTCGCCCTGGTCGGGGAGTCGGGCTCCGGCAAGAGCGTCACGGCCCGCTCGCTGCTCGGCCTGGCCGGGCCGGGGGCCGTGGTCCGGGCGGCCAGGTTCGAGATCGGCGGCCGCGACGCCCGCGCGTTCACCGCCCGCGACTGGCGGCGGCTGCGCGGCCGGTTCGCCGGGCTGGTGCTGCAGGACGCGCTCGTCTCCCTCGACCCGCTGCGCACGGTCGGCGCGGAGATCGCCGAGGTGCTCGCCACCCACCGCGTCGTCCCGCGGGCGGAGCGCGCCGCCCGGATCCGCCGGCTGCTCGGCGAGGTGGGCGTGCCCGAGCCCGGGCTGCGGATGCGGCAGTACCCGCACCAGCTCTCCGGCGGGCTGCGGCAGCGCGCGCTGATCGCGTCGGCGATCGCCGGGGAGCCCGACCTGATCATCGCCGACGAGCCCACCACCGCGCTCGACGTGACCGTGCAGGCGCAGATCCTCCGGCTGCTCGCCGCGCGGAAGGCGGCGGGGACCGCGCTGCTGGTGATCAGCCACGACCTCGCCGCGGTCGCCTCGATCGCCGACCGGATCCTGGTGATGCGGGACGGGACGATCGTCGAGGAGGGGACCGCCGCCCGGGTGCTGTCCGCGCCCGGGCACCCGTACACCCGCGCCCTGCTCGCCGCCGTGCCCTCCGGGGTGTCCCGCGGCACCCGCCTCACCGCCCCCGGGCACCCGCTCCCGCCCAGGTCGCCCGACCGGTCGGCACCGGTGCTGACCGCGTCCGGCCTCTCCTTCGCGTACGGCTCGCGCACCGCGGTGGACGGGGTGTCGTTCACCCTGCACCGGGGGGAGACCCTCGGCATCGTCGGCGAGTCCGGGTCGGGGAAGACGACGCTCGCCCGGCTCGTCCTCGGCCTGCTCACCCCGCGCGCGGGCGAGGTGCGGCTGCACGGCCGCCCGTGGAGCGGCGTCCCCGAGCGCGAGCGGCGCCCCCGGCGGCGGGCCATCCAGCTCATCGCGCAGAACCCGCTGGAGTCGTTCGACCCCCGCCACACCGTGGCCCGGCTGCTCGCCGACCCGCTCGCCCGGCTGCCGCGCGCCGAGCGCCGGGCCCGCGTGCTGGAGCTCGCCGACATGGTCGCCCTGCCCCGGGACGTGCTCGACCGGCGGCCGCGCGAGCTGTCCGGGGGCGAGCGCCAGCGGGTCGCGATCGCCCGCGCGCTCGCCGGCGACCCCGACGTGCTCGTCTGCGACGAGCCCGTCTCCGCGCTGGACGTGTCGATCCAGGCCCAGGTGCTCGACCTGCTCGCCGAGCTTCAGGCGGCCCGCGGCACCGCCCTGCTGTTCATCTCCCACGACCTGGGCGTGGTCCACCACCTCAGCGACCGCGTGCTCGTCATGAGGGACGGCCGGGTCGTGGAGGAGGCCGACGCCGATGAGATCTTCTTCCGCCCGCGCCACCCGTACACCCGGGAGCTGCTCGCCGCGGTGCCGCGGCTCGGCGCCGCGGTGGGGCAGGGGTGACCCGCCCGGCCGTCCCCCGTCCGGCGCGGCCGAGCGGCCGCCGGGGCGCTGAGCCGTACGGCACGGCGACGCCGGCTCGGGGGAGCCGGGCCGCTCAGCAGCCCGGGTACGCGTCCCAGGGGACCCGGCCGCCACTGATCACGGTGGCGAGGTCGTCGGCGAGCCGGGTGATCGTGTCCCGCCCCTCCACGCGGTCCAGCCAGTGCCGGGGGAGCGCCTCCTCGCCGTACGCGGCGCCGAGGAGGTTCCCGCAGATCGCGCCGGTGGAGTCGCTGTCGCCGGAGTGGTTGACGGCGAGCAGCAGCGCCCGCTCGACGTCGCCCTCGCCCGCCAGCGCGCAGTAGACGGCGATGGCGAGCGCCTCCTCGGCGACCCAGGCGCCGCCGAGCCGCTCCACCGTCTCCGGCGCCGGGTCGGCCCCTGCGGCGAGGTCGAGCGCCTGACGGAGGCGATCGCCGGTCTCCTCGTGCCCGGGGTGCTCGGTGAGCAGGCCGACCGCGCCGGAGACGGCCCGGTCGAGCGGCTCCCCCTGCGCGAGCGAGAAGACGATCGCGGCGAACGCCCCGGCCGCCAGGTAGCCGGTGGGGTGCCCGTGGGTGATCTGGGCGCACTCGGCCGCGTTCCGGAAGGCGGTGCGGGCGTCGGGCGCGGCGAGCCCGAACGGGGCCGAGCGCATCACGGTGCCGCAGCCCTTGGAGCCGGGGTTGACCGGCCCGGGCTCGCCGAGGGCGGCGGGCCCGGGGAACTCGCTGTGCAGGCCGGACATGCAGGTGTTGCCGGGCGCGCGGCGGGCGTACAGCCAGGTCTGCTCGCGGAGCCAGCCGGTGCGGACCGGCTCGTCCGCGGGCGGCGGGGAGAAGTGGAGCTGGGTGTCGAGCCAGCGCAGGTAGGCGTGCCGGACGACGTGCACCAGCGCGCCGCCGGTCCCGCGCTCCCGCTCCCCCACCCGGGCGCGGATCAGCCCATCCACGGTGAAGAGCGTCATCTGGGTGTCGTCGGTGATCAGCCCCACCGCGCCGTCACCGCCGGTGACGAGGCCGGTCACCCCGGCGGGGCCGTACCGGGCGCGGATGGCCGCCAGCGAGTCGAACTCGACGGGGGCGCCGAGCGCGTCGCCGATCGCGCCGCCGAGGAGGCAGCCGCGCACCCTGCTCTGTAACGAGACGTCGGTCCCGGTGTCGCTCACGGTCTCTCCTTTCGCCGGTGAGACGACCGTACGCGAACCGGCAGATCTCCGCCCCCTCTTGGCAAATGGGCGTCACTTATTACTCTGTTCCGCAAATTTCGGACTCTTGCGGGAGTGATGATGACAGCTGCTGGTTCCTCGGCGCTTCCCCCGTCGACCGCCGTCGAGGTCGCCCTCGCCCGCCGTCAGTCGCTCGCGGACCTGCTCCGGCGTTCGGCCAAGCGGTACCCGGACAAGCTCGCCGTGGCCGACCGCACGGGCGCCCGTACCTACGCCGAGCTCGACGAGGACGCGTCGAGGATCGCGAACGCCCTGCTCGCCAAAGGCGTGCGCCCGGGTGAGCGGATCGCGCTCCTGTCGCGGAACAGCATGGACTACGCCCGGACCATCTTCGGGGTGGCGCGGGCCGGTGCCGTCCTCGTGCCGATCAACTTCATGCTGGGGGCGCAGGAGGTCGCCTACATCCTCGAGCACTCCTCCGCCATCGGGCTGATCGTGGAGGAGTCCCTGCTCCCCGTGGCGCAGGAGGCGGCCAAGGCGAGCGGCACCCTGCGGTTCCGCATGGTGTACGCGGACCAGCCCGTCGAGGACTGGGAGCCGTTCGCCTCCCTGCTCGAGCATGAGGACGCCACCGAGCCGGCCATCCCGATCGGCCCCGACGACCCCGCGCAGATCCTCTACACCTCCGGTACCGAGTCCCGGCCGAAGGGCGCCGTGCTCTCCCACCTCGCGCTCATCTCCCAGTACGCGAGCTGCATCGTCGACGGCGGCATGGAGTCCAGCGACGTGGAACTCCACGCCCTGCCGCTCTTCCACTGCGCCCAGCAGCACTGCTTCCTCGTGCCGGACATCTACCTCGGCGCCACCAGCCACATCCTCCCCGGGCCCGACCCGGCCGCGGTGCTCGAGGCGATCGAGCGGCACAAGGTGACCAAGTTCTTCGCCCCGCCCACGGTGTGGATCTCGCTCCTCCGCCACCCGGACTTCGACCGGCGCGACCTCTCCTCCCTCCGCAAGGGCTACTACGGCGCGTCGATCATGCCGGTCGAGGTGCTCCGGGAGATCGGGGAGCGCCTGCCGAACGTGCGGCTCTGGAACTTCTACGGCCAGACCGAGATGGCCCCGATGGCCGTCCTGCTCCGGCCGGAGGACCAGATCCGCAAGGCCGGCGCGGCCGGCAAGCCCGCGCTCAACGTCGAGACCAGGATCGTCGACTCCGACGGCAACGAGCTGCCCCCGGGCGAGATCGGGGAGATCGTCCACCGGAGCCCGCACGCGATCCTCGAGTACCTCAACGACCCGGAGAAGACCGCGGAGGCGTTCCGCGGCGGCTGGTTCCACTCCGGCGACCTCGGGGTGATGGACGAGGAGGGCTACATCACCGTGGTCGACCGGATCAAGGACATGATCAAGACGGGTGGGGAGAACGTGGCGAGCCGGGAGGTGGAGGAGGTCCTCTACCAGCACCCGGCCGTCGCCGAGGCCGCGGTCGTCGGGGTGCGGCACCCGAGCTGGATCGAGGCGGTGGTCGCGATCATCGTGCCCAAGCCGGGCATGACCGTGACCGAGGAGGAGATCCGGGCGCACGCCCGGGCGCACCTCGCCCCGTTCAAGGTGCCCAAGGCGGTGGCCTTCGCCGACTCCCTCCCGAAGAACCCGAGCGGGAAGATCCTCAAGCGGGAGCTGCGGGAGATGTACGCCGGCCTCGCCGACCGGATCCCCGGCTCCGGCTCCCGCGCCTGACGGTTGCGCGCCCGCCCGGCCGGGCCCGGGTCGCCGGGCCGGCCGGGCGCGGCGTCCGCCCGCCATCCGGCCGGCGACGGGCCGCGATCGTGTCCGGACGCGCCCTCGCCGATCCGCCGGGCGGCGCGGACCCGCCCGGCACGCGCTCCCGGCCGGGCGGCGGTACGGCCCGGCCGGTCAGCCCGGCTCGGTCCCGGGGGCGGGCGCCAGCTCGAACTCGAGGGAGACCCGCAGCTCGCCCCGTGGCCGGCCGGTGGCGCAGCCGTACCGTCACCTCGGGGATCCGTCTCCCGAGCTGGCCGACGGTGTCCACCAGGGGAGTGATGTCCCAGCGGCCGGCGGCGCGGCGCAGGAAGAGCGCGAGGCGGTGACCGAAGTCGCGGCGCACGGGCTCGTCGTCGCGCGTGTAGCGCAAGGTGATCTCGTGGGTCTCGCTCTCGTCGATCGGCAGGGCCCCGCCCGGGGCGGCCCGGCCGCGGTCCTCCGTCCTCCGGTCACCGTCGCTCATCATGGCCGGTGCGGCGCGGCGTGCCGCTGGGCGGCGGCCGGCCGCGCCTTCCCTCCCTCCAGGGAACGTCGCCGTCACCTCTGACACGGCATACCCGCGCCTCCGGGGGAGTGGCGGGGCGGCGGCTCGCACCGGACCTGGAGGGCGGGGTCGTCCTCGGCGGTACGGACCTTGATCCCGACCGCCGGGGGTGTCCGCAGGGAGCTGCAGAGCGCGCAGTGCTCCAGGGCGTTGCGGAAGGACTCCCGCAGCCCGCGGGGCATCGCCGGGGCGTCGACCGTCAGCTCGACCCGGGCGATCCGGGCGGGGGCGACCTCCAGCTCGTAGCGGGCGGTGACCTCGACCCCGGCGGGGAGCTGGCAGCGGTGCAGGTAGCGCTCGGCGCAGTGCGCGATGGCCGCGGCGATGCTCCCCACGAACAGGTCCACCGGGCTGGGGCCGGTGTCGCCGCCCCCGAAGTCGGCCGGCTGGTCGACGGGCACGGTGTGGCGCCCGGCGTGGATGACGAACCGGTCGCCGCCGTGCCAGGTGATCCGCAGGGTGTGCTCGGTCCGCGTCACGGCCGCTCCATGGGTCCCCGGGGCTCCTACCAGCCTCTTACCCCGCCGGTGGCCCTCGTGGGGCGGGGGAGCGCGGCCGGGGTCATGCCGGATTCCGCGGACCGCGGGCGGGAATCGCCGCATGGTGCGATGGAAGTAACCCTACTTTGCAAGTAGGAAATATTGACTATACGCCGGTATGGGCATAGCGTGATGACCATGAGCGATGGGCTTTACCTGACGACGCGGCCGTACGTGGACCTCGGTCACACGGCGAGCGCGCAATGTCCGGCCGCTCGCTAGCCCACGCACCGGCCATCGCCGGGCACCCCGCGTCACCGCGCCCGCGGTGAAACGGCGGCCACCCCGGCGTCCGGACGCCGCGACAGACCCGCTGCACGCGCCGCCTTCCACCACCGCGGCACCACGCCGCCCGCGCGGCCACGGCCACCTGAGCCGCGCGGCCGGCGCACCCCCGTCACCACCACGATCGCGCCCCGGCGCCATCCCGCCGCCGAACGCAAGGCCCACCCCACCCGCAGGCGACCCTTCCCCACCCGTGCCCGGCACGGCGGCCGCCCGGAACCGCGGGGCCGATCGGCGGAGCACACCCCACATCGAGGAACGAGGAGCTGACATGAGCGGGATCGTCACCCTGGTCGGCAACCCGCGAGCGCAATCCAAGACCCGGGCCGTGGCGGTCGAGGCCGCCGAGGCCATCGGCCGCCATACCGGTCTCGCCGCCGAAGAGGTGGTGGACCTATCCGCGATCGCACCGCAGCTGTTCTCGCCCGGCCCGTCCCCCGGGGTGGAGGCGGCCCTCGAGCTGGTCGCCGGGGCGAGCGTGCTGGTGGTGGCGAGCCCCACGTACAAGGCGAGCTACACCGGCCTGCTCAAGGCCTTCCTCGACCGGCTCCCGCCGAACGCCCTCTCCGGCACGGTCGCGCTGCCGTTGCTCGTGATGGGCGACCCCCGGCACGCCCTCGCCGTCGAGCTGCACCTCCGCCCGGTGCTCGTCGAGCTCGGCGCCACGGTGCCCACGCCCGGCCTCGCCGTCGTGGAGGCCGAGCTGCCCGACCTGGCCGACCTGCTCAAGCGGTGGGCGGAACAGGTCGCACCCCAGGTGACCGCCGCGACCGAGCGCAGGTGAGAACGTGACCGAGACCATCTCCAGAACCGCCGTCGACGCCACCAGATTCCGCCAGGCGCTGTCCGTGCACGCCGCGGGCGTCGTGATCATCACGGCCCGGAGCGAGGGGGTCGCCGTCGGCCTGACCGCCACCTCGTTCTCCTCGGTCAGCCTCGACCCGCCGCTCGTCTCCTTCTACATCGGCCGGGAGTCGGCGACCTGGCCCTGGCTGCGCCAGGCCGACCTGTTCGCGGTCAACATCCTCGCGGGCCACCAGGCCCAGCTCGCGGCGCGGTTCGCGCGCAAGGGGATCGACCGGTTCGCCGCCCCGACCCGCTGGAGCCCCGGGCCGTACGGCACGCCGCTGCTCGACGACGTCGCCGCCCACCTGATCTGCACGCCGTACGAGACCATGCCCATCGGCGACCACTACCTGGTCGTGGGGCTCGTCACCGACGTGAGCGTGCACGACCCCAGCCACCCGCTCCTCTACCACCGGGGCCGGTTCGGCAACTTCGTCCCGCAGACCTGACCGGGGCGCCGCGCGGGCCCGGGCGGCCATCGCCTCCCGCGCCGCACCCGGCCCGCACGGCGCCGTACCCGGTGCCCCGGCCCCGGGCTGAGGCCCCGGCATGTGCGATGATCGGCTCGGATCGATCCGCACCGCCCGCGGCGGAGGCCGGCAGGAGGGTCAAGCATGTCGAGGTTCGCTGGCAAGGTCGCCATCGTCACCGGGGCCAGCCGGGGCATCGGGTTCGCCATCGCGGAACGGCTGGTCGGCGAGGGCGCCCGGGTCTGCATCACCGCGCGGAGGCCGGAACCGCTCCAGGAGGCCGCCGACCGGTTCGGCGGCCCGGAACGCGCCATCGCCGTGCCGGGCAAGGCGCACGACCCGGAGCACCAGGCCGAGGCGGTCGCCCGGACCCTCGACGCGTTCGGGCGCATCGACGTCCTGGTCAACAACACCGGCACCAACCCGGTGTACGGCCCGCTCCTCGACCTGGAGCTCGAGGCGGCGCGGAAGATCTTCGAGGTCAACGTGCTCGCCGCGCTCGGCTGGGTGCAGCACGTGCACAAGGCCTGGTTCGCCGGCCACGGCGGGGCCGTGGTGAACGTCGCCTCGGTCGCCGGGCTCCGGCCCGCCACCGGGATCGGCATGTACGGTGCGAGCAAGGCGGCCCTCATCCACCTGACCCAGCAGCTCGCGGTCGAGCTCGCCCCGGCGGTGCGGGTCAACGCGGTGGCGCCTGCGGTGGTGAAGACGCGGTTCGCCACCGCGCTGTACGAGGGCCGCGAGGCCGAGGTCGCCGCGGCCTACCCGCTCAAGCGCCTGGGCGTGCCGGGCGACGTCGCCGGCGCGGTGGCGTACCTGGCCTCGGACGAGGCGGCATGGGTCACCGGCCAGACCATCGTGGTGGACGGCGGGATGACCTGCACCGGCGGCGTGTGACCGCGGGACGCGCACGCCCGCCTCTCACCGGCCGGCCGCGGGCCGGGACGCGACCGCCCCGTGGGCGGGCCGGTGGGCGCGCATCCCGCCGGCCGGGTGCGGACCCGGTCAGACGGCCAGCTCGTCCAGCACGGTCCGCGCGATCACCCCGGCCCGTGGCTCGTACGCCCGGGCGAGGGTCTGGAAGACCCGTTCGGCCCGGATCGCCGGCCAGTCCGCGGGCAGGTGCTCGGCGGGCAGGTGGGGATCCTGGCGGACCAGCTGCAGCCAGTCCGTGTGCAGGAGGAGCTGCCGGGCGAGGTCGTCGGGGGCGGAGGGGAGCGGGTCGCTCGTGTCCCAGCGGTTGAGGAAGGCCCGGTAGCGCGCGGCGATCTGGTCGGTGTCGAACGCCTTGCGCACGAGATCGGCCGACTCGGTGGGCTTGGCCGCCCGCGCGGTCAGCACGGTGACGTGGTCGCCGAGGTCGAGCGGCTCGAGGATCTGGGCGACGTCCTTGACCCCCGGAGCGATCCACACGCCGTTCTGGAGCAGGCCGAAGCCGGCCCAGATGAGCCGGGAGCGCAGGTCGTGCCGGGTGCTGCGGCGGCTGTCGGGGAGGGAGAACCCGACGATCGTCCAGGTGCCGTCCCAGTCGCGGTTGACCGCCCCGGTCTCCCACACCCGGCGCCGCCCGTCCTCGAGGATCGCGCTGGCGCGCGGGGTCAGGCCGAAGTACATCTTCCGCCCGCGGCGGTGCCGTTCGAGCAGGCCCCGCTTCACCATGCGGGCGAGCGTGGAGCGCACCGCCTCCTCGGACACGCCCAGCCGGGCGAACACGTCGATGATGCTGCCCGAGTAGATCGCGACCGGGCGCCCCAGCACGTAGATGCCGAGGAAGCTGAACATCAGCGACTGCGGGCGCGGGGACGGCGGTACCTGCCCTGATGCCTCGTCTGGGTGCACAGCTCGAGGGTAGACGGCGCACGACGTTCGGCAAAATCTTGACGGCTGTCAGAAATATGCAGCATATTGAATCCCGTTCTATTCCTCTCTACCCAGGGGTGAACCGCATGGATCTTTCCGGCAAGGTCGCCATCGTCACAGGTGCCGGTCGCGGGCTCGGGCGCGCGTACGCCGTGGCGCTCGCCGAAGCGGGCGCGGCCGTGGTGGTCAACGACGTGAACGCCGAGACCGCGGCGGAGACCGTCGCCGCCATCACCGGCAAGGGCGGCCGGGCCGCCGAGGTCGTCGCCCCGGTCGGCTCCTCGGAGGTCGCCCAGCGGCTGGTCGACACCGCCGTCGAGAAGTTCGGCCGGCTCGACGTGATGATCACCAACGCGGGCATCCTGCGGGACCGGGTGCTGTGGAAGATGTCCGACGAGGACTTCGACGCGGTCATCGACGTCCACCTGCGCGGCACGTTCACCTGCGCCCGCGCGGCCGCGATCCGCATGCGCGAGCAGGGGACGGGCGGCCGCCTGATCCTCATCTCCTCACCGGCCGGGCAGCGCGGCAACTTCGGGCAGACCAACTACGCCGCGGCCAAGGCGGGCATCGTGGCCATGGCCCGCACCTGGGCGATGGAGCTCGCCAAGTTCCAGATCACGGTGAACGCCGTGGTCCCGGCGGCCGCCACCGAGATGACCAAGACCATCCCGGGCCTCACCGAGATCATCGAGGAGGCCGAGCGGACCGGCCGGCCGCTGCCGGACTGGCTGCGCAAGGGCATGGGCCTCGGCACCGTGGACGACGTCGCCGGGCTCATCGTCTTCCTCGCCTCGGACGCCTCGGCCGGGATCACCGGCCAGGCGATCGGCATCGGCGGCGACAGGCTCTCGCTCTGGACCCACCCCACGGAGAAGGCGGTGGCCTTCCGCGAGGGCGGGTGGACCGCCGAGGAGATCGCCGCCTCCTGGCAGACCACCGTCGGCGCCCAGCCCGAGACCTACGGCATCCCCGCCCCGAAGATCCCGGAGGCGTGAGATGGCCGGCCGGATGAACGTCGCCGAGCTGGTCGCCATCGACGTGCACACCCACGCCGAGATCTCCAAGGACGGGCACGGATCGCTCAGCCCCGAGCTGATGGCGGCCTCGGCGGAGTACTTCAAGGCGCACGGGCGGCGGCAGCCCACCATCGACGAGATCGCCGCCTACTACCGCGAGCGGAAGATGGCCGCGGTCGTCTTCACCGTCGACGCCGAGCACGCCACCGGGCACCCGCCCATCAGCAACGAGGAGGTCGCCGAGAGCTGCGCCGAGCACGCGGACGTGCTCATCCCGTTCGCCAGCATCGACCCCTGGAAGGGCCGGGCGGGCGCGCGGGAGGCGCGCCGCCTGGTCGAGCGGTACGGCGTGCGCGGGTTCAAGTTCCACCCCTGCATCCAGGGCTTCGCCCCGAACGACCGGGTCGCCTACCCGCTCTACGAGGCGATCGAGGAGCTCGGCGTCCCCGCGCTGTTCCACACCGGCCTGACCGGCATCGGCGCCGGGGTCCCCGGGGGAGGCGGCATCCGGCTGAAGTACGGCGACCCCATGCTCATCGACGACGTGGCCGTGGACTTCCCCGAGCTGCGCATCATCCTCGCCCACCCGTCCTTCCCCTGGCAGGACGCGGCGCTCGCCGTGGCCACGCACAAGCCGTACGTCTACATCGACCTGTCCGGATGGTCGCCGAAGTACTTCCCGCCGCAGCTCGTGCGTTACGCCAACACGCTGCTCAAGGACAAGGTGCTCTTCGGCTCCGACTATCCCGTGATCACCCCGGACCGCTGGCTCGCCGACTTCGAGAAGATCGAGATCAAGCCGGAGGTCCGCCCCAAGATCCTGAAGGAGAACGCCGCGCGCCTGCTGGGGCTCGGCGGGGAAGGGAGCGTGCCGTCATGACCGTCACCGTGAACGGGCTGGAGGAGATCAAGGCGCTCGCCGGCCGGGATCTGGGCCCCGGCGAATGGCTGGAGATCACCCAGGAGCGGGTGAACGCCTTCGCCGACGCCACGGACGACCACCAGTGGATCCACGTCGATCCGGAGCGGGCGAAGGACGGGCCGTTCGGGACCACGATCGCCCACGGCTACCTGACGCTCTCCCTGATCATCCCGCTCTTCTCCCGGCTGCTCGAGATCAAGGGCGTCCGGATGAGCATCAACTACGGCCTGGACCGGGTCCGGTTCCCCAGCCCGGTCAAGGTCGGGTCGCGGATCCGGCTCGCCGGGAAGGTCGTCTCGGTCGAGGAGGTCGCCGGGAACGGCGTGCAGATGGTGCTCGACTTCACCGTCGAGGTGGAGGGCTCGGACAAGCCCGCCTGCGTCGCCCGGGCGATCTACCGCCACTACGCGTGAGCCGGCGGGGATCGCCGCCGCGGCGATCCCCGGGCTCCGCGCTCCACTGCAGGCCGTGGCGCCCACCCCCCCGGCCGCCCGCTCGCGGCCACGCGCCCGCGCCCCGGCCTCCGGCCGCCGCACCCACAGGCCCGTCTGCCGCCGCGCCCACGGGCCGGCCGCCGTGTGCACGGTCCGGCCCGTCCACGCCGTACTCTCGCGGCCGCGCGCCATCCCCGCCGCGACGCCCCGCCGCGGCCGCGCCGTCACCGCCGCCGGCACCCGTCCGCGCGCAGCCGTGCCCGGGCCCTGCGGCCTGCGGCCGCCGCCGTCACTCCTGCGGCCGCGCGCACGCACCGCCGGCGGCATCGGCTCCGCCCGGCGGCGCACCCGTGCCCGGGCGCTCCCACGTTCGCCGCCCGCCTGCGCACGCGCCCGCGCACATCCGCCCATGCCCGCCGGCGCCCGCGGCCCGGCCCGCCCCGCAACCCGGTCATCTCGGCCTCGTCATCTCGGCCTTCCGCAGGCGCGCGACCCGGCCCGCCGGCCGATCGTGCCGTCCCCGCCTGATCCGGTCATCCCAGCGCCGTGCCGTGCCGTGGTTCGACGGCGATCGATGTTCGGCAAACCATTGACGGTCGTCATATACATGCCTAACCTCGCGCTTAAACCTAGCGAGATCCGCGCCTCGCTCCCGGAAGAGGAGGGTCCGGCCATGGGCAACCCGTCATCCGCGCCTCCCCGCACGCCCCAGCTCCGCCGTGCCGTGGCGTCAGCCTTCGTGGGCAGCGTGATCGAGTACTACGACTTCCTGCTGTACGCCACCGCGTCGGCCGTGGTGTTCGACAAGGTCTTCTTCTCGAACCTCGATCCGCTCGCCGCCACGGTCGCCAGCCTCGGCACGTTCGCCACCGGCTACCTCGCCCGGCCGCTCGGCGGGATCGTCTTCGGCCACTTCGGCGACCGCCTCGGCCGGAAGCGGATGCTGGTGCTGACCATGACCCTGATGGGTGTCGCCAGCTTCCTCATCGGCCTGCTCCCCACGCCCGAGCAGATCGGCACGCTGGCGCCCATCGCGCTCGTGCTGCTCCGGGTGATCCAGGGCATCGCGGTCGGCGGTGAGTGGGGCGGTGCCGTGCTGATGTCCGCGGAGCACGCCACCGGCCGCCGGGGCCTCTGGGCGAGCTTCACCAACGCCGGAGCGCCTCTCGGCATGGTGCTCTCCACCGCCGCGCTCAGCGGGACCGCGGCGCTCGTGGGCGAGTCCGCGTTCCTGAGCTGGGGATGGCGGGTGCCGTTCCTGATCAGCATCGTCCTGCTCGGGGTCGGCCTGTTCGTGCGGCTTCGGGTCGAGGAGACCCCGGTCTTCGCCGCGGTCAAGGATCAGGCGCGCCGCCGGGTGCCGCTGGCCGACGTGCTGCGGCACCACCCCAAGCCGCTCGTGCTCGGGGTCGGTGTCGGCCTCGCCGCCTTCGTGGTGCAGGGCACGCTCACCACCTACCTGATCGCGTACGGGGTGCAGGTCGGCTTCACCCGGCAGACCGTGCTCAACGGCCTCACCCTCTCCTCCGCGCTGGCCGTGATCGGCATCCTCGGCTGGTCGGCGCTCTCCGACCGCATGGGCCGGCGGCCGATCGTCATCGCCGGCGCGCTGGTGATGGCGGTGTTCAGCTTCGCCCTGTTCCCGATGGTGAACAGCGGCAGCGCGGCCGTGCTCACCCTCGCGCTCGTGATCGGCCAGTCGGTGATCCACCCGATGATGTACGGCCCGCTCGCCGCGCTCTACGCGGAGCTCTTCCGCACCCAGAGCCGGTACACCGGGGCCTCGCTCGGCTACCAGCTCTCCGGCCTCGGCGCCGGGCTCGCCCCCGTGATCTTCGCCCAGATCGCCGCGGCGACCGGGAACAACGCAACGATCCTGATCTCCGCGACGATGGCCGCGTTCTGCCTGCTCACCGCGGTCTGCACGCTGACGCTGCGGGAGACCAGCCGCCAGGACCTCACCGCGATCGGCGTGCCGCCGGGCGGTGCGGACCGGGACCAGGCCGCCTCCGCCACCGCGTGACGAAAGGGTGCACCGAATGCGGAACGCTGGATTGGGAAGCTGGCCCGCCCGGCGGGCCCGGATGTCGCCCGGCCGCACGGCGTTCGTCTACGAGGACCGGGCGGTCACCTACGCCGAGTTCCACGAACGGGTGATGCGGCTCGCCTCCCGGCTCCGCGCCGCCGGGGTGGCCCCGGGCGATCGCGTGGCGTACCTCGGCAAGAACCACGTGGCGTTCGCGGAGAGCATGTTCGCCACGCACGCGCTCGGCGCCATCTTCGTCCCGCTCAACTTCCGGCTCGCCGCGCCGGAGATCGACTACATGCTGGAGAACTCCGGCGCCGTGCTGCTGATCTACGCGCCCGAGTGCGCGCAGACCGTGCGGGCCCTCACCGGCCGGCACGCCTTGAGGGAACGGGTGGCCCTCGGGGAGCCGGGGCCCGGGGAAGCGCAGTACGAAGCCTGGCTCTCCGAGGGCGTTCCCGAGCCCATCGACGTGCCGGTCGCGCTGGACGACACCGCGCTCATCCTCTACACGTCGGGCACGACCGGGCGTCCCAAGGGGGCGATGCTCAGCCACGCCAACCTGGTGTGGAACTGCTTCAACCTCCTGGCCAACGTGGACGTGGCCAGCGACGAGGTGACGCTGATCAGCGCCCCGCTCTTCCACGTCGCCGCGCTCAACCAGACGCTGCTGCCCACCTTCCTCAAGGGCGGCTGCTCGGTGATCATGCCGTCGTGGGACGTCGACCGGTGCTACGACCTCATCGAGAAGTACCGGGTCACCTGGATGTTCGGCGTCACCACGATGTTCGCCGCGCTCGCCTCCTCGCCGCGGTGGGCCCAGGCGGACCTGTCGTCGGTCCGCACCCTCATGTCCGGGGGAGCGCCGATCCCGGTCTCGCTGATCCGCACCTACCAGGAGCGGGGCCTGGTGTTCTGCCAGGGCTACGGGCTCACCGAGACCTCACCCGGGGCCACCTTCCTGGAGGCGGGCGAGAGCGTGCGCAAGGCCGGCTCGGCCGGGGTCCCGGTCTTCTTCACCAACGTCCGGGTGGTCCGGCCCGACCTCACCGACGTCGAGCCCGGCGAGCCCGGCGAGGTCATCATCCAGGGCCCGAACGTGACCAAGGGCTACTGGGGGAACCCGGAGGCGACCGCGGCGGCCTTCTCCGAGGGCGGCTGGTTCCACTCCGGGGACGTCGCCACGGTCGACGAGGAGGGCTACATCTATATCGTCGACCGGCTCAAGGACATGTACATCTCCGGCGGGGAGAACGTCTACCCGGCCGAGGTGGAAGGGGTGATCTTCGAGCACCCGGCCGTGGCCCAGGTCGCCGTGGTCGGGGTGCCCGACGAGAAGTGGGGAGAGGTCGGGTGCGCGTTCATCGTCACCCGCCCCGGGATGACCGTCACCGCCGAAGAGCTGCGGGAGTTCCTCCGGCCCCGCCTCGCCAAGTACAAGATCCCGGTCTACTTCGAGTTCGTGGACGACCTGCCGAAGACCGGGTCGGGCAAGATCCAGAAGACCGCGCTGCGCACGTGGCGGCGGCCCTCCCAGGGCTGATCGGCCGGCGGCCGCCGCGGAGGTGATCGGACCCTGCGGCGCGCCCGCCCCGCCCGCGGCACCGGGCCGGTGAGACCCGGTGTGCCGTGCCCCGCGCTTCGCCGGCGGCGCCGGAGCGGCCGGCACCGCCACCGCCGGTGGCGGCCTCTCCGGCACCGCCGTACCGGCCCCGCGGCCCGTTGCCCCGCCCCGCCGGGCCGCGGGACCATGGCCCCGCCGGCCGTACGGCCGGGCCTGTGCGGGCGACCCGGACACCGGTCCGGGCGGGCGGAAGGAGACGAGCTGCCGGTGATGATCGCTGAAGGGCCGTACTTCGAGGAGCTCACCGTCGGCCAGGTGTTCGACGGCGCGCCCGGGGTCACGCTCACCCCCGGGCTCGCCGCCGTCCACCAGGCCATCGTCGGCGACCGCCTCCGGCTCAGCCTCGACGCCGCGCTCTGTGACGAGGTCGTGGGGGAGGGGCCGCTCGCCCACCCGGCGCTGGTGTGGGACGTGGCGATCGGCCAGTCCACTCTGGTCACCCACCACGTGAAGGCGAACCTGTTCTACCGCGGCCTCGTGTTCCGCCGGCTGCCGGTGCTCGGTGACACGCTGCGGACCACCACCGAGGTGGTGGCCCTCCGCCAGAACCGGCCCCGGCCGGACCGCCGGCCGACCGGGCTGGCGGTGCTGCGGATCACCACCGTCGACCAGCACGGCCGGCCCGTGCTCGACTTCCTGCGCTGCGCCATGCTGCCCCTGCGCGATCCGGAGGTGCGGACCGGGCACGACACCGACCTCGCCACGGTGGGCGCGGACAGCCCGGACCCGGCCGGGGCCGCGGCCGGGCTGATCGCCGGCTGGCGGCTCGACCGGTTCCGGGAGCGGGTCCCCGGCCGGCACTTCGCCGATGTGCGGGAGGGTGAGCGGCTGGTCGTGGCCGGGGGTGACGTGGTGTCGGGCGCGCCCGAGCTCGCCCGGCTCACCCTCAACGTGGCGCAGGTGCACCACGACGCCCGGGCCGCGGGCGGGCGGCGGCTGGTGTACGGCGGGCACACGATCGGCCTCGCGCTCTCCCAGGCCGCCCGCGCCCTGCCGAACCTGGTCACGGTCGTGGCCTGGCACGGCTGCGACCACCTCGGGCCGGTCCACGAGGGCGACACCCTCACCAGCGAGGTGCAGGTGGAGCGGTGCCGGCCGCTCCCCGGCGGCGGTGGGCTCGTGCACCTCCGGTCGCTCGTGCGGGCGGCCGGCGAGGACGGCGAGCCGCGGGACGTGCTCGACTGGCGGTTCGTCGCCCTCATGGCGTGACCGCCGTGGGCACGGGCGCGGCCCGCCCGCCGCTCGCCGGCCGGGCCACCGGGCCGGCGGCGTGACGCCGGGCCCGGGCGGGGCGCCGGCGTCCCCGCTGCCGGAGCAGGACCGTCGCCCTCGCCGGGCGCACCGGCCGCGCGGAGCACGCCAGGTCGCCCGGCGGCCGGGCCGGAGCCCGTCGCCGCGGTGGCCGGGATCCCGCGGCGGCGCGCGTACCGGATCTGGGCGGCGCGGGTACCAACCGGATGTGGCCGCCCGGCGGAGGCGGAGCGCTCCCCGGGCTCGGCAGATCCCCGCGGCGCAGGTCTTTCCCCCGCGCCCGGATTGTGCGATTGTGACAGGAAGCATTCGTCCGCCCAGGTCGGGAGCGTGGCCCATGCGGATTCGCGACATCTTGCGGAAGAAGGGCAGTGCGGTGGCCACGGTGCGGCCCGACGCCACCGTCCGGGAGCTGCTCGCCAAGCTGGCCGAGCTCAACATCGGGGCCGTGGTGGTGTCCCCGGACGGGAACGCGATCGCCGGGATCGTCTCCGAGCGGGACGTGGTCCGCAGGCTGCACGAGCGGGGCGCCGGCCTCCTGGACGCCCCGGTGAGCGAGATCATGACGGTCGAGGTGCGGACCTGCGCCCCGGAGACCACCGTCGACGAGCTGCGCAGGACCATGACGGAGTACCGGATCCGGCACGTGCCCGTGGTGAGCGGCGGCCGCATGGTCGGGCTGGTGAGCATCGGCGACGTGGTCAAGAGCGCCATCGACGAGCTGGAGACCGAGCGCGAGTACCTCGTCGGCTACCTGCACGGCTGACCGGGCCCCGTGCCCGGCGGGCGCGCCGGCCTTCGGTGCCTCGTGCCCGTGGTGCCCGCCGGCCTCCGGTACCCCGTGCCGAAGGTGCGCGCCGGGCTCCGATGCCCCCATCCCGGTGGTGCGCGCCGGGCTCCGTGCCCCATGCCGCCGGGCACGGCGGTCGCCTCGCCGGTCCGCCGCGCCCGGCCTCGGCCCGCATGCCGGGGTGAGCGGGTTCACCCGGTGCCGGCGGGGTACCCAATGCCCTCGTGGGGGACCGTGACGGCGCCCCGGTGACCGTCGTGATCGCCACCCATGACCGGCGGCCCGAGCTGGTGCGCACCCTGCGCAGCCTGACCGCGCTGCCCGACGATCCGGCGATCATCGTGGTCGACAACGCCTCCTCCGACGGCACCGCGGAGGCGGTCACCGCCGGGTTCCCCGGCGTGCGCCTGATCACCCTGCCGCGCAACCTGGGCGCCGCCGCCCGCACCGCCGGCGTGCGGGCCGCCCGCACCCCGTACGTGGCCTTCAGCGACGACGACTCCTGGTGGGAGCCGGGGGCGCTGCGGCGCGCCGCCGGGATCCTCGACGCCCACCCCCGCCTCGGGCTGATCGCGGCCCGCGCCCTGGTGGGCCCCGGCCGGGCCGACGACCCGATCAACGCGCTGCTCGCCTCGGGCCCGCTCCGCCGTACCCCCGGGCTGCCCGGCCCGCCGGTGCTCGGCTTCCTGGCCTGCGCGGCGGTCGTGCGCCGCCGGGCGTACCTTGAGGCCGGCGGGTTCCACCCCGTGCTGTTCCTCGTGGGGGAGGAGCAGGTGCTGGCCATGGACCTGGCCGCCCGGGGCTGGGCGCTGGCCTACGTCCCCGAGGTGGTCGCGGTGCACGAGCCGTCCCCGCACCGTCCCCCCGCCCGCCACCGGATCCGGGTGGAGCTGCGCAACGCCCTGCTCACCGCCTGGCTGCGCCGGCCGGTCGCCCTGGCGCTCGGCCGGACCGTACGGCTGGCCCGGGCGGCCGTGCGGGACGCCGACGCCCGGGCCGCGCTCGCCGCCGCCCTCGCCCGCCTGCCCGCCGCCGTCGCCCATCGGCGGCCGGTGCCGCCGCACGTCGAGCAGGCCGTACGGGCCCTGGAGGCGGCCCGGTGACGGTTCGGGCGGGCGAGGGAGGATGCATGGACGTCCTATTTTTGGACGTCCTAGTATCTGGGGAGGAGAGTAACCATCCGGGTTGAGGAGCCTCCGTGAGCCAGCCGAAGTCGTCTGCCACCACCGGGTCACTCCACGTACCGGTGCACCCGGTGCGCTTCGTCACCGCCGCCAGCCTGTTCGACGGCCACGACGCGGCGATCACCATCATGCGCCGCCTGCTGCAGAGCCAGGGCGCCGAGGTGGTGCACCTCGGTCACGACCGCAGCGTGGACGAGGTGGTGACCGCGGCACTGCAGGAGGACGTGTGCGGCGTGGCGGTCTCCTCCTACCAGGGCGGCCACGTCGAGTACTTCAGCTACCTGGTGGAGCGGCTCGCCGAGCGCGGCGCCGGGCACGTGAAGGTGTACGGCGGGGGCGGCGGGGTGATCGTCCCGCACGAGATCGAGCTGCTCGCCCAGCGCGGGGTGCGCATCTTCAGCCCGCAGGACGGCCAGCGGCTGGGCCTCCCCGGCATGATCAACGTGCTCATCCGTGAGTGCGACGTCGACCTCACCGCCCAGAAGCCCGACCTCAACGCGCTCCTCGCCGGGGACGAGGCCGCGCTCGCCCGGGCCATCACCGTGCTCCAGGCCGGCGCCGACGAGCGGCTCGCCGCCGCGGTCCGCACCGCGGCCCAGGACCGCCGGGTCCCCGTGCTCGGCATCACCGGCACCGGCGGCTCCGGCAAGTCCTCCCTCACCGACGAGCTGGTGCGCCGGCTCCGCCGCGACAGCGAGGACAAGGTGCGGGTCGCCATCATCGCCATCGACCCCACCCGCCGCCGCGGCGGCGCGCTGCTGGGCGACCGCATCCGGATGAACTCCATCGCCCCCGGCGTGGTCTTCTACCGGTCCCTCGCCACCCGCAACCCCGGCAGCCAGCTCCCCGACCACCTCGAGGACATCATCGCCGCGTGCAAGGCCGCCGGGTACGACCTGGTCATCGTGGAGACCCCCGGCATCGGCCAGGCCGACGCGTCGATCGTGCCGTACGTCGACGTGTCGCTGTACGTGATGACCCCCGAGTTCGGCGCGCCGAGCCAGCTCGAGAAGATCGACATGCTCGACCTCGCCGACGTGGTGGCGATCAACAAGTTCGAGCGCCGGGGCGCCCAGGACGCGCTGCGGGACGTGGCCCGCCAGATGGTGCGCAACCGCGAGCTGTTCGGCACCCCCTGGCAGGAGATGCCGGTGTTCGGCACCAGCGCCGCCCGGTTCAACGACGACGGGGTGACCGCGCTCTACCACCACCTCAAGGGGCTGCTCCGCGAGCACGGGCTGCCGTCCTTCCCCGGGGTGCTGCCGACGGTGCCCGGCCGTACCTCCACCGGGCTCCGCGCGATCCTCCCGCCCGGCCGGGAGAACTACCTGTCCGAGATCGCCGAGACCGTGCGCCGGTACCACGCCACCACCGAGGAGCAGGTGGAGCTGGTCCGGCGGCGCCAGCAGCTCGCCGCCGTGCGCGACATGCTCGCCGGCGAGGACGAGCGGGCGGCGGCCGCGGTCACCGAGCTGCTGGAGGGCGTCGAGAAGCGCATCCACGCCGACGTGCGCGAACTCCTCGACAAGTGGCCCGCCACGCGCGCCGCCTATCAGGGCGAGGAGTTCGTGTACACCGTCCGGGACAAGGAGATCCGGACGCCGCTGACCCGCACCACGCTCTCCGGCACCCGGCTGCCGCGGGTGGCGCTGCCGCGCTACGAGGACCACGGCGAGCTGCTGCGCTTCCTCCGCAAGGAGAACCTGCCCGGCTACTTCCCGTTCACCGCCGGGGTGTTCCCGTTCAAGCGGACCGAGGAGGCGCCGACCCGGATGTTCGCCGGCGAGGGCGACCCGTTCCGCACCAACCGCCGGTTCCACATGCTCAGCGCCGGGCAGCCCGCGGCCCGGCTCTCCACCGCGTTCGACTCGGTCACGCTGTACGGCCGTGACCCCGACCGGCGGCCGGACATCTACGGCAAGATCGGCACCTCGGGCGTATCGATCGCCACCATCGACGACATGCGGGAGCTGTACGCCGGGTTCGACCTCTGCGCCCCGAACACCTCGGTGTCGATGACCATCAACGGCCCGGCGCCGGCGATCCTCGCCATGTTCTTCAACGTGGCGATCGACCAGCAGATCGAGAAGTTCACCGCCGAGCACGGCCGGCCGCCCACGGACGAGGAGCGGGAGCGGATCCGGGCGTGGACCCTCTCCACGGTCCGCGGCACCGTCCAGGCCGACATCCTCAAGGAGGACCAGGGCCAGAACACCTGCATCTTCTCCACCGAGTTCGCGCTGCGCTGCATGGCCGACGTCCAGGAGTGGTTCATCAAGAACCGGGTGCGCAACTTCTACTCGGTGAGCATCAGCGGGTACCACATCGCCGAGGCCGGGGCGAACCCGATCACCCAGCTCGCCTTCACGCTCGCCAACGGGTTCACCTACGTCGAGGCGTTCCTCGCCCGCGGCATGGCCGTCGACGACTTCGCGCCCAACCTCTCCTTCTTCTTCTCCAACGGGATGGACGCGGAGTACAGCGTGATCGGCCGGGTCGCCCGGCGGATCTGGGCGATCGCCATGCGCGACAAGTACGGGGCCGGGGAGCGGGCGCAGAAGCTCAAGTACCACGTGCAGACGTCGGGGCGCTCGCTGCACGCGCAGGAGATGGACTTCAACGACATCCGGACCACCCTGCAGGCCCTGTGCGCGATCTACGACAACGCCAACAGCCTGCACACCAACGCCTACGACGAGGCGATCACCACGCCGACCCCCGAGTCGGTACGGCGCGCCCTCGCCATCCAGATGATCATCGACGCCGAGTGGGGCCTGGCGGACAACGAGAACCCCCTCCAGGGCTCGTTCATCATCGAGGAGCTCACCGACCTGGTGGAGGAGGCGGTGCTCGCCGAGTTCGACCGGCTGTCGCAGCGCGGCGGCGTCCTCGGCGCGATGGAGACCGGCTACCAGCGCGGCCGGATCCAGGACGAGTCCATGCTCTACGAGCAGAAGAAGCACGACGGCTCGCTGCCGATCATCGGCGTGAACACCTTCCTCGCCGAGGACTCGGACCGGCCGCCGCGGGAGCTCAAGCTCGCCCGGGCGACCGAGGAGGAGAAGCAGTCCCAGCTCGCCCGGCTCGCCGACTTCCACGCCCGGCACGCCCACGAGGCGCCCGCGGCCCTGGAGCGGCTCAAGCAGGCGGCCACCAGCGGGGAGAACGTGTTCGAGGTGCTGATGGACGCGGTCCGGTGCTGCTCGCTCGGGCAGATCACCGAGGCGTTCTTCGAGGTCGGCGGCGAGTACCGGCGCAACATCTGACGTCCGCGGGCGCCGGCCGGTCCGCGGCGGCCGGCCGGCGCCCGTACCGGTGCGCCGAGGGCCGGGCGGTGTCCGCCACCGCCGCGCCGTGCCCCCGCGCGGGCCCGGCCCGCCCGTGAAGCACGGTGCGCGGGGAGGGAGGGAACGACAGCGGCCCCCGGGAACCGGGTGCGCCCCAGGAGCACGGTGCGCGGCCAAGCCGGTATGGCCATGGCCTGCCGGCGCAGGGCGCGCCCCGGGAGCACGGTGCGCGGGGACCGCGCCACGGCCTCGCGCCCGGGGCACCTTGTGCCCAGGCACGCGAAGGCCCGGCGCCTGCGTGGACGCCGGGCCTCCGATCAAGGTCAGCCGCGCAGCTCGGGGAACTGATCGTCCCGCCACTCCCGCTCCAGCGGGAGGTTCTTGGCGGCCGCGTCGTTCTCCCGGGCGCGGAGCTCGACCCGGCGGATCTTGCCGGAGATGGTCTTGGGCAGCTCGAAGAACTCCAGCCGCCGGATGCGCTGGTAGGGCTGGAGGTTCTCCCGGGCGTGCCGCAGGATCGCCAGCGCGGTCTCCCGGGTGGGCTCCCAGCCCGGGGCCAGGGCCACGTACGCCTTGGGCACGGCGAGCCGGATCGGGTCGGGCGCGGGCACCACGGCCGCCTCGGCCACCGCCGGGTGCTCGATCAGCACGCTCTCCAGCTCGAACGGCGAGATCTTGTAGTCGGAGGCCTTGAACACGTCGTCGGTGCGCCCGATGAACGTGATGTAGCCGTCGGCGTCGCGGCTCGCCACGTCACCGGTGTGGTAGTAGCCGCCGGCCATCGCCTCGGCGTTGCGCTCCGGGTCGCCCAGGTATCCGCTCATCAGGTTGAGCGGGCTCTTGGACAGGTCGAGGCAGATCTCGCCCTCGTCCGCCGGCTCGCCGGTGCGCGGATCGATGATCGCGATGGGGACGCCGGGCAGCGGGCGGCCCATGGAGCCGGGCTTGACCGGGGAGCCGGGGGTGTTGCCGATGAGCGCGGTGGTCTCGGTCTGGCCGAACCCGTCCCGGATGGTGATCCCCCACGCCTTCTCCACCTGCGAGATGACCTCGGGGTTGAGCGGCTCGCCGGCGGCGACCGCCTCCCGCAGCGCGCCCCGCCCGCCGGACAGGTCGGCCTGGATCAGCATCCGCCAGACCGTCGGCGGGGCGCAGAAGGTGGTGATCACCCCGCGGCGGAGCTGCTCGAGCAGGGTAGTGGCGTTGAACCGCGCGTAGTTCAGCACGAAGATCGTCGCCTCGGCGTTCCACGGCGCGAAGAAGCTGCTCCAGGCGTGCTTGGCCCACCCGGGGGAGCTGATGTTGAGGTGCACGTCCCCAGGGCGCAGCCCGATGTAGTACATCGTGGTCAGGTGCCCGACCGGGTAGGAGATCTGGGTGTGCCGCACCAGCTTGGGCCGGTTGGTCGTGCCGGAGGTGAAGTACAGCAGCAGGGTGTCGTCCGGCGCCGTGCACGCCTGGAAGGTCCGCGGGTTCTCCACCGCGTACGCGTCGTGGTAGCGGTGCCAGCCCTCGGCCTCGCCGACGCAGATCCGGGTGTAGTCCCCCTCGATCTCCGCGAACTTCTTGGTGTCCGCCTCGTTGGCGATCACGAAGCGGGCCTCGCCGCGGTGGACCCGGTCGGCCAGGTCGGCTCCTCCGGAGGCGACCGTGGTCGGCATGATGACCGCGCCGAGCTTCATGATCGCCAGCATCGACTCCCAGAGCTCCACCTGGTTGCCGAGCATCAGCAGCACCCGGTCGCCCTTGCCCACGCCCAGGCCGGCGAGCCACGTCGCCACCTGGTCGGAGCGGCGGGCCATCTCGTCGAAGCTGTACGTGCGCTCGCTGCCGTCCTCCTCGACGATCCACAGTGCCGTGCGGTCGTTGCCCCGCGCGATCACATCGAACCAGTCCGTGGCCCAGTTGAACGTCTCGCCGAAGACCGGCCAGGTGAACTCCTCGCTCGCCTTCTTGTGATCGCCTGCGCACCGCAGCAGCAGGTCACGGGCTGCGCGGAATGCCGCGGTGCTGGTCGTCTCGGGCACGCTCGACCTCCTTGTCGCCTGCGTGGGCGGCCTCATGGCAGCGGCCCCCGGGGCGGGTAGCCGCCCATGGCCGGCCCGGTGCGGTACCGGAAGGGGGACGCGCTGGACTTCGTGGGCACCCAGCATGCTGGGCCGGGACGCGGGCGGCTACCCCCGCAAGTGGGTATTTCGGTCCGGCCGCCGGGGATCGGGACGGCCTGGCGTGCCGTACGGCCGGGCCTCAAAGGAGCAGGCCGAGCCGGCGGGCCGCGACCACCGCCTCGTGCCGGTTGTGGGAGTCGAGCTTGCGCATGGTGGTGCGCATGTAGCTCTTGACCGTCTCAGGCCGCAGGCCGAGCCGCCGCGCCACCTCCGCGTACGGGCAGCCGAGGGCGACCAGGGAGAGCACGTCGAGCTCGCGCGGGGAGAGCCTGACCCGGTGGGCGGGGGCGCCGGAGTGCACGCGGGCGGTGAGCCGCCGGCTCGCCTCGAGCAGCCGGCGCCTGATGTCCTCGTCCGCCACGGCATTGGCGATCACGCGCAGCTCCGCGTCCACCTCGCGCAGCCGCTCGAGCAGCTCCTGGGCGGCCGGCTCGCCGCGGCCGGCCGCGTTCGCCTCCACCAGGGCGAGGCGCCGCTCGACCTCGTCCCGGACGCGCACCTCCTCCGCCACCGCGCGGGCCACCCGCGTCATGGTGTCCACGACCGCGTCGCCCAGCCCGATCGGCTGGCGCACCGCCCCGTAGAGCACCGCCCGGGTCCGGCCGGCCACCGTCACCGGGACCGCGGCGATGGAGCGGAGCCCTTCCCCGAGCACGGGACGGTCGTAGTGGTGGGTGATGGTCCGGGCCGTGCCGTAGTCGAGCACGCGGGCCGCCCGGGACATGGCGACCACCCGGCCGCCGAGGCCGGTGCCGGGGCGGACGGCGAGGTTCCGCAGCCCGGTGGTGCGGGCGCCGAGGAACTCGGTCAGCCGGAGGATGTTCCCGTGGACCGGCCCGCCGAAGACGACGGGCAGCCCGGTCCGCCGCTGGATGGCGCGCAGCGCGCCGCGGAGCGTGTCGGCGTCGTTGAGCCGCGGCGTGCGTGAGGGGTCGACAGGCACTGGCGTGATCGTCCTTCCGGGCCGGGATCCCGCGAGGCCGAAGGCGGTGGAGGCCGCGGATACGGGTGGGCCGGGCAACCCGGTCGGTCCATTGTCCGCAGGTTTCGCGGTGGTTCGTCAAGCCTGGGACCATGCGCCCGGAGGCCGCCGGAGCGGGCCCGCGGGCGCCGCGGACCGGGGCCTCAGACGGAGGCGGCCGGCACCCGGCGCCGCGCCTCGGGCACGATCATCGGCGTCCCGGTCTGCGGGTCGGGGATGACCTCGCAGCGCAGGCCGAAGACCTCCTCGATGAGCGCCGGGGTGATGATCCGGTTCGGGTCGCCCTCCGCCACGATCCTCCCGGCGCGCATGACGATGAGGTGGGTGGCGTACCGGCACGCCTGGTTGAGGTCGTGCAGCACGGCCACCAGGGTCCGCCCGGACTCGTGCAGCTCGGCGCACAGGTCGAGGATGTCGAACTGGTGGGCGATGTCGAGGAAGGTGGTGGGCTCGTCGAGCAGCAGGATCGGGGTCTGCTGGGCGAGCACCATGGCGAGCCACACCCGCTGCCGCTGGCCGCCGGAGAGCTCGTCGACGATCCGGTCGGCCAGCTCCGTGATGTCGGTGGCGCGCATGGCCTCGGCCACGGCCGCCTCGTCCGCGGGCGACCACTGCCGCATGAGCCGCTGGTGCGGGTAGCGGCCGCGGGCGACGAGGTCGGCGACCGTGATCCCCTCGGGGACGATGGAGGTCTGCGGGAGCAGGCCGAGCCGCCGCGCCACCTCCTTGGTGGGCATCGTGGTGATCACCTTGCCGTCGAGGTGCACGGCCCCGGCGGTGGGCTTGAGCATCCGGGCGAGCGCGCGCAGCAGGGTGGACTTGCCGCAGGCGTTGGGGCCGATGATCACGGTGAACGAGCCGTCGGGAATGACCACGTTCAGGTCGGTGGCGACTTGCCGCTCGCCGTACCCGAGCGTGAGGCCGGTTCCGGTCAGGCGCGCCATCAGCGTCGTTCCTTTCGCAGGAGGAAGGTCAGGTAGCAGCCGCCGATCGCGGCCGTCAGCACGCCGACCGGCAGCTGGGTGGGGGCGAGCAGCCGCTGCGCCAGCACGTCGGCGGCGGTGAGCAGCAGCGCGCCCATGAGCGCGGAGGTCAGCATGGTGATCCCCGGCGACCGGGCGAGGCGCCTGGCGAGCTGCGGGGCGGCCATGGCGATGAACATCACCGGCCCGGCGGCGGCCGTGGCGATCGCGCACAGCAGCACCCCGATCAGCACCGCGGCCGCGCGGACCACCTCGGCCCGGACGCCCGAGGCCACCGCCAGGTCGTCGCCGAGCTCGAGCTGGCGCAGGGGCCGTGCCAGCAGGGCGCAGGCGGGCAGCAGCACGGCCAGCGCCACCGCGACCGGGACGGCGTGGTCCCAGCCGCGCCCGCTGAGGCTGCCGGTGATCCAGGCGCCCGCGGTGGCGGCGTCGTTGATGTTCGCGCGGGTGAGCAGGTAGTCGTTCACGGCGAGGAGCAGCGCGTTCACGCCGATCCCGACGAGGATCAGCCGGTACCCGAGGACGCCGCGCCGGTAGGCGAGCAGGTAGACGAGCACCGCGCTGCCGAGGCAGCCGGCGAGCGCCCCGGCGGCGACCTGCAGCGCCGTGGCGTTGACGATGACGGCGACGATGGCGCCGGTCGCCGCGCCCTGGGTGAAGCCGATGAAGTCCGGGCTGCCGAGCGGGTTGCGGGTGAGGTTCTGGAAGATCGCCCCGCTCAGCGCGAACGCGGCGCCGACGAGCAGGCCGGTCACCACCCGGGGCGCGCGGAGCTTGGTGACGACGAACTCGGCGACCGGGGTGCCGTCCCCGAACAGGGCGGCCAGCACGTCGCCGGGCGGCAGGGTGAACTCGCCGGTCATCAGGGCGACGACGGTCACCACCGCCGTGCCGATGAGCAGGGCGAGGCCGGTGGCGGCCGACCGCGGCCGGACCCGGATCGACCACCGGCCGAGCCGGAGCGCGTGGATCGACGGCACCCTGCCCGGTGACTCGCGGGGCGGGCGCGGTTCCTCGGGTGCCGTGGCGGCGTGGAGCGGAGCCTGGTGCCGCGGGTTCATAGCCCGGCCAGCCTCCTCCGCCTGGCGAGGAGGATGAAGACGGGGGCGCCGAGGACCGAGCACATGATGCCGGCCTGCACCTCGCCGGGGGACGCGATGACCCGCCCGACGATGTCGGCGCCGAGGAGCAGCACGGGGGCGAGCAGGGCGGAGTAGGGGAGCACCCACTTCAGGTCGGGGCCGACCAGCGTGCGCACCGCGTGCGGTACGGCGAGGCCGACGAACCACAGGGGCCCGGCCGCCGCGGTGGCCGAGCCGCACAGGAGGGTCACCGCCATGCCGGTGACCATACGGGTGCGGCCCACCGCGAGCCCGAGCGCCCGCCCGGTCTCGTCGCCGAGGGCGAGCAGGTTGAGCGGCCGCGCGAGCAGCAGCCCGATGACCATCCCGGCCGCGATGAAGGGGAGGAGCCGCACGAGGACGTCCGGGGTCTGGGCGGCGAGGGAGCCGGTCATCCAGAACCGCATGCGGTCGAACGTCCGCGCGTCCATCCGGAGGATCAGCGAGGTGGCGGCGATGAACACCATGCCGAGGGCGACCCCGGCCAGGGCGAGCCGGGTGGGGCTGGCCCCGGCGCGGCCCGCCGAGCCGAGCGAGTAGACGAGCGCCGAGGCGACCGCGGCGCCGCCGAAGGCGAACCACACGTACCCGACCGGATCGGTGATCCCGAGCAGGCTGATCGCGGCGGCCACCCCGAAGGCGGCGCCTTGGTTGACCCCGAGGAGGCCGGGGTCGGCGAGCGGGTTGCGGGTCAGGCTCTGCATCAGCGCCCCGGCGAGGCCGAGGGCGGCCCCGACCGCGATGCCGAGCACGGTCCGCGGCACCCGGAGCTCGCGGATGACCGTGTGGTCACCGGAGCCGTCCGGGGCGGTGAGGGCTTCGATCACGGTGGGCAGCGGCACCTGCCGGGCGCCGAAGGCCAGGCTGAGCGCGGATATGAGCACCAGGGCGCCCGCCACGGCGATCAGCCCTGTGATCAGGGCCGTGGTGCGCCGGGAGCGCCCCGCTCGCCCGCCGGGGGGCGCGGCGGGCGCCGTGGTGGCGCCCGGTAGATTTGCCATCCCCATCTCCCCGCAAAACTTCGGTAAGGCTAACCTAAAGTCCAGCCAGTTAGGCAAGCCTAACCTTAAGGGATCACAAGGAGACAACATGCCCGTGTCGCGCAGGGCTCTGTTCGCACTTGTCGGCGGGCTCGCCACAGTGCTATCCCTCACGGCCTGCGGGGGCGGTGGGGAGACCGCCTCGGCGCCGGCCGCCTCGGCCTCGTCGAGCGCCTCCTCCGGCCCGTGGAAGTTCACCGATGACCGGGGCAAGACGATCGAGCTGCCCTCGACCCCCACCCGGGTCGTCGCCCAGGTCGGCTCGGCCGCCGCGCTCTGGGACTTCGGCATCCGGCCGGTGGGCGTCTTCGGCCCGCACAAGCTCCCCGACGGCAGCAAGGACCCGCAGGTCGGCAACGTCGACATCACCCAGGTGACCGGCCTCGGCAACGTCTGGGACGAGTTCAACGTCGAGCAGTACATCTCGCTCAAGCCGGACCTGCTCGTGAGCGGCATGTACGAGGAGGGCGTCCTCTGGTACGTGCCGGAGAAGTCCAAGGACGCGATCGAGCAGGTCGCGCCGACCGTCGGCATCATGCTGACCGGCAAGAGCGCCACCCAGGTGATCGAGAGGTACGCGGAGCTCGCCCAGTCGCTGGGCGCCGACCTCAACGCGCCCGAGGTGACCCAGGCCAAGGCCCGGTTCGAGGCGGCGACCGAGGAGCTCAAGAAGATCGGCGCCACCGGGCTGAAGGTGCTGATGATGTCCGGCGGCCCCGACACCATGTGGGTGGTCAACCCGCCCATGTACCCGGACATCCTCCACCTGACCCAGAACGGCCTGCAGGTGATCACGCCCGACAAGATCGACGAGGGCGGCTTCTGGGAGAGCCTGAGCTGGGAGAACGCCGACAAGTACGAGGCGGACGTCATCCTCTACGACGCCCGGACCCAGGCGCTCACCCTGGAGGACATGAAGAAGAAGCCCACCTTCGCCAAGCTCCCGGCGGTCCAGGCCGGCCAGGTGTACCCGTGGCGCGCCGAGACGCCGTTCAGCTACCAGGGCTACGCCGACTTCCTCGAGGAGCTCGTCAACAACCTCAAGCAGGCCAAGAAGCTCACCTGACGGCCTCGGAGCGGTTCACGCGCTTCCGTCCAGGCGTTCCCGGGCGTGGCGGATCCGGGCAGGGGAGTGCCCCGCGGGGCGGTGAGGCCTCCCGCCGCGGGGCTGCCCGGATCCCCGGGCCGTGATCGGCTACCGGGGCGGCCCGCCGCCCGCCGTCCGGCGGTGGGCGGGCGGCGGTGACCAGAGGGGCCGAGGGGACGAGAGCGCCACGCCCGCGCGAACTTTTTACCTTTAAGTCCTGTATATGGCTCAAAGGGAACTTAATGACCTGACACGCTGTATGTCGTGTACAAGGTAAAAGTTCCCCTTGTTCTTAGTGTCGGATTGACCGCGCTGCTCACCGGGGTCGCCGCCCCGGCGCAGGCCCGGCAGCCGGCCGCGGGCACGGCGGTGGCCGTGGCGGCCGCGCCCGGGCACGCCGTCGCCGGCACGGCCGCGCACAGCGTCCCCGAGGTCTACGCGCGGGCCGCGTACCTGCTCGACGCGGCCACCGGCGAGGAGCTGTACGGCAAGGCGGGGACCGAGCGCATGCCGGTGGCGAGCCTCACCAAGGTGATGACCGCCTACCTCGTGCTCCGGCAGGCGAAGCTCACCGACACCGTCGTGATCGACCCGGCCGACGTGCGGTACGCGAACGCCGGCGGCGGCACCACCGCGGGCCTGCGCGCAGGGGACCGGCTCACCGTCGAGGACCTGCTGTACGCGCTCATGCTCCCCTCGGGCGCCGACGCCGCCCACGCCCTCGCCCGCGTCTACGGCCCGGGGGTCGAGGCGTTCACCAAGCGGATGAACGACACCGCCCGGGAGCTCGGGCTCACCGACACCACCTACCTGAACGCCGACGGCCTGCCCACCCCCGAGGGCCAGAACACGTCCACCGCCCGGGACCAGGCCCGGCTCGCCGAGATCGCCCTGCGCGACCCACGGCTGAAGAAGATCACCTCGACCCAGGTCCACACGGTCGCCCGCACCGCGGACCACGCCGCGTACACCTGGCGGAACACCAACCGCCTGCTCGGCGCGCCCGGCGTCATCGGCGTCAAGACCGGCTTCACCCTGGCGGCGGGCTTCTGCCTCGCGTTCGCCGCCGAACGGGACGGCCGGCTGGTGGTCGGCGTAATCCTCGGCGAGACCGTCTCCGCCCGGCGGTACACCACCGCCCGCGCGCTGCTCGACTGGGCCGCCGAACGGGCCCCGGCCGCCCGGTGAGCCCACGCGCGTCCTCCTCATCCACCCCGCCACGGAGTCACCCGGCCATGGGCCAACCCGGGCCGGCGCCCGGGCCGCGACTCACCCGGGGAGGCGGCCGGTCAGAGGGCGAGCTCCCGCTGACGCTGGGTGCGCCACTCGACGAGCAGCACCGTGGCGTCGTCCTGGAGGATGCCGTGCTGGTGCCGGAGCACGGACTGGATCAGCCGGCGCACGGTCTCCGGGGCGGACAGGCCGTCCCGCTCCTGCCGCAGGATGAAGTCGATGAACCGCTCCAGGCCGAACCGCTCCCCGTCCGGTCCCTCGGCCTCCACGATGCCATCGGTGTAGAACAGGAGCCGGTCACCGGGCTCGAGCTGGTAGGTGGACAGGCCGGTGGTCAAACCCATCCGGAACCCCATCGGGGGCGACGGCGCCGCGGAGAGGGTCGCGACCTTCTTGCCCTGGCGCAGCACCAGCGGCGGGCAGTGGCCCCGGTTGATCCAGGTGAGCTCGCCCGTGGCGGTGTCGAGGGTGGCGAGGATGCCGGTGGCGTACCGGCTGCCGCCGAACTGATCGCCGATGGCCGCGTCGATGGCCTCGCTCGCGGCGAGGAGATCCACCCGCCCGCGCCGGGTGTTGCGGTAGGAGCCGATCGCGATGGACGCGATGAGCCCGGCCGCGGTGTCGTGCCCCATCGCGTCGAAGATCGACAGATGCACCGTCTCCCGCTCGATGGCGTAGTCGTAGGCGTCCCCGCCCACCTCGTACGCCGGCTCGAGCGCGGCGCTGATCACCACGCGCTCGTCGGCGAACGTCCCCGCGGGCATGAGGTTCCACAGCACCTCGGCGGAGAGGGTCATCGGGCGGCTGCGCACCAGGCGGGCGTAGGTGTCGCTGTGGTCCCGCTTGACCATCACCAGCATGGCCACCAGATCGGCGAGCCGGGCCGCCCACCAGCGGCGGGTCTCGTCGTCCTCCGGGGCGCCCATGCCGAGCACGCCGATCCGCTCGGTGCCGTTGAGCAGGGGCACCCACAGCCAGAGCCGGCCGTCGCCGGCCACCGGCTCATCGGCCTCGGCACGCGCCGCGTGCCTGGCCGGGACGATGGCGACGTCCCGGTAGGCGCGGCCGGCCATGGTGGTGTCGATGCGCAGGGAGGTCAGCGGCGCACCGGCCGCGTCGACCTGGCCCGGCAGCGGCACGAGGAACTCCTGCTGCAGATCGCTCACGTACAGCACGGCGTGCGTGAACCCGGCGGAGGCCGCGTGCCGGGCGACGAGGCCGGGCAGGTCCTCCATCGTGGCCAGGTGGCTGGCCTGCAGCAGCGCACCGAGCATCGGTCCGTACTCGCCGGGCACGTGACCCCCTCTCACCGCGCTCAAGCGCCTTCCTACCCCCGGTCGCCGCGGTCAGCCGGTACCGGGCCGTCGTCCCGGCCGGGCGGAGCGGAGCCGGCCGGGCACCCGGCGGATTCGCCGGGCTTCCCCCGGTCCACCGGGCGTGGCCGGGCCGTACCCTCCCCGCTCCCGCGGGGCGCCGGCCGGAGCCGAGGCCGGGGCGGCGCCGGGGCTCAGGCCGTGTGCACCGGCGTCGCCGGCGCCCCTCGGGCAGGCCCACCGCCCGGGGTGAGGTCGGGTCAGGGCCGGGGCGTGGGCACCGCGGTGGGGCCTACCGCGTACCGCTTGCCGATGGGGTGGGCGCGCTGGATGAGCGCGGTCAGCTCGGCGGTGCGCTCGTCGGTCCAGCCCTCCGGGGCGGCGATCCGCGCCCAGGCGGCGACCACCTCGCCGTCGTAGTTGTGCCCGTGGCCGGGCGGGACGTCGAGGGCGAACGCGAGGTCGGCCGTGATCTGGGAGAAGGTCACGATCGGGTACCAGCGGATGTGCGGGAGCACGTCGGCCCCGCGCGGCTCGCTCAGCCAGTCGGGCTTCTCGAAGAGGAGCCGCGGCGACCACCACACGATCGGGTCCGAGGGGTGCTGCAGGTAGACCACCCTGGGCGGATCCCACGGAGCGGACGGCTCGGCGAGGTCGGCCGGGCGGTTGGCGAACCGCACGGTCTCGCCCTTCCGGTAGATGGGGAGCACCTCCGTGCTGCCGGGGTCGCGGCCGTGCACGAAGCGCCGCCGCAGCACGCTGCTGTCCGGCGGCCCGACGAAGAGCGCCCCGTCGGTGCGATCCCGCAGGTCCTGATCGCCGGTGAACGCGGACTCGGCGCCGAACGCCCCCAGGCTCTCCCCGAAGACCAGCAGCTTGGGCCGGTGCTCGCGGGGGAGCCGCGACCACCGCTCGTACACCTGCTGGAACAGCTCCCGCCCGGCCGCCTGGGCGCGATCCCGGTCCACCAGGAACGACAGCCAGCTCGGCAGGTACGAGTACTGCATCGCGACCAGCGCGGTGTCCCCGTTGTACATGAACTCCAGCGCGGCGGCCGCCTGCGGATCCACCCACCCGGTCCCCGTGGTCGTGATCACGCAGAGGACCTTGCGCGAGAACGCGCCGGTGCGCTCCAGCTCGCGCACGGCGAGAGCGGCCCGCTCCCGGAGCGTGGCGGCCGAGTCGAGCCCCACGTAGACGCGGATCGGCTCCACCGGGGTGCGCCCGTTGAACCGCCGCAGCTCCTCCAGGCCGGGCGCGCCCGCGACGAAGTCGCGGCCCTGCCGGCCGAGCGACTCCCAGGACACCAGGGAGGACGGGCCGCCGGAGAGCGCGGCCGAGCGCGGCGGGGTCGTCCCCGGGGTCGTCTCCTGGTTGATCGCGGCGAAGCTGGTGTCGGCCGCGTCGAGCAGGGACTCGGCGAGGACGCCCTCGGCCAGGGAGAAGACCAGGACGGCGACGCAGAGCGCCGCGGCGATCTCGGCGACCAGGGCCGGCACCCAGCGGACGAGCAGCCCGCTCAGCGCCCGGGCCGCGATCCGCAGGACCCGGGCGGTGAGCAGGAAGACGAGGAACACGGCGGCGGCCACCACGGGAACCCCGAGGTAGCCGAGGCGCTCCGGCGGGGCGAGGTCCATGAGCGCGTAGATGTGGCGCTGGTCGCGGGCGCCGGCGATGAGCGACGCGGTGCACATCCCCGCCACCAGCGCCGTGATCACCCACCGGATGGCGCGCCGCCGCTCCGGTCGCGGCCGCCAGGCGATGCTCCGCCGGAGCGCGGTGCCGAGGATCACCCCGGTGAGGTACCCGGCGGCGGTGACCACCCCGGCGATGATCCCCTGGATGAGCCACGATCGCGGGAGCAGCGACGGGGTGAGCGACAGGCAGAAGAAGACCGCGGCGACGATGCTCCCCGGCGCGTCCAGTCGCAGGGCGATCCGCCCCCGCTCCCGTTCCGGCATGCGCGTTCCCCCGAAGTCCCCCTCTGATCGGACTGTCCTTGACCGCCGTCTCCGCGGAACCGGTCCCGGCCGGCGCGCGAGCGGGTCGCCCCGGTGGGCGAGGGACGTCCCGGAAGGCCGCTCGCCGGCGGTGCCGCGCCCGCGACGCCGCTCCCCGGCCGGCCGTACGGCACGGCCTGGGCGCTAGCCCCAGTGGTCGCCCCAGCCCCAGAGGTTGGGGCCGAGCGACGGCTCTGGCTCGGCGTCGATGCCGAACCTGCCGCGGAAGAAGATCAGCGGCCGCTGCTCGGTGACCGGTTCCAGCTCCAGCACCCGGCCGATCACCACGTCGTGGTCCCCGGCGGTGTGCACGGCGTGCACCTCGGCGTGGATGCGCACCAGCACATCGGGCAGGGCCGGGGTGCCCCAGCGGGACAGGCTCCACTCCAGCCCGTCGAACCGCTTCCCGGTGCGGGAGCCGAAGCGGAGGCAGAGGTCGGTCTGGTCCTCACCGAGGACGTTCACGGTGAAGCGGCCCGCTCTCCTGATCCTCGGCCAGGTGCGGCCCTTGCGGTCGGCGCAGAACAGGATGAGCGGCGGCTCCAGGGAGACGGACGCGAACGCCTGACAGGCGAAGCCGACCGGTTCCCCGCCGTCCACGGCGGTGATCACCGTGACCCCGCTCGCGAACATGCCGAGCGCCCGCCGGAACTCGGCGGGGGTGGGTGGCGCCACGCCGGCGGGGTGGGTGAGCGCCGGTTCGGTGGGCTCAGCTGTCATGACTCCTCTCGCGTCCCTTCCGCCGCCACCGTCGGGCGGCCCAATTGAAAACTACCTGGGGCCGCCGGGTTCGCGTCCGGTGGTCCTCGGCAACGGGGGAGGGATGGGCGCCGCCCGGGCAGTGGGAGCGGCCGTCACCTGCGTGGCAGGGAAAGTTTCACCCGGGGCGGGGGCGGACGCGTCGCCTGCGCGGAAGAGAGAGGAGACACCCGGGCGGTAGGGGAGGACATCACCGGCGCGACACGGAAGGCCTCACCCGGGCGGGTAGGAGGGGCATCGAGCGGCCGGTGACGGCCGGGGCCGCCCTCGGATGAGGACGGCCCCGGAAGGTCGCGGAGTGCCCGGCCCGGCCGGAGGGTCGCGGTGCCGGCCCTGCGGGTGACGGCCGCGCGGGACCGGCCGGGCGCGGAAGGCGGGCGGGCTCAGAGCACCGCGCCCGTGCCCTCGCGGGTCCGGGACGTCCGCTTCGGGCGGTGCGGCACCGGCGGGGGCTGCTTGTTGATCTTTTCGAGCTCGATCGCGGCCGGAGCGGCCACGAACGACGAGGAGAGCGTGCCCACGGTGATTCCGACGAGCAGGGCGATCGCGAAGTCCTGCAGCGAGTCGCCGCCGAAGACGGCGAGCGCGGCGAGGATGAACAGCGCACCGAGACCGGTGTTAACCGTCCGCGGGACGGTCTGCAGGATGGCGCTGTTCACCACCCCGTCGAAGACGTCCTTGCGCCGGAGCGGCCACTCCTCCCGGACGCGGTCGAACAGCACGACCTTGTCGTTCACCGAGTAACCGACGATCGTGAGCATGGCCGCGAGGAAGACACCGTCGATCGGCTTGCCGAGCCAGGCGAACAGGCCGATCACGACCATGCAGTCCAGGAAGAGCGCGAGCACCGCCGCGGTGCCGAACGTCCACCGGAACCGGTACGCGAGGTAGGCGAGCTGCGCGGCGAGCGCGAGCGAGAGCGCGATGATCGCGTTGCGCCGGAGCTCGTCACCGAGGCTCGGCCCGATCAGCTCGTCGCGCTCCTTGGTGACGTCGCCGAACCTCTTGTCGAGGGCCTCCTCGATGCGGGCCACGTCGTCCGCGGAGATCTGCCCGGTGCGCACGGAGATCGCGTCCTGCGAGCGCTGGACCACGGCCGACGGGAACCCGGCGTCCGACACCACCTGCCGCGCCGCCTCGGCGTCGACCGGCTGCTGGGTGGCGAACTCCATGATCCGGCCGCCGGTGAACTCCACGCCGAAGTTGAAGCCGCGGGCCACCGGCCCCGCGATCGCGGTGATCAGCAGGACGGCGGCGATCCCCAGCCAGATCCGCCGGCGCGCCATGAGGTTGGGGTTGCGCGTGGTCAGCCACGTCCGCACCCGGCCGATCGAGCCGAGGCCCGAGGCGCGCACCGGCACCTTGCGGATGATCAGGTCGACCAGGACCCGGGTGATCAGCATCGCCGAGATCAGCGACGCGAGCACACCGATGGACAGGGTCACGCCGAAGCCCTTGACCGGACCGGACGCCAGCCAGAACAGCAGAGCGGCCGCGAGCAGGGTGGTGATGTTGGAGTCGGCGATCGCGCTCCACGCGTTCTTGAACCCGAGCTGGCTCGCCCACTTCAGACCGCGCTCGGGTGAGGCGCGGTACTCCTCACGCGCCCGCTCGAAGACGAGCACGTTGGCGTCGACCGCCATGCCGATCGCGAGCACGAAACCGGCGAGGCCGGGGAGGGTGAGCGTGGCGCCGATCGCCACCAGGCCGGCGTAGGAGATCAGGGCGTAGGAGGCGAGCGCGATCGCGGCGAGCAGGCCGACGACCCGGTAGATGACCACGATGAAGAGCGTGGTGAGGATCACGCCGACGACGGCGGCCTTCGCGCTCGCCTCGATCGCCTCGGCGCCGAGGGTCGGGCCGACCGTCCGCTGCTCCACCAGCTCGAGCGGCACCGGCAGCGAACCGCCCTTGATCAGGACGGCGAGGTTCTGCGCCTCCTCCATGGTGAACGAGCCGGTGATCTGCGTGGAGCCGCCGGTGATGCCGACGTTGCAGCCCACGGACTCGTCCACCTGGGGGGACGAGATGATCTCGTTGTCGAGGACGATCGCGATCCGGCGCTTGGGGTCGCCGACCGGGTTGCAGGCCGCCTCACCGGTCAGCTTCTTCCAGGGGCCGGACTCCTTGAAGTCGATGGTGACGAACCACCCGGGCCCCATCTGGGGGTTGGTGCGCGCCGCCGCGTCGGTCACCGCGTCGCCGCTGATCGCGGCGGGGCCGAGGCGGAGCTTCTGACCGCTCTCGTCGGCCAGCGCGTCCTTGTCGTTCTCGTCGGCGGCGCCGAGCACCGGGTGGAAGGTGAGCTGCGCGGTCTTGCCGATGACGCTGGCGGCCTTCCGCGGGTCGAGCACGCCGGGCAGCTCGACGATGATCCGCCGCTCACCGGAGCGGACCAGGGTGGGTTCGACGACGCCGAGCGCGTCCGCCCGGCGGCGCAGGATGTCCAGGGCGCGGTCGGTGGCCTCGGCGTCGGCCTTGACCTTCGGGGAATCCTTCGCCTCGAAGACGAGCTGGGTGCCGCCGCGCAGGTCGAGGCCGAGGCGCGGGGGCATGGTCAAGGCGAAGGCGAGTGATGCCGCGATGACGGCGAGTGCCACCAGCGCGCGCCACAGAGGCGCACGGGACATGAAAGCCTCCTCAGGCTCGCGAGACGGAAACGGGGTACGGGAACGTCACGGCGAGCCGGGACGGCGGCGCCCGGGCCGGGGTGATCGCCGCGATGGCGGACGCGGGCAGGCCGTGGCCGGCGAGCGCGCCGGGCAGCGTGTCCGCGGGCCCGTGGGGGGAGGCGGCCGCGGGGAGCAGGGTCTGCCCGGCGTGCCCGGCCGTCGGTGCCTGGAGCACCAGGAGGTCCCCCTTGCCCGGGAGCACCCGCGGGAGCGGGCGGTGACCCGGGGCAGCGGCGGTGACCGCGGCCTGCTGCTCCGCCGCACCGTGGCCGGCGATGTGGCAGGCGGCCGCGTTCCGGCAGGCCGTCCGGTCCGCCCCGACCGCGAGCACGAGGGCGTGCAGCAAGAGCAGCAGGGCGGTGGCCGGTCTGCTCCGCATGCACTCCCTCCTTCGGATCCACGGGCCGCGAATCCACGGCCTCGCTCCACCGTAGTGGCAGCAGAGTACGGCCAATGCCGGCATGCGTTGATCACAGTGGGAATTAGCAGGTGCTCTTTTTCCCGTGCTGGGTTATGGTCGGCCTCATGACGACCGGTGTGCGGAGCAGGCGCCGGCCCGCCGTCCTGACCTTGGTGGCGGGCCTGGTCGCGCTCGCCCTCATGGTCGTCGTCAACGCGCCCGCGTGGCACGGCGGAGGCCCGCACGAGCGGTCCGCCGCCCACGCCGGTGGCGTGCTGACGGGCGGGACGTGGATGACGAAGCCGTCGGCGGATCAGCTGGCGGCGATCGCACCGCACCACGGCCCGGTGCTCTGGGCGCTCCGCACACCGGTGGCCCGTGTGCCCGTGCCGCCTGCGCTGATCGATGTTTGGCACGACCCGGACGCGATCCGGAGCCCGCAGCAGGCGGCGCCGCGGGACACGGGCTCACGGAGTCCTCCGGGCATCGGCCGCTCCGGTCTCCCTTCGCAGGTGCCGGCCTGAGGCGGCCGGGGCCTGCCTTTTCGCGTACGTCCGTGTCGATCTCCGCGCGACGCCGCCGGCGTCGCCGGACCCGCATGCCCGGACCGGCCGTCCGGCGTACGGCTGTGCTGCGTGCTTCCACGACCCAGGAGTGATGCCGTAGTGGCAGTGATCAGTTCAGCGCGCCGCCTCATGGAGGACGACCAGCGTCACACCGGCCAGGTGATCGAGCTCCGCACGTGGCTGCGGGAGCGGCTCAGCGCCGCCGGGAGGGGGCTCGATCTGGTCACCGGACCGCTGGAGGCGGGTGCCGCGCCCGGGCGGGCGGGCGGTGCCGTACGGGGCACGGAACGCAGCGGCCGGTCAGGGGAGCGCATCCGCCGATCGCGCCGGGACCTTCCCGCGCCCGGATCGCCGGTCGGACGAGGTGATCCCGGCCGGTACGGCATGCATCGGCGGCCTGACGCGTTCATAAGGGTGATCGAGCCATGTCATGCCCCGCAGGAGCGTCCCTCCTGTCATAGGCCCGCCCGGTTGATCGCATGAACCCGGCGGAGCCGGGCTCCGCGGGCACCCGTCAGTGACCCGGCCACGGCGGCGGGCGCCGATCCGATCACACGCTTCCCGGCGGCCGTACACGCACGGCCCGGCCCAAGTGGCGGCGCCGCACACCCCGGACCGGTCCACCGCTCCGCACCGGCTCGCGCTTGTCCCGCGCTGAGCCTGCGCGCCCGGTGGGCGGCCCACGGGCACGCGCCGCGGCCCGCCCCACCGTACGGGGCGCCGGCCCGGCCGCCGCACCCCGGCACCCGGACGCCGTCGGCCCACGGCTTGAGCACGGAATTCCTCTGATTCGTCGTCGAAAGGACTTTTCATCATGGCAGTGAGCGGCAGCGAGTCCACGGGCCTCAGCGAGGTGCAGGTACAGGCCATCCGTGAGGAGCTCGAGGAGCAGCTCGAGTGGCGCAACTCGCAGCTCAAGGAGCTCCGGGCCGTCGTGGACACCGGCGGCGCCGAGGACACGGCGCGGCTCGCGGTGCTCAACGACATCGCCGCCACCGAGCAGGCGGTCCGGGAGCTCGAGGCGACGTTGGAGCGGCTCAAGGACGGGACCTACGGCCGGTGCGACGACTGCGGGTCGGCCATCCCGTTCAACCGGCTGAAGATCCGGCCGCTCGCCCGGTACTGCATCAACTGCCAGCGGCGCCACGAGGTCCGCTGACCCGCCGGCAGCACCCACGCCGGGCCGTCCCGCGCCGATCGGGCGGCCCGGCGTGGCGTGCCCGGCGGCGGCGGAACATCATGGAGGAGCCCCTTCCCACGAGCACGAGACGGAAGGCCGCGATGAGCGAGGAGATCCTGGACACGGTCCGCACGCTGCTACCGGAGATCGCGGAACGCGCGGTCCGCGCGGACGAGAGCCGGCGGATCCCGGAGGAGACCGTCCAGGAGCTCAAGCAGGCCGGGGTCTTCCGCATGCTGCAGCCGAAACGGTACGGCGGGGCGGAGAGCGACCCGGCGCGGTTCTTCGCGGTGATCCGGGAGATCTCCGGGGCGTGCGGGTCGACCGGCTGGGTCGCCTCCCTGATGGGGGTGCACCTGTGGCAGATCGGCCTCTTCCCGGAGGCCGCCCAGGACGAGGTCTGGGGGGCGGACCCGGACGCGCTCGTCTCCTCCTCGTACGCGCCGATCGGCCGCCTCACACCGGTCGAGGGCGGCTACGAGCTGTCCGGCCACTGGAGGTTCTCCTCCGGCTGTGACCACGCGTCGTGGGCGCTCCTCGGCGCGCTCGTCCTCGGCCCGCAGGGCAGGCCGGTGGACGTCATGACCGTGCTGGTCCCCCGGGACGACTACGTGATCCAGGACGTCTGGGACGTCATCGGGCTGCGCGGCACGGGCAGCAACGACATCATCGTGGAGCGGGCGTTCGTCCCCGCGCACCGGGCGATGCGCAACGCCGAGCTGGCGCGGCCGTCCGGTCCGGGCCAGGAGGTGAACCCCGGTCCCCTGTACCGGGTGCCGTTCGCCACCCTGTTCACCACCGCGGTCACCGCGCCGCTGATCGGCATGGCCGCCGGCTGCTACCGGTCGTACATCGAGGCCATGCGCGACCGGGTGCGGCTGAGCGTGGACGGCCGCCGGTTCGCCGAGGACCAGTTCGCCCAGGTCGCGGTGGCCCGGGCGGCGTCCGAGATCGACGCGGCGATCCTGCAGACCGACCGAAACGTGCGCGAGGTGTACGAGTGCGCGGTCCGGGGCGAGGACATCCCCAGGGAGCTCCGGCTGCGGGTGCGCCGCGACCAGGTCCGGGGCACCGAGCGCGCGCTCGAGGCGATCGACATCCTGTTCAAGACCGCCGGGGGGAACTCGCTCAAGCGGAACAACCCCATCGAGCGGGCCTGGCGGGACGCGCACGCCGGGAGCGTGCACGTCGCCAACGACGTCGAGCGCGCCCTCGCCATGTACGGCAAGGGCGAGTTCGGGCTGACCGTCGAGGAGACCCTGGTCTGAGCCATCCCCGATGATCAAATCTCGGCGCGTGCCCCGGCGTGCGCCGTGATCCCCCGCGCACCGCACCGTGGTCCGGGCCCGGCGCGCCCGCGTGTAAGGTCTTCCCGGACGTAGTTGATCAAGGGGGGATCGTGCCGAGAATCGCTGAGGTCAGGGCCCCGGCGGAGCCCAGTTCGCCCGAGCAGCGGGCCAGGCATCAGCGCATCCTCCGGGCCGCGGCGCGGTTAGGGGCGGAGAAGGGCCTGGAACGCGTGCAGATGCACGAGGTGGCGAAGACCGCGGGTGTGGCGATCGCCACACTGTACCGGTACTTCCCCTCGAAGGTGCATCTGTTCACCGCCGTCATGGCCGAGCAGATCGAGCGGTTCATGAAGAACCTCCCGGCGCCGAAGCCCGGCACGAGCCCTGAGGACGCCGTCGCCGACGTGCTCGTCGAGGCGAGCAGGCAGCTGTTCCGCAAGCCCGCCCTCGCGACCGCCATGCTCCGCTCGGCGAACGCGGCGAACGCCGCCACCGTCACCGACGCGGGACGGATCGACGCCGCCTTCCGGACCATCATCCTGCGGACGCTCGGCCTGGACGAGCCCACCGCCAGGGATCTCACGCTGACCCGGCTGCTCGTGCAGTGCTGGTTCGGCGTCCTCCAGTCCAGCCTCAACGGGCGCGTGGCCATCCCCGACGCGGAGAACGACATCCGGCTCGCCTGCCGGCTGCTCCTCGCCACGCGCTCGAACGCCGCCTCGCCCGCACCGGCCGGCTGACCGGCCGCCTCGCGCGGGCGCCCATACCACCGCCCTGGCCTTGCGCAGCCGTACCCGGCGCGGATCCGGGTAAGGCGTGCGTTCACCCCCTTCACGGCGTGCCTCCGTGCCGTCCCCTCCGGCGGCGCGGCGAACCGCCGGCAGGCGGCCCACCGGAGGAGCGGCCGTGTGGCGGACCGGCGCGGGTCAGACGCGCACCGTCAGGCCGACATCGAACCGGACCTGGATGTCGTCGTCGAGCCGGAGCGCGCCGAAGAACGCGGAGAAGGGGCGGATGCCCCACCGGCTCTGCTTCACCGTGGTCGTGCCCTGCACCCAGCCGTCGACCACCCGGCAGTCCAGGACGACCGGCCGGCGGACATCCGTGATGGTGAGGTCGCCCTCACAGCGGAACGACTCCGGGGTCCCCTCGAAGCGGCGCGACTCGAAGATGATCTTCGGGTAGCGCACGCTCTTGAGCACCTTGTCGCAGATGTTCCGCTTGATCTCCGCCCGGTCGGAGTCGGTGAGCTGCTTGAGGCCGCCGGTTCCCTCTCTCACCTCCAGCGAGTCGACCTCGACCTCGACGTTCACCGAGCACTTCGCCGGATCCTCGAGATCGGCCACGGCCAGGCCGCGCCACCGCGTGGCCTCGATGGTGAGGTCGTGCCCGGCCATCGCGCCGGGCCCGCTGCGAGTGGTGTGAATGAAGAGCCGGCCCGTCTCGGGGCTCAAGACGTACCGGCCGGTGGAAACGGAAACCTCCATACAGGCACCCTAGCCACCGGCCTCGTCGCTCCCCGCACGGACCCGCCCATGATCATCGGCGTGCCGGCCATGGCGCCTGACCGGCCCGGATCCGGCCGTGGTTCCCCGGCCGCGTCCCGGCCCGCACCGGCGCCGCGGCGCCGCATCCCGCCCGCCGTGGCGGGGCGCCGGCCGGGCGGACCGGCGCCCCGTTGACGGCCTCGCTCGCACGGGCCCCCGCGGGCGGTGCACGCCCGCCCCGGCCCCGACCCTTGACGGCTTCGGTCGAACGGGCCCCGCGGCGGCCTCGCTCGGCGCAGGGGCCCGCCGGCGGCCGTCGCCGCCCGCCGGGCGGCCTCAGTTGGTCCGCGTGTTGGGCAGGTGGTCGCCGATGTAGCCGACGTAGACCTTGCCGGTCGCCCCGCCCGAGTCGTCGTAGAAGTAGATGCGCGGCGCCGGGTAGCCGACCTTTCGGAGCTTGATGTGCGCCTCCATCATGACCTGCCCGCCCGGGGCGACGCTCTCCGGGACCCGGAAGGTCCGGGGCTCGCTGAACTTCGCCCGGGTGACGACCGTCCGCGACTCCCGCATGGCGATCATCCGGGTGGAGATCGTGCGCCGGCCGGCCGGGCCGTTCGCGCACCAGTCATAGAAGCCGCCGGCGAACTCGCCGGACGAGCGCGCCCGGGCGAAGTCCTCCAGCGCGCACAGGGCGTCCCACGCCTTCGCCGCCCAGGTGCGGCGCTGCTCGGGGTAGTCGAGGTCGAGACGGGCCGCGGCCTCGTCCGTGTCCCCGATGACCACGTGCGTCAGGGACTTCCGGGCGTGGTCCAGCATCTCGCGCATGCCCTCCGGCTCGAACACGTCCTCGCCGGTCACCCCGTGGACCTGCTGCCCGGCCTCGGCGAGCCTGCGCTCCAGCCAGCGGATCCGCGCGGCCTGCTTCCGCGCGATCGCGTCGGCCTCGCCGTACTCCTCCCAGAGGAGCTCGTTCTCGGTGCGGAGGCGCTCGAGCTCCTCGGCGTGCCGGGCCTCCGGCGGGTCGGTCCCCCGCAGCTCGGTGAGCATCCGGTACACGACGGCGAGGCGGTCGTCGAGCGCGCGGATCCGGGTGAGGATCTCGCTCTCCCGCGTGCCGATGGCCAGGTCCATGGCCGCCTCGATCTCGCCCTTCAGCTTGGTGACGACCGTGTCCGCCACGGCGTCGACGAGCTCGGCCAGGTCAGGGGTCGCGGCCGGGGCGGCGGCCGGCGGGTTCTCCGCCCGGGCCGGCTTCGCGTCCGCGGCCAGGGCCGGCTTCCCGTTCACGGCCCGCTCCGGCTCCGGCCGCTCCGCGGGCGCGGGCTCGGCCGCCGCGGGCTGGACGGTCACGGCCAGGAGCTTTCGGCGCAGCTCCTCCCGCGCGGGGTCGACGGTGGGCGGCGGGGAGTGCGCGGCCTGGACGAGCTCGCTCGGCTCGGCCCGGCCGGAGAGGACCCGGTAGACGGCGGAGCGCATCCGCTGGACGTCCTCCGGCAGGGCGCGGCGGGCGGTCTCGCCGATCACCCGGTCGGCGATGCGGTCGAGGACCGCCCTGCCCTGGCTGCGGAGCGTCGGGCCGCCGGTGACCGGGTGCAGGAACGGGGTGCGCGGATCGGCGGGGTTGAGCGGGCCGTAGTAGGTGCGGATCCCGCCGCCGTACACCTCGAGCTGGTTTCCGAGCGCACGGTTGAACCGGTCCTGGGTGCGCCGGTCGGCGAGGAAGGCGACCACCGCGGTCCCGGCGATCGCGGTGGCGAGGTAGTCGGCGTGCTCCCGGCTCTCCTCGCGGCCCCGCTCGTCCGGGGAGACCACGATGATCGGCACCCTCCGCTGGGGGTCGAGCACCTCGCCGGTGAGATGGTCGACCTCGTCCTCACTGACCACCCAGGCGCTGTCCGGCAGGTGGGTCCTGCCGTCGGTGACATGGGCGGTGCGCAGGTACGCGGGGACGAATCCCGGCGCGTAGGGCTGGACCTCGGTCTCCCCGAGCTGGTCGACGGTGACAATGGCCCAGGCGGTGACGCCGTTCATGGCCTCGGCGTACACCACTCTGGTGCGGAGCGACCCGGCTCCGGACGGCTCCTCTAAGGTGTAACTGCCGCAGTCTCTGCTCTGCCGTACCGTGAGCCGTATTTCGCCCGCGGTGTGCTCGGCCCGCGGCACGCCGGCCTCGATCCGCGGCAGTCCTTTCGCTTCCACCCAGTCGGAGAACGTACGGCGGAGCCGGATGGAGATCGGGTTCAGCTTGTCCCGCAGTAACGCCTGGTACAACTGCTCCGTTCGCCTCTTCATCGTGCAAGATCCACCCCGTCGTCGTGGAGTCGGTTCGCCGCTGAGGGGCCCGGCGGTGGGGTCCGTCCGGGGCCCTCATCTTTCGATGACGTTCGAAAGCCGGTTGATGTTTGGCCGAGTTTTCCGCCGGCGACGATATATCGTGAATTCTGTGCACTGAGTGTTGTTCTGTGTACGATTGAGATTGATGCCAAATGCGGGATCGGCGCCGTCCGCGGTCGGGTGGAGGTCGTTTGCGGCCGTAGGTTCGCGATCGTGAACGGTCGTGCGGCCGGTTGGAGATCGTCATATCGCCGCGTAGCCACATAGTGGCAGCAGCGTGAGCAGGAACGTTCCGGCGCCGGGGAGACGGCGGCGATCGTGATGTGAAACCCACACACACCGGAGGCCCCGGCCCGCACCGGCTCGCCGAATGCAGTACGTTGACAACGACGCCATTACGGCGATCAGGAGAGGCAGTCAATGGACGGGGACGGGAGGCCGGAGATGACGGACGACGAGGCCACCGTCACTGCGGCCGACATCGCGCGGATCGCCGGAGTCGGCCGGGCGGCGGTGAGCAACTGGCGCCGGCGCTATGCGGACTTCCCCGAGCCGGTCGGCGGCACCGCGAGCAGCCCCACGTTCTCCCTGAAGGAGATCGAGGAGTGGCTGCGGCTGCAGGGCAAGGTCCAGGCCCTGCCGCTCCGCGAGCGCGCCTGGCAGCAGATCCGCGCCGCAACCGATGACCTGCGCCTCGGCGAGGCCGTGGCGGAAGCCGCCGAGCTGCTCTGCGGCAAGGGGACGCCGCGGCTCGTGCCCCAACAGGCCGTGGAGCTGCTCAAGGAGTACCGCGAGCAGAGCGGTGAGGAGGCCGTGCGCTTCCTCCTCGACCGCTACGCCGAGGTCCACTCCCGCCGGCTCGCCGAGACGCCGCCCGAGGTGGCCGAGTTCATGGCACGGCTGGCCGGCCCGGGCGTCCGCACCGTCCTCGACCCCGCCTGCGGGCTGGGCATCCTGCTCTCCGCCATGAAGGGCGTCGAGCACGCCTACGGGCAGGAGATCGAGGAGGCGCTGGCGCGGATCGCCAAGATCAGGCTGGACCTCACCGGGATCCCGGGCGAGGTGCGGGCCGGGGACTCGCTCCGCGACGACGCCTGGCCGGATCTCCTGGTCGACGCGGTCGTCTGCCACCCGCCGTTCAACGAGCGCAACTGGGGCTACGACGAGCTGGTGCACAGCCCGCGGTGGGAGTACGGCCTGCCGCCGAAGACCGAGTCCGAGCTCGCGTGGGTGCAGCACGCGCTCTCCCACCTCGTCCCCGGCGGCCTCGCGCTGCTCCTGCTCCCGGCCGTGGTCGCCGCTCGCCGGTCGGGGCGGCGGATCCGCAGCAACCTGCTCCGGCGCGGCGCCCTGCAGGCGGTGATCGGGCTGTCCGCGAAGACCGTCGGCGGCACCGGCCTGCCGGTGCACATCTGGATCCTCCGCAAGCCCGCGGACGACGGCCCGCCCCCGTCCCGGGTGCTCATGGCCGAAGCGGAGCCGGGCACCTTCGACGAGGTCATCGAGGTCTGGCGCGAGTTCCAGGCCGATCGCGAACGGGAGATCGACCGGCCCGGCCTGTGCCGTACCGTGCCCGTCATCGAGCTGGTCGACGACGCCGTCGACGTCACGCCCGGGCGGTACGTGGGCGCCCAGGAGGTCTCCGCGAGCGACTTCCCCGCGATCCGGGAGAGGCTCCTCCGCGGTCTCAAGCGGACCATCGAGCTGATCCCCGAGGCGGTCCCCGGCGGCGGCCGCACCATGCCCCTGGTGACCGTGTCCGAGCTGGAGCGGATCGGCGCCCTGGAGATGGTCCAGGCCGGGCGGTTCGAGATCGACGGCACCGGCCAGCCGGTCATCACCGATCAGGATCTGCTCTCCGGTTCGCGGCCGCGGGGGCAGACCAGCCCGGAGGGCCGGATCCGCCTGCGGCCGGGGGACGTCGTGGTCGCGGTCCGCGGCGGGGAGCTCGCCGCCCGGGTCATCCGGGAGAGCGGGCTGCTGCTCGGGCCACGGCTCACCCTGCTCCGGCCCGACCCCGCGCACCTCGACGCCGACTTCCTCGCCGGGTTCCTCCAAGCCACCGCCGCCGTGGCCGGCACCCCGTCCGGGATCGGCCGGTTCGACCCACGCCGTTCCCAGGTGCCGCGCCTGCCCCTGGAGGAGCAACGCAGGTACGGCGAGGCCTTCCGCCGGATCGCCGAGTTCGGCGACCAGCTCCGCGAGATCGAGCAGGCGGCGCACCGGGCGCTGGTCTCCATCGCGCTGGGCTTCGTCACCGGGACGCTGACCCCGCCCCCCGGCCGCGGATCCGCGTGACCGCCGCCCCAGCCGCGGGACGCGATCGGCGGTGGCCGGGCTCCGGGCCCGCGCGACCGCGCCCCCCGCGGAAGGCCGCTGATCGGCGGTGGCTAGGCTCCCGGGCATGAAGTTCGCCACCGCCGATCTGATCGACGAGTTCGACGCCGAGCTGGCCAGCTGTGAGACGCAGTTCATCCAGTACGGGGGACGCACCGCGTTCGCGGGGCCGATCGCGACCATCCGCTGCTTCCGCGACAACGCCCTGGTGAAGCGGGTTCTCAGCGGCCCGGGGGAGGGCCGGGTGCTGGTGGTCGACGGCGGCGGCTCCCTCGCCTCGGCCCTCATGGGCGACGTGATCGCCCGGTCCGCCGTGGAGAACGGCTGGGCCGGCGTGGTGATCAACGGGGCGGTGCGGGACGTGGCGACCCTGCGCACCCTGGACCTCGGCATAAAGGCGCTCGGGTCGAACCCGCGCAAGAGCGCCAAGGACGGCGCCGGGGAGGTGGACGTGCCGGTGAGCTTCGGGGGAGTGGAGTTCCGCCCCGGGCACTGGCTCTACAGCGACGAGGACGGCATCGTCGTGGCCGCCCGCCGCCTCATTTGATCAGGCCTGCTCGCACCGCGCACGTGAGCGCGTGTGCGAGCGTGGCCGGGATCATTCCCGTGTGCGCGGGGAGAAGATGTCGCTCAGATCGTAGAGAGCCTCGATCGCGCTGATCAGCCCCGCGTGCGCGGGAGAAGCTCCAGGAGCCCTCGTCCGAGCGTTCTCCTCCTGATCATCCCGGCGCGTGGGAGATGGCCTGGCGGTCATCGGGCCCCTGACGGCGTGCGCGACCGGGTACGCCGGACGGGGCCGCCGGCGGCCTTCGGGTCACGGGCATCCGGTGGCGCCCGTTGGCGCCGCCGGCGCGGCCGCCCCAAGGCCAGGCCAAGCGCGCCAGGAGGCGGCCGAGCCGGCCCTGCGGCCCGTACCGAGCCCTCGGCCGGGAGAAGCTCACCGCGACACCGAGGGCGGCGAGGATGAGCCGGGACGGCACCGGATGGCCGTCCGGGAGGGACCGGCCGAGCGGAAAGGGCATCGCCCGGCGGGGCCGGTGCCCGGCCTGCCCGCCGGGCGATGCATGAGCCGTCTCGAGCCGTTCCCGGGGCCGGTTGTGCGAAGCGGCCCGCGCCGTGAGCACGGCGCAGGCGTATCCCCCTTCTGCGTTCGTGCAGGCCCCGCGCTGGCGCGCCGCCTGCGCGCGTGGCGGCCGGGTTCCTACCGCCGGCCGCGTGAGCGGAACCGCATGGCGACCATCATCGCCGCCAGGCCGAGCACGAGGATGACGATCCCGGTGATGATGTTGTTCGTGATCATGCCCCCGGTGCGCACGTCACCGCCGCGCACCAGCCAGGGCGAGAAGATCGTCCAGAGGCCGAGCAGCGGGATGACCCAGCTCACTCCGTAGGTGCGGCCGAAGGCCCAGGCGCAGCCCAGGGCAAGGGCGGCCACCATCAGGCCGACGATGAGGTTGTTCACGGTGAGGGCCGTATTGCCCACGAACCCGACGATCCACGGCGAGATGGCGAGGTACACACCCGCGAGCAAGGTGAGTCCGTCCATCATCTGGGCGGGAGGCGTGGAGCCCGCCTCGTCGTATGTCCGGCGCAGTTCCGCTACGTCGGGATGGTGCTCTACGCCAGCGGGTCGGACCATGTCGTTACCACCCTTTCCTGGTCCGCGGTACCGACACCCCGGCATGTACCCGAGCACATCCTGATAAGCCCTGACCCATACCAAAGATCGGTTTTGATCCGGTAAGCGAGGAGTCGGGTTGATCAACTTACCCGCCGGCATGGGCCACGCCGGGGTTCTCCGCGCCGCCTGCGTGTCGCTGGGCGCGCAGAGCCCGCGGCGGCCCCGCACGCCGGCGAGCATTCTCGATCGGAGGGGATCATCGGCCGGAACGTGGATTGCCGCGCCGAGCCCAGGGCTCGCCGCCCCGATGACCTTCGCCGCTGCCCGACGGGGCGGCACGGACCGGCAGCGGAATCGTGATCTCCTCATACCTGACCGGAGTCGTCGTGAACCCGCGGCCCGAATTCACAGCGGGACCCACACGGGAAGGCGCATCCCGCCGGGCTCGGGCGGGACGCGCCTCCTTCCACGGGCGATGTGCCGGGGAACGCAACCGGACCGGGCGGAGCGTCCGGCTCAGCCGGAGGAGACGGGCTGGTACCGCTCGGCTCCGACCTGCGGCCGCTCCGCGGGCGCCTGCCGCCGCTGCGCCCGGCGGTTCACCGCGTACGCCACCAGTGCCGCGGCGGTCGCACAGCCGGTGGTCAGCGCGCCCACCTTGCCGCCGCTCTTGACCGGCGCCCCCCTGCCCATCACGACCGGGGCCGCCTTGATCACGCGGGACGGTCCCTTGGCCGCGGGCGGCCCGGCCGGGCGCAGCCACGCCTTGATCCACCAGGCCTCGGCGATCGCGTCGGCCAGGTACGTCGGCCGGATCCGGCCGCGGGTGACGTAGATCAGATCGATCGCCAAGAGGGTGGCGGCCGTGGCGATGCCGATCCGGCGGGCGTGCCGTACGCCCTCGGGGGAGGAGGCCGCGCGGAGCTGGCTCCAGCCCACCGCGGCGAGCAGCCCGGCGACCGTCAGCTCCAGCCAGGTGTCGGTCTTGGGGCCGAAAACCTTCTCGAAGCTGCGCCGGTGGACGATCGGCCACAGGCCGCCCACCAGGTTGAAGAATCCCTGAGCGCGGGCGAGGTCCGCCCGTTCAGTTCGGTCGCGGTCAGTCATAGGCGGCAGATGCCCCGCGACATAACGGGCAAACGTTGCAAATGACCTTCCGTTGCGCGGCCGGTTCAGCCGCGGCGATCGCCGGCCCGCGCTGAGCCGTCGTCCTCACCCGCCCCGGATTCCGGGGCGGGCCGCCCTGCCGAGGGCGCCGGCCTGGTCACCGGCACGGGTTTCGGCCGCGGGGCCGCGCCGAGCGGCGCCATGTCCCCGGGTGAGGCACGCCGTACCGGCCGGGCGACCGGAACCGTGGCCCGCCCGGACGCCGGTGCGGAGGGTTGTGGCGGCGGACTCGGGTCCCGGGGCGCGGGCGTGCGCACCGGGACGCTGCCCCGCTCCTCCCCGGGCAGGCGGATGGGGGCGGCGCGCGGCAGCGGAGCGGTGGCGGGCCGCTGCGGAGGGCGGGTCACGGCGATGCGCCTGCGGCCGCTCAGCGCCTGCACCCACTCGGCCGCGACCGGCCGGGTGCCGTACGGCCCCTGGGCGCGGGCGAACAGGTCCCGCACCGCGGCGGCCACCTCCGCGGGCAGGCCGGGGAGGAACGCGGGCTCCCGGCCCGGCCGCAGGTCCGGGCTCTGGCAGAGCACCCGGCCGATGAGGAGGGCGAGCTTGTACCGGTCGGTGTCCAGGTCGGGGCCGCTGGGCGGCTGGCAAGGATCGTCCCAGTCGGGGGTGTGCGCCTGCGGCAGCACCGGCTGCCCCGCGTGCCGCCGCATGCCGTCGCAGTCGATCAGGAAGACCCGGTACGGCGGGCCCGGACGCCAGAGGATGTTGCGGAACGACAGGTCCCCGATCACCCACCCGTGCTTGTGGAGCAGGTCGACCAGCCGGGCGGCCTGCTCCGCGATCTTGAGCCGGCCCCGGATGTCCGGCTGGTGGAGGCTCGCCCAGGACCAGTTCGGCCGGTACAGCAGGTACTGCAGCTCGACGAGCTTGAGCTTTCCGCCGATCGGGCCGTAGAAGTCGCCCGGGACCTCGGGCATGAGGAACCCGGTGACCCGGTTCCCGTCCACGACCCGGGCGACCGGCCAGGCGCACTGGGTGAGCAGCCCGTCCTGGTCCCCGGCCGTCAGCCGGTGGGCGAAGTCGACGAGCTCGGCAAGCGCGGCGCCGTTCACCTGCCCCGCCTGCCGCAGGTACTCCTTGTAGACGAAACCGGCTGCGCCCTGCACCCGGGAGACCACGCCCTGGCCGCCCTCGCCCAAGGGCTCAGGGTCGAGGACGAGCGAGTTCCGGTCCACATCCGACGGGTGCGGGGTGAAGGTCATCCGGCGACCCTCCACAGGCACACGGCCGTCCGGTCGTCGTCGTACGTCCGGGCCCGGAAGCTGAGCTGCCAGAAGAACTCCGGCAGCGAGGGCGGCTCCGGGCGGCTCCACCAGGCGGCGAGCCGGGCGCCCACCTCGGGGACCTGCAGCGGCCTGGCGAGGCCGTCGGTGCAGAGCAGGAGCATGTCCCCCGGGTAGAGGTCGGCCGTGGCCACCTCCACGTGCTCGACGTCCCGGGGGAGGGCACGGGTCACCGGGGTGGCGATCTCCTCGCCGGTCCCGGGGCCGTCGCCGCCGAAGCACGGGAACCACCGGCCCTTGTGCAGCAGCCATGCGGCGCAGTCGCCGACCCGGATGATGACGGCCCGATGCCCGGGCCGATCGGTCAGCTCCTCCACGATGGCGGTGAGGAAGGTCGTCGACAGGTCGTCCGGGGTGACCTCCGCCTCGTCACCGGCCCGGGCCCGGAGGTCGTCGGCGATGTTCTCGATGAAGCAGCGCGCCGCGGTCTGCGGCTCGCCGTGGGCGAGGAAGTCCGGCAGGTTACCCGGGGCGACCGCGCAGGCGGTGGCCGCGCCGAGGTGGGAGCGCGGCTTGCTGCCGAGGCCGTCGGCCACACAGGCGAGGAGCCGCCCGTTCCCGTCGTGCCAGAGCGCCATGGCGTCCTGCCGTGGCGTGCCGTAGTAGCGGTGCGCGTCGCCCCGTACGGAGGCGGCGCGCACCACGAGGCCGGGGAGGGCGGCGCCGTCGAGCTCGGTGTCCGGCACGTGCTCCTGCACCTCCGGCAGGGCGCCGGGCTCCGAGCGCAGCCGCGGGGTGCGGCCGATGACGAGCGGCTCGGGAATGCCGGCCGCCTCCGCCCCGGCGGTGGCGATCTCCGTGACGTGGTTCATGCGCGGGCTCTCCTACAGACCGGATCACACGGGGTCGGCGGGCAGCGTGGTGTAGCCCTTCACCTGTTCGGGGATGACCAGGCGGGCGCCGCCCGCGGGGTCGGCCGACGAGGCGACGGCCGACTGGACCACGGAGTTGAGGAGCTGCTTTGCGAACTCCCGCAGCGCCTGCGCGGGCGAGATGTCGTCGTTGGCGATGAACGCCCGGAACGTGGCGACCTGCTGCAGGGTGGTGGCGTCCACGTCGCCGAAGCCGAAGGCGAGGATGGTGGGGTGCGGCGGGAAACCGGAGTCGGTGAGGCTCCGGTACTCCTGGTGCCACTCGTACGTGGGCTGTCCATCGGTGAGGAAGAACACGCAGGGCCGGTACGGCCGGTGCCCGGCCTGCTTGAGCGCCTGGACGTCCTGCTCGATGGTGCTCTTCAGCAGGGCGAAGGCGGCGCCGTAGTTCGTGCCGCCGCGCGGGGCGAGCTGCGGGATCGAGTGGACGTCGTTGAGGTCGGAGAGCGGGAGCAGCACCTCGGCGCGGTCGCTGAACCCGATGATGCCGAGCCGGGCCCGGTCGGCCACCACGGGGTTGCTGGCGATCTCCCGGTAGATCTCGGGCAGCTCCTGGTTGATCGCGTCGAGCGGCGGCCCTTCCATGGAGTACGACTCATCGCAGACCAGGTAGAAGGGGAGAACCTGTTCGCTCATCGGTGTCCTCAGCTTCCGGGGGTGGGTGAGCAGCCGACCGAGACGAAGTAGATCTCCATCGAGATCGACCCGCGCGGTGCGGCGAGGTCGTGGAAGTTCCGGGTCGCGGCCGTGCCGAAGACGCGGGGGTACGCCCGGCGGGCCGCCGCGTTGACCCGTTTCGCGAGGTGGACGCCGTCCCCGGCGCCGCCGGCGGCGCCGAAGGTGAGCACCATGCCGGCCCGCCGACCGGTGAGCCGCTCCCGGTGGCCGCGGAGCTCCCGCCGCACCACCGCGAGCAGCTCCCCGTCCGAGGAGCCGGGGTCGACGCGGAACGCGAGCTTCAAGGGCCTCGCCTTCACCCCGGCGATCCGTGTCGCGCAGGGCGACGGCGAGGGGGTGGGCGACGCCGTTCCCCGGCCCGCCTCCGGGACGGGAGGCGGTGCCTGGGCGCCGAGCATGGTGACGGTCAGCCCCAGCAGGAGGTCGGCGAAGAGCCAGCCCGCGAGCAGCACGGGCGTGGACGGCCGGTCGCGGCCGGTCACGCGGCCCCTCCCGGTTCCGGGCCGCCCACTGGCCGGCCCTCGGCGCCTGATCCGCCGGCGGGAGCGCTCGGCCCGCCGGCCGTCCGGCCGCCTGGGGCGCCGGTCCTGGCACCGGTGGCGCCGGTGAACGCCGACGTGGCCTGCCGTACCGCGTCGTCGAGCCCGGCGACCGCGGCCCGCAGCGCGGCGAGCTCGGGGCGGGCGGCGTCGCGGACCGCGGTGGGGAGCTCCTGCAGGGTCCGCGCCAGGTCCGCCGGGAGCCGGTCCAGGGCGTCGCGCGTCTCCTGCAGCAGGTGCGCGGTACGGCCGGCCGCGTCCGAGACCAGCTCGATCCGCGCGGCGTGCGCGCTCGCCGTGTCGGCCCAGTCGCCGAGGGCCTGCCGGACCTCGGCGCCCGCGTTCTCCAGCGCGGTGGTGAAGGCGCCCGCGGCCTGGGTGACGGCGTCGGCGAGCCGGTCCCCGCTCCGGGCGGCCACCGCCTCCACCCGGCTCACCGCCGAGCCGAGGCCTGCGGTGGCGCCGGCCAGCTCCCCGACCCGGGTGTCCAGGTGGGCGGCGGTGTCCGCGACCATCCGGCCGGCCGCGGCCGTGAACTCGTCCAGCGCCTGCCGTACGCCGTCGGTCGCGGTGGTGATCAGACCGCCGACCCGGTCGCCGACGCGGTCCACCGCCGCGTCCGTCCGCCGGCCGACGGAGTCGACCGCGCCGGCGGCCCGCTCCACCGCCTCCAGCAGGTCCTTCGCCGCGTCGGTGACCGCGGTGAGGTGCGCGGTGAGCGCGGGGATCGAACCCCGCACGCCGTCGGCGGCGGCCACGAGCGCGTCCGTGGCCCGGCCGGTGGAGTCGAGCGCCTTCTCGAGCGTCGGCACCACCTTGGCGTGGACCCGGCCGATCGTCTGGCCGACCTTGCGGAGCTCCACGGCGCTCTTGCCCAGCTCCGCCTGGAAGCGGGCCGGAGAGGCGAGCCGCGCCTCGGCGAGCACCAGGGTCGCCGCGGTGAGCGCGGTGCGGAGCCGGGCCCGGAGGGCCTCGGTCCGCTCGCCCGACCGGCGCTCGGCCATCCGGCGCAGCAGGCGCTCGGCGAAGGTGACCGCGATGAGCAGGAAGATCGCGACCAGGGTGGCGAGGGCGACGCCGTCGAACCGCTGCCAGGCCGGCAGGAGGCCGTCGAATCCCTGCTGCCACAGCTCCAGGAACGGCCGGCGGGCGGCCTCGGCCCCCGCGATGGCGAGCAGCTCGCCGTAGGCCGTGGTCGCGTTCTTCAGCCCCAGCCAGGTGATCGAGATGGGGAGGAACACGAGCACGGGCTGGACCAGGCCCGCCGCGGTGAGCAGGGCGTGCCACCACCGGGCCGAGCCGGGGTGGTCCGGGCGGACCGTCTCCTCGGGCGGGAAGGCGGCGAAGAGGTCCACCTCGCACCACCGCTCCGCCAGGTCGGGGGAGAGCACGGCGTCCGCCACCTCGCGCAGCTGGGCCGCCCGGGCCGCCAGGGCCGGATGGGCGGCGAGCTCGCGCAGCTCGGCGGCCAGCTCCTGGTCCGTCAATCCGATTCCCCTCGTCCTCGGTGGCGGTGGTCGTCGTGGATCGCCTCAGGGCCGGTGCCGGCCGGCGGCGCCCTCATGCCGCTCAGGCACAGGGACCGGGCCCGGCGCCTTTCTCCGGCGGGCCGGGCCCGGTGTCGGCGCGCATGATCGCCGTTTCGCCGGTGGTCCGGCGTTGTCATGGCGATCGATTCGATCGCCGGTTGTCGATGTTAATGATTGTGAATCGAAAACACAAGAGCCTTGGTTGCAGGGCTTGTTGGTTGTACGACGGTGTCGCCCATGCCGGCACCGTCGCGAACGCCGTCGTGGCCGCGAACCTCGATGCCGTCGCGCTTCGGCGGCCGCCCGCCGAAGTGCTCGTTCTTTGCCATGGCGCCGGCCACGCCGCGGAGCGGCTGAGCTTTGCGGCCGAGGTCGGTGATCGAGTGGGCGCGAGCCTCGGCCCTTGGCGCACCGGAAGCGGCGGACTGTGCTCGGCAAGGGGGGCGTTCCGGCCCGCGCCGGGGGGTGGAGAACCGGGACGCGGCCGCTGCGAGAGGCCGCCAGAGGGGGGCACGCCACAGGCCCTCCAGGCCCGGCCCCGGCCGGTCCCGACGGCCGTTACGGCATGGGCCGACCGCGGGGACGGCTCATCGAGCGGGTACGGCGGGCTCGGGCGGCCGCCCTCAGCCGCCGCCGGTCTCCTCGGCGCGGGAGGACACGAACGCGCCCTGCCCGGGGAGCGTGTAGACGAGGCCCTCGTCGCTGAGCAGCCGGATCGCCCGGCGCACGTCCTCCGGGCCGAGGCCGTGCTCTCGCTGCAGGCTCTCCTCGGAGGGCAGCGGGCGGTCCGGCTCGATCCGCCCGCTCAGGATCTGCTCGCGCAGCACGGCCGCGAGCCTGCGGTGCGGGGCCTCGGCGCCCTGGCCGGTCGTCTCGTCCACGGTCGGACGCGTTCCCCGCCCGGCTCCGGTTAACCCGCCCTCGGCCCACAGCCGGGGCACCACCTGCCGCACGCCCGCCCGCGCCGAGCCCCGGCTCACCACCACGGGTCACAACAGCCCCGCGGGCGCGTGCTCCGCCGCCGATGGCCGGGTTCGCGCGCCACGGCCGCGGGCGGAAGGTCCCGGCCGGGTAGGACCTTCGGCGCTGCCGCGCTCCGCGCGGTACAGGTGAGATAGGAGAAGCGCCAGTGATACGGAGCCCACGGGGGATCGGAGGTGGCCATGATTCTGGTCGGGGTGGACGGTTCGCGGGCCGGTCTCGAGGCCGCCGCGTGGGCGGCCAAGGAGGCCGTGCTGCACCGCGTGCCGTTGCGGGTGGTCAACGCCGTCCCGAAGTGGGTCTGCTCGCCGACGCTGTCCGGCCGGTACGCGGCCATCGCGGCCTGGATGCGCGAGGGCGCGGACATGGTGCTCGCCGCCGCGGCCGACCGGGCCCGCAGCGAGGCCCCGGAGGTGGAGGTCAGCACCTCGATCCTCCCCGGCGACCCCCGGACCGCGCTGATCGAGGCGGCCAAGGGCGCCCGCATGCTGGTGGTCGGCAACCACGGGCTGGGCGGCTTCCGCGGGCTGCTCGTCGGCTCGGTGGCCCACGCCGTGGCCGGCCACGCCCCGTGCGACGTGGTCGTGGTGCGGGAGGCCCCGCGGCAGGTGCACGGGGAGGTGGTCGTGGGCGTGGACGGCTCCGAGCAGGGCGGGGCCGCGCTCGACTTCGCCTTCGCCGAGGCGGCCTTGCGGGGCGCGCGGGTGCGCGCGGTGCACGCGTGGACCGCGATCGACGGGAGCGGCGGCCTGCTGCCGGAACCGGACGGCGACGGCTCGGGCGGGGATCCGGGGGAGATCGGCCTGGTCAAGCAGGCGATCGCCGAGCGGCGGCGGCGCCACCCGGACGTGGAGGTCGTCGAGGAGATCGTGCAGGGCCACCCGGTCGCGGTGCTGCGCCAGGAGTCCGCCACCGCGGACCTGCTCGTCGTGGGCTCCCGGGGGCGCGGCGGGTTCGCCGGGCTGGTCCTCGGCTCGGTCAGCCAGGGGATGCTCCACCAGGCGGCCTGCCCGCTCGCCGTGATCCGCACGCCGCAGCGCGCCTGACGCCCGGAATCCGGCCGGTGGCGGCGAATCGGGTGTGATGCCCGCAATGCGCTTGGCGAGGAGCGCCTGATCACGGATGGTGGCCGAGTATGGAAGTTATGAAACGGTATGCGTTCCTCGCGGCCGCGGTCGGTGCGCTGGTCATCGGGGGAGCACTGCACCTCATCGGCGCCGGCGCCGCCGGCGACATCGCCTGGGCCGCCGGGACCGCCGTGGCGCTGGTGCCCGCGGTGTGGTGGGTCGTCTCCGACCTCCGCGCCGGCCGGTTGGGCGTCGACGCGATCGCGGTCTTAGCCCTCGGCGGCGCCCTGGCCGTACGCGAGTACTTCGCCGGGGCGGTCATCGGCCTCATGCTGGCGAGCGGCCGGCTGCTGGAGGACTTCGCGTTACGCCGGGCGCGCCGCGACCTGACCGGGCTGTACGAGCGGGCGCCCCGGTTCGCCTGGCGCTACGAGGACGGCGCCCCCCACCGGGTGCCGGTGGACGAGGTACGGCGGGGCGACCGCCTGGCCGTGCCGAGCGGGGAGATCGTCCCGGTGGACGGGACCGTGCTCTCCGGGACGGCGCTCCTCGACGAGTCCGCGCTGACCGGTGAGGCGCTGCCCGTCGAGTACGGCGCGGGGGACGCCATCGCCAGCGGTGTGGTCAACGCCGGGCAGGCGTTCGACATGCGGGCCACGGCGACCGCCGCGGAGAGCACCTACACCGGCGTGGTCCGCCTCGCCCAGGAGATCGAGGCGGGCAGCGCGCCGATGGCCCGGGTCGCCGACCGGTTCGCCGCGTGGTTCCTGCCGCTCACCCTGTTGCTCGCCGGGGGCGCGTGGCTGATCTCCGGTGAGGCGGTGCGCGCGGTGGCCGTGCTCGTCGTGGCCACCCCGTGCCCGCTGCTGCTCGCCGTGCCCGCCGCGATCGCCTCCGGCCTGTCGCGCACCGCCCGGTACGGCGTGATCGTGAAGGGTGGGGGCGCGCTGGAGACGCTGGGCAAGGCCCGCACCATCGTGCTCGACAAGACCGGAACGCTCACCGTCGGCCACCCGCGGGTGGAGGACGTCGTGGCCGCCCCCGGCTGGGACGGCACCGAGGTGCTGCGGCTGGCCGCCGCGGTCGATCAGCTCTCCTCCCACGTGGTGGCGGCCGCCGTGGTCCGGGCCGCCCGGGAGCGCGGGCTCACCCTGCCGCAGCCGGAGCAGCCCAAGGAGGACCCGGGCAGCGGGATGGAGGCGCTCGTCGGCGGGCGCCGCGTGTACGTGGGGAAGGCACGGGCCGCCGGGGCGTCCCAGTGGGAGGCGGCGCAGCGCGCCCGGGCGGCGCTCGACGGCGCGATGACCGTGTGGGTGACCGTCGACGGCGAGACCGCCGGGGTGATCATGCTCCGGGACGCGGTGCGCGGGGACGCGGGGCGGACCCTGCGCCGGCTGCGCAGCGCCGGCATCGACCGGGTGGTGATGCTCACCGGCGACCGCGCCGAGGTCGCCGAGGCGATCGCCACCGTGCTCGGCATCGACAACGTGCTCGCCGAGCAGTCGCCGGAGGGCAAGGTGGCCGGCGTCCGCGAGGAGGCGAAGCGCGCCACCACGGTCATGGTCGGGGACGGCATCAACGACGCGCCGGCGCTCGCCGCCGCGGACGTGGGCGTCGCCATGGGCGCGCGGGGCGCGGCGGTCTCCGCGCAGGCCGCGGACGTGGTGCTCACCACGGAGCGGCTCGACCGGCTCGCCGACGCGATGGACGTGGCGCGCCGGACCCGGCGCATCGCCGTGCAGAGCGCGGGCGTCGGCATCGGGCTGTCCCTGCTCGCGATGATGGTGGCCTCCGTGGGGCTGCTGCCGCCCGCCGCGGGCGCGCTGGTGCAGGAGGCGATCGACGTCGCCGTGATCCTCAACGCGCTCCGCGCGCTCGGCCCGGCCCGCGGGACCGGGATCCGGGTGGACGAGCCGACCCACGAGCTCTTGCGCCATTTCGAGCGCGAGCACGTGGAGCTGCGGCCGCCCCTGGAGCTGATCCGCGAGGTGGCCGACCGGATCGGCGACGTGCCGCCCGAGGAGACCCGTGCCGGGCTGGAGCGCGTCCTGCGGTTCCTCAACGAGGAGCTGCTGCCGCACGAGCGCGCCGAGGAGCACCGGCTCTACCCGGCGCTGGCCCGGCTGCTCGGCGCGCCGGAGGCGACGGCCACGATGAGCCGGGCGCACGCGGAGATCACCCGGCTCGCCCGCCGGATCGGCAGGCACCTGGAGCTCGCCGGGGGCACCGGGCCGGGGCCGGAGCAGCTGGACGACCTGCGCGCCTCCCTCTACGGGCTGTACGCGGTGCTCACGCTCCACTTCGCCCAGGAAGAGGAGGCCTACTTCTCGCTCACCACGGGCGAGCCCGCACCGGAGGAGCCGGCCCGCTGACCCGCGCCGGGGCCGCCCGGCCTTGGGGAGCGCCCCCGCGGCGCAGCGGACCCGGCGGTCACTTGCCCAGGACCCGGGACCGGGTGTCGTCCCGCTCCCACTCGATCTCGTCGACCACGCCGAGCACACCGTTGATCCGCTCGGCCATCCGCACGAGGATCTTGGCGTCGCTGCGGTTCTCGACCTGGCCGCTCAGCGTCACCACGCCCTCGCGGACGGAAGCCTTGAGCCGGGAGGTGTCCGTCCACAGCGCGCCGTTGATGATGTCGCGGCGGACCTCGTCGAGGATGTCCTCATCGGACCGGACGAACACCTTCAGCAGGTCGTGGCGGCTCACGATCCCGACCAGCCGGCCCTCGTCGTCCACGACCGGCAGCCGCTTGACCCCGTGCTTGCTCATCAGCCGGGCCGCGCTCACCACGCTCTTGTACGGGGTGATCGTGATCGGCGGGGCGGTCATGAGCTGCGCCGCCGTCAAGGCGCGCGCCTTCTCCTCCACGTCGCCCCCGGGCCGGCCGAGCCGCTCCCGCAGCCGGGCGCTCAGCGGGAGCTTGTAGCCCTCCCGGTAGTACTGCTCCCGCAGCTCCTCCTTGCGCAGCAGGTCCGCCTCGGAGACCACCCCGATGACGTGGCCCTCGCCGTCCACGACCGGCGCCGCGCTCACGTTGTGGGTGATCAGCACCTCGGCGATGTCCCGGAACGGGGTGCTCCCGTTGACCGAGGCGACCTGGGTGGTCATCACGTCCCGCACCTTCTTGTGCATGATCGGCTCCCTTCTCTCCGGCTCCGTTCCGCGGCGGCGGTCCGCCTCAACTCCCCAGGCAAGCGCGGCGCGTCCCGCGCGCCCAGGGGCGTACGGCTCGAAAGTGCGGCCGAAGGTCCCCTGTGATCAGGACCTTCACCGCTGACCTGCCGGAACGCGGCCGAGGCACTCTGACGGTGAGTGGGGGAGGGATCGCGATGGCGGCAACGGTGAGGGATGTCATGGGCACGGTGGCCATTGCGGTCACCATGGACGCGACGTTCACCCAGCTCGTCGAGACCATGCGCCGCTACGGGGTGGGCGCGGTCACCGTGGTCGACGCGGACCGGCGGCCGATCGGCGTGGTCTCCGAGGACGATCTCCTGCTCAAGGAGATCGAGGCCGGGGGACGGCCGTTCGGGCACTTGAGCCGGGCCGAGCGCCGCAAGGTGACGGGCACGACCGCCGCGGAGCTCATGACCACCCCGGCGATCACGGTGACGGTCGGCACGCCGATCCGGGACGCGGCGCGGCTCATGCACCGCAACCGGATCAAGCAGCTTCCCGTGATCGAACCGGCGACCGGCCGCATCGTGGGGACCGTCCACCAGGGCGACCTGCTGCGGGTGTTCGCCCGGCCGGCGGAGGAGATCAAGGCCGACGTCCGCCAGGTCGCCGAGCGGATCGGCATCGACCCCGCGCGGCTGACCATGGAGGTCGAGTCGGGGGTGCTCGCCGTGCGGGGGCGGGTGCCCCGCCGGTCGCAGGTCCGCCCCTTCGTCCTCGCGGCCCGCCGGGTCGACGGGGTGATCGAGGTCGACGCCGACCTCGGTTTCGACGTCGACGACCTGCTGATCTCCCCGCCGATGGTGTGACCCGCGATGAACAGGCCGCGAGCGGGGAACGCCCCTGGGATGATGCAGGTCCTGCGGGCCGCCGTGGAGGCGGCGGTGTGGGCGCCCTCGGTGCACAACACGCAGCCGTGGTCCTTCTGCGTGTCCGGCGCCGAGGTCAGGCTGAGCGCCGATCCGGAGCGCCGGCTGCGGGTCACCGACCCGGACGGCCGGCAGATGCTGATCAGCTGCGGTGCCGCCCTGTTCAACCTCCGGATCGCGCTCCGCGCCCTGGGCCACCGGCCCGTGGTACGGCTGCTGCCCGATCCGGACAGCCCGTTGCTGCTCGCCACCGTGCGCGCGGGGGAGCCGGCGCCGCCCGACGAGCTGGCCGGGCTCCTGTACGGCGAGATCGAGCGCCGCCGCACCCACCGGTCCGGGTTCACCGCCCTCCCGATCGCCGACGAGCTGGTCGATGAGCTGGTCGCCGCGGCCGGTAACGAGGGCGCCCGGCTGATCCCGGTGCGCGCCGACCCGATGCTGCGGGTGCTCGCCGCGCTCACCGGCGCCGCCCAGGAGATCCAGGCCACCGACCGCCGGTACGCCCTGGAGATGGCCCGCTGGGCCCGCCCGCCGGGCAGCGCCCGCCGCGACGGCGTCCCGGCGGACAGCTACCCCACCGCCCGCCGTCGCGGTGTGCCGTACCACTTCGCCGAGCGCGACTACGGCCGCGGCGAGGGCTGGGGCGGCGGGGACGAGGAGCCCATCTGCGCGGGCACCGGGCTGGTCGTCCTGCTCACCACCGAGGGGGACACCCGGGAGGACTGGCTGATCGCCGGGCAGGCGCTGCAGCGGGTCCTGCTGCAGGCCTCCGCCTACGGGGTCTCCGCGGCCTTCCACGGCCAGGCGCTGGAGATGCCCGACCTGCGGGCGTTCATCCGCCGGCACGTCTGCGGCGGGGCCCACCCGCAGCTCCTGATGCGGCTGGGGTTCGCGCTCGACGAGGCGAGCAGCGTGCGCCGCCCGGTCGCCGAGGTGCTGCGGGAGCCGTGAGCTCACGGCCCGATCCGGTACGGCCGCATCATCTCGTTGTCCTCGTGCTCCAGGATGTGGCAGTGCCACACGTACCTCCCCGCTAGGTCGAAGCGCGCCTTGACCCGGGTGACCTGCTGCGGCGGGGCGATCACCGCGTCCTTGCGGCCGCGCTCCCACGGGTACGGCCCCCGGGCCGGCCCGCGGAACGGCTCGCGGCCCACGACCTCGAACATCACCTCGTGGATGTGCATGGGGTGGGCGTCCACCGTGTGGTTGTGGAACTCCCACACCTCGACGTCGCCCACGGCCGGGTTCTCCGTGACCGGGTCGTGCCAGCCGTACGGCACCGGCCGGGCGCCCTCGACGCCGAGCAGCGCCGCCACCGGCCCCACCTCCGGGGTGGCCGATTCGCGCTCCAGCAGGGCGAGCCGGCGGGTCCGCACCGCCTCGCCCAGCGGGGCGGGGGAGGGGAGCTCCAGCCGGCCGGGCGGCACGCTGGTGTCCCGGCCGGTGAGCGCGCGGACGACGAACTTCATCACCTGGCCGGTGGTGGCCGGGTCGGCGGGGCGGTCCGACCCGTCGCCCCGGTACGGCACGTCCGGCCCCTCGTTGACCAGGTACAGCTCGGTGCCCTCCCGGACACCGGTGAAGTCGACCACCACGTCGGCCCGCTCCGCGGGGGCGAGCGTGAGCCGCTCCAGCTCCACCGGGCTCGGCAGGAACCCGCCGTCGCCGCCGACGCACCACAGCGGGAGCGCCGCACGCACCGGCCGGACCGCCGGGGACGCGGCGATCGAGAGGATGAGGGTGCGCGAGTTGCAGCCGTTGAGCAGCCGGAACCGGTATCGGCAGGGCTCCACGTCGAGCACCGGCCAGGTGACGCCGTTCACCAGCATGGTGGTGCCGAAGAACTCGGGGACCCAGATCGGCGGCACGTCACCGTGGGGCAGGTACGCGCCGGTCGCCCCGCCGGCGTCGCGGCGGTCCGGGTAGTGCAGGGCGCCGTCGGCGGTGAAGGACCGGTCCTGGACGGCCAGCGGGATCTCGTGGTACCGCAGCCCCGGGGGGTCGCCGGCCTGCGGGGCCGGCCAGGGCAGGACGCCCTGCGGCAGGTCGGCCGGGCCGCCGCGGATCAGGTAGAAGCCGGCCAGCCCGGCGTACACGTTGAGCCGGGTGATCCCCAGCGCGTGGTCGTGGTACCAGAGGGTCGCCGCCGCCTGGTCGTTGCGGTAGCGGTACACGGCCGACCCGGGCCGCCACGTCACGCCCGTCCGTTCGGCGAAGGCCTCGGCGAACTCCGCGTACCGGGACCCCTCCGCGGCGTAGCCGGCGGGGACGGTGCACGCCGCGGGAAGGAACCACGCCTCGGGGTGGCCGTCGCTGTCGTCGGGGGAGTGCCCGCCGTGCAGGTGCGTGACGATCGGAACCGGTCCCCGGTACGGCCCGGGGGTCGAGGTGAACGAGGGCCGGTGGTCGCGGTGCGCCACGCCGCCCGGCGGGTTGGCCCAGTGCAGGGTCGGATCCACGGACAGCAGGTGGGGCAGGTGGCGGCCGTCCCGGCCGACGAGCTGGTTCACCCACGTCACCTGGACCGGTCGATCGGCCCGGGCCTCGATCGTCCACGCCGGGGTGGCGAACGTCTCCGGCCGGTGGGGTGCCCCGTACCCGAAGACCGTGGTCACCGGGTACCCCGGCGGGAGCATCCGCTGCCGGAACCGCCGGACCGCGATCACGTAGGTCCCGGGGTCCTCGCCGGGCGCGGCCGGCATCACCGGCGGGATGGGCAGCGGGGTGACGTACTTGGGGATCGACCTCGGGTCGAGCTCGGGCGCGGCACCCCGGGCCGCCGGGCCCACGGCGCGAGAGCCGAGCAGGACGGCCGCGCAGCCCCGGAGGAAGTCACGCCTGGTGACCATGCCGACCTCCCCTCGTCGCCGGCTCTCGTGGTCAGCCTTCCCGCGTCGGCCGCGTTCCCTCCTCGGCCGGCCGTTCCGGAAGCCCGGGCCTCGGCCTGGTCCCTGGCGAGGTCGCCCGGCCAGGAGACCACCCGGTACCCCGGCGGGTGCGGTGATCCGCTCGGCGGGACACCTGCCGCCGGACACTTGAGGCGGGCGCGGGCGGGCGCGCCGGAACGAGGGCGCAGGGCGACCTCGCGCAGGTCCGATGCCCCGGTGCGGGCGGGCGTATCGGCGGTCCGAACGCCCGCCGATGGCCGGGCCCGGGTTGAGTCCCGGTGCCGCGGGCATACCGGCGGCCGTGGGGGCCGTGGCCGGGCGGCGCGGCGGTCACCGGGCGCATGATCTCGATCACAGGTCCTAGTGCCCGGCCGATTGGGGACTCTTGGCCCTTCTTCTCGCGCCCTCTTGCCCTGCCGCCGGTGGCCGTCACCGCGGGAAGGTGGAGTGGGACGTACACCGGAGGTGCTCGATGGGAAGGATCGCCGGTTGGATCGGTGCGCGGATTCGCCTCTACCGGCCCGACGGCAATCCGCTGCGGAGGCGTTACGACCGCCTGGAGTCCGGGCTGGTGCTGGCCCTGGTGCTCGCCTTCATGCTGTTCCTCTGGCCCGCCATGCTGGTGGGCGGGTCCGTCTACCGGGACGGCCTCGCCGACGAGCGCGTGGGGCCGGGCGCGCGCCAGCTGGTGACCGCGGTGCTCACCGAGGACGCCCCCGAGCAGATGAACGCCGCCGGGGCGGCGTTCATGGTGCGGGCCCAGGCCCGCTGGACGATGCCGGACGGGACGGCGCGCGAGGGCAAGGTGCAGGTCCGGCCGCTGACCCGGGCGGGGACCCGGGTGCAGATCTGGGTGGACGCGGACGGCCGGCCCACCACGCCGCCGAACAAGCGGGCCGAGACCATCACGAAGGCGGTCTTCGCCGCGACCGGGGTGCAGCTCGCCGCCACCCTGGGCCTGGTGCTGATCTACGTGATCGGCCGGCGGGCGCTGGACCGGCGCCGGTACCGCGAGTGGGACATCGCCTGGGCCCTCGCGGACGCCAAGTGGCGGCGCCGCCAGGTCTGAGCCACCGGCCGGCCGGCGCTCCCCGTCGGGCGGCGGACCCGGCCTCCGGTGCGCGGGCGCCGGCGATCGGGTCCACCGGGAATCCCCACGAAATGTCGAGCAGTTCGTCACCTGGACATGTGGTGCAGTGCTCCGGAGTGGGACACTGCACCTATGGTGGAAAACGAGCCGGGTCCGCTGATCCCCCACATGCGGCTCGACGAATTGCTCGCCGAGCTGCAGGTGCGGCTCAACGCCGTGCTGGTCACCCGTGACCGGGTCCACGCCCTCCTGCAGGCCGTGGTCTCCATCAGCAGCGACCTGGACCTGGAGACCGTGCTGCGGCGGCTGGTCGAGACCGCCACCGACCTGGTCGACGCCCGGTACGGGGCGATGGGCGTGATCGGCGAGGACAACACGCTCATCCAGTTCATCCCCGTCGGGCTGAGCGAAGAGGAGATCGCCAAGATCGATCACTGGCCTCGCGGCCTCGGACTGCTCGGCCTGCTGATCAAGGAGCCGCAGACGCTCCGCCTCGCCGACCTCACCAAGCACCCCCAGGCGTACGGCTTCCCGCCCGGCCACCCGCACATGCGGAGCTTCCTCGGCGTGCCGATCAAGGTGCGCGACGAGGTGTTCGGCAACCTCTACCTCGCCGACAAGCGCGGCGGGGGGAGCTTCGACGAGGACGACGAGGCGATCGTCGTCGCGCTCGCCACCGCCGCCGGCGTGGCGATCGAGAACGCCCGCCTGTACGAGGAGACCCGGCGCCGGGAGACCTGGCTCGAGGCGTCCTCGGAGATCACCACCCGGCTGCTCTCCGGCGCCGACCCCCGCGAGGTCCTCCTGCTGATCGCCCGCCGGGCCCGGGAGATGACCGAGGCCGACCTCGCCGCGATCCTGCTCCCCGCGCGGGACGACGACGGGGTGCTCCGGGTCGCGGCCGAGGACCGCGAACAGGACCGGCTGGTCACCGGCGGGGAGGTCCCCGTCGCGGGCTCGCTCGCCGGCCACGCGTTCGTCACCCGCGAGCCGGTCACCGTGAGCAACCCGGCCGACACGGAGTTCGCGCTGGGCCTCACCGGCAGGCAGCCGTACGGCCCGGTGGCCGCCGTGCCGCTCGGCGCGGCCGATGAGGTGCGCGGCGTGCTGCTGCTCGGCAAGCTCTCCGGGCGCCTGCCGTTCAGCCAGGCCGACCTGCGCATGCTCCACGCCTTCGCCGGGCACGCGGCGATCGGGCTCGAGCTCGCCGAGTCGCGCAAGTACGCCGAGCGGCTCCGGCTGCTGGAGGACCGCGACCGCATCGCCAAGGACCTGCACGACGTCGTCATCCAGCGCCTGTTCGCGGTGGCCATGACGCTGATGAGCGCGGCCCGCCTGGTGGAGGAGCGGCCGGAGGCGTCCTCGCGCCTGCAGAGCGCGATCGACGAGCTCGACGACACCATCCGGCAGATCCGCACCACGATCTTCAAGCTCCAGATGCCGGCCGAGACGGAGCAGAGCCTCCGCTCCAAGATCGTGGATCTGGTGGAGGGGGCGCGCGGCCACCTGGGGTTCATGCCGGGCCTGAGCCTGGAGGGCCGGCTGGACACCGAGATCAGCGCCGAGGTCGCCGACCACCTGCTCGCCGTGCTCCGCGAGGCGCTGTCCAACGTCGTCCGCCACGCCAAGGCCACCCGCGCGGACGTGTCGGTGCGCAGCGATGGGAAGCAGGTCACCCTGATCGTCAAGGACAACGGGGTCGGCGTCCCCGAGGGCGGCCGGCGCAGCGGCCTGCGCAACCTCGCCGAGCGCGCGGAGCGGCTCGGCGGCACCTTCGAGATCACCAGGCCGGAGGCCGGGGGGACCATGCTCACGTGGACGGCCCCGCTCGGCTAGCCGTACCACCAGGGCACCCGGCCGCGGCCGGAGCCGGTCACGGCGGGCGCACCGCGCGGCGGGCCACCGTGGCCCGGCGAGGGACTCCGGATCCGCACCGTGACGGAGTGGCCAGCGGCCGATCCCCACGCCGCGCTGAAGAGCGGTGGATCCGGGTGCAGTGGTGCCACCGCTCGGCGTCGATCACCCATACCCGGTCCGGCCCGACCAGGATGTGATCGACGTCGCCCGTGGCATCCGGCAGGGGCCGATCGGGCACGACGGCGTCGTCCACGTGGCTCACGGGCGGCCGGCACGCCGGGCCTTCCCGGGATGCCGGTGTGCCGGGCTCTCCCGGGGTGCCGGTGGGCCGGTACCTCCCGGCGCCTCCGCGGGCGCCGGCTGAGCAGCGGCTGAGCAGCGGTCGGGCAGAGGCCCAAGGTCCTCGCGGATGATGGCCTTCGCCCGCCTGGCGGACGCCCGCCCGCGTGATCTACTGGGGCCATGGACCCCGCCGAGCACACGGTCACCGGGCTCTCGCAGGAAGAGGCGGCCCGCCGGCTGGCCGAGCACGGCCCCAACGAGCTTCCCCGGCCCGAACCCCCGGCGCTGCCGGTCCGGGTGGCCCGCCACCTCGCCGACCCGCTGTCGATCCTGCTGCTGATCGCCGGCCTGGTCACCCTGCTCGTGCTCGCCGAGGTCCCCGAGGGCGCGGCCATCCTCGCCATCCTCGTGGTGAACATCGTGATCGGGGTGCGCCAGGAGACCAAGGCGGAGCGGGCGATCCAGGCGCTGCACACCCTCACCGCGCCCATGGCCAAGGTGATCCGCGACGGCACGGCGCGGCGGATCCCCGCGGCCGAGGTGGTCCCCGGCGATGTGATCGAGGTCGCCGCCGGCGATCGGGTGCCCGCCGACGCCCGGATCATCCGGGCGTCCGGGCTCGCCGTGGAGGAGGCGCTGCTCACCGGGGAGTCCCTCTCCGCTGAGAAGCACCCGGCGGAGGAGCCGGACGCGGACACCCCGCTCGGCGACCAGGCCGGGGAGCTGTTCGCCGGCACGCTCGTGGTCCGCGGGACCGGGGTGGCCGTGGTGGAGCGGACCGGGGCGCGCACCCAGATGGGCCGCATCGCCACCGCCCTGGGCGGCCGCGTCAAAGGGCCGCTCGAGGTGGAGCTCGAGACGGTGTCGCGGCGCATCGGCATCCTCGCCGTGGCGGCGGGCGCCCTCATGATCCTCATCGGGCTGACCCGGGTCGCCCGGGGCGAGGCCGCGCTGATCAACATCATCCTGGCGGGGGTCGCGCTCGCCATCGCCGCGGTCCCCGAGAGCCTGGCCGCGGCGGTCACCACCGCGCTCGCCGTGGGCTCGCAGCGCATGGCCCGGCTGGGAGTGATCGTCCGGCGCCTGCCCGCGATCGAAGGGCTCGGCTCCACCACGGTCATCGCCTGCGACAAGACCGGCACCCTCACCACCGGGCACCTCACCGTGGCCGACCATGTCGCCGTCCCCGGCGCGAACCTGTGGCTGGCCGCGCTGCGCTGCAACGACGCCCACGACGGGGTGGGCGACGCGGTCGACGTGGCGCTCGCCGCCGCGGCCGAGCGGCACGGGGCACGGCTCCCGCCGGGCGAGACCCGGCTCGCCGCCCGCCCCTTCGACGCCGAGAGCCGGTCGATGACCACCGTCACCGCGGCGCCCGGCGGGCGGCCGCTGCTCACCATCAAGGGGGCCCCCGAGGTGGTGCTCGCCCGGTGCGCGCCCGGCCCGGAGACCGAGATGCTCGCCCGGGCCGTCCCCGAGCTCACCTCCCGGGGCCTGCGCGTGCTCGCGCTCGCCGAGAAGGAGACCGATGACCTGGACGCCGACGGGCTCCGCCCCGTCGGACTGGTCGGGCTGCAGGACGAGATCCGGCCCTCGGCGCCACGGGCGATCGAGGACTGCCGTTCGGCGGGCATCCGGGTGGTGATGGTCACCGGGGACCACGCGGACACGGCCCGGTCGGTCGCCGCCGAGGTGGGCATCGACCCCCACCCCGTGGTCACCGGGTACACGCTCCGCGGGGCCGCCGACCGGGCGGCCCGGCTGCGCGAGGCGAACGTGCTCGCCCGCGTCGACCCGCAGACCAAGCTCGACCTCGTCCGGGCGCTCAAGGAGCGCGGCGAGGTGGTCGCGATGACCGGCGACGGGGTGAACGACGCCCCGGCCCTGCGCCACGCGGACGTGGGCGTCGCCGTGGCCGGTGAGGAGGGCACCGACGTGGCCCGGGAGGCCGCCGCCGTCGTGGTCACCAACGGCGAGCTGGGCACGATCGTCACCGGCGTCCGGGAGGGCCGGCGGCTCCGCCACAACGTGGCGTCGATCATCGGCTACCTGCTCACCGGGAACCTCGCCGAGATCATCCTCGTCCTCGCCGGGCTGCTGCTCTGGCCGGAGCTGGTGGTGCCGCTCTACCCCGTGCACCTGCTCTGGATCAACCTGGTGCTCGACGGCATCCCCGCCATCGCGCTCGGGGTGGACCGGCCGCCCGGGGACCCGCTCCACCTGCGCCCCAACCGGAACGGCCTGCTCTCCTGGCGTGCGCTCCGCCGCATCGGGCTGCGCGCCCTCATCGTCGCGGCCCTGGTCTTCACCGTGGTCGAGCTCGTCCGGGGGATGGGCTGGGACGCCGAGCACATCCGGTCCCAGGCGGTGCTCACCCTCGTCTTCGCCCGGCTGACCCTGGCGTACGTGGTCCGGGACGGCTCGCCGTGGAAGGTGCGGATCCACGTGCCCGCCTCGTTCTCCGACTGGGTGGCGGCGGCCAAGTCGATCAGCAGCCGGCTCAGGGACAACGGCGTCGACGCCGACGTGCTCACCTCGGCCGACTACACCCTCTACCTCAGCGAGCTCGCCGCCGGGAAGTACGACCTCGGGTTCTGGCTCATCGGCCTCGGCCCCGCGCCGTACAACATCTTCCAGCGGCTCTTCGGCCAGGCGAACGGCTGGCAGATGTTCGGCGGGCGGCTCCGGCACGTGCCGCCGGGCACCGAGGGCAACTGGATGGGCGGCCCCGAGACCGTGGACGCCGGGCCGTACGGCCGGATCAACCCCGGTGAGCTCACCGCACGGCTCAACTACGTCCCCAAGGAGGAGCAGCGGCGCATCGTCCGCATCCTCGCCCGGGCGGCGAACGAGCAGCTCCCGGTGATTCAGCTCTGGGACTACGTGAACACGCAGTTCGTCAACACCACGCGCTACACCGACTTCCCGCCCGACGACAGCGAGGCGCTGCGGCTCTCGTCCGGCGTGTGGATGCAGCTCGGGATGATCAAGAAGAGGCAGGCATGACGCAACAGGTTCAAGGCCGCGCCGCCCTGGGCATCGCCCGGCGGGTGGCCGGGCATCTGGCGCGTGGCGTGATCATGATCTGGGTGGTCGCCACGATCAGCTTCGTCGTCATCCGGATGATCCCCGGCGACCCGGTGATGGGGCAGTACGAGAGCCTCATCCAGAAGGGCATGTCGCCCGAGCAGGCCGAGCGGGCCACCGCCGTGCTGTACGGATTCCTCCCCACCGGGAGCCTGTGGGAGCAGTACCTCGGCTACCTCGGCTCACTGCTCCGCTTCGACCTCGGCCGGTCGCTCAGCACCCCGGGCGTGGAGGTCACCACCCTGATCGGGTCGGCGGCCCGGTGGACCGTGCTGCCCGTGCTCGCCGGCACGCTGCTGAGCTTCCTGCTCGGCATCGTGCTCGGCGTCTACGCGGCGATCAAGCGGTCGGGGAAGCTCGGCGACCTGCTCGCCCTCTCCGGGTCGCTCCTCCACGGCGTGCCCGTGTACGTCATCGGCCTGCTGCTCACCGCGATCTTCGCCACGCTCTGGCCCATCCTCCCGTCGGGCGGCCCGGTGGACGTCGAGTACGAGCCCGGGTTCAACCTCCCGTACCTCGCCTCGCTGCTCCACCACGCCGTGCTGCCCGTGGCCACCTACATGCTCGCCAGCTACGGCGGGTGGATCCTCGCGATGAAGTCGAACGTCGTCACCGTGCTCGGCGACGACTTCATCCTCGCCGCCGAGCTGCGCGGCATGAAGCGCGGCATCGTCTTCCGCTACATCGCCCGCAACGCGATCCTGCCGCTCTTCACCATCCTCGCGCTCTCGCTCGGCACGCTCTTCGGCGGCTCGGTCTTCATCGAGAAGATCTTCAACTACCCGGGCCTCGGGCTGCTCCTCGTGGGCAGCATCGGCGCCCGTGACTACGCGCTCATGGGCGGCGCCTTCCTGATGATCACGATCGGGATCGTGGTGGCCAACATCGTCGCCGACCTGCTCTACACCGTCATCGACCCCCGGGTCAGGAGTGGAGAGAGCACATGACCCTGACGACCGCCCCACGCCAGGCCACGGTCACCCGGGCCACGCTCCGCCGCAACTTCTGGCGCGGCGTCTGGCGGGTGCTCCGGCGCAAGCCGAGCCGGATCGCCGGCGTCGTCATCGTCGCCCTGTTCGCCGTCATGGCCGTGGTGGGCCCCATGGTCTACCCGGACCCGCTGCCGCGGGACGATGACGCGCTCTACGCCCCGCCCAGCCTGAAGCACCCGTTCGGGACCGACTTCGAGGGCACGGACGTGCTCGCGCTCGTCGTCACCGGAACCCGGTACGTGCTCCTCACCGCGGTCATCACCGCGGTGATCACGGTCGCGGTCGGCACCGCCATCGGGCTGTTCGCCGGGTTCCGGCGCGGCCGGTGGGAGACCGTGCTCATGCGGCTCACCGACATCAACCTCGCGATCCCCGGGCTGCCGCTGCTGCTCGTGCTCACCACGGTGTGGAAGTTCGAGAGCTCCTGGGAGATGGGGCTGGTGCTCGGCCTGCTCGGCTGGGGCGGCATCGCCCGCGCGGTGCGCTCCCAGACGCTCTCCCTGCGCGAGCGCGGCTTCGTCGAGGCCGCCCGCGGGCTCGGCCTGTCCACCACCCACATCATCGGCCGGGAGCTGCTGCCGAGCATGGCCCCGTACATCGCCATGAACATGCTCATCGCGGTCACCGCCGCGGTCTACTCGCAGGTCGGCCTGTTCTTCCTCGGCGTGCTGCCCTTCGAGTCGAACAACTGGGGCGTGATGCTCAACCTCGCCGTGTTCAACGGCGGGGCGCTCACTACCCCGGCCGCGCTGCCGTACCTGCTCGCGCCGCTGCTGGCGATCCTGCTGCTCACGCTCGGCGTGGTGCTGATCGTCGACGCGATGGACGAGATCTTCAACCCGAGGCTGCGGGAGGAATAGCCCGATGACCCTGACCACCACCGCCGCACCCGGGGTGCGGATCCGCGACCTCACGGTCGTCTACCGGACCCCGCACGGCGAGCTCCCCGCCGTCCGGGGGGTCGACCTCACGCTCGCCCCGGGGACGATCACCGGCGTCGTCGGCGAGTCCGGATCCGGCAAGTCGACCCTCGCGCTCTCCCTGCTCAACGCGGTCCAGCCGCCCGGCCGGATCGCGAGCGGCAGCGTGGAGATCGACGGCATCGGCGACGTGGTGCGGCTCGGCGGTGAGCGGCTCCGGCAGACCCGCGGCCGCCGCATCGGCTACGTCTTCCAGGCGGCGCAGAACTCGCTCAACCCGCTGAAGACCATCGGCAAGCAGCTCCTCGACCTCGGCCGCTCGCACGGAGTGGAGGACCTGCGCGGCCTGGTCCGCGACGCCAAGGAGCTGCTCGCCCGCATGGGCATGGACGGCGCCCGGGTGCTCGACTCCTACCAGCACGAGCTCTCCGGGGGCATGCGCCAGCGGGTCGGCATCATGCTCGCCCTCGTCCTCAACGCCAAGGTCGTCGTGCTCGACGAGCCGACCACCGCGCTCGACATGATCACCCAGGCGATGATCCTGCGGATCGTCCGGGAGATCCACGAGGAGCGCGGCCTCACCACGCTCATCATCACCCACGACGTCGGGGCGGTCGCGGAGATCGCCGACGACCTCGCCGTCATGTACGGTGGCCGCGTGGTGGAGCACGGCCCCGTGGAAGAGGTGCTCGGCAGCCCCGCCCACCCGTACACCCAGGCGCTGATCCGGGCGATCCCCCGCCTGTCCGGGGACCTGTCGCTGGCCCGCCCCCTGCCCGGGCGGCCGCCCACGCTCGGCACCCTCCCGGTCACCGGGTGCGTGTTCCGCGAGCGCTGCGACCGGCGGATGCCGATCTGCGAGACGGACGACCCCGCCCAGGTGGTCGCCGGCGGGCGCACGGTCGCCTGCCACGCGGTCGTCCCGCCGCACGCTCCCGCCGAGCCGGCCATGCGGAAGGAGTACGCGTGATCACGGGGAAGGGGATCACCAAGACCTACCGGCAGCGCGGCGGCATCCTCGGCAAGCGGACCGTGCAGGCGCTGCGCGGCGTCGACTTCGCCATCGAGAAGGGCGGAGCGGTCTCTTTCATCGGCGAATCCGGCTGCGGCAAGAGCACCCTCGGCCGGATCATCGCCGGCCTGGAGACCTACGACTCCGGTGAGATCATCATCGACGGCGTGCCCATGTCCGCGCTGAGCCGCCGGCGGCGCTGGCCGTACTTCCGGAGGATCCAGCTCATCCACCAGGACCCCTACTCGGCCCTCAACCCCACCCGCACGATCTACCAGACCCTCCAGGCGCCGCTCGCGCTCCGCGCGCGGCGGACCCGCCGCCCGAGGTCGTGGGTGGACGAGCGGGCCGAGGAGCTGCTCTCCCTGGTCGGCCTCGACCCGGGGTACGTGCTCCCGCGCTACCCCCACCAGCTCTCCGGCGGCATGCGCCAGCGGGTGGTGATCGCCCGGGCGCTCACCGTGGACCCCGACGTGCTCGTCGCCGACGAGGCCGTGTCGATGATCGACGTGTCGCTGCGGCTCGGCATCCTCGACCTCCTCAAGGACCTGCGGGAACGGCTCGGCGTGGGCGTGCTGTTCATCACCCACGACATCGCCACCGCCCGCTACCTCGGGGAGAACGGCGAGCTCTACGTGCTCTACCGCGGGGAGGTCGTCGAGCGCGGGCCGACCGAGCAGGTCATCGCCCGGCCCGTCCACCCGTACACCCAGGCGCTGCTGTCCGCGGTCCCCGTGCTGCGCGGCCGGGAGGTGGCGAGCGACCAGCGGGTCATCCCCACCGAGCCGCTCGACGAGCGGAAGGCCGGCACGGGCTGCCTGTTCGCGCCGCGCTGCCCGTTCGCCACGGACCGGTGCCGCAGCGAGCACCCCACCCTGGCCCGCTTCGAAGGGTCCGGGCAGTGGCACGCGTGCTTCCTGCCGCGGCCGCGGAGCGTCATCCCCGTGGAGGTGCCCGGGTGAGCGGGCACGCCATCGACCCGGTACGGCCCGACGACCGGGTCGCCGAGATCGCCGCGGCCGCGCTGTGGGCGGACGCCGACGAGGCCGCGCTCCTCACCCGGCGGCTCGCCGCCCCGCCCGAGGGGCGGCGGTGGACCGTGCTCGCCGACCGCGACCTGCACGGGGTGGTGTTCGCCTCCATCGGCGCGGACGGCGCCGGCCACCTGGACCTGCTCGCCGTCCACCCGGAGGCGCAGGGCCGGGGGATCGGCCGGGCGCTCGTGGCCGCGGCCGAGGAGTGGCTGCGGGACCACGGCGCCACCGAGGCGCGGTTCGCCGGCAACCCGCCCTGCTACGCCTGGCCGGGCATCGACGTCCGGTACACCCCGGCCGCCTGTCTCGCCGAGCGCCTGGGCTACGAGCGCTACCAGGTCGCCTGGAACATGACCGTCGACCTGCCGGTCCGCTGCGACGAGGCCGCGGAGACCGCCCGGCTCACCGCCGCCGGGGTCACCGTGCACGCCGCGCCGCCCGGGGAGCGGGACGCGGTGAGCGCGTTCGCGCGCGAGCACTTCTCCGACGCGTGGGCGTGGGAGGCCGAGCAGGCCATCGGCTGCCATTACGCCGTGCGCGACGGGCGGATCATCGGCTTCGCCGCCTGGGGGGCGCGGCCGTTCTGGTTCGGCCCGATGGGCACGGCCGAGGCCGCCCGCGGGCTCGGCGTGGGCCGGGTGCTGCTCTGGCGCTGCCTCGCCGAGCAGGCCGGCGCCGGCATGCGCACCGCGCAGATCGGCTGGGTGGGACCGCTCCGCTTCTACTCCCGGGCCGCGGGCGCCCGGGCGGAGCGGGTCTTCTGGCTCTACCGGCGCCGGCTCGCCTGATGCGGCCGGGGTCACCGGTACAGCGGCTCGGGCGGGCCGGACCACCCCGTGCTCCCGCACAGCCCGCGCGGATCCTCCCCGGCCTCCAGCGCCCGGCGCAGGGAGTCCGACCCCCACAGCGAGTCCAGGAACGGGCCGCAGGCGAAGTCCTCCGGGTAGAGGGTGCGCAGCACGTGGAGCACGGACACGCCGGTGAGCACCGGCCGGAACGCCTCCCGGTCGGTGACGTGCACCTGCACCCCGCGCACCGGGGTCCCGGCGTACTTCCCGGCCGTGGGGGTGAACCACGCGCCGCGGAACCGGACGCCCGGCAGGCCGAGCGCGGCCAGCTCCCGGGCGAACCGCCCGTCCACGAACGGGGCGCCGATCAGCTCGAACGGCCGGGTGGTCCCCCGGCCCTCGGACACGTTGGTCCCCTCCAGCAGGCCGGTCCCGGGGTAGACCAGGGCGGTGTCCAGGGTCGGCATGTTCGCCGACGGCATCACCCACGGCAGGCCGGTCCGGTCGAAGTACCACTCCCGCCGCCAGCCCTCCATCGGGACCACCTCCGGCTCCACGCCCAGCCGCCGCCCGGCGAGCAGGGCCATCTCACCCGCGGTGAGGCCGTGCCGGATCGGCACCGGAAGGCGGCCCAGGAACCCGGCGAACCCCGGGTCGAGCAGCGGGCCCTCCACGCGCACCCCGCCGATCGGGTTGGGGCGGTCGAGCACGACGAACCGCAGCCCCAGCCGCCCGGCCGAGGCCAGCAGGTCGTACATGGTCCACAGGTAGGTGTAGAAGCGGGTGCCGACGTCGTTGATGTCGAACACGAGCACGTCCACGCCGGAGGAGGCCACGACCTCGTCCAGCGCCGCACCCGACCGCCCGTAGGTGTCGAACACCGGCAGCCCGGTGTCCGGGTCGGCGGCGTCCGCCTCCCCGCCGCCCGCCTGCACCGTGCCGCGCAGGCCGTGCTCGGGGCCGAACAGGGCGGTCACCGGCACGCCCGCCGCGAGCAGGGCCGGTGCCGACGGCGTCAGATCGGGAAGGACTCCGGTGGGGTTGGTGATGAGGCCGGCCCGGGCACCGCCGATCCGCCGCTCACCGGCGGCCACCCGCTCCAGCCCGGTGCGCACCCGCGTCATATCGATCGAGCATCCGGATTCGAGGAATGATGAGGCAATCTCTCGCCGCTCTCGCCACCGAACAGATCGATCCCCGCTACAGCGGGATCGACACCCTGCCGACCGAGGAGATCGCCCGGCTCATGAACGAGGCCGACGCCACCGTGCCCGCCGCGGTCGGCCGGGCGATCCCGGCCATCTCCGCGGCGATCGACGCGATCGCCGAGCGGATGCGATCCGGCGGCCGGCTGCTCTATGTCGGCGCGGGCACCTCGGGGCGGCTCGCCGTGCTCGACGCCGCGGAATGCCCGCCGACGTTCGGCACCGACCCCGAGCAGGTCCAGGGCATCATCGCCGGAGGGGAGGCCGCGCTGCTCCGGCCGGTCGAGGGGGCCGAGGACGACGCCGCGGCCGGGGCCGCCGTGATCCGCGAGAAGGGGACCGGCCCGCTCGACTCCGTGGTCGGGATCTCGGCGAGCGGGCGCGCGCCGTACGTGGTCGCCGCCGTGGCCGAGGCGCGGCGGCGCGGCGCGCTCACCGTGGCGCTCACCTGCAACACCGGTACGGCCCTGGCCGCCGAGGCCGAGCACGCGATCGAGGTCGTGGTCGGGCCGGAGGTGATCGCCGGTTCGACCCGGCTGAAGGCGGGCACCGCGCAGAAGCTGGTGCTCAACATGATCTCGACGATCACGATGATCCGGTGCGGCCGGGTCTACCGGAACTACATGATCGACGTGGTGGCGAGCAACGCCAAGCTGATCGACCGGGCGACCCGCATCGTCGCCGACCTCACCGGCGCCGACCAGGAGACCGCCCGCCGTGCCCTGGAGGACGCCGGGCGCGACGTGAAGACCGCCGTGGTGATGATCGAACGCGGCCTCCCGGCGGGCGAGGCGCGGACGCTGCTCGCCCGGCACGGCCACCGGCTCGGCGACGCGCTGCGCGATGCTTGAACGGATCCTCCGCGCGGCGGTCCCCGAGGTGGCCTCCGCCGCGGTCGCGCTGATCGCGGTGGACGGGCGCACGGCCGCCGCCGCGGCGGTGGGCGAGGCCATGCGCTACGCCGACGGATCGGGGCGCCTGCTCCCCGAGCGGCCCCCGGTGGCGGCCGATGCCCTCTTCGACATCGCCTCGATCACCAAGCTCTTCACCACGGTGGTGCTGCTCGCGCTCGCCGACGCCGGGCGGCTCGCGCTGGACGACCCGGTCGCCGCGTGGCTGCCCCGGCACTACGGCCACCGGCCCGAGGTCACCATCCGCCACCTGCTCACCCACACCGCCGGGCTGCCCCCGGGGCGCCGGGTGGAGCACGAGCCGGAGGACGCCCGCTGGGAGCTGGTGCTCTCCACCCCGCAGGCCGGGCCGGTCGGCGCGCACGTCTACTCCGACGTCGGCATGATCACGGCGGGGCGGGTGGCGGAGCTCGCCGGCGGCGCTCCGCTCGACGTGCTGGTCCGGGATCTCGTCACCGCGCCGCTCGGCCTGGCGGACACGGTCTTCCGCCCGGGACCCGCCCTGCGGGAGCGGGCCGTGGCCACCGAGTACAAGCCCGAGCGGGACACCATCGCGTGCGTCCGGGGCGAGGTGCACGACGAGACCGCGTACGCGCTCGGCGGCGTGGCCGGCCACGCCGGGCTGTTCTCCACCGCCGCCGACCTGCTCCGCTTCGGTGAGGCGCTGCGCACCGGCGGCGGGGGAGTGCTCTCCCCGGCGGCGGTCGCCGAGATGCTCCGGGATCAGGGGGTGACCGGCGCCGCCTACCGGCAAGGGCTCGGGATCCGCATCGGCGATCCCGCGATCGTCGGCCCGCTCCGGGACGCGGCCGGGCATTCGGGGTTCACCGGCACCTCGCTCGTCATCGACCCCGCCCGCCGGCTCACCGTGGTGCTCTTGACCAACAACGTCCACCCGCTGCGCGGCCGGCCGGGCATCCGGGAGCTGCGCACCGCGGTGGCCGCCGAGGCGCTCCGGCTCGCCGGGTCCTCGCGCTGAAGGGGGCCGTGGGCGACGATCCCGCCCGGTGCGTGATCTCTGTTGGTGGGCGGGTGGCCCAGCGGGGTACCGCTGGGCCGGGCACCTCGTGGTGTCCCTCCCGCAGCCGCGCTCGCGGATGCCGGCGGTGGCAGACCCGACCGCCCGTGCCCATGGGACACGACCACCTCGGTGCGCGAGGCCGGCGTGCCCCAGGCAGGCGATCCCCGTGCCGGCGGACGTCAGCACCGACCGGGCGCGCCCATGCTCACCTTCCCGGCCACGAGAGCGGCCACCGGTCAAGGCCCCGGCACGGTCGGCCGCCGGGCGGTTTCGCGGTGAAGTGGTGTGCGCCCTTGGCCGGAACGGGGTGCTATTCGGCGATTTACGCCTACCTCGGTATCGCCGAAATCTTCCGTTTTAGTGATGTTCTTTCCTGAGGCAGGCTGACCTATGCTCAGTCGTACTGATCGGCCCGGTGGTGTGCCGCGCAATGGCCGGTCCTCATCCGTGCCGGATGAATCGTCGTTGAGCGCCGTCCGGGCGGCGCTGCCGGTGGCATGCATGTGTTTTTCAGGAAGGCTGCCATCGGATCGCATTCGGACACGGTGACTGCCCGGGAGGCCCGAAGGTGAGACGGGGCGCGCGCCGGTCACCGAGGCACGATGCGCTCGGGGACCGCCGTTGGCCCCGCGATGCGGTGCGGTCTGCTCGCTTCCTTGCCTGTCACAGCCCTGAGCCCTGAGATGCCCCTCATGCAGCCCTGAGGCGCCCGCGTGGCGGCTTTCACCTTAGTACCGTCATTTGTTAGACGAAAAAGGAATGACTTTTCCGTAAGCCGCGAACGAGGCATTGTGCGACTCTTGTCGCATGACAATCGGCCTGCTCATTCGATTTCATGAATTCTCATTGCCGGCCGTTGGCGCGGTATGCGAATCTGCTGGCCCGTGGCGGCGGATACGGCAACCGAATTGGAGCTCGCTTTCACCCGGGTGGTACGGCTGGGCCAGGAGTACGCGGGGGTGCTGGATTCCCCGTACCGGTGCCTGATCGCCAAGGCGTGGGTGGGCGGCGGGGCACCGGTTTTCGCCGAGGAGCTGCGGGTGCGGCGGGCCCGGGTGCAGGCCGCCTTCCAGGAGGCGGCCGCTCAGATCGCCGAGCAGATCCACCGCCAGGGCGGGCGCCGCCCGGCGGTCCCCACGTTCGCCACTCCGGCCGCGGTGGTATCCCCTGCGCCGTCGGGGTTTGCGGGGATGGACATCCCGGCGATGCAGCGGTTGATTGCGGGGTTGGAGCGGGCGGGGCAGGAGCTGCGGCATGCCGGGGCCCGGGTCGGGGCCGAACTACGCGCGTCGGGCCTGCCGGCCACCCCGGGGCATCAGATCTCCGGGGTGGGGGTGTGGGCGCAAGAGCAGGTGCCCGGCCTGCGCCGGCGGTTGGAGCGGATCCAGCGGGACTGCCCCGGTGGGTTGACCACCCCGGTGATGACCGGGTTCGGGCTGTTCGGCGGATATGCCCCCGACCGGCACGGGGTGGGCGCGCTGCTGGATGCCGCCGCTACCGGGGATGTGGTGGCGCTGCAGCGGTTGGTGGAGCTGCAGCGAACGGGCGCGGATCGTCAGCTGGCGGCCCGGGTGAACGCCTGGTGGCAGTCCCTCGGCGCCGCCGAACGGCAGCGGTTGCTCACCGGCGCCCCGCATCTCCTCGGCCGGTTGGACGGTCTTCCCGCCACGGTGCGCGATCAGGCCAATCGCGCCCATCTGGCCCAGGAGAAACAGGCCGTCACCGCCGAGCTGGCCCGGCTGCGCCAAAGCGCCCAGGCGGCGGAAGCCCGGGTCAAAGAACTGGAAGGGCGGTTGCGCCAGATCACCGCCGTGGAACGCGCCCTGGCCCTCGGCGGGCGAGACGGCCGCCCACCGGCCCTGTTGCTGCTGTTCGACCCTTCCGGCCCGGGGAAGGCCGCCATCTCCTTCGGCGATCCGGACGAGGCCACCTCGATCGTGGTCTCGGTGCCCGGCACCGGGACCACCCTCGAAGGGTTCGCCGGAGATGCGCAACGTGCGGTGAGGATATGGGACCAAGCGTCGGCGGTCGGTGGTCCCAACAGCACGATTGCTTCGATTGCATGGCTGGGATATGACGCCCCCCAGTGGGGCTCGATCCTCAGCAGTGATCGCAGCCCGGCAAATCTTGGCGCGGCTGAGAAGGGTGCGCCCGCGCTGGCGAGCTTCACCGACGGCTTGCGCGCCGCCCACCTGCCCACCACGGACGCCCGGCTGACCGTGATCGGGCACAGCTACGGATCAACCCTCACCGGGGCGGCTGCAAGGCTTCGCCCGCATGCATTCGCCGACCAGCTCATCTTTCTTGGCAGCCCTGGTGCGGGCGCCCGGCATGCAAGTGAACTGGGAGTGAAGTCGGTGTGGGTCGGTGAAGCTCCAGACGACCCAGTAGCAGATCTTGGGATATACGGTGCCGATCCCAGTGACGCAAAGTTCGGCGGGCAGAACTTCTATGTTCAAGAGGCGAGCGATTTTCCCTATTCATTGAAGGCCCACTCCATTTATTGGGAGCGTGGATCGGCTTCGCTCCGGAACCTCGGGTATCTGGTCACCGGCCAGTACGCCAAGCTCGTTCCGTTTCCGGTTCCCACTCCGTCTCCGAACCCGTCTCCCCTACCGCCTGGTCCAGCAGCGCAGCCGTCTTCCAGCGGAATTCCTGCTGGTGCGCTGCCCTCTCCGCAACCATTCGGAGGATGAATGCTCCGCCGTCTCGTCTCGACCGCCGTGCTCGCCACCCTGACCACAGGATGCGCCGGAGGGTTCATGGAGAGAACCATTACCAAGGATGAGGCCCTGCGCCGTGTTCACGAACTGATCGATGACACCGTCGCGATCATCGATCCGAAACCACGACTTGATCTCGACCCCACGACCCTGTCCGTACATCACTGTCTGGATCCGTCTGACGGCGGATCAGAAGATCGCATTTACGTCACCCGTGGCTATTACTTGCGCGGAATACCCAAGGAGAAGATCGGGGATGTGGCCAGGCAGATAAGGCGACGTTGGGAAGAGCGAGGCCACTTCATCGACTCGGTTTCGAAGGACGGCACGGTCATCGCGGCGCGATCCCGGCCCGACGACTTCACCCTCGCACTCTCGTGGACCGCCGGTGACGTCCTCATGATCGAGGTTTCCTCCTATTGCATATGGCCGAACGGGACGCCGGAGCCGAGCTCGTCGTCCGGTCCGGGAGAACCGTGACCATGAGACGGGCGGATCACGTACGGAGTGGCCGCAAGGCTGCACCCGCATGACTTCGCCGACCAGCCCATCATCCTGGGGTAGCCCTGGCGTGGGTGCCCGGCATGCCAGTGAATCGGGAGTCAGGTCGGTCTGGGTAGGCGAGGCTCCGGACGACTCGCGGACCTCGGAGTGCCGATCCCAGTGAAAAGGAGTTCGGTGCCAGAACTGTTATGTGAACTGAACTTCGTCTCTGCCTTACTCGTTGGCCGTCCACTCTAGCTATTGGAACGAGCTTCACTATCCATCAAGAACTCGGATTTCTGATCAATGTCAATATGACGATCTGACCCTTGCCGAATCGGCTGCTACGCCGAGCCCGTCTCCTGCACAGAGTTCTGTGCTTCGACAATCCTCTGACCGAGGAGAACCTCATGCCGAGCAGATGCCTTCGCCGCAACCGGCCGGAGGATGAATTCCGCATCATCGCCCTGATCGCCGCTCTCGCTTCCGTGACCGCGGGTTGTGTCGGAGGAAGAGCTGATTCAATCATGATCAAGTCAACCATGACCAAGGACGAGGCGCTCGCCCGTGTTCAGGAGCTGATCAACGATACGGTGTCCATCATTGATCCAAAGCCACGATTGGATCTCGATCCCATTACGTTGACTGTTTATCCCTGCCTTGGTTGGACGGGAGATCACACAGACGGTCGCATCTTCATCAGCCGAGCCTACCATTTGCGTGGTCTTCCCAAAGAAAAGGATAAACTCGCCGACATTGCCCGCAGCGTGAGACGCCATTGGGAGCAACGAGGTCACATTATCGAAGCGGTGTCAAGAGATGGTCTGGTCATCACCGCGCGTTCCCGATCCGATGATTTCCGTCTCTCCTTGTCGTGGACGAGCGGTGATATTCCCGGTCTCGGCGTTTCCTCTCCCTGCGTGTGGCCGAAGGGAGCTCCGGAACCCATCCCGTCCTCAGATCTCGACCGGTTATCTGAGTCTCGGCAGACTCCGTGACGCCGGGCTGATCTTGATCGGATTCCCATGCTCCCGTGCTTTCTCCCGATGGCCATCGACGCCGTCAAGAGGAGAGGAGGGTTCTGCATTTGGCTTCACGGGACTCGGGATCGTCCTCATCGCCTGACCTCCTGCTGCGTGCCTCGGGCCGTCAGCGTCTAGGGGTCGGCTAGCACGAGCTAGGCATACAGCGTCGTCCGACGGTACGCCGTGTCGAGTCCACGTCTGGCCCCCTGCCTGTCTCGGTGACTGCACCGTAGGCGGTCGCCGCCGTGGAACCGCGCTGCTCCCGGGTGAGCCCGGTGCTGGAGGCGGACGCCCGGGCCGGTCAAGGGCGCTTTGACGCGAAGGTCGAGCCCGTCGATCGCCACCTCGCCGGTAAGGAGCGCTGGCGCCGGAGCAAGCAGCAACCAGCCGGGGGATGAATGCTTCGCATTACCGTCGTGATCGCTTTAACGGTTATGACCGCAGGCTGCATGGGAGGACGTATGGAGCCGACCATGACAAGTGGCGAGGCGATGTCCTCGGTCTCGAGGTGTCCTCCCACTGCATCTGGCCGAATGGGACTCCCGAGCCGCCACCTTCGTACGACCTCGACCTGGGCAGCCCGGCAGACGTCGGAAAGCCCAGCCCCAGCTAGACGACGGAGATCCCTGTTGACGCGGTCTCGGGACGGAACCGCGCGCAGCGCGCCGGGCCGGCCGGGCATGCCCGCTCTGGACGGCAGTAGGCGTCCAGGCCGGGAGTGCTACGGTGACCGCCCGGGAGGTGAGTGATGTCGGTATTGGTGGCGTTCAGCGTCACGCCGATCGGCAAGGGGGAGGACGTCGGCGAACTGGTCGCCGAGGCGGTGCGGGTGGTCCGGGAGTCCGGGCTGCCCAACCGGACCGACGCGATGTTCACCACGATCGAGGGCGAGTCGTGGGACGAGGTGCTCGACGTGGTGAAGAAGGCGGTCGCCGCCGTGGAGCGGCGCTGCTCCCGGGTGAGCCTGGTGCTGAAGGCGGACGCCCGGGCCGGTCAGGGGCGCCTCGACGCGAAGGTCGCGTCCATCGAGCGCCACCTCGCCGGTCAGGGCAGCTAGCTGCCGGAGGTCACCACGGACCCGCCGGTGGATCCCCCGAACCGGGGGACACGGTCGGCGACGCCCACCCGAGAGCGACGCCCATCCCGTGCCGCCGCTCGACGACCACGTCCCGCCGCTCGAAGAGACCGGCGCGTCGCCGGGTGTCGCCACGGCCCTGGTCACGGGGTGGTGCCGCGGGTGAGCACCGCACGGGAGAGCCGGTCGGCGGCCCGGGTCGTCTCGGGCAGCCGGTGCCGCGGGCACAGCGCGAGCACGTTCGCGCACGCGGTGTCCAGGTCGATCCGGTTGCCCACGGAGACGAACACCGGCTTGACGTCGTCCTGCGTCCGGAGCACCCGCCCCACCACGTCGTCGCCGAGGCGCAGCTCGCTCCACGACCCGCGACGCCGTCCGGGCATCTCGTACGTTCCGACGTACGCGGTCTTGCCCACACCGATGGTCGGCAGCCCGGTGAGCACGCCCAGGTGGCAGGCGAGCCCGAACCGGCGGGGATGCGCGAGGCCGTACCCGTCGCAGACGATGAGCTCGGGCGTCCTGGTGAGCCGCTCGAGGGCGGTGATCAGGCCCGGCAGCTCGCGGAAGGCGAGCAGCCCGGGCACGTAGTCGAAGGCCACCCGTCCTGGTACGGCGACCTGTTCGAGCACCTCGAGGGTGGCGCCGTCGAGCACCACGACGGCCGCGACCAGCCGCTCGCCGGCATAGGCGACGTCCACGCCCGCCACGGTCGCCGGGTGGCGCGGGCCTGGTCCGGTGAGGTCGAGCCGGGACCGCAGCTTCTCTTGGATCGCCTCGGCCTCGTCGACCGTCGTCGGCCACGACGGCGGAGCGTCAACCTTCACGGTGGCCCACCATAGATCCTTCCGCCGGCCCGGTGGGCGGGCCGTACGGCGGGGCCGGAGCCCGACGGGCCGGGCCGTCAGGCGAGGAGGCCCGACGGCGCGCCCGGCCACGGGATCCCCGCCCGCAGGCGCGGAGGCCGGCCACGCCGGGGTGACCATCCGGCTCACCTCCGGCGCCCGCCGCATGCGCGAGGCCGGCCCGGAGCGTACGCGCACGCCCGGGCCCGGCGGCGGGGCCGGGGCGCGTGACCAGCGCCCTCGGCCGGCGCGCTATGGGAACGCGTCCGGGACGGCTAGGCGGGCAGGCCCGGCCCGAGCCGCTCCCGGCCGTGCGGGGCGTGCCAGTCGAGGACCGGCCCGGCGGGGATGATCCGCAGCGGGTTCAGCCGCGGGTGCGTCAGGTAGTAGTGGCGCTTGATGTGATCGAAGTCGGTGGTGCCGCCGAAGGCCGGGTGCTGGTACAGGTCGCGGGTGTAGCCCCACAGGTTGGGGTAGTCGGCGATGCGGCGGAGGTTCGCCTTGAAGTGGGTCACGTAGACCGTGTCGAACCGCACGAGCGTGACCCAGAGCCGGATGTCGGATTCGGTGATCCGGTCGCCGAAGAGGTACCGCCGGTCGGCGAGCCGCTCCTCGAGCTCGTCGAGCATGGCGAAGAGCTCCCGCACCGCGGTGTCGTAGGCCTCCTGGCTGGTGGCGAAGCCGCACCGGTACACCCCGTTGTTCACGTACCGGTAGATGCGGTCGTTGAGCGCGTCGATCTCGTCGCGCAGCTCGACCGGGTAGAGGTCGATGCCAGGCCTGGCCCACTCCCGGAACTGGGTGGCGAGGTCGATGGTGATGTCCGGGAAGTTGTTGCTCACGATCCGCTTGGTCTCGCGGTCCCAGAGCACCGGCACGGACACGTGGCCGTCGTAGCCCGGCTCGGTCGCCTCGTACGCCTCCCGGAGGAGGGTGAAGCCGTTGACCTCGTCGGGCCCGTGGCCGGGGCCGTGGCGGAAGGCCCACCCGCGCCCGTCGCGCACCGGGTCGACGACGGACATGGAGATGACGTCCTCGAGGCCGAGCAGGGAGCGCACGATGATCGACCGGTGCGCCCACGGGCAGGCGAGGGAGACGTACAGGTGGTAGCGGCCCGGCCGGGCGGGGTACCCGCTGCTGCCGTCCGCGGTGACGCGCCCGCGGAAGCGGTACAGCGGCCGCTGGAAGGATCCGTCGGGTCCGGTGGACTGCTTGATCTCGTAGTCGCCGTAGACGGCGAAGTCCACGGGGCTCGCGACAGGGTGCGTGGTGGTCATTGCCCCATTCTCTACCGACGGACCCGGTTAAGGCAGGCGCCCGGCGCCCGGTCCGGGCCGTGCCCGGGCAAGACCGTGCCGCGGCCGGGTCAGGTGACCGGCTGCGGCCGGCTGATCGCGGTTGCGCGGGCTCCGGTTCAGGACTGCTGCGGGCGGTCGAAGCCGCCGCCGGGCCGTTCGAAGCCGGTGCTGCGTTCGTATCCACCGCCGGTCCGGCCCTGCTGCATCATGCCGAGGCGCATGGTCGCCAGGCCGAGGGCGAGGATGATCGCACCGATGATCACGTTGTTGATGATCGTCCGTCCTTCGGTCGCTCCGCGGACCAGCCACGGCGCCACGATGGTCCACACCCCGATCAGGGGCGCGACCCAGGACAGGCCGTACGTGCGGCCGAACGCCGAGCTGTAGCTGAGGGCGAGCATGGAGACCAGCAGGCCGGTGATCAGGTTGTTCACCGTGATCCCGGTGAGGTTCTGGAACCCGACGATCCACGGTGAGAGGGCGAGGTACAGGCCGGCGACCATGTTGAGGCCGTCCGCCGTCTGCATGGTCGGGTTGGCCGAGGCGGCCTCGTACCGCGCGCGCATCTCCATGATGTCGGGATGGGTCCCGATGTCGGTGCTGTGCCTCATCGGTTCCACCCCCCTTTCGTGGTCGGACGTATTTGCAGCATACGCCCGATATGTCCGCAATATGGTGTTATGAGGGTTTTCTTAGTTCGAGGTGGTGTTGACCTGGCACGCACCGCCGGCGGGCCGGTGCGCGGCGGTTGAGCTGAGGGAGGCGCGTCCCGCATCCCACGGTGCCGGGCGGCCGGCGGGGGAGTGGGCGGCACGGGCGCGCGGCCTTACCGCGTTTCGCGTCGAACCGGGATCTTCTCAGGCGGCCGCGCCGAACTGGATCCGGAGGCCCGAGGTGATGAGGGCCTGGACCAGGCGGAGGATCAGGGCTTCCAAGAGCATCAGCGCGGCCTTGGCGAGCACTGCGGCGACGAAGTCCGACATTGGTATCCAATCTGTCTGAACTTGCTTTCATTGGGATACTCGCGGACAAACGTCGCGAAGCAGCGTAGTTTAGGTTAACGGCAGATGAACGTCCCGTGACGATACGGTGCGCGCCCGCCGGTTCGCCCCGCCCCGGATCCACCCGGTGCACGGTCCCCGGAAGCACCGCGCCAGGATCCCGCCCACGGAGCGCCGGGTCCCGTCCCCGATGGGTCCCGGTGGTCTCGCCCGCGATGAGGCCGGGGCCCTGCCCGCGTGACCCCGCCCCGGGGCGGAGACCCCGGGATCCGTCAGGCGGTGGTCCGCTTGGTGGCCCGGGTGCGGCGCGTGGTCGTGGTGGTGGTGCCCGTGGTGGTCCGCGTCCGGCGGGCCGGCTCCGTGGGCTCGCTCGCCGTCTCCCGCGGGGCCCGCAGCGGGGACCAGCGCTGCTCCCGCGCCCGGGCGCGCTGGGCGATCATCGTCCCCGCGCCGATCGCCGCGGCGATCGGCCAGTCGATCACGCCGAAGGCCGCGATGGCGGCGAGGCCGCCGTAGTAGAGCATGCGCTCCGGCGGCGGGAGGAACGTGCGGGCGATGTCGATGGCGTGCCCGAGCTCCCGCGGGGTGATGTGCGGCAGCTCCACCCGGGGCAGGTGCAGCTCCGGGGGCCGGATCTGGATCCGGACGCACGGCAGGTTCAGCGTGAGCTCACGGCGGGCGCTTCGCATGGTGTGCGGGGGGATCGGGGCCGCCGGCGGCGCGGTGGCGCCGGGCTGTTCGTAGGACGTGCGTTCCGACGTGGTGACGGTCATGCTTCCTCCCCCGAACTCCCCCGATCAGCGGACGGCCGCGAACGCCGCCGCGAACCGCTGCGTCCGCGGCGTTCGTTCGCGATGTCGTATCCATCTTCCACCGCCGCTTATCGCGTTTCGGCTGATAAGAGCCGTTGTTTGCCGAGATTTCCCGAAATGCAGATGCGCCGGTACGGCAGGCCCGCGGCCATGCCGAACGGCATCGGCGGCGCCGGCCCGCGGTCACTCCCCGCGGACCGCGGCGAGCGCGGCGAGCGCCACGCCCCGGGCACCCGCCATGTCCCGATCCCGCACCAGCGCCACCGTGGCGATCCGGCGCTGCTCGGCCCGGAGCGCGGTGTGCTCCCGCACCTTGCCGAGGAACCAGTCGCGGAAGCGCGGCGCCGCCTCCACCACGCCGCCCCCGACGAAGTACGCGTCCGGGTCGAGCACGTTGCCCAGGATGGTGAAGAGCCTGCCGATCGCGATCGCCTGCTGCTCGAAGATCTTGAGCGCGAGCGGGTCGCCGTGCTCCGCGTGGCCGCGGAGCAGCCGGGCCGCCTTGGCCAGGGGCTCGACGTCGGCGAGCTCGTGGCCGGGGAACCGGGTCAGCCAGTACGGCAGCAGGTTCCGCTCGATCCCGGTGAGCGAGGCGATGCTCTCCACGTCCCCGGTGAAGCCGCAATTGCAGGTGGGCGCCGGCTGCCCCTCCTCGAGCAGGCCGTCCAGGGGGATGTGCACGTGCCCGAGCTCGCCGGCCATGCCGGCCGCGCCCGTCACCACCCGGCCGTGCACGACGACCCCGCCGCCGAGCCCGGTGCCGACGACGGCCGCGACCGAGGAGCGCTCGTGGGCCTCGGCGCCGAAGTGGGCGTGGTGGGCGTAGAGCGCGGCCGCGTTGCCGTCGTTGAGGTACACGACCGGCAGGCCGAGCCGCGCCTCGAGCGCCCCGCGGAAGTCGAACCCGCGCCACGCGGGGTGACCGAAGTTCGTGGCCCCGGTGGACGCGATCACCCCGTTGGCGTCGGCCGGGCCGGGGGAGTCGAGCCCCACCGCGCGCACCGCCGAGCGCGGGGTGCCGGTGAGCTCGAGCACCCCTTCGAACGCGCGGACGAGCTGGGCGAGCGCGACCTCGGGGCCCTCCCGGACGAGGCTCGGCGTCTCCACCATCCGGTCCACCAGGAACCGCCCGGAGGAGTCGAGCACGGTCGCGTTGTTGCTCGTGCCGCCGTTGTCGAGCCCGACCACCACCCAGGGCGCCGTGTTCGCCATCGCACCACCTCCGCGCTACTCCGAGCGAAGAGTATGCGGGCCCGGCCGGGCGAGCACCAGCCCGTGCCGCGCCCGCGTCCCATCGCGGACGCGGTGCGCCGCCCCGCGCCGGGCCGTACCGTGGCGAACACGGATCGGATAGTCGATGTCACGCTGCGTGACACAGAAGGTGCACGGGTACTCATCTGTCACCGGCAGGCGGGAGCCCGGCATGAGGGGCGCTCCCGCCGCATTGGTGCCCGGGGGTGTCACCGCCGGCGTGCGGCGGTGGGGTACCGGATTCCGAAGGGAGAGCTTGATGACAGCGGCCCAGCCGATACCCGAGCTGATGAAGGAGAACGACGTCGTCGACCTGCTCATCCATCAGCACGGGGTGATCAGGGACATGTTCGACGAGGTGGAGCAGGCCACGGGCAGAGATCGGGAGGAGGCGTTCCGCCGCCTGGTGCGCATGCTCTCGGTGCACGAGACCGCGGAGGAGGAGATCGTGCACCCGTACGTGCGCCGCCGGATCGAGGGCGGCGCCGAGGTGATCGAGGACCGGCTGCGCGAGGAGAACCAGGCCAAGCGCCTGCTCAGCCGGATGGACCAGCTCGGCACCGACCACCCGGACTTCCTCGAGAACCTCCGCCGGCTGCGCCTGATGGTGACGCAGCACGCGCGGGCCGAGGAGCGGTACGAGTTCATGCGGATGCGGGCCGAGACCACGGCCGCCGAGCGCCGGGCCCTGGCCCTGGGCGTGCGGGCCGCCGAGGCGATGGCCCCGACCCGGCCCCGCCCTGGGGTGGAGTCGGCGACGAAGAACCTGCTCTTCGGCCCACCCGCGGCGATCATCGACCGGGCGCGCGACCTGATCCGCCGGGCGATGTCGCGGCGGTGACCGCGGGGTCGCGCCCCTGAGACCGCCTCTGATACGACGTACGGCTCCCGCCCGCCCGGGCGGGAGCCGTACCGCTGTCCGGACGGCCGCGCAGGGTCAGCGGGTCCCCATGAGCCGGAGCGGGTGGGCCCCCTCGGTCTCCATGCGGTACTCCATGCCGGACCGGGCGCGGTTCTCCTCGATGACGCGCTCGCTCGGCGGCTCCTCGCCGCCCATGATCTGCTCCTGCCAGCGCTGGAACCGCTCGTGGGCCTCCTGGACGTAGCCGGTGCCGAGCGTGGTGTAGTCGACCTGGGTGGCGATCAGCTCGCGGATGAACTGCTTGTTCGGCTCGAAGGTCACCGGCTCGGGGATGCGGTTGGGGAGCACCTCGGCGGGGTCGCGCCCGTCGTGGCGGCGCATGAGGTCGCAGGCGATGCGCAGGTGCTCGAGCTCCATGTTGAGGTGGAGCTCCCAGATCCGCTTGACCTTGGGGTCGGTCTCGGTCTGCATGAAGGAGTAGTACATGTAGCACTCGTTGTACTCGTGGATGACGAGCCGTTCCCACCAGGTCTCGCCCGGGTCCACGAGCGACTCGTAGTGCGTGACGTGCTCCTCCTCCACGAGCCCGATCTCCTGGTAGAGCTGCCGGGCGATCGGCTCCATGTACATCGGCCCGACGTTCATGTAGAAGTTCATGGTCTGCTGCTCGGCAGACATGATCGTCAGCGCGTGGAGCCGGGAGATCGGCTGGACCTTGTCCCGCTTGTACGGCTCGCGCACGTTGTCGATGGGATGCCGGTGCTGGGCGATGGTGGGCCGGCCCGGCATCACCTCGGTGAGCGCGTCGACGATCTTCTCCGCCTTGCGGTGCTCGATCATCTCGTACAGGTTGGCGTACCGGTACAGGTGGTCGAAGTCCTCGAGCACGCCGAACTGGTACGCCTGCTTCAGATAGGGATCGGGCTCCATCCGCGCGACCCAGGCGGTGAGGTCGACGGCGACCTGCTCGTACGAGATCGTCGTCTCCAGCACCGAGCTCAGGCCGGGCAGCAACCAGTTCACCACCCGTTGCTGCTGGGCCTCCATGAACCGGACGTGGGCAAGCTGCTGGCGCACCTCCGGATCCGGGCAATGCCGGGCGAACTGGTGGCTGAACCAGATCGCCTCCATCTCGATGCCGTTCATCGTGATGATGCGGCATCGGGTGTACGGGTCCGCCCGATCAGGGTCGATGGGCGTCACGTTCAGCTCGCGCCAGTTGCGCAGCTGGCGGTCGAGAGGGATCCCCCGTTCCTTCAATGGGTTGAATGTCATCAGCCGGCTCCTTCCCCCGATGGAAAGGCGCGGGGCCGTCGCCCGGACATGACAGGAGCCGTCAGGGCACCCCGCGCTGGCGCAGGGCGTACCCAGACCGCGGACCGTGGCAAACCTCGCCAACCTGGTCGAATCCGCAGGTCAACCCGGCGTTGGGGGGTTGATTGCCGAGCGCTGAGGCCGGCTCAGGCGATCTCGCGCCACCAGCCGTCCACCGGCGGCGGGTCGTCCGCGCTCACCCGCTCTCCCGGGCGCGGTACGGCGAGGCGGACGCCGTGCGCCCGTGCCTCCCGGCACAACCGTTCCACCGGATCGCTCCAGGAGTGCGGGGCGAGGCGGAACGTGCCCCAGTGCACCGGCAGCAGCAGGCCCGCGCGGAGGTCGAGGTGGGCGCGGACCGCCTCCTCCGGGGTCATGTGCACGTCCGGCCAGGCGGCGCTGTACGCGCCGATCTGGATGACCGACAGGTCGAAGGGGCCGTACGCCCGCCCGATGGCGGCGTACCCGTCGAAGTAGCCCGAGTCCCCGGTGTAAAAGACCCGCCTCCGCTCCCCGGCGACCACCCACGAGGCCCACAGGGTCGGGTTGCGGGCGATGAAGCGGCCGGAGAAGTGACGGGCCGCGGTCGCGGTGAGCCGCAGCCCGCTGAGCTTGGTCTCCTCGTCCCAGTCGAGCTCGATGATGCGGGAGGCCGGCACTCCCCACCGTTCGAGGTGGGCGCCGACCCCGAGCGGCACGGCGAACGGGGCCCGCTGCAGCCGGGTCAGCTCCCGCACCGTCGCCATGTCGAGGTGGTCGTAGTGGTCGTGGGAGATCACGATGGCGTCGAGCTCGGGGAGGCCGGCGAGCGGGACCGGGGCCGGGTGCAGGCGGCGCGGGCCGGCGATCGGCGAGGGGGAGCAGCGCTCGCTCCAGACCGGGTCGAAGAGGACCCGCCGGCCCTCGATCTCGATCAGCACCGAGGCGTGGCCGTACCAGACCACGTCGAGGTCGCTCGCGGGCCCGGGCGAGGGCGTGACGAGCGGCACGGGTCCCCGCGGGCGGCGCGGCCCGGAGCGAAGCTCACCGAGGACGGCGCGGGCGGTGCCGCGCCGCCGCCCTGACGTCGGCACCGGGTTCCGGAAGCGTCCGCCGCCGAACCGCTCCGACCGCCGGATCCGCCGGGCGCGCTCCCCGGCCGGGCGCGCGCCGAGCGCCGGCACGATGTCGCGCGCCAGCCACCCGGCGCCGGCCAGGGCGAACAGCACGCCGAGCAGCCGCAGCGCATGGCCGGACCGGCTGTCCTTCACCCGCGTGCTCCTTCCGGGACCTCGTCGGTTCACGGATCACTCTAGGCGGCCTGCCGGCCGGGTGTCCCGCCCGGCCGGCGCCGCACCGCCCGGGGGACGGGCCGCACCCGGTGCCCCTGCCGGGATCAGCGCACGCCGGGCTCGGGCGGCTCCGGCACCTGGTCCGGGCTGCCGGGCGGGCACGGCCGGGCGATCCGCGTCTCGTAGTGGAGAAAGCCCTCGCCGAAGCAGTCGGTGCACTGCTCGTTCACGCCCGCCGTGCCGGCGCTGAGGCCGAGCACCGCCGCACGATCGACGATGACGCGGCCCGATCCCAGGCAGCTGGGGCAGAGCATGCGCTCCCGATGGGCGGGGGTTGACTCCTCGTCTCCGTTCACCGAGCCTCCCTCCGGGGCACCGCGCGGCGGGCCCCGCCGGTGTCATGCTCTCAGTCTGCCGTGCCCGCCGGCGTGCCCGGGAACGAGCCGCCCGGCGGGAGCGCCCGCCGGCGCTCCCGGGCGGGTCCGGCCCGCACGCGGGCACAACCCTCTGGTGGAGGACCCGCGGGCGAGAGGGGCGCGGAGAGGAGGCCGGGCGACGGTGGACGGACGCAGGACGATCCGGGCGCCGAGAGGCCGCCGGCTGACCGCGCGCGGGTGGCCGCAGGAGGCCGCGCTGCGCATGCTCATGAACAACCTCGACCCCGAGGTGGCCGAGCACCCGGAGGAGCTGATCGTCTACGGCGGCACCGGCAAGGCCGCCCGGGACTGGCGCTCGTTCGACGCCATCGTCCGCGCCCTCACCACGCTCGCCGACGACGAGACCCTGCTCGTCCAGTCCGGGCGGCCGGTCGGCGTGCTCACCACCCACGAGTGGGCGCCCCGGGTGCTGATCGCCAACGCCAACCTCGTGGGGGAGTGGGCGACCTGGCCCGAGTTCCGGCGGCTGGAACGGCTCGGCCTCACCATGTACGGGCAGATGACCGCCGGGTCGTGGATCTACATCGGCACCCAGGGCATCCTCCAGGGCACGTACGAGACCTTCGCCGCGGTCGCGGCCGAACGGTTCGGCGGCACCCTGGCCGGCACGGTCACCCTCACCGGCGGGCTCGGCGGCATGGGCGGCGCCCAGCCGCTCGCGGTCACCCTGAACGGCGGCGTCGCGATCTGCGTGGACTGCGACCCCCGGAGCATCGAGCGCCGGATCAGGCACGGGTACCTCGACCTCCGGGCGGAGAGCCTCGACGAGGCGCTCCGGCTCGCCGAGCAGGCCCGCCGCGCCCGCCGCCCGCTCTCGATCGGGGTCGAGGCGAACGCGGCCCGGGCCGTCCCCGAGGCGCTCGCCAAGGGCGCGGAGGTCGACATCGTCACCGACCAGACCAGCGCGCACGACCCGCTGACCTACCTGCCGCTGGGCGTCGCCTTCGCGGACATGGCGGCCAAGGCGCGCGAGGACCCGGAGGGGTTCACCCGCCGGGCGCGGGAGTCGATGGCCCGGCACGTCGAGGGCATGCTCGGCTTCCTGGACGCGGGGGCGGTGGTCTTCGACTACGGCAACTCGATCCGCGGCGAGGCGCGGCTCGGCGGGTGCGCCCGCGCCTTCGACATCCCCGGGTTCGTGCCCGCCTACATCCGCCCCCTGTTCTGCGAGGGCAAGGGCCCGTTCCGGTGGGTCGCCCTCTCCGGTGACCCGGCGGACATCGCCCGGACCGACCGGGCGATCCTCGAGCTCTTCCCGGACAACGAGCCGCTCGCCCGGTGGATCCGGGCGGCGGGGGAGCGGGTCCGCTTCCAGGGTCTGCCAGCGCGCATCTGCTGGCTCGGGTACGGCGAGCGCGACCGGGCCGGGGAGCGGTTCAACGACATGGTCGCCTCGGGCGAGCTCTCCGCGCCCATCGTGATCGGCCGGGACCACCTCGACTGCGGTTCCGTGGCCTCGCCGTACCGGGAGACCGAGGGGATGGCCGACGGCTCGGACGCGATCGCCGACTGGCCGCTCCTCAACGCCATGGTCAACGTCGCCTCGGGCGCCTCCTGGGTCGCCGTCCACCACGGCGGGGGCGTCGGGATCGGCCGCTCGCTCCACGCCGGGCAGGTGGTCGTGGCGGACGGCACGGCGCTCGCCGGCGAGAAGGTGCGCCGGGTGCTCACCAACGACCCGGCGACCGGTGTGATCCGGCACGCCGACGCCGGCTACGAGCGCGCGGCCCGGGTCGCCCGGGAGCGGGGCGTGCGGATCCCCATGGACCCCGGCGCCGGTGGACCGCGGCCCGGCGCGTCCTGAGCACGGCGCGTCCCCGCCCGGCCGGCCGGCGTGCGCGCCGTACGGGCCGGCCCGGGGCACTCCGGCGGCACCCGCCGACGGGCCCGGAGCACGCCGGGATCCGCCCGCACGGGCCCGCAGCACCCGCGATCCGCCTGCACGGGCCCGGGGCACCAGGATCCACCCACCGGGGACACCCGGCCGGACCTCGGCCCGGGGAGCCCGGGCGCCTCGCCCGCCGGGAACCGAATGCCCCGAGGGCCGGGACTCCGGCGCGGGCGGGCGGCTAGCGGGCGTCCGGGCCGATCAGCCCGGCGCGGCGCAGCGCCTCGGCCATGGCGCCCCCGGCCGGGGCCGGGCGGCCCCCGGTGCGCCGTCCGCCGCGCTCACCCCGGCCCGGCCCGCGCCCGTCGCCGCAGCCCGCGCCGCCGCGCTCTCCGGGGCGGCGCGCGGCCTCGTCGTCGAGCCGCAGGGTGAGCGAGATCCGCTTGCGCGCCAGGTCGACGTCGAGCACCTTGACCCGCACGATGTCGCCGGGTTTGACCACCTCGCGCGGGTCCTTGACGAACCGGTCCGCCATCGCCGACACGTGGACCAGGCCGTCCTGGTGGACGCCGATGTCGACGAACGCGCCGAACGCGGCGACGTTGGTGACCACGCCCTCGAGCACCATCCCCGGCTTGAGGTCCTCGATCGTCTCCACGCCCTCCTTGAAGGCGGCCGTGGTGAACGTGGGCCGCGGGTCGCGCCCCGGCTTCTCCAGCTCCTTGAGGATGTCGGTCACCGTCGGCAGGCCGAACCGGTCGTCCACGAACCGGGCCGGGTCGAGCGAGCGGAGCACCCCGGTGTTGCCGATCAGCGAGCGGATGCCCATCCCGGTGGCCTCGAGGATCCGCCGGACCACCGGGTACGCCTCCGGGTGCACGCTGGAGGAGTCGAGCGGGTCGTCCCCGTCCCGGATGCGGAGGAAGCCGGCGCACTGCTCGAACGCCTTCGGCCCGAGCCGGGGAACCGACTTGAGCTGCTCCCGGGACCGGAACGGGCCGTTGGCGTCGCGGTAGGCGACGATGTTCTCCGCCAGGGCGGGGGTGATGCCGGAGACCCGGGCGAGCAGCGGCACGGAGGCGGTGTTCACGTCGACCCCGACCGCGTTCACGCAGTCCTCGACCACCGCGTCGAGCGAGCGGGAGAGCTTCACCTCGGAGACGTCGTGCTGGTACTGGCCGACGCCGATCGACTTCGGGTCGATCTTCACCAGCTCGGCGAGCGGGTCCTGGAGGCGGCGCGCGATCGAGACCGCGCCGCGCAGCGACACGTCGAGGTCGGGCAGCTCCCGGGAGGCGTACTCGGACGCGGAGTAGACCGACGCCCCGGCCTCGGAGACCATCACCTTGGTCAGGTGCGGCATCCGCCGGACCAGCTCGGCGGCGAGCCGGTCGGTCTCCCGGGAGGCGGTGCCGTTGCCGACCGCGATCAGCTCGACCGAGTGCTCGGTGGCGAGCCGGGCGAGCACCTGCAGCGACTCCTCCCACCGCCGCTGCGGTTCGTGCGGGTAGATGGTCGTGGTCGCGACCACCTTGCCGGTCCCGTCGACCACGGCGACCTTCACCCCGGTCCGCAGGCCCGGGTCGAGCCCCATGGTGGGCCGCGCCCCGGCGGGGGCGGCGAGCAGCAGGTCCCGCAGGTTCGCGGCGAAGATCCGGACCGCCTCGTCCTCGGCGGCCTGCCACAGGCGGCCGCGCAGGTCGATGCCGAGCCGGACGAGGATCCGGGTGCGCCACGCCCAGCGGACCGTGTCGGCGAGCCACCGGTCGGCCGGGCGGCCCCGGTCCTCGATGCCGAACCGCTGCGCGATGATCCGCTCGTAGTCGTTCGGCTCCTCGGCCTGGGGGTCGAAGGTGAGGCTGAGGACCTCCTCCTTCTCCCCGCGGTACATCGCGAGGATCCGGTGCGAGGGCAGGGTGGTGAACGGCTCGGCGTAGTCGAAGTAGTCCGCGTACTTGGCCCCGGACTCCTCCTTGCCCTCCCGGACGCGGGAGACGAGCCGGCCGCGCCGCCACATCCGCTCGCGCAGCTCGCCGATGAGGTCGGCGTCCTCGGAGAACCGCTCGATGAGGATGGCCCGGGCGCCCTCCAGGGCGGCCGCGGTGTCCGGCACGCCCTCGCCGAGGTACGCCTGCGCCGTGGCCTCGGGGTCGAGCGTGGGGTCGGCGAGCAGCGCGTCCGCGAGCGGCTCCAGCCCGGCCTCGCGGGCGATCTGCGCCTTGGTCCGCCGCTTTGGCTTGAACGGCAGGTAGAGGTCCTCGAGCCGGGCCTTCGTGTCGGCCGCCATGATCTGCGCCTCCAGGGCCTCGTCGAGCTTGCCCTGGGCCCGGATCGACTCGAGGATCGCCGCGCGCCGCTCCTCCAGCTCGCGCAGGTAGCGCAGCCGCTCCTCGAGGGTGCGCAGCTGCGCGTCGGTCATCATGCCCGTGGCTTCCTTGCGGTAGCGGGCGATGAACGGCACCGTGGCGCCGCCGTCGAGCAGCTCGATGGCCGCCGCCACCTGGTTTTCCCGTACGCCGAGCTCCTCGGCGATCCGCTGCTGAATGGTGGTCGTCACGATCGTTGACCCGCTTTCTTCCGGGAGGCGGCTCACCATTCTGCCGGATTCGCGGGCGGGGACGGGCCGGGAAGATCACACCGGTCCGGCCGCGCCGTGATCGGCCGGTCGCGCCCCGGCGCGGGCGGGCCGTTGTTACGCTGCCGCGGGTGACCGGTGGCGAGGGGATGGAGTGCGCATGGCGGGTGCCCTGGCAGATCATCGCGGTCAAGGCGGCCGGCGCCGTGCTCTGCGCGGTGCTGGCGGTGGCCGGTGACCCCGGGCAGCTCTTCCTCGCCGGGGTCGCCGCGCTCGGCTTCGCCGGGCTGGCCCTCCGCGACCTGCTCGTCCCGGTACGGCTCGCCGCCGGCCCGGACGGGCTGGTGATCGCCGGGCTCACCGGGCGGCGGCGGATCCCGTGGGACCGGGTGCGGGGGATCCGGGCCGAGGCGTACCGCCGGTACGGGATCACCACCGAGCTGCTGGAGATCGACACCGGGGACGACGTGCACCTCTTCAGCCGGTGGGACCTCGGCGCCCGGGTGCCCGACGTGGCCGGCGCGCTCGCGCGGCTGCGGCCCTGACCGCAAGCGGGCTGCAAGCGGGCGTCAAAGCCCCTGTCCTACGTTCCAGGCGTGCCTGACATCCTCCTGAGCATCGTCTGCGGCGGCGCCGGCCTGTTCCTCGCGGTGGCGGGGTGCCGGGAGCTGCTGAGCCTGCGGAGCTTCCGGCGGCGGGCGCTGCGCGCACCGGGCCTGGTGGTCGGGCTGCGCCGGGACGGGGTTCCCGACGAGGGCGCCGCGTGCTATCCGATCATCCGGTTCACCACGCTCGACGGCCGGCAGGTCGAGGCGCGGGCCAGGATCGGCGGCAACCCGCCGCTGTGCCGGCCCGGGCGCCAGGTCACGGTCCTGTACGACCCGGCCCGGCCGGCCGACATCAGCCTGAGCGGGCCGGTGGGCAGCGGGGCCGTGTTCTTCGGGATCCTGCTCTGCGTCGGGCTCGGGCTGCTCTTCCTGGCGGCCGGCACCGCGATCGACGCCCTCGGGGCGCTGTGACGCCGCCGCGAGGCCGCCGGGCCGCCCGCCGGGCGCGGTGCGCGCACCGCGCGCCCCGTGCACGGCCCGGCAGGACATCGCCGGTGCCTCCCCGGCCGCGCGGTGGGCGCGGCCGGGGAGGCGGCGCGCCGCGCGACGGTCATATGCTGTCGCCCATGGCAGCGGAGCGTGGCCGGAGCCGGGAGCGGCGTGAGGAACTGCTCGACGCGGCCGACCGGGTGATCCGGCGGGAGGGGCCCGAGGCGTCGATGGCCGCGATCGCCGCCGAGGCGGGGATCACCAAGCCGATCCTGTACCGGCACTTCGGCGACAAGAGCGGCCTGTACCAGGCCCTGGCCGAACGGCATGCCCGTATCGTGATCGACCGGTTGCGGCCGGAGTTCGCCCGGGCGATGGCCGACCCGCGGTCCCGGGCCCGGGCCGCGATCGGCGCCTACCTGGACACCATCTCCGCCCACCCGAACCTCTACCGGTTCCTCTTCCACCGGGCGAGCGCGGAGGACGGCAAGACCCGCAGCCAGATGGCGGCGATCGTGCGGAGCGTGGGCGAGGAGCTCGCGTCCCTGCTCCTGCAGGAGGGGGTGGTCGGCGACCCGGTGCGGGCCAGCGTGTTCGGGCACGCGTTCGTCGGCATGGTCCAGGCGATCGGCGACTGGTGGCTCGACAACCCCGGGCTCGACCGCGACACGGTGGTCGACAGCCTCGCCGACGTGATCGCCGCGGCCCTGAAGGCCTGACCGGGCGTCACCGCGGACCGGCCGTGCGTGGCGCGCCGCGGTGACCCGCACGGCGCGGCCACCGCGCGTCACAGGTGGTGCAGGTCCTTGCGCTGGATCGACATGAGCACGCCCACCGCGGCCAGGCAGGCCACCGCGGACGACCCGCCGTACGAGACGAACGGCAGCGGCACCCCGGCGATCGGGGCGAGCCGGACGACCATGCCGACGTTGACGAACGTCTGCGCGGCGAACCAGCAGACGATCCCGGCGGCGGCGAGGGTCCCGAACGGCAGGGCGGCCCGGGACGCGGTGCGCAGCGCGCGCCAGATCACGAACCAGAGCAGGACCAGGATGAGCGCCGCGCCGGCGAACCCGAGCTCCTCGCCGGCGACGGTGAAGATGAAGTCGGTGTGCTGCTCGGGGACGAACCGGCCGCCGGTCTGGTCGCCGCGGAACAGGCCGGTGCCGAGCAGCCCGCCCGAGCCGACCGTGTTCAGGGCCTGGGTGGCGTTGTACCCGGCGCCCTGCGGGTCGGCCGCGGGGTCGGCGAACGCGAGCAGCCGCTGCACCTGGTGCGGGCGGAGGAGCCCGAGCCACCAGGCGAGCGCCGCGGCGGCCGCGCCGGAGAGCACCAGGACGGCGATCCACCGCCACCGCACCCCGGCGATCACGAGCATGCCGAGCACGATCGCGGTGAGGATCATGGCGGTGCCGAGGTCGGGCTGGAGCATCACCAGGCCGAACGGCACCGCGGTGACGCCGAGCGCGAGCAGCAGGTGCACCCCGCCCGGCCGGTGCTCCCCGTCGGGCTGGTCGCCGAGCAGGGTGGCGAGGGCGAGCACGAGCGTGAGCTTGGCGAACTCGGACGGCTGCGCCTGCACCGGGCCGATGCCGAGCCACGACTGCGCGCCGTTGACGGTCTGGCCGAGCGGGGTGAGCACCAGGAGCAGGCTCACGCAGGTCAGCGCGTACGCGGGCAGGCTCCAGACCCGCAGCGTCGACAGGTCGACCAGGGCGACCACGAGCATGATCACCAGGCCGGCGAGCACGTTGACGATCTGCCGCTTCAGGTACTGCTGCGGGTCCTCCCCGGCGGCGATGAGCCGCGGCCGGGTCGCCGCCCACACCAGGACCACGCTGATCAGGGAGAGCGCGGTGACCGCGGCGGCGAGGCCCCAGTCGAGCCGGGGCAGCGGGAGGCGGCGGGCGCGGGCGGACGGTGACGTGATCACTTGGCCCCTCCGGTGAGGTCGGGCAGGCGGTCGGTGAGCCGGCCGCCGGGGAGCGCGGCGCGCTTGCCCTCGAGGCCGTAGATGCCGGACCAGATCTCCCGGGCCGCGGGCGCGGCCGCGTCGGCGCCGGCGCCGCCCTGGGTGACCACGACCACCACCACGAACCTCGGCTTGTCGGCCGGGGCGAACGAGGCGAACCAGGAGGTGTCATTCACCCCGTATGCCTCGGCGGTCCCGGTCTTCCCGGCGACCGGCAGCTCGTCGAGGGGGAACCCGGCGAACGCCCCGGCGGCGGTGCCGGAGCGGGGCACCTCGGCGAGCGCGTCCCGGATGTAGGCGAGGGTCTTGCCGGAGACGGGGAGCCGGCCGACCACCGGCGGGGTGATGGTCCGCAGCACCCGGCCGTCGGCGCCGACCACGGCCTTGCCGATCCGCGGGCTGAACAGCTTGCCGCCGTTGGCGAGCGCGGCGTACGCCCGGGCGAGCTGCAGCGGCGTGACGAGCACGTCCCCCTGGCCGATGGAGAAGTTGGCCGCGTCGCCCGGGGTCCACAGGTAGCCGGTGGCGCAGTGCTCGGCGGCCACCGCCTTGAGGTAGGCGGCCCGCTGCGGATCGGTCTTCGCCAGGGACGGGTAGCCGGTCTTGGCGGCCTTGCAGGTCTCCTCCTTGGTCTGCTCCCAGTAGGCGCGCTTCCACTCCCGGCCCGGCACCCGGCCGGCGGCCTCCCCGGGCAGGTCGATCCCGGTCTTGGCGCCGAACCCGAAGGCGCGGGCCATGCGCTGCATGGGCTCGGCCGGCCGCTTGGCCCGCTCGTCCTTCACCCACATGTCGTAGGCGAACCGGTAGAAGATCGTGTCGCAGGAGACGACGAGGGCGCGGCGCAGGTCCATGAAGCCGTAACCGATCCCGCCGAAGTTGCGGAACGACCGATCGCCGACCCGGTAGGAGCCGGAGCAGTCGTACCGGCCGTACAGGTCGTAGCCGGCGTCCACCGCCGCCGCGAGCGAGACGATCTTCCAGGTTGAGGCGGGCGGCCACTGCCCCTGGATCGCCCGGGAGACCAGCGGCTGGCCGTGCGCGGCGCTGGTGAGCCGCTTGTAGTCGGCCGGGCGGATGCCGCCGGTCCACACGGACGGGTCGTAGGAGGGGTAGGCGGCCATGGCGACCACACGGCCGGTGCGGACGTCCATGACCACCGCGGCGCCGGAGCGCGCGGACGCGGGGCGGGTCTTCCGGACGGCCCGCTCGAGCGCCTTCTCCACGACCCGCTGCACCTTGGCGTCGATGCTGGTCACCAGCGTCGCCCCGGGCTGGGGCGGCTCCTCGCGCACGACCCGCAGCACCTGGCCGGCGCTGTCCACCACGAGCTGCCGGCTGCCCTCCCGCCCGCGCAGCTCCGCGTCGTAGCTCGCCTCCAGCCCGTCGCGGCCGACGAACCGGACGCCGTACGGCCCGCCGCCCCGGGTGCTGTCGGGGCCGACGTAGCCGAGCACGTGCGCGGCGAGGCCGCCCTCGGGGTAGTCCCGGACCGGCTGGAGCTCGGCGGTGACCCCGGGGAACTCCTCGGGGCGCTCGACGATCTGCATCGCGATCCGCTCGTCGACCCCTTCGGCGACCGGGATCGGCTGGTACGGCGAGCCGGCCCAGCACGGCTTGCCCACCTTCGGCCCGCAGAGCCGCACCTTGCGGGCGATCTCCCGGTAGGGCATGCCGAGCAGGCGGGCGAGCCGGCGCAGCACGGCGCGCCCGTTGTCCGGCCGGCGGGAGAGGGTGATGTAGTCCACGGACACCGTCATCGCCGTGCGGTTGCGCACCAGCGGGCGGCCGCGCTGATCGACGATCTGCCCGCGCACGGCCGGGAGGACGACCTGGCGGGTGTGGTCCTCGACGGCCGCGCGGGCGTACCGGTCGCCGTCGATGATCTGCACCTGCCAGAGGCGGCCGAGGAGCACGAGGAACATGCAGGCGACGAGCACGTGGACGAGGAGCAGGCGCGATCGGTGCGGCATGGTCCTCCTGGGGTGCGGACGGCCGATGGCGGTCCCGCCGGGGGCGGGTGTGGGGGAGCGTCACGGGCGTGCGGGCGGTGCGGTGGGGGCGCGGACGGGCCGCGGGCCGGGGTCCCGGGCGCCGCGGAGCCCGGCGCCTCACCCGGCCCGGGCGTCGCCCGACCGGCCGGACCCGGTCACCACCCCGACCACGTCGAGGGCGCTGAACCGGACCGCGGGGCGCACCAGCGCGCTCCGGGTGAGCTGGTCCGTCGCCGGCTCCACCTCGATCACCTCGCCGATGGGGACGCCGGCCGGGTAGGGCCGCATGCCGCGGGAGCCGAGGGTCTCCACGCGCTGCCCGACCCGGAGCGGGGCGCGGGCGTCGAGCACGCGGAGGCGGAGCAGGCCGCCGCTCCGCATGCCCTCACCGGTCACGATGCCGACGTGGCGGGACCCGGCGAGCCGGGCGCCGATGCCGCTGGTGACGTCCGTGGCGAGCAGCACGGTGGCGCTGTCGGCGCCGGCCGCGATCACCCGGCCGACCAGCCCGTCGCCGCTCACCACGGCCATGTTCGGCCGCACCCCTCGCCGGGTCCCTGCGTCGATGGTCACCGTGTCGGCGCGGCCCGGGCCCTCGCCGACCGCGATCACGTGGGCGGGGACGAGGCCCGGGTACGGCGCGGCCTCGCGGAGCTCCGCGAGCCTGGCTGCCCGGTCGTGTTCGGCGCGCGCCGCCCAGAGCCGGGCGGCGAGCCGGGCGTTCTCCAGCTCGTACGCGCGGACGTCGCCCGCGTCCGAGCCGCCGAGGGCCGCCGTGCCGCCCAGGGCGGCTGAGGTTCCGCCCGCCCGGCCGGCGGGTTCGGCGCCGGCGGCGTGCCGCAGGGCGAGGCCGCCCGGGACGCCGATCACGATCAGCCCGGCGGAGGCGGCGGCCAGCAGGGCGAGGACGGGCCGCCGGGCGCGCGGCGCGCGGCGCATCTGCTCACCTCCTCCGGCTGGCTCGTGCGATCGGGGACGTGGGACGGGCGGGAGGCCCTGGGCCGCGGGAGATGGCCGGGCGGCGATCAGCGGCGCGGCTCGGGGATCAGCACGCCCTGCAGCCGGTCGAACTCCTCCAGGCAGCGGCCCGCGCCGAGGACGACCGAGTGGAGCGGGTTGTCGGCGACCTTGATCGGCATGCCGGTGACCTCGGCGAGCCGCCGGTCGAGGCCGCGCAGCAGGGCGCCGCCGCCGGTGAGCATGATCCCGTTCTCCACCAGGTCGCCGGCGAGCTCCGGCGGGCACTGGTCGAGCGCGTCCTGGATCGCGTCGATGATCGAGCGAACCGGCTCCTCGATGGCCTGCCGTACCTCATCGGCCGAGATCATCAGGGTCTTCGGCAGCCCGCTCACCAGGTCCCGGCCCCGGATCTCCATCTTCGGCTCCTCCGGATCCTGGGGGAGCGCCGACCCGATGGCGATCTTGATCTCCTCGGCGGCCCGTTCGCCGAGCAGCAGCGAGTGCTCCTTCTTGACGTACGTGATGATCGCCTGGTCGAGCTCGTTGCCGCCGATCCGGATGGAGTGGGCGGTGACGATGCCGCCGAGCGCGATGATCGCCACCTCGGTGGTGCCGCCGCCGATGTCGACCACCATGCTGCCGGTCGGCTCGCTCACCGGAAGCCCGGAGCCGATCGCGGCGGCCATCGGCTCTTCGATGATGTAGACCCGGCGCGCGCCCGCGTGGTAGCCGGCCTCCTTGACGGCGCGCTGCTCCACGCCCGTGGTGCCGCTCGGCACGGCCACGATCATCCGCGGCTGGGTGAGATAGCGCCGCCGGTGAACCTTCTGAATGAAGTAACGGAGCATTCGCTCCGCCACCTCGAGATCGGTGATGACGCCGTCGGCGAGGGGGCGGATGGCCACGATGTTCCCCGGGGTGCGGCCGATCATCTGTTTGGCCTCATTGCCCACCGCGACGATTTTCTCCGTCCTGGTGTTCAGCGCGACCACGGACGGCTCGTCGAGCACGATGCCGCGATTGCGCACGTAAACGACGGTGTTCGCGGTTCCGAGATCAACAGCGATGTCGCGGCCGAGGAAATCCATAGAAAAGCCCATGCCAGTGCAGCGTCCTAAAGCCTCCCACCGAACCCGAATTCTGTAAAATATTATAGTTACGGAAAAGCCGTGTGTGGTGTGATGTGGCCCTCCATGCCCGCGAAGAACGTACGGGTATTGAGGTATTCGTCACAGACCTCCGGTTCCACGGGGCGCGTGGTCCGGCGCCCGTCGCCGTTGCTTGATCGCCGTGCGCGTCGCTACGCTGTACGGCATGCGAGACCACGCCGCTTCGCCGATCTGGTGGTGGCGCCGCTGAACGGCGGCGCGGGTTTCGCATTGTCACGCAGCGTGGACCGGCCGCCCCGTGAGGCGGCCTTATGTATGTCCGCCCCCGGGGCATTCGACGAATCAGAGGGGCGTGGACAGTGGAGACCAGCGGATATATCACAGCCGGCAGGATCGCCGTCGAGCGCGAGGCGCGCGAGGTGCCCGAGGAGGCGCTCGAGGAGATCGTGACGGCGCTGCGGGAGCGCCGGGGCGGGGCCTTCTCCTCAGGCATGGACTACCCGGGCAGGTACAGCCGGTGGGCGTTCGGCTACGTCGATCCCTGCCTGGAGATCACGGCGCGGGGCCGGCGCGTCACGGCCCGCGCGCTCAACGACCGCGGCATGGTCGTCTTCCCGGTGATCGCCTCCTGCCTGCTCGCCGCGGGCAAGCCGGTCTCCGGGCCCGACCGGGGCTCGGTCGAGGTGGTCATCCCCGAGTCCGAGGAGCTCCTCCCGGAGGAGATGCGCAGCCGCCGGCCGACGGTGTTCAGCGCGATCCGCGAGGTGATCGCCGCGTTCAAGGGCGAGGACCCCCACCTCGGCCTGTACGGCGCGTTCGGCTACGACCTCGCCTTCCAGTTCGAGCCGATCCGGCTCCGCATCCCGCGGCCCGAGGACCAGCGCGACCTCGTCCTCCACCTGCCCGACCGGCTGGTCGTGATCGACCGGGTGCGCGAGACCAGCATGGAGTACCGCTACGAGTTCACCGTGGACGGCGTCTCCACCCGCGGCCTGCCGCGCACCGGGGAGACGATCCCGCTGGTCGCGCCCGAGCGCATCCCCCCGGGCCCGCGCAAGGGGGCCTACGCCGAGATCGTGGCCAAGGCCAAGGAGCGGTTCGCGCGGGGCGACCTGTTCGAGGTGGTGCCGAGCCAGGTCTTCTACGGCGCGTGCACCGACCCGTCCGCCTTCTACCGCGCGCTGCGCACCAGCAACCCCGCGCCGTACGAGTTCCTGCTCAACCTCGGCGACGGCGAGCACCTGGTCGGCGCGTCGCCCGAGATGTACGTGCGGGTCACCGGCGACCGGGTCGAGACCTGCCCGATCTCCGGCACCATCGCCCGCGGCGCCGACCCGGTCGAGGACGCCGAGGCGATCCGGACCCTCCTGTCCAGCGTGAAGGAGGAGTCCGAGCTCACCATGTGCACCGACGTGGACCGCAACGACAAGTCGCGGATCTGCGTGCCCGGGAGCGTGCGGGTCATCGGCCGCCGCCAGATCGAGATGTACTCCCGGCTCATCCACACGGTCGACCACATCGAGGGCCGGCTGCGCCCCGAGTTCGACGCGCTCGACGCCTTCCTCACCCACATGTGGGCGGTGACCGTCACCGGCGCGCCGAAGACCTGGGCGATGCAGTTCATCGAGGACCACGAGGACCAGCCGCGGCGCTGGTACGGCGGGGCCGTCGGCTTCCTCGGCTTCGACGGCTCGATGAACACCGGCCTGGTCCTGCGCACCGCGCAGATCCGGCACGGGGTCGCCGCGGTGCGGGCCGGGGCGACGCTGCTGTTCGACTCCGACCCCGCGGCCGAGGAGCGGGAGACCGAGCTGAAGGCGAGCGCCCTGCTCGGCGCGCTCGCCGCCGCCGAGCGGCCCGCGCAGGAGGAGCCGCCGGCGGAGCCGGCCGAGCGCCCGGGCGAGGGGCACACGGTGCTGCTCGTCGACCACGAGGACTCGTTCGTCAACACGCTCGCCGACTACTTCCGCGCCCAGGGCGCCTCGGTGGTCACCCTGCGGCACGGCTTCCCGCTGGAGAAGCTCGACGAGATCGCGCCGACCCTGGTGGTGCTGTCGCCCGGGCCCGGCTGGCCGTCCGACTTCGGCTGCTCCGCCCTGCTCGATGCCGTGTACGCCCGCGGGCTGCCGGTCTTCGGCGTCTGCCTCGGCCTCCAGGCGATGGTCGAGCACGCCGGCGGCACCCTGGAGCTCCTGCCGTACCCGGAGCACGGCAAGCGCGGCCGGATCCGGCGGGAGGGGGAGAGCGCGCTCCTCGACGGCCTGCCCGAGGAGTTCGTCGCCGCCCGCTACCACTCGCTGCACGCCAAGCGCTCCGGGGTGAAGGGGTTCACGGTGACCGCGACCACCCCGGACGGCGCGGTGATGGCGATCGAGGACGTGGCGAACCGCCGGTTCGCCGTGCAGTTCCACCCCGAGTCGATCCTCACCACCCAGGGCGGCAACGGCGCCAAGATCATCGCCAACGTGCTGCGGCTGTGCGCCGGGGCCCGGGACCGCGCCGGGCGGGCGGCCACCCCGGCCGGCTGAGCCGCACCGCCGCCCGCCGCCCCGGGCGGACGCGACGGCACGGGGAGGCCGCCGGCCCGCGGGCCGGCGGCCTCGCCCCGGGGCCGGTTCGCCCGGACGCCTCGGGTTTGGAATCCTGGGACGGTCAACGCCACACGACACGGGGAGAGCAATGCGCAGCGTCGAACCCGAGGTATTCCTCGTCGCCCGGCCGGCGGTCGACTACGACGAGCTCGCCCGCTACCTGCGGCAGATCGGCGGGGAGCGCTGGCTGGAGCGGCTGGACCGGGGCGAACTGGACGCGCAGAACCTGGCGGAGTTCGCCGGGCGGCTGTGCTACCGGTCGTTCGAGCCGGGGCTGAATCCGAACGTCGTCCGGATCCGCACCGACCAGGAGGACTACCTCCGCAACATCCTGGCGAGCGCGCACGGGAGCGTGCTGGAGCACGTGAGCTTCAGCTTCGTGCTGCACAACGTCTCCCGGGTGCTCACCCACGAGCTGGTACGGCACCGCGTCGGGGTGGCGATCTCCCAGGAGTCGCTGCGCTTCGTCCGGCTCACCGACATCCCCTTCTGGTTCCCGGAGTGGGCGCGCGAGGACGCCGAGCTGATGAAGCGGGCGACCGAGATCCTCGACCGGCTCCAGGAGTTCCAGCTGTGGATGGCCGAGCACTTCGGCCTCGACAAGGAGGGCGTGCCGTTCTCCGAGAAGAAGCACCGCACGTCGTTCATGCGGCGCTTCGCCCCCGAGGGCGTGGCCACCGGCCTGGTCTGGACGGCGAACGTGCGCACCCTCCGCCACACGATCGAGACCCGGACCGCGCCCGGCGCCGAGGAGGAGATCCGCCTGGTCTTCGGCAAGATCGGCGAGATCATGCGGAAGGAGGCGCCGGCGCTCTTCGGCGACTTCGAGGTCGAGGACGGCGCGTGGATTCCCCGCTGGCGTAAGGTCTGAGCCGGCCCGGGGCGCTCCGGCGGCCGGGCGCGTCCGGCGCGGCGGGCCGCCCTTCCGGTCACCCGGGGAGAGGCGGGGCCGCCCCTCCCCGGCGCACGTCCCCATGCCCGATCACGGAGTTCCCCGGCGGTGCCGTGGACCGATGGGCTGCAGACGGGTGCCGTGACCCGATCACCGCACCCGCGCCGGGCCGATCAGCGCGCTCGGCGGGCGCCCGTTCCGCGCGGGCGGCCGCCACGGCTGATCACGGAGCGTGTCGTAGTGGATCCGCTCCCGCGGCACGCCCGCGCGCCGCAGCCGGCGCACGGTCTCCGCCACCGTCGCGGCCGGGCCGCAGAGGTACACCTCGTGCTCCTCCCAGGGGCCGAGCCGCTCCACCGCCTCCGGCGGGGTGGCCCGCATCCCCGGAAAGGACGGGTCGTCGGAGACGACCGGCACCACCCGCAGCTTGGGGTGGGCGGCGGTCATCCGCTTCAGCTCCGCCATGTCGTAGAACTCGGCGGCCCGCCGCGCGCAGAGCAGCAGGTGGATGCGGGACGCGCCACCGGACTGCAGGGCGTGCTCGATGATCGCCTTCATCGGGGCGAGCCCGGTGCCGTCCGCCACGCAGAGGATGTCCCGGCCCGTGTCCGCGGGGACCATGGTGCCGGTCGGCGGGCCGAGCATGATCTGGTCGCCCACCCGGGTGTACCGGACCAGGGCGGAGCTGACCCAGCCGCTGGGGAGGGCCCGCACGTGGAAGCGGAGCGTGTTGTCCCGCCGCGGGGCGTTGGCGATGAAGAAGGTGCGCCAGATCCGGGGCCAGCGCGCCGTCTGCACCGGCACGTGCTGGCCGGGCTTGAACGCGAGCCGCTCGGCGGGCCGTACCGTCACCACGGCGATCTCCGCGGTGCGGCGCTCGTGGCCGATCACCTCGGCGTGCCACCAGGGCGGGCCCGGATCGGCCTCCGCCCCCGCGATCATCTCCTGGGCCGCCAGGGCGTACGCGCTGCTCCAGGCCGCCTCCACCTCCTCGTTCCACAGGTCCGCGGCGAAGCGCTTGACCGTGGCGAGGAGCGCGTCCCCCGCGGCCAGGAAGTGCTCGGCGGTCACCCCGTACTTGCGATGGTCGCGCCCGAGCCTGGCGAGGTACGGCCGCAGCCCGTCGGGATCGTCCAGCATGGAGACGATCTTCGTGAGGGCCTTGACCAGGTGCTCGTTGTGCGCGTCCATGGCCGGCGGGAACAGGGCCCGCATGTGCGGATGCTCGGCGAACAGCCGGCCGTGAAAGTACGCGGCCGCCTTGCCGCGTGCGGCCTTCACCGGCGCGAAGCTCTCCCTGACCAGGCGTGGATTGAGCGACATTGGATCGTTCCGTTCCAGGACCGGAGGCGATACCCCGGTCGTGCCGACATGCCTGACGGTTCCGGGTGAGGAACGGACACGGCCCGGCCCGCGCCGTTCACCGGGAGTCTTTCACCGGCAGCCGGGAGTCACAACCCGTTTCATCCCAATGAAAGCAAGGTGTATCCATCATGGGGATATTTCGGGCCTTTCACATTCTTCTATTCACTAATGCTGAAATAAGCGATCAGGTGGAAAAACGGATATAACGTCGGGGTGTTCACGTGCCGTCCGCGACGGGCGCGGCCCGCCGCGCCCGAGCGTCCGTCCCCGGCGTCCCGCCCGGCCGGGCGGCACCCAGCGGCGGCGGTCGACGTCGTCGTACGAGCCCGCGACCCCGACGATGCGGCCGCCGTGCACCGCGGCCACGACGATCTCGGCGGCCTGGGCCGGAGGCCGCCGCGCGACGCCGCACGTGAGCGCCTTGCGCGGCCGATGCGCTCCCGGTCCACCGGCCCGGGCGGCCGGATCGCGGGCGGTAAGGTTCGGGGCGTGGACGCTGCCGAGGACAGGATCTGGACGCTTCCCAACGCGCTGAGCACGCTCCGCCTGCTCGGCGTCCCCGTCTTCCTCTGGCTCGTGCTCGGCCCCAGGGCCGACGGCCTCGCCATCGCGCTGCTGGTCCTCGCCGGGCTGTCCGACTGGCTCGACGGGAAGCTCGCCAGGGCCTGGAACCAGACGAGCAGGCTCGGCCGCGTGATCGACCCGCTCGCCGACCGGCTCTACATCATCGCCACGCTGATCGGCCTGGTCCTGCGGGAGGCCATCCCCTGGTGGCTGGCGATCGCGGCGCCGCTGCGCGACGTGGCCCTGCTGTGGATCCCGCCGCTGCTGCGCCGCCTCGGCTACGGCCTCGCCCCGCCGGTCCACTTCCTCGGCAAGGCGGCCACGGCCGCGCTCATGTACGCCTTCCCCCTGCTCTTTCTCGCCTCCCACCACGCCTGGTACGCCGAGATCTGCTGGATCCTCGGATGGGCTTTCGCCATCTGGGGAACTGGTCTGTATTGGTGGGCCGGGGTGTTGTATGTGGTTCAGGTCCACCGGCTGACGAAGGGGTGACCGTGAAGGCCGTCGTCATGGCGGGCGGGGAGGGGACACGGCTCCGGCCGATGACCGCCACCCAGCCCAAGCCCCTGCTTCCGATCATCAACAAGCCGGTCATGGAGCACGTGCTGCGGCTGCTGAAGCGGCACGGCTACACCGAGACCGTCGTCACCGTGCAGTTCCTCGCCCCGCTCATCCGGAACTACTTCGGGGACGGGGACGAGCTCGGCCTGACCCTCCACTACGCCGCCGAGGAGATCCCCCTCGGCACCGCGGGGAGCGTGCGGAACGCCGCCGACCGGCTCCGGGACGAGCGGTTCCTCGTGATCTCCGGTGACGCGCTCACCGACATCGACCTCACCGACATGCTCCGGTTCCACCTGGAGCACGAGGCGCTGGTCACGATCGGGCTCAAGCGCGTGCCGAACCCGCTGGAGTTCGGGATCATCATCGTGGACGAGCGCGGGCGCATCCAGCGGTTCCTGGAGAAGCCCACCTGGGGCCAGGTGTTCTCCGACACGGTCAACACCGGCATCTACATCATGGAGCCGTCGGTGCTGGAGGAGGTCCCGCCCGGCCGGGCGGTCGACTGGTCCTCCGACGTCTTCCCCCGGCTCCTGGAGAAGGGCTGCCGGCTGTACGGCTACGTGGCCGAGGGCTACTGGGAGGACATCGGCACCTTCGAGAGCTACCTGAAGGCCCAGGCCGACGTCCTGGAGGGCCGGGTCAAGGTCGACATCGACGCGTTCGAGCTCGCACCGGGGGTGTGGACGGCCGAGGGCGCCTCCGTCGACCCCGAGGCCGTGCTGAAGGGCCCGCTCTACATCGGCGACTACGCCAAGGTCGAGGCCGGCGCGGAGCTGCGGGAGTACACCGTGCTCGGCAGCAACGTGGTGGTCAAGGAGGGCGCCTTCCTCCACCGCGCCGTGGTCAACGACAACGTCTACATCGGCCCCGGCGGGCACCTGCGCGGCTGCGTGATCGGCAAGAACACCGACGTCATGGCCCGGGCCCGGATCGAGGAGAACGTGGTCGTCGGCGACGAGTGCGTCATCGAGGCGGAGGCCTACGTCTCCTCCGGGGTGAAGATCTACCCGTTCAAAACGATCGAGGCCGGGGCGGTCGTCAACACCAGCGTGATCTGGGAGTCCCGCGGGCAGCGCAGCCTCTTCGGCCCGCGCGGCGTCTCCGGGCTGGTGAACGTCGAGATCACCCCCGAGCTGTGCGTACGGCTGGCGAGCGCGTACGCCACCACCCTGAAGAAGGGCGACACCGTGGTCACCTCCCGGGACGCCTCCCGCGCCGCCCGGGCGCTCAAGCGCGCCGTGATCAGCGCCCTCAACTCGAGCGCGATCAACGTGCTCGACCTCGAGGCGACCCCGCTGCCGGTCGCCCGGTTCCACACCGCCCGGCAGGACGTCAGGGGCGGGATCGCGCTGCGGACCACGGCGGGCGACCCGCAGAGCGTGGACATCGTGTTCATGGACGAGACCGGCGCCGACCTGTCCCAGGCGGCCCAGCGGAAGCTGGAGCGGGTCTTCACCCGGCAGGAATACCGCCGGGCCTTCCCCGGGGAGATCGCCGAGCTCTCCTTCCCGGCGCGGGCGGTCGACACCTACGCCCGGGAGCTGCTCCGCTGCGTGGACATCCGCGGCGTGAAGGAGAGCAACATGAAGGTCGTGGTCGACTGCGCCGGCGGCACCTCCTCGCTCGTGCTGCCCAGCCTCCTCGGCCAGGCCGGGGTGGACGTGCTCACCGTGAACAACCGGCTCGACGACGCCGCGCCCACCGAGACCCTGGCCGCGCGCCGCCGCGACCTGCAGCGCCTCGCCGAGCTCGTCGCCTCCTCCCGGGCCGCCTTCGGCGTGCGGTTCGACCCGGTGGGGGAGCGGATCTCCCTCGTCGACGAGAAGGGCCGGCTGATCAGCGACGAGCGGGCCCTGCTCGTCCTGCTCGACCTGGTGGCCGCGGAGCGGCGCGGCGGCCGGGTCGCCCTGCCCGTCACCACCACCCGGGTGGCCGAGCGCGTGTGCCGGTCGTACGGGGTTGAGGTCGAATGGACCGCGACCAGTCTCGATACGCTCACGCGGGCGGCGAGCCATCCGGATATGATCTTCGCGGGGGACGGGCGCGGTGGCTTCATCGTCCCCGAGTTCGCCCCCACGCTGGACGGCCTCGCGGTCTTCCTGCGTCTGCTCGGACTGGTCGCGCGGACCCGGATGTCGCTCAGCCAGATCGACGCCCGGATCCCCGAGGCCAAGATGCTCAAGCGAACGGTCCCCACCCCGTGGGCGCACAAGGGCACCGTGATGCGGTCGGTGGTGGAGGCCGCCGAGGGCTACCGTCTGGACACCACGGACGGTGTGCGGATCGTGGAGGACGATGGAAGCTGGGCGCTCGTGCTACCGGACCCGGCCGAGGCGGTCACCCATCTGTGGGCCGAGGGGCACGACATGGACACCGCGCAGGCGCTGCTGGAGCGCTGGGCGCGCGTGGTGGAGCAGGCGGCGGGCGCCAGGTGAGCGCTTCCGGTCCGGCGGGCGCGCCGCCTCTGGGCGGCGCGCGCCGGCCGCCCTCGATAGGGTCGTGCCGGTGGCGTCCGCCCGGCGCCATGGTGCGGCAGGGAATCCGTGTGGCGGGATGGACCACAGGGACCACATGGTTGTAGCGTTGGTCAGTCCATGTCCTGCCATGCTTCTTGACCACTGTTCCCTGATCAGCGTAAGTTGCGGCATTCGCAGTCTGAGCAAGTCGTGAGAGAGGCCGAGCCGATCGATGCCCAGCGTCTACTGCACGCAGTGCGGTCACGCCAACCCCGAGGACGCCCGTTTCTGCTCCCGATGCGGGACGCCGCTGAGCAGGGCGACGCAGGTCGCCGCCGACACGACCTCGACGATTTCACTTGAGGCGCTCGAGGCCGAGGCGGCCCAGACGCTGCTGCCGGATCGGTCGGTCGTGGAGCAGCTCCCGCCCGGCACCGCGCTCCTGGTGGTGATGCGCGGCCCGAACGCCGGTAGCCGGTTCCTCCTCGACAGCGACCTCACCACGGCGGGCCGGCACCCCGAGAGCGACATCTTCCTCGACGACGTGACCGTCTCCCGGCGGCACGCGGAGTTCTACCGGCGGGGCGGCCGGTTCACCGTCCGCGACGTCGGCAGCCTGAACGGCACCTACGTCAACCGGGAGCGCATCGAGGAGGCGCCGCTCGCGAGCGGCGACGAGGTGCAGATCGGCAAGTTCCGTCTGGTGTTCCTCACGCGCGGGCCTGGAGGGCAGTGAATCGGTGAGGAGGGAGGATCATGGGCGCGCAGGCCGTACGGGCGTTCATGAGCATCGGGGAGGTGCTCGCCCAGCTCCAGGGCGAGTTCCCTGACATCACCGTCTCCAAGATCCGGTTCCTCGAGGGCGCCGGGCTCATCGAGCCGCAGCGCAGCCCGTCCGGGTACCGCCGGTTCACGCACAAGGACGTCGAGCGCCTGCGGTACATCCTCCGGGCGCAGCGCGACCACTACCTGCCGCTCCGCGTGATCAAGTCACAGCTGGAGCAGCGCGACGCGCTGACCGAGCCCGGCCCGATCCAGGCGCCCCCGGTCAAGATGACCCGGGAGGAGCTGCTCAAGTCGGCCGGGATCGACGAGGAGCTGCTCGGCGAGATGGAGGCGTACGGCCTGGTCACCCCGGTGGCCGGCCACTACGAGGGCGAGGCGCTCGAGGTCGCCCGTAAGGTCGCCGCGCTCACCCGGTTCGGGCTGCAGCCGCGGCACCTCAGGGCGATCAAGGTGGTGGTCGAGCGGGAGGCCGCCATGATCCAGCACGCGGTGGCGCCGCTCATGCGCCGCCGCAAGCCCGGAGCGATCGCCGAGGCGGACGAGGTGGCACGGGAGATCTCCGGACTTCTCCAGGATTTGCACAACTCATTACTGCGTGACGGTGTTCGCGGCGTCCTGGGCAGATGAGGGACGCAATTGCAGCCCTGCGGTGTTACGTTGAATGCCAGGTGATATGCCGTAACGCTTGAGACGGAGCCGCCCGTGTTGCAGATGGAGGTCGTGGGGGTTCGCGTAGAGATGCCCACGAACCAGCCGATCGTCCTCCTGAAGGAGAGGGACGGCGATCGGTACCTGCCGATCTGGATCGGCATGACCGAGGCGACCGCGATCGCGCTGGCGCAGGCGGAGGAGCCTCCGCCCCGGCCGCTCACCCACGACTTGTTCCGGGACGTGCTGAACGCGCTCGGGGTGCAGCTGCAGACGGTCAACATCGTCGCCATCAGGGACGGGATCTTCTTCGCGGATCTCGTCTTCTCCAACGGCGTCGAGGTGAGCGCCCGGCCGTCGGACTCGATCGCGCTCGCCCTCCGCACCGGCGCGAAGATCTACGCCGCCGAGGAGGTCATCCAGGAGGCTGGGGTGACCATGCCGAGCGACCAGGAGGACGAGGTAGCGAAGTTCCGGGAGTTCCTGGACAAAGTCACCCCGGAAGATTTCGGTCGAGCGGGCTGACACTTCCGGCGATTCGGGAGATTAGCCTTCACGACGCGCCGGACAGGGTCGTTGACTGACGATGCGCCCGGTCCTACGGTGCAAGGGAAACCACGGTTGTAGTTCACGAACCCCCAGATCAGACCGTGGGACGAGGGAAAGCCGGAGGTCCGCAGTGGCGGTCAGCAGCGGCGAGGGTAAGACGGCCGGCAAGCACGACCCGGTCCGGGAGTCGGCCCGGGAACGGGCCGGCGAGGAGGGTCTGCTATGCGACGAGCAGCCGGTGACACTGCCCGAGGACATCGGTTACCGCGGCCCCACGGCGTGCGCAGCGGCGGGGATCACCTACCGGCAGCTCGACTACTGGGCGCGCACCGAGCTGGTGACGCCGACGATAAGGGCGGCGAACGGCTCGGGCACCCACCGGCTCTACAGTTTCCGGGACATCGTCGTCCTCAAGGTCGTCAAGCGGCTGCTCGACACGGGGGTGTCCCTGCAGCAGATCCGCACCGCCGTACGGCACCTGCGCGACCGGGGCGTTCAGGACCTCGCGCAGATCACGCTGATGAGCGACGGGGTCAGCGTCTACGAGTGCACCTCGGCCGACGAGGTGATCGACCTCCTGCAGGGAGGCCAGGGGGTGTTCGGCATCGCGCTCGGCCGGGTGTGGCGCGAGGTCGAGGGCTCGCTCGCCAAGCTGCCCGGTGAGCGGGCCATCCCCTCCGGCGGCGAGGCCGAGGCCGACCACCCGGCCGACGAGCTCGCCCGCCGGAGGAGGGCGCGCAAGACCGGGTGACCGAGGTGTCCGGCACCCGGTTGAGGGTAGAGTGACACCGCGCCGGCGACCCCGTGCGGGAGAGACCCCTGTTCGGCAGGGGCGCCGAAGGAGCAACCTTCTCCCCGGAATCTCTCAGGCACCCGTACCGCACGGGCGAGGCAACTCTGAAGAGCAGGCCCACCCGGCAGGGTGCGGCCTCACCGAAGGGGAAAGCCGGGCCCCGGCGGCCCGGTGAAGCTCTCAGGTCGGGCGACAGAGTGGGGAGACCGCAGCGAGGGCCGTGCCGTGCCACCGGACACGGCGGACGCCATGGTCTCGACCCGCCGAGGAGGCACCTGTCATGACCGACCGAGTTACGCTCTCCGACCTCGCCACCCCGCCCTTCGCCACCCGGCACATCGGGCCGTCCGACGCCGACCGGGCCAAGATGCTCGAGGTCGTCGGGTACCGCTCCGTGGCCGAGCTCGTGGCCGCCGCCACGCCCGAGGCGATCCGCACCGGCACGCCGCTCGATCTCCCCGAGCCGGCGAGTGAGGACCAGGTGCTCGCCGAGCTCCGGGCCATCGCGAGCCGCAACCGGGTCCTCACCTCCATGATCGGACTCGGCTACTACGACACGATCACGCCGGCCGTCATCCTGCGGAACGTGCTGGAGAACCCCGGGTGGTACACCGCGTACACCCCGTACCAGCCGGAGATCTCGCAGGGGCGCCTGGAGGCGCTGATCAACTTCCAGACCCTCGTCTCCGACCTCACCGGCCTGCCCGTCGCCGGCGCCTCCCTGCTGGATGAGGCGACCGCGGCCGCCGAGGCCATGGCGCTCGCCCGCCGCGCGGGCAAGGCGAAGTCCCAGGTGTTCGTGGTCGACGCCGACGCGCTGCCGCAGACCAAGGCGGTGCTCGCCACCCGCGCCGAACCGCTCGGGATCACCATCGTCGAGTCGGACCTCACCGGGGAGCTCCCCGAGTGCTTCGGCGTGCTGGTGCAGTACCCGGGGGCGAGCGGCCGGGTGGCAGGCTTCCGTGAGCTCGCCGAGCGGGCGCACGCGGCCGGGGCCATGGTGATCGCCGCGGCCGACCTGCTCGCGCTCACCCTGCTCGTGCCCCCGGGTGAGCAGGGGGCGGACATCGCCGTCGGCTCCACCCAGCGGTTCGGCGTGCCGCTGGGGTACGGCGGCCCGCACGCCGCCTACATCGCGGTGCGGGACGGGCTGCAGCGCCAGCTCCCCGGCCGGCTCGTCGGGGTCTCCAAGGACGCGGACGGGCGGCCCGCCTACCGGCTCGCGCTGCAGACCCGGGAGCAGCACATCCGCCGCGAGAAGGCCACCAGCAACATCTGCACCGCGCAGGTCCTGCTCGCCGTGGTCGCGGCGATGTACGCGGTCTACCACGGGCCGGACGGGCTCCGCCGGATCGCCCGCCGGGTCCACCGCCACGCCGCCGTGCTCGCCGCGGGCCTGCGCGCGCTCGGCGTGGAGGTGGTGCACGACCGGTTCTTCGACACCGTGCTCGCCCGGGTGCCCGGGCGTGCCCGCGAGGTGGTCGCCGCGGCCGAGGAGGCCGGGATCAACCTGCGCCTCGCGGACGACGACCACGTTGGCATCGCCTGCGACGAGAAGACCACCGCGGAGCACGTGCGGACCGTGTGGCGGGCCTTCGCCGGGCCGGACGCGGAGGTGCCGGTGCCCGCCGACCTGGACCTGACCACCCCGGACGCGCTCCCCGCCGAGCTGCTGCGCACCTCGGAGTTCCTCACCCACCCGGTGTTCAACTCCTACCACTCCGAGACGGCGATGCTCCGCTACCTGCGGCGGCTGATGGACAAGGACCTCGCCCTCGACCGGTCGATGATCCCGCTCGGCTCCTGCACGATGAAGCTCAACGCGACCACCGAGATGGAGCCGATCACCTGGCCGGAGTTCGCGGGCATCCACCCGTTCGCCCCCGCGGACCAGGCCCGGGGGTACGCCGAGCTGATCTCCTCCCTCGAGGGCTGGCTCGCCGAGATCACCGGGTACGACAAGGTGTCCATCCAGCCGAACGCGGGCTCCCAGGGCGAGCTCGCCGGGCTGCTCGCGATCCGGGGCTACCACCGCGCCCGCGGGGAGGCGCAGCGCGACGTCTGCCTCATCCCGTCCTCGGCCCACGGCACCAACGCGGCGAGCGCCGCCATGGCGGGCATGCGGGTGGTCGTCGTCGCCTGTGACGCGGACGGCAACGTCGACATGGCCGACCTCGCCGCCAAGATCGAGGCGCACCGGGACACCCTCGCCGCGATCATGGTGACCTACCCGTCGACCCACGGCGTGTTCGAGGAGACGATCACCGAGATCTGCGCCCGGGTCCACGAGGCCGGGGGCCAGGTCTACGTGGACGGCGCCAACCTCAACGCGCTCGTGGGGATCTCCCGGCTGGGCGAGCTCGGCGCGGACGTCTCGCACCTCAACCTGCACAAGACCTTCGCCATCCCGCACGGCGGGGGCGGCCCCGGTGTCGGCCCGGTGGCGGTCAAGGCCCACCTCGCCCCGCACCTCCCGGCGCACATCGCGGCCGCGCCGTACGGCTCGGCGAGCATCCTGCCGATCTCCTGGGCGTACATCCGGATGATGGGGGCGGACGGGCTGCGCCGGGCCACCGAGCAGGCGATCCTGTCGGCCAACTACCTCGCCGCGCGGCTCCGGCCGCACTACCCGGTCCTCTACACCGGGCGGGGCGGGCTGGTGGCCCACGAGTGCATCATCGACCTGCGCAAGATCACGAAGGAGACGGGGATCACGGTCGACGACGTGGCCAAGCGGCTGATCGACTACGGCTTCCACGCGCCGACCATGTCGTTCCCGGTCTCCGGGACGCTGATGATCGAGCCCACCGAGAGCGAGGACCTCACCGAGCTCGACCGCTTCGCCGACGCGATGATCGCCATCCGGCGGGAGATCGACAAGGTGGCGTCGGGCGAGTACGACCGCACCGACAACCCGCTCAAGAACGCCCCGCACACGGCCGAGCACGTGGCCGCGGACGAGTGGCCCCACCCGTACTCGCGGGCCGAGGCGGCCTACCCGGTCCCCGGGCTGCGGGCGGCCAAGTACTGGCCGCCGGTCCGCCGGATCGACCAGGCCTACGGCGACCGGAACCTCTTCTGCTCCTGCCCGCCCGTGGAGGCGTATCAGGACTGACCCGCCGGCAGCCCGCCCGCTCCGGGCGAGCGGGCGGGGCCAGGCCGGGCCCGGGCCGATAGGGGAGCGGCGCGCGTCGCCGGATGGCCGTGTGGCGGTCGAGCGACCCGGCCCGGTGGCGCCCCGGCGCGCGCCACGCCATCCCCGTCTTGCGCCTTCGACGTGCCACGACGGTGCGTCCGCGGGCCTCGCCCGGTGGCGCCCGCCGCGCGCCACGGCATCATGCCGCGGCCCGCTCCGGGTGGGCGGACGGGGAGCCCGGGCCGGGGTCCCTGGCCGGTGGGGGAGCCGCGCGCGGCGGCCCGCAACGGTGCCCGGCCGAAGGCGCGTCGGGAGCCGTGCCGTGCCGGGCGGTTCCGCCACGGCGCGGTACGGAGGCTCGTTAGGATCCTGATGATCTTCAGGACACGAGCGACCTTTGCGAGGCTCCTCCATGACGGCCATCGACTCCGAGCGGCGGATGGGCGAGGCGCGCCGGCTCGCCGAGCACGGTGACCTGGAGGCCGCCGCGGCGATCCTGGCGGAGATCGCGGCGGACGAGAGCGCGGCGGACCGGGAGGAGGCCGCGCTCGGGCTCTCCGTCCTCGCCGAGCGCATGGCCGAGCGGGCCCTGGAGGAGGGAGACCCGGAGCGGGCGGCGGACGTGCTGCGCGCGGCCCTGGCGGTGGAGTCCGTGGCCGACCGGGCGCGGCTGCGCGTCCTGCTCGGCATCGCCCACCTGGAGCTCGCCTGCCGCGAGTTCGCCGGCGCCTTACCGGACGGCGGCGGGGGAGAAGGCGACGCCGAGACCGGTGCGCTCGCCATCGAGCTGCTCGCCCGGACCCTGCCGCTGCGGGGCCGGGACGCCGACGCCGCCGCCGTCTGGCGGTACGGGCTCGGCCACCCCGATCCCGAGCTCGCCGCTCAGGTACGGCTCCGCCTCGGCCGGGACGTCCGCCCGATGGTCGAGGTGGGCGAGGACTGAGCGGCGCCGTACGGCGCGGGCGGTCAGCGGCGGCGCCGCCCGAGCGCGTTGGCGACGTTGATCGCGATGATGCCGGCCCAGGCGGCGAACATCCCGAGCGGGCCCGCGGTCTCGGCCGCGATCGCGGTGAGCGGGACCGCGATGCCGAGCGATCCCAGGGCGAGGATCAACCCGCCGCCGTCCTTCGACCGCTTCGGCCCGCCCTGCGCCTCGAGCTGCGCGGCGACCTCCTGGCGCACCCGTTCGGTGATCTGTGCGTCGATCTTGTCGAGGAAGGAGGCGACCAGGGCGTCGTCGTACTCGGGCCCGAGCTCGCGGCGGGCGCCGATGACGGCCTCGAGATCCTGCCGCTGCGCCGGGGTCAGCGGGGACCGCGGCGCCGCCGAGGACAGCGGATCATATGAGGCCGCCGGGGTGGCCGGTTCGGGTGATGAAGTCTCCGTCACGAGAGCCATTCTCGCCCATGCCCCACCCGGGTTGTTATCCCCCGTCAGGCGGACCGGCATCCGCACGGAGGAGGAGCCGGGCCCGCCCCCGAGGCGGACTAGCGCGGCCGGGAGCCCGCTCGCCGGAGACACCTCGCCTGGTCCGCCGTGCCGAGAGCCCTCGTGGTGAGCGGGCCGTCGTGCCTCGTGGTGAGCGGGCCGCCGCACCGGCCGGTCGTCGGTACGGTCGTGGCATGGAGATCGCGACCCCGCATGGCCCGGCGCTCGCCGAGGTGGACGAGCCGGCCGAGCCCCGGTTCCTCCTGGTGCTCACCCACGGTGCGATGGGCGGCATCGACTCGCCCGACCTGCTCGCGGTCCGGGACGCCGTGCTCGGCTCCGGCGGCGCGGTGGCCCGGGTCGTCCAGCCGTTCCGGCTCCGCGGCGCCCGCGCGCCCGGGTCGGCGGCGAAACAGGACGAGGCCTGGGTCGCGATCGTCGAGGCGCTGCGGCGGCGCCACCCCGGCCTGCCGCTCGTCCAGGGCGGCCGGAGCAACGGCGCGCGGGTGGCCTGCCGTACCGCCTGCGCGGCCGGGGCGGCCGCCGTGATCGCGCTCGCGTTCCCGCTCCACCCTCCGGGCAGGCCGGAGCGCTCGCGCGCGGACGAGCTGCGGAGCGCGGGATGCCCGGTCCTCGCGATCTCCGGAGGGCGGGACCCGTTCGGCATACCGGACGAGGCGGACGTCACCCGCCTGGTGGTCCTGCCCGGGGAGGGCCACGATCTGTCGAAGGACCCGGCCCGGGCCGGGGCCGAGGCGGCCCGCTGGCTGGCGGAGCGGATCCCGGCGGGCTGAGCCGGGGCGCGCCGCGGCGTGACGCGGGCGCGCCGGGACGCTACGCCGCGCCGACCGCGACGTCGGTCGGCCGGTGCGGGGCGATGACCCCGCCGTCGGGCAGCAGCTCCCCGGTGTCCTCGAAGAGCACGACGCCGTTGCAGAGCAGGCTCCACCCCTGCTCGGGGTGGGCCGCGATCACGCGGGCGGCTTCGCGGTCGGGCGCGTCCGCGCCGGGACAGGGCGGGTCATGGGGACACATCGCCGACGCTCCGTTCGGGGTCGAGGTGGTGGTGAACGGATGTCCATGGATCGGCAGGCTCGTCCCGCGGCGGAGGACATCGGCCGGGAGGCGGCCTGCGGAGCGGAGATGACGGACACCAGTCTGCTCCCCGCCGCCCGGGGCACGACATAGCCCTTTCGGGCGGTTTCCGCAGATCAGGAGGGCTATGGGCGGGTACCGGACCCGTCCCGGGCCCAGCCGGAGATGCCGGCGATGAGCGCGTCGAGCCCTTCGGCGAACTCCCGCTCGCCCTCGGCCGTCCGGACCTCGCGGACCTCCGCGTCCGGGTCGGCCCAGCCGGACCGCTGGAGCTCCACGGCGACGCTGCCGTAGACGTACGCGAGCAGCGCCCGGACGGCCGCCGGCGCGGCGTCGCCGAGCCCCGCCTCCCGGAGCTGCTCGGTCTGCTCGGTGAGCGAGGCGAGCGCGGCGCCCTTGGGCGGCCGGGTGAGGGCGAGGGAGAGCACGCCCGGGTGCTCGAGCAGCGCGGCGCGGCGCGCCCGGGCCCAGGCGCGGGCGATGTCCTGCCACCCGGCGGCCGGGCCGGGGTCGACGTGCACGGCGGTGACGTGCTCGGCGAGCGCGTCGAACAGCGCCTCCTTGCCCCGGGGGAGGTGGTGGTAGATGGCCATCGCCTCCACCTGCAGGGCGTCGCCGAGCTTGCGCATGGTGAGGCGGCGCAGGCCCTCGGCGTCCGCCAGGTGCAGGGCGGCCTCGATGATCCGTTCGCGGGACAGTGGCACGGGGGGTCGCTTGGCGGGCATGCCGCCACCCTGCCACACGGTACCTTACTTTGTAAAGGCGTCGGCCGTGCGCCGGTGCTCCCCACCGCCCTCGTCACGCCGTCCTCCGGGCAGCGCGTACGCTTATGGCGACGGTTGCCGGAACTGGAGGGCTGAGATGGCGTATTTCCGGCCACGGGTGAGCCGCGAGGCCGAGGTGCGGTACCACGCCGACCGGGAGATCGCGAAGAACGTCCCGGATCTGCTCCGGAAGGCGGTGGAGGCCGAGCGGCGCCTGGTGGACCTGCGCACCTCCGGCGCGCCCCTGGAGCAGGTGCGAGAGGCCGCGCTCGAGTACGATCGCGCCCTCGCCGACGCCCTGCGCGCCGCGGAGGCCGCGCAGCGCGCCGCGGCCGGGGTGAAGGCGTACGACAGCCGGATCGCCCGGCGGAAGGCGAAGTCCACCCCGGAGGGGGCGTTCTGGGCGGCCGAGGTGCACCGCCTGCGCACGCTGCGGGAGGCGCACCGGCTCAACGGCATCCCGCGGGTGCCGCGCCACGTCCCCAGCGCCCGCTAGGGGCCGGTCCTCCGGCCGCGGGCCCGGCGGGCGCACGCGCCGCCGTACGCCCGGGCCGGGTGGCGGACGCGCGGCCCCGGAGACGGCGACGGCCCGCGCCGGTGGGCGCGGGCCGGATCAGGCGATCTCGCGATGGCCGGCTCTAGGCCGCGCAGCTCGCTCGCCCAAGGAACGCAGGGTCGCCGCGCCACGGCGCGCGGCCGCGGCTCAGCAGGCCCAGTCCATGAGCGGCCGGGCGTTGCTGGGGTGGCGGAGCTTGGAGAGCGACTCCTTCTCGAGCTGGCGGATCCGCTCCCGGGTCAGCCCGAGCCGCTTGCCGATCTCGTCGAGGGTGTGCGGCTTGCCGTCCACCAGCCCGAAGCGCAGGCTCATGATCTTCGCCTCGCGCGGGGACAGGTTGTCGAGCATCCCCTTGAGCTGCTCCGCGAGGAGCTGCCGGTCGACGATCTCGGACGCCTCGAGCGAGTCCACGTCCTCGATCAGGTCGCCGATGCAGGTCTCCCCGTCCTCGCCGATCGTGGAGTCGAGGCTGATCGGCTGCCGGCTCGTCCGGAGCAGCTCCTCGATCTGGTCCGGCGTCTTGTCCAGCTCGACGGCCAGCTCCTCGGGGGTGGGCTCCCGGCCGAGCCGCTGGTGCATGTCCCGCTCTACCCGCGACAGCTTGGAGAGCATCTCCAGCACGTGCACGGGCAGCCGGATCGTGCGGGCCGAGTCGGCGAAGCCGCGCTGGATGGCCTGGCGGATCCACCACATGGCGTAGGTGGAGAACTTGTACCCCTTGGTGTAGTCGAACTTCTCCACCGCGCGGATCAGGCCGAGGTTGCCCTCCTGCACGACGTCGAGCAGGGACATGCCGCGGTCGGTGTACTTCTTGGCCACCGACACGACCAGCCGGAGGTTCGCCTCGAGCATGTGATCCTTGGCCCGCTTGCCGTCCTCGATGACCCACTCCAGGTCCTCGCGGAAGCCCGGCGGGAGCTTCTCACCGCTCTCCAGCGCCTGCTTGAGCTTGTACTCCGCGTACAGCCCGGCCTCGATGCGCTTGGCGAGCTCCACCTCCTGGGCGGCGGTGAGCAGGGTCCGGCGGCCGATCGACTTCAGGTACGTGTGCACCGAGTCGCCGAGCACCGACGAGGTGTCGTCGAGGTCCGCGGTCCCGCCGTCGGCGAGGTCGGCGTCCGTGATCTCGGCGTCCCGGATGTCGAGGTCCTCCGGCGCGAGGTCGTCGAGGTCCGGCTCGGCCACCTCGGCCGCACCCGCCGCGGCGGCCTCCTCGGCGTCCTTGCGGCGCCTCCGGCTCCCCGCCGTGGCCTTCGTGCGCGAGGCGGCCCGCCCGCCGGACCGGCCGGCGCGCTTCCGCTCCGCACCGGCGCGGCCGGTACGGCCGGCCGCCGTGAGGTCCGCCACGTGCTCGGGACCCGCCTCACCGCCCGCGGCCGCGTCCTCGGCGAGCTGCACCCCGGCTTCGGCGAGCTCGTGCAGGATCGAGCGCCCCTCGGCAGGGCTCACCCCCGCCTTGGCGAAGGCCGCACGCAGCTCCGACAGGGAAAGCCGGCCCTGCGCACGCCCCCGCTCCAGCAGTTCGTCGAGGGGCGTCGGGGTCGCCTGGCGCTCGGGCGAAGCCGCCATGGCGGTGCGGGGCATGGGGAACCTCCTCCAAGGCGGAGTCAGTGACGTGCGGATCGTTCAGGGGTGCGTTGCTCCGGCGGCGCGCACCGCTATCAATAACGCCCTCACGTCCAGTTTGTTCCCTCTGCCCGTTCTGCTGGGCGGCGCTGGTCACTCGCGGGGGGCGATGGTGATGGTCACCCGGGGGTCCTCGGTCCGCGGGCGATCCGCGCCCCCGCGGTCCGTCTCCAGGCCGGAGGTCAGCTCATCCACCCACCGCTCCACCTCGGAGAGGTCCGCGACGAAATCGCTCGGCGGCGCGGTGGGCGGCTTGACGCCGCGGTCGCCGGGGGACGCGGCCGGCACGTCGTCCTCGACCTCGCGCGGGATGTGGACCTCCACCCGGCGGGCGTCCTCCCCCTGGAGCCGGTTCGCCGCGGCGGCCACCGTCACGGAGACTCCCCCCACGACGACGGCGGCCACGACGCCCGCGGAGACGAGCCTCTTCCGGGTCTGATTCATGCGGACCCTCCTCCGTTTCCTGGGAACGCGCCCGAGCCGTTCCGCAACGCGACCAGATCCGGCTTCCCGTTGGGCAGCAGCGGGATCTCCGGCACCACCTCCACCACCTTCGGGGCGGCGTAGGCGGGGAGCCGCTCCTTGGCGAAGGCGCGCAGGCCGTCGCGGGTGACCTCGCCGGCCACGACGGCGACCACGACCTCCCCCCACTCGGGGTCGGGCCGGCCGACCACCGCGACGTCCCGGACGCCGGGATGCTCCGCGAGCACCCGCGCGACCGCCGAGGCGACGACCTTCTCCCCACCGGTGATGATCACATCGTCGGCCCGGCCGAGCACGGTCAGGCGGCCGTCCTCGATCACCCCGAGGTCCGAGGTGACGAACCAGCCGTCCTCGAAGGGCCGCTCCTCGCGCAGGCGGTAGCCGGTGAAGAGCACCGGGCCGCGGATCCGGATCCGCCCGTCGCCGCCGGCCTTCACCTCGACGCCGTCGAGGGGGAGGCCGTCGTACACGCACCCGCCGGCGGTCTCGCTCATCCCGTAGGTGACCACCACCCGCGCCCCGGCCCGGCGGGCCTCGTCCAGGAGCCCGGGCAGGGCGGCCGCGCCGCCGAGGAGGATGGTGCGGAAGCGCCCCAGATCGACGCCCGCGTCGATCATGCGCCGGAGCTGGGTCGGGACCAGCGACACGTGCTCGGCCCCGCTCGCGGCGGCCTCCTCCGGGGAGAACCGCGGGTGGATCACCGGGTCGGTGCCGCTCAGCAGGGACCGGACCAGCACCTGCATGCCCGAGATGTGCGAGGTCGGGAGGCAGCACAGCCAGCGCTCGCCCGGGCGCGCCCCGATCCGGCGGAGCGACGCGCGCGCCGAGGCGGTGAGCGCCCCGGCGGGCAGCTCGACGCCCTTCGGGGTCCCGGTGGACCCTGATGTGGCGATGATCACCGCCGCGTCGGACGGCACACCGCCGGGCAGGCGCCGTACCCCGTCGGGCGTGACCAGGTGGGTGGGGCGCAGCGCGGCGAGCGCGGCGTCCAGCGCCGGCCGGGGGAGGTCGGGGGAGAGCGGCAGCACCGCCGGGCCGCCGTCCAGGGCCCGCCGTACCGCCTCGAGCAGGGCCGGTCCCGGTGGGAGGAGCAGGGCGTGCACCGGGCGGTGTCCCACCGGGCGATGTCCGGGACGGTCGAGCACGGTCGTAAGGTTAGTCCGGGTATGGTGCCGCCGATGTCCCGTCGGCGAGTGAGTGGAAAAGGAGCGCGTGTGTCGAGTGCGGTCGACTGGAAGCGGTCTGGTGAGTACGAGGACATCATCTACGAGACCGCCGAGGGCATCGCGAAGATCACGATCAACCGCCCCGAGCGGCATAATGCGTTCCGCCCCACGACGCTCTTCGAGCTCAGCCAGGCCTTCCGGATCGCCCAGGAGGACACCTCGATCGGTGTGATCATCCTCACCGGGGCGGGGGACAAGGCCTTCTGCTCCGGCGGCGACCAGAAGATCCGCGGCGACGACGGGTACGTCGACGACAAGACCCACGGCATCGGCCGCCTGAACGTGCTGGACCTGCAGGTGCAGATCCGCCGCTGCCCCAAGCCGGTCATCGCGATGGTCGCCGGTTACGCGATCGGCGGCGGCAACGTGCTCCAGGTCTGCTGCGACCTGACCATCGCGGCCGACAACGCGATCTTCGGGCAGACCGGCCCCAAGGTGGGCTCGTTCGACGGCGGGTACGGCTCCTGGCTGCTCGCCGCGACCGTCGGGCTCAAGCGGGCCCGGGAGATCTGGTACCTGTGCCGCCAGTACGACGCCAAGACCGCCCTGGAGTGGGGCCTGGTCAACGCGGTGGTCCCGCTGGAGAAGCTGGAGGAGGAGACCGTCCGGTGGGCGCGCGAGCTGCTGCAGAAGTCGCCGCTCGCGCTGCGGATGCTCAAGGGCGCGCTCAACGCGGTCACCGACGGCGCCGCCGGGATGCAGCAGTTCGCCGGTGACGCCACGCTCCTGTACTACATGAGCGAGGAGGCGCAGGAGGGCCGGGACGCGTTCAAGGAGAAGCGCGCCCCGGACTTCTCCAAGTTCCCCCGCCGCCCGTGATCCCCTGATCCGCTCCGACCCCCAGCAGACGCCGCACGGAGGAGGAATCCCGTGCTCGGGACCCTGACCGCCGCCCGGCACTCCCCCGGGGAGCGGCCGTGAACCCGGCGACCGCGCTCGCGACCGTGCTCGTCGACGAGCTGGTCCGCTGCGGGATGACCGACGTGGTGCTCGCCCCCGGCTCCCGCTCGGCGCCGCTCGCCCTCGCGGTGCACAACGAGCCGCGCCTCAGGCTGCACGTCCGCATCGACGAGCGCTCGGCCTCCTTCCTCGCCCTGGGGCTGGCCAAGCGCTCCGAGCGGCCGGTCGCCGTCATCTGCACCTCGGGCACGGCCGCGGCCAACCTCCACCCGGCCGTCATCGAGGCGTCCGAGGCCGGCGTGCCCCTGCTCGTGCTCACCGCCGACCGGCCGCCCGAGCTGCGCGGCACCGGGGCGAACCAGACGATCGACCAGATCAAGCTGTACGGCTCCGCGGTGCGGTGGTTCGCCGAGGTCGGCGTGCCCGAGGAGCGGCCCGGCCAGGTCGCCTACTGGCGGTCGCTCGTCGCCCGCGCCTACCACCGGGCGCTCGGGCCGTCCGACCCCGGCCCGGTCCACCTCAACCTCGCCTTCCGGGAGCCGCTCATCCCCGACGGGGACACGAACTGGTGCGAGCCGCTCGGCGGGGACGCCACCGGCGCCTGGGTGCGGACCCGGGTCGCCCCGCCCGCGCCGGCCCTCCACCTCCCGCCGGTCCGCCGGGGCGTGCTCGTCATCGGCGACGGCGCGACCAACGTCCGGCGCTACGTGGCCGCGGCCGGGATGGCCGGGTGGCCGGTGCTCTCCGAGCCCAACGGCAACGGGCGGTACGGCGACACGGCGATCTCCACCTACCACTTCCTCCTGGGGGATCCCGCCTTCGCCGAGGCGCACCGGCCCGACGTGGTGGTCACCCTCGGCCGCCCCGGGCTCTCCCGCCCCCTGCTGTCGTGGCTGCGGACCGCGGGGGAGCACATCGTGGTGACCGGCGACCTCACCCGGTGGCCGGACCCGACCCGGTCGGCCACGCAGGTGGTCGAGGCCGTGGAGATCCCGATCGCGTCCGGCGGGGACGACTGGCTGCGCTCGTGGCGGAACGCCGAGCGGCTGGCGCGGCAGGCGCTCGACGAGGTGCTCGACTCCACCGGCCTGAGCGAGCCCCGCCTCGCCCGGGACCTGGTGGACCTGCTGCCCAACGGCTCGCTGCTGTTCTGCGGCTCGTCCATGCCGATCCGGGACCTCGACCAGACCATGCGGCCGCGGCGCGGCGTGCGGGTGATGGCCGGCCGGGGCGCGTCGGGCATCGACGGCCTGGTCTCCACGGCGATCGGCGCGGCGCTCGCGCACAACGGCCCCTGCTACGCGCTGCTCGGGGACCTCTCCCTGCTGCACGACCAGAACGGCCTGGTGATCGGCCCGCAGGAGCCCCGCCCCGACCTGTGCCTGGTGGTGGTGAACAACGACGGGGGCGGCATCTTCTCGCTGCTGCCCCAGGCGGCGCTCCGGGCCCCGTTCGAGCGGGTGTTCGGCACCCCGCACGGCGTCGACCTCGGCCATGTCGCGGCCGCCCACGGCCTGCCGTACACGCTCGTCGGCGACATCGGCGAGCTGCCGCGGGCGATCAAGGGGGACGGGCTGCGGCTCGTCGAGGTGCGCACCGACCGCGAGCGGAACGCGGCGATCCACGCGGCGATGCGCGACGCGGTGCGCGCGGCGATCCGGGGATAGCGCCCGGGAGGCGTTGCCGCCCCCGGTGGAGGACGGGTGCTCCTCCGGTCGGATCCCGGGCGCGCCGGAACCCGTCCGCCTGTGGGATGGCACAGCGCGGGCGGCACGGCAGAATGGGCGGGGTCCGCCGGCCGTCGAGGAGGAACGGATGCACGTCGACGAGTGGCTGCAGGCCATCCCCGCGACCTGGGTGTACGTGCTCGTGGGCGTGATCATCGCCCTGGAGAGCCTCGGCATCCCGCTCCCGGGCGAGATCATGCTGGTGAGCGCGGCCCTGCTCTCGTCCCAGGGGGTGGTGAGCCCGGTCCTCGTCGGGGTGTACGCGAGCGCCGGCGCGATCGTGGGGGACTCGATCGGCTACTTCATCGGGTACAAGGGCGGGGCGCCGCTCTTCGACCGGCTCGGGCGGCGCTTCCCGCGCCATTTCGGCCCCGAGCAGATCGCCAAGGCCGAGCGCCTCTTCCACCGGTACGGGGTGTGGGCGGTCTTCTTCGGGCGGTTCGTGGCGCTGCTGCGCATCCTCGTCGGCCCGCTGGCCGGCGCGCTGCGCCTGCCGTACTGGCGGTTCCTGGTGGCGAACGTGAGCGGCGGGATCGTGTGGGCGGGCGGCACCACGGCCGCGATCTACTACCTCGGCGTGGTGGCCGACCGGTGGCTGAAGGGGTTCTCCTGGGCCGGTCTGGCCCTCGCGGTGGCCGCCGGGCTGATCACCACGGTCGTGGTGAAGCGCCGGCTGGCCAGGGCGGCCGCGCCCGCGCCGGCGGCGCCTCAGCGCTCGATGAGCGTGACCTCCAGGGAGTAGTGCGAGGCGCGGTAGACGTGCGAGCCGTGCTCGACCGCCTTGCCCTGGTCGTCGTACGCGGTGCGGACCATGGTGAGCAGCGGGGCGCCCCGGCGCTCGCCGAGCAGGCGCGCCTCGGCGGCGCTCGCCGCCTTCGCCCCGATCCGCTGGTTCGCCACCCGCAACCTGATCCCGGCCGCCCGGAGCAGCTCGTAGAGGCCGTGCTCCTCCAGGGCCTCCGCGGTGAGCTGGGCCGGCCCGGCGGGCAGCCAGTTCCGCAGGATGGCGAGCGGCTCCCCCGAGGCGTAGCGCAGCCGCTGGATGTGGACGAGCTCGGTCCCGGGCTCGAGGCCGAGGGTCTCCGCCATCGCCTCGTCGGCGCTCACCCGCTCGAACGACAGCACCCGGGTGGACGGCTTCTGGCCGGCGCGGCGGAGGTCGTCGTAGAGGCTGGTGAGCTCCACCGACCGCTTGACCTGCCCGTGCACCACCTGGGTGCCGACCCCGCGCTTGCGGACGAGCAGGCCCTTGTCGACGAGGTACTGGATCGCCTGGCGGACCGTGGGCCGGGAGAGCCCGAGCCGGTCGGCGAGGAGGATCTCGTTGTCGAGCCGTGAGCCAGGGGCAAGGTCGCCCCGTCTGATCGCCTCCGAGATCTGCTCGGCGACCTGGAAATAGAGGGGGACCGGGCTCGACCGGTCGAGTTCGATCTCCAAGTGCCCCATCGTGCTCGTCCTCCTCGACGACTTGATCCTAACCGACGTCAAGATGTCCGGACAATCATCGGCAATGAGAAAGTCATATTGTCAGGACAAAGTATTGACATTGATTTCACATAGCGGTTAAAAACAAGCACCAGCGATCTCACGGGGGGGCAGGAGCCGACGTGAGGAGGAAGTGATGAAGCGGAAGATCATCGTGGTCGCCGCCGTCCTGCTCGGCGCGCTGACCGGCTGTTCCAGTGGCAACGGTGATCAGCAGGGTGCGGCGGCGCAGAGCGAAGGCGCCCAGGCGCCCGCCGCCAAGTTCGCGGTGATCACCCATGGTTCCGCCGGTGACGCCTTCTGGGATGTGGTGAAGAACGGCGCCGAGGCCGCCGCCAAGCAGTACGGCGTGACCGTCAACTACCAGAGCGACGGCGACCCGGCGAAGCAGTCCCAGCTCATCGACCAGGCGGTGAGCGAGAAGGTGGACGGCCTTGTGGTCTCGATGGCCAACCCCGAGGCGCTCAAGGAGTCGATCGCCAAGGCCGTCGCGGCGAACATTCCGGTCATCACGATCAACTCGGGGGCGGACAAGTCCAAGGAGTACGGCGCGATCACGCACGTCGGCCAGTCGGAGGAGGTTGCCGGCCAGGGCGCGGGTGAGAAGCTCAAGGAGGCCGGCGTCACCAAGCTGATCTGCGTGATCCACGAGGCCGGCAACATCGGGCTCGACCAGCGCTGCAACGGCGCCACCCAGACGCTCGGCGGCACCGTGGAGCGGCTCCAGGTCGACGTGAACGACCTCGCCGGCGTCACCTCGAAGATCAAGGCGAAGCTGCAGAGCGACTCGTCGTTCAACGGGGTGCTGACCCTGAACCCGGCCGTGGCCATCGCCGCCCGGGACGCGATCAAGGAGCTCGGCTCCTCGGTGACGCTCGCCACCTTCGACCTGTCCGGCGACGTGGTGAGCGCGATCCAGAACGGCGAGATCCTCTTCGCCGTGGACCAGCAGCAGTACCTGCAGGGCTGGCTGCCGATCACCTTCCTCTACCTCTACAAGCAGAACCTCAACACGGTCGGCGGCGGGCTGCCGGTCCACACCGGCCCGGGCTTCGTGACCAAGGAGAACGCCGCCCAGGTGGCTCAGCTCGCGAGCGGCGGCACCCGGTGACGCGCGTGGCCGGCGGAGGGTCTGTGGCCAACGGAGGGTTTGGATGACGGCCGTCGCACGTGACGAACGGATCTGGCACACCGGCTGGCTGCGCCGCATGGTCATCCGGCCGGAGCTGGGGTCGGTCGTGGGCGCGATCGCGGTGTTCGGCTTCTTCGCCGCTCAGTCGCCGGTGTTCCGGTCGGCCGACGGCGTGGCGAACTGGCTCGATCCCGCGTCGACCCTCGGCATCATGGCCGTGGCGATCTCCCTGCTGATGATCGGGGGCGAGTTCGACCTGTCGGCCGGCGTGCTCACCGGCACCTGCGGCCTGATCGTGGTCACCCTCGCCACCCAGGCGGGCTGGAACGTCTGGGCCGCCATGCTGGCCAGCCTGGCCGTCGCCCTGCTCATCGGGTTCCTCAACGGCCTGCTGGTGGTGCGCACCAAGCTGCCGAGCTTCATCGTCACCCTCGGCACGTTCCTGATGCTGCAGGGCCTGAACCTCGGCGTGACCAAGGCGCTCACCGGCACCGTCCAGGTGGGCGGCCTGCGGGACGCGTCCGGGTACGAGAGCGCGCACGCGGTGTTCGCCGGCTCGGTGACCATCGGCGGCACCGACTTCCGGATCGCGATCCTGTGGTGGCTCGCGGTCACCGCCATCGCCACCTACGTGCTGACCCGGACCAGGCCCGGCAACTGGGTGTTCGCGGTGGGCGGCGACGAGCGCGCCGCCCGGGCGGTCGGGGTGCCCGCGGCGCGGGTGAAGATCGCCCTGTTCATGACGACCGCGGGGGCGGCGTGGCTGGTCGGCTCGATCCTCGCGCTCCGGTTCGCCTCGGTGCAGGCGAACGCCGGCATCGGCCAGGAGTTCATCTACATCGTCGCGGCCGTGATCGGCGGCTGCCTGCTGACCGGTGGGTACGGCTCGCCCGTGGGGGCGGCGATCGGCGCGCTCATCTTCGGCATGGCGGACAAGGGCATCGTCTTCGCCGGCTGGGACGCCGACTGGTTCAAGTTCTTCCTCGGCGCGATGCTGCTGCTCGCCACGCTCACCAACAGCCTGGTGCGGAAGTACGCGGAGGAGGCGCGGCGGTGACGTCCCTGCTGGAGACCCGGAAGGTCGGCAAGATCTTCGGCAGCGTGATCGCGCTGCGCGACGTGTCGATGCGGGTGAACGCCGGCGAGGTCACCTGCGTGCTCGGCGACAACGGCGCCGGCAAGTCCACGCTCATCAAGATCCTTTCCGGCGTCCACCGCCCGGACTCGGGGGAGTACCTGGTGGACGGCGAGCCGGTTGCGTTCTCCGGGCCGCGGGACGCGCTCGACCGGGGCATCGCGACCGTCTACCAGGACCTCGCGATGATCCCGCTGATGTCGGTGTGGCGGAACTTCTTCCTCGGCTCGGAGCCGGTGACGAAGTTCCGCAAGTTCGACGTGGCCATGGCCAAGCGGGTCGCCCGCGAGGAGCTGCGCCGGATGGGCATCGACATCCGGGACGTGGACCAGCCGGTCGGCACGCTCTCCGGCGGGGAGCGCCAGTCGGTCGCGATCGCCCGCGCGGTCTACTTCGGCGCCCGGGTGCTCATCCTCGACGAGCCGACCTCCGCGCTCGGGGTGAAGCAGGCGGGCGTGGTGCTCCGGTACATCGCCCAGGCGCGGGACCGCGGGCTGGGCGTGGTGTTCATCACCCACAACCCGCACCACGCCTATCCGATCGGCGACCGCTTCCTCGTCCTCAACCGCGGCGCGAGCCTCGGGGAGTACACCAAGTCCGACATCAGCAAGGAGGAGCTCACCTCGCTGATGGCCGGGGGAGCGGAGCTGGAGGAGCTCGCCCATGAGCTGGCGCGGGCGCCTCAGGAATCTACGACGTAAAGGAGCGGGCCGGGTGATCACCTGGCCTACCGCTCCTCACCCCACACAACAAAGACCCAACAACCGCATGGCCGATCACGGGCCCGGCCGCCCACGGGGCGCGGCCGGGCCCGTCCGGTCTCCGCTCCGGGGTACCGCGCGAGCCCTCCGCACCACTGGACGAGCCGAGCCGTGGCCGCGCCCTCCCGCCCCGGACCCGCCGGCCGGACAAGGGTGCGGCCCGCGCATCCGAGCCCGGGGCGAGGCCGCCGCCACCGCTGGGCTTGCCCTCCTCGTGAGGCCCGTGCGGGACGTGTCCTCCTCGTGAGGTCCGCGCGCCGGAGCCCAGGTCGGCGCCCAGGCATGCCGTGCGCCTGGGGGCGGCCTAGCGTGCCGTACGGATCACCCTCCGGTGGGCCGGGCCGCCCCGGCCCTGCCGCTCCGGGTCTCGGTGACGCGGCCGTCCTCGAGGACCACGACCTGGTCGGCGAGGTGGAGGGTCGCCGGGCGGTGGGTGATCCAGACGGTGGTGCAACCGGCCAGCTCCGGGCGGAGCCGGTCGAGGAGGCGGGCCTCCGTCGCGGCGTCGAGCTGGCCGGTGACCTCGTCGCAGATCAGCAGGGCGGGGCGCCGCAGCAGCGCCTGGGCGAGGGCGAGGCGCTGCAGCTGGCCGCCGGACAGGTTGGCGCCGCGCTCGGTGAGGCGGGTGTGCAGCCCGTCGGGGAGCGCCCGGACGGTGTCGCCGAGCTCGACGGCGTCGATGACGTGCCACAGCTCGGCCTCGCCCGCGTCGGGCCGGGCGAGCCGGAGGTTCTCGGCGATGGTGCCCGAGAAGAAGAACGGCCGCTGGTCGACGAGCGCCACCCGGCGCCGCAGCTCGTCCTCGGGCAGGTCGCGCAGGTCGGCGCCGTCCACGGTGATCGTGCCGGCCGTGGGGGAGAGGCAGCGGGCGAGCAGGTAGCCCAGCGTGGACTTGCCGCTGCCGGTCGCCCCGAGGATCGCCGTCGTGGAACCCGCGGGGAGGTCGAGGTCGATGCCGTCGAGCACCGGCACGGCATGGCCGCCCGGGCCCGGGTACGCGAAGCGGACCCCGCGCAGCCGCACCTCCGCGCCCGCCGGGTTCCGCGGCGGGGCGGCCGGGCACGGGTGCTCCGGCTCCGGTGCGGGCGCGGCGTCGACGATGGCGAAGAACCGCCGCGCGGCCGCCAACGTGGTGCCGAACTCGCTCGCGAACGCCTCCACCGCGGTGAGCGCGGGCTCCAGGGCGACGGCGATCGCGATCGCGACCCACCAGGCCTGCTGGTCGATCCGCCTGTCCCGCCACAGGTGCGCCCCGGCGAGCGCCACGGCGCAGGCGGTCAGCGCGAGCACGGCCAGGTTGGCCGCGCGGCGGGCCGCGGTGCGCGCGGCCAGCGTGCGGGTGCACGAGCCCGCCTCGGCGTCGAGCTCGCCGAGGCGCCGCCGCCGGCGGTCGAGGGCGCGCAGCTGGATCAGCTCCCGCAGCCCGCCGATGGTGTCGGTGATGTGCGCGGCGATCTGCCCGCGGACGTGCTGCCGCCGCCCCGCCACCTCCCGGAGCCGCCCGCGCCACAGCGCCGGTACGGCGAGGCCGGAGAGGGCGGCCCCGGCGAGCAGGATCGCCGCGAGCGCCGGATGGGCGGCCACCGCCAGGTACCCGGCCGCGCCGAGGGAGACCACCGCGGCGGCGATCGCCGGGGCGACCGTGTGCGCGTAGAACACCTCGATCCGGTTGACGTCCTGGGTGGCCCGGGCGGTGAGGTCGCCGGAGCGGTGCCGGTGGAGCACGCCCGGCGGCTGCCGGGCGATTGCGTCGAAGAAGACGGTCCGCAGCCGGGCCAGCACGGTGAAGGCCACCCAGTGCCCGAGGTACTGCTCGCCGTAGCGCGCCGCGCCCTTCGCCGTGGCGAGCAGCAGGATGAGCCCGAGGACGGCCGCGGCGTCCGGCGCGTTCCCGCCGCGGGCCTGCGCGACCGCGTGCACGGCGAACGCGAGCAGGCCGATCCCCAGGCCGAGGTGGACGACGCGCAGCGCGGTGGAGGCGGCGAGCGGGACCGCGAACGGCCGGGCGAACGCGGCGAGCCGGCGGATCATCGCGCCACCTCCCGTGCCGCGGCGAGCTCGACCACCCGGTCGGCGACCTCCATCACCGCCGCGGAGTGCGTGGCCACGAGGATGGTCCGCGTGCCGCGCAGCCGCCGCAGCGTGTCGATGATGAGCCGCTCGGAACGGCCGTCGATGTGGCCGGTCGGCTCGTCGAGCAGCAGCACGTCGGCGTCGGTGAGCAGCGCGCGGGCGAGCGCCAGCCGCTGCGCCTGCCCGCCGGAGAGCGTGAGCCCCTCCTCGCCGACGCGCGCGTCGAGCCCGCCCGGCATCGCCTCCACCTCCTCGGCCAGGTGCGCCTGCCGCAGCGCCCACCACATCCGCTCCTCGTCGGCGTCCGGGTCGGCGAGCCGCAGGTTGCCCGCCACGGTGCCGGTGAAGAGCCAGGCGCGCTGCGGGACGAGCACGGCCCGCGCCGGCCCGCCGCCGGGCGCGGAGAGCCGGACCGTCCCCGCCCGGGGCGCGAGCTCCCCGGCGAGCACCGACAGCAGCGTTGACTTGCCCACCCCCGACGGGCCGACCAGCGCCACCATCTCCCCGTGCCCGACCCGCAGATCGACCCCGTCGAGCACGGCCGGGCCGTCACCGTACCCGGCGACGACCCCTGCCAGCTCCACCGCGGCCTCGCCGTCGCCCGCCTCCGGCGGCGGTACGGCACGGCGCTCACCCGCGCCGGCGATGGCGTGGACCACCTGGCGTTCCGCCGCCCGGCCCGCCATGGCGATGTAGAAGAACCGGCCCACGACGCCGATCGGCTCGGTCAGCAGCAGCGAGATCAGCACGAGCGCGATCGCGGTGCCCAGGGAGATCGCGCCCGCGGCGTGCCGTACCAGCGCGACCGCGGTACCCGCCCCGATCAGCGCCCCGTAGAAGGCCACGTCGGTGACGAGCAGCACGACCTGGTTGCCCGCGAGCAGGCGCATCGTGGCCCGCCGGTGCCGCTCGCTCTCCTCCGCGAGCAGCCGGGACCGCCGCCCGGCCGCGCCGAGCAGGGTGAGGAGCCGGAGCCCTTGGATGGACTCGAGGAACTGCGCCGCCAGCCGCCGGGACTGGGCCTGGTAGCCGGCCGTGGAGGTGCGGAACAGCCGCTGAAACCCGCCGATCACCAGCGGCACCGCGGCCACCACCGCGAGCAGCGCGGCCGCCGCGGCCGGGTCGGCGACCACCGCGACGACCGCCACCACGACGAGCGGGGTGGTGACCGCCGCGATGAGCTCGCCGAGGAAGCCGCCGCGCCACGCCGCGACCTTGGCGGCGCCCTCGGTGGCGAGGGAGGCGAGCGATCCCGTGACCGGGCCACGGGCCGGCCTGGACCTGCCGAGCGGGCCGCGGGCGAGGATCGCCTCATGGATCCGCTCCCGCACCGCGATCTCGGCGGTGGCCTCGCCCGCCCCGCTCGCGTGTCCCCGGCCGAGCGCCCCGGCGACGGCGAGGGCGATCCCGGCCCCCATGAGCCCGGGCCCGCGCCACCCGATCGCGCCGCCCGCCGTCACAGCGTCGATCAGGCCACCGATGCCCAGGTAGCACAGGCACAGCCCGGCCGCGCTCAGCCAGCCGCACACCACGGCGGCGAGGACGTGGCCGCGCACCGGGAGCGCCGGCCGCGGCGCGGACGGCACCGGCCCGCTCATCGCACCACCTCCGGGCGGATCCGGGCGATCTCCTCCGGCCCGCCGGCGAGGCGGGTCCCGCACGGCCCGGCCGCGCCCCGGCCCGGTGCCGCGGCCGCGATGCCGGCCGCCCGACGGCGGTGCCGTACCCGCGGCCTGGCAGGGAGATCGCCGGTTCCGGGGAGCCGGACGGGCGGGGCCGGGAGCCCCGGCGCCACCGGTGTCGCTCGATCAGCGGGTGCTCGTGTGGACATATGGCCCATACCTTGGCATGAGTGAAAACGATTTTCAAAATCGCCCATTCGGCGGGGCCGGGCGGTCATCGGTGCGGACCGGCTCGCGGGGGACGAGCGATGTCCGTTCTGAGCCCCGGCCACGGCTCACCCTGAATCGCGAGCGGCTCGTTCCGCGCGGCGCGGCCACGTCACCTCTGGCGGCGGGCGGGCGCGCCCGGTCAGGCTCGCCGCCTGCGGGCGGCCGGTCCGCCGCACCCGGCTTCGGCCGGTTCGCCGCACCGGGTGCCCGCCCACGGTCTCGCCGTACGGCGGACGCTATACCTGATCTACAACGTAAAGGCGCTGGGTCGTGGCACGCGATCCGGCCCTTCCATTCTCGCCTCAGCCCCACACACCGGCGACCGGCCAAGAGAACGCCTCAGGCAGCCCGGCACGGAGCCGGCCGGTCCGGCGGAGTGCGGTAGGCGCCGGGGATGGGGAGCGGTACCGGCCCGGATAATCTGCTCCCGTGGCCGCGACATACCGGACGATCAAGGACGTCGTCGAACACGAGACGGTCATCCGACGGTCCAGGTTCATCTGCGCGCTCGCCCCGGCCGAGTCGGAGGAGGCGGCGCAGGCGTTCATCGCCGAGCGCAAGCGGCGCCACGCGGACGCCACCCACAACTGCTCCGCCTACGTGATCGCGGGTGGGCCGCGCAGGTCCGACGATGACGGCGAGCCGGGCGGGACCGCGGGCACGCCCATGCTCGAGATGCTCATCCGGCGCGGCTACGCGGACATCGTCGCCGTGGTCACCCGGTACTTCGGCGGCATCCTCCTCGGCGCCGGCGGGCTCGCCCGCGCGTACGGCGGGGCGGTCGGGGCCGCGCTCGACCGGGCCATGCCGGTGGAGATGGTCCCGGCCTCGCTCGTCACGGTGACCGTCGATCACGCCCAGGCCGGGCGCCTGGAGAACGACCTGCGCGCCTCGCCGTACCGGCTCAGGAGCGTCGACTACGGCGCCCGGGTGACCTTCGAGGTCGCGGTGGCCCGGCACCTGCTGCCGTCGTTCGAGGAGTGGCTCGCCACCGCGACCGCCGGGCGGGCCACGACCGCCCAGGGCGGCCTGGTCTACCTGCCCGGCTGAGCCGCCGCACCGCCCGCCGGCTCAGCCCTCCAGCGCGTACTGCATGACCCGGAACTTCGCCTGCGCCTCGGCGAGCTCGGCGGCCGGGTCGGAGCCGCCCATGATGCCGCACCCGGCGAACAGCCGGGCCTCCCGCCCCGAGACCTCCGCGCAGCGCAGCGCGATGCCCCACTCGCCGTCGCCCCGGGAGTCGATCCAGCCGACCGGGCCCGCGTACCTGCCCCGGTCCATGCCCTCCAGCTCGCGGATCACCTCGATGGCGGCGTCCGTGGGCGTGCCGCCGACCGCGGCCGTGGGGTGCATGGCCGCCACCACGTCGAGCACGGAGGCGCCGTCGGAGAGCCGGCCGGTGATCCGGGTGGCGAGGTGCTGCACGTTCGGCAGCACGAGCAGGTCGGGCTCGTCCGGCACGTGCAGCTCGGCGCAGAGCGGGGCGAGGGCCTGCCGGACCGAGGCCACGGCGTAGCCGTGCTCCTCCCGGTCCTTGGCCGAGGCGTACAGCTCGGCGGCGCGCGCGGCGTCCTCGGCCGGCCCCGTGCCGCGGGAGACCGTGCCGGCGAGCACCAGCGACTCGATCGACCGGCCGATGTGCCGGACCAGCAGCTCGGGGGTGGCCCCGACCAGCCCGTCGACCGAGAACGTGTAGCACTCCGGGTACCGGTCGGCGAGCCGGGCGAGCAGCGCCCGCGGGTCGATCTCCCGCTCCGCCGTGGCGCGGAGGTCACGGGCGAGGACCACCTTGTCCAGCACGCCGGCCTTGATCTTCGCGACGGCCTGCGCCACCACGTGCTGCCACTCGGGCGCGCTCAGCGTGCCGTCGCCGTACCGGATCCGGCCGGGCTCGGTCGCCGGGGCCACGGGGAGCGTCTCGGCCTCGCCGATGGTGGTCAGCCAGGCCTGGCCCTGCCGCCGGGCGAGCACGACCCGGGGCACGACCAGCACCGAGCCGGGCACGTCCCGGTCGAAGGTGAACGAGCCGAACGCGACCGGCCCCGACCCGGGGAGGCCGACCTGGTCATCGATCCGCGCCCCCTCGAACAGGGACGCCAGCCACTCCCGGGCCCAATCGAACCGGCCCGGCCCGGGGGGTACCTCGGCGCGGGCCGCCACTCCCCAGCCGACGAGGCCCTCACCGCGCCTGATCCAGGCGTACGGTGCGGTGCCGGGAAGGTGAGCGAGGAGATCGCGGGGATCTGTCACCGCGACCGTGCGGACCACTAGGGGACGGATCAGGGCGATGCTCACCCGCATCACTTTACGCAGCCTCTGTCCATGTTCGGCACGCCCCCCTCGCCGGTAGGGCGCCGGGCCGCGGTGTCAAGCGCCGATAGCGACTCGGTCAGGGAACGGGGTGTCCGGCGCGGAAGAGCTGGAGCGCACCTCCCGGCGGTCCCTAGCGTGGTGCAGCCGGAGGTGCTGATGCTGTCGAAGATCGTGCCGGTTCTGGTGGCGCCGTCGCTGCTCGCCCCGGCGGCGGCCGCGCCCGATGTTCCCACGGTCATGGCCGCACTCGGTGACTCGATCAGCGCGGGGGTGAACGCCTGCGGGTGGTTCGTGCCGTGCACCTCACGGTCCTGGTCCACGGGTGGCCACGCGTCGGTGAAGAGCCACTACGCCCGGCTGCTCCGCCTCTCCCCGCGGCTGAGAGGGCACAACCTGAACTTCGCGGTGCCGGGCGCGACCAGCGCCGACCTGCCCCGGCAGGCGCGCAAGGCGGCCGAGCGGGGGGCGGACTACGTCACGATCCTCATCGGCGCCCAGGACGCGTGCCGCTCGTCACCGGACCGGATGACGCCGGTCGCCACCTACCGGAGCCGGATCGACGAGGCGCTGCGCGTGCTCAAGCCCACCGGGGCGCGGGTGTTCATCGCCAGCATCCCGGACCTGAAGCGGCTGTGGCGGATCGGCAAGGACAACCGCTGGGCCCGGGGCTTCTGGACGCTCGGCAGGGTCTGCCCGTCGATGCTCGCCAAACCGACGTCCACCGCCAAGCAGGACCGGATCCGGCGCGACCAGGTCCGTGAGCGGGTGATGGCGTACAACGAGCAGCTCCGCCGGGCGTGCCAGGCGTACGGCCCGCGGTGCCGTTACGACGGCGGCGCCGTCTTCTCCTATCCGTTCACGCTGAAGCACGTGAGCAAGTGGGACTACTTCCACCCCAGCGCCGAGGGGCAGCGGGCCCTCGCCGCGGTGACCTATGCCGCGGGGTTCTTCGCCCGGAAGGAGCCCTGACCCGGGGCACGCCGATGCCCAGAATGTCACCGCCGGCGCCGAGCGCGGGCGCTGCCGCATCCGGACCGGCCGCGCCCGGGTGGCCGCGGCACTCCCGGCGGAGGCCTGGGCGACGCCGGGTGCGCGCCCGGCTTCAGTGCGGACCGCGGGTGCGGGGACCCGGTGCGGACCGTGGCGTGCGGGACCCGGTGCGGACCGCGGTGTGCCGGGACCCGGTGCGGCCGGGCGCGGTCCCATGCGCTCACCGGGCACCGTGGTGGCCCCGGCGGCCCTTCGCGCCGGTGGCGCCCACCGGCGGGCCCGCGCCCCGGCGTCCCGGGAATCCGCGATCACCCGGTGTCACCGGCCGGTGATCGGCAATGTCTTGTCGCATGGCCCTGCACTGGAAGCTCGTCGTCGACTGCGCCGATCCACACCGGCAGGCCGCCTTCTGGGCCGAGGCCCTTGGCTATGAGGTGGAGGACTGCCGGCCGCTGATCGAACGGCTGCTCCGCGAGGGCGTCATCGGCGAGGGCATGGTGACACCCGACCACAGGGCGTGGCGGCGGCTGTGCGCGGTGCGGCACCCCGGCGACCCGGTCGACCCGGACACCGGCATCGGGCTGGGACGGCGGATCCTCTTCCAGGCGGTTCCCGAGCCGAAGACCGGCAAGAACCGCCTCCACATCGATCTGCACGCCGGCCCGGAGCGGCTCGACGCCGAGGTGGCCCGGCTCGAGCGGCTCGGCGCCAGGGTGCTCCGGGTCGTGGAGGAACACGGGTTCCGCCACGTGACCATGGCCGACCCGGAGGGGAACGAGTTCGACGTCCAGTGACCGTTCACAGCCAGCCGTTGTGGCGGGCCACCCGGGCCGCCTCTATCCGGTTGCGGGTACCGGTCTTGCCGATCGACGAGGACAGGTAGTTGCGGACCGTGCTCTCCGACAGGTGGAGCCGGGCCGCGATGTCGGCGACGGTGGCGCCATCGGCCGCGGCGGCGAGCACCTCGCGTTCCCGTTCGGTGAGCGGGTTCGGCCCGGCGCTGAGCGCGGCGGCCGCGAGCTCCGGGTCCACGACCAGCTCACCGCGGAGCACCCGGCGGATCGCGCCGGCCAGCTCCTCCACCGGGCCGTCCTTGACCAGGAACCCGCGGGCGCCCGCCTCCATCGCCCGGCGCAGGTACCCGGGCCGCCCGAAGGTCGTGAGGATCAGCACCCTGCACGACGGGAGACGGTCCCGCAGCTCGGCCGCGACGTCGAGCCCGCTCCGGCCGGGCATCTCGATGTCGAGCAACGCCACGTCGGGCCGGGCCGCGAGCGCGGCGGGCACGACCTCGTCCCCGGAGGAGACCTGGGCGACGACCTCGATGTCCTCCTCCATCCCGAGGAGCAGGGCGAGCGCGCCCCGCATCATGCCCTGGTCCTCGGCGAGCAGCACGGTGATCACGGGTGGTCATCCCCCTCGTACGGCACCGTCACGCGGAGCAGGAACCCGCCGCCGGCGAGCGGGCCCGCCTCCAGCGTGCCGCCCACGGCGGCGAGCCGCTCGCGCAGGCCGACCAGTCCATGGCCGCGGCGGGGTTCCGGGGCGCCGCCGCTCGTGCCACGCCGCCGGGCGGTGGGTGCTCCGGCGGTGGCGGCCGCACCGTTCCCCGAGCCGTCGTCGCGGATCTCCAGCGCCAGGCCCTCGTCCCCGGTGCGCAGCTCGATCTCGCAGCGGCGCGCGCCGCTGTGCCGGATCACGTTCGTCACGCCTTCCCGTACCGCCCAGCCGAGCAGCGCTCCGGCCTCCGGCGGGATCCGTACCTCCGCGACGCGGAGCACGGCGGTGATGCCGGCGTCGGCGAGCACCTTCCGGGCGGACGCGAGCTCGGCGGCGAAACCCTTCCCCCGGTATCCGGTGACGGCGGCGCGCACCTCGGCGAGCGCCTTGCGGCCGATCTCCTCGATGTCCGCGGCCTGCCGTGCCGCCTCCTGGCCGTCGCGCGGGGCCAGGCGCCGTACCGCCTCCGCCTTCACCACCATGACGGAGAGCGTGTGCCCGAGCAGGTCGTGCAGGTCGCGGGCGAACCGGAGCCGCTCCTCGGCGACCGCGAGCTCGGCGAGCTCCTCCCGGGTGCGCTGCAGCTCCCGGATCGCCTCCCAGAGCCTGATGATCATCGCCGGGATGAGGGCCGCGGTGGCGACGCTCCACACCAGCACCAGCGACTCGCCGACCGTCCCCCCGGTGGCGAACCTGACGGCGAACGTCACACCGCACAGCACGAGCCCGACGATCGGCAACCATCGCGTCGTGATCGCCGTGCCCACCGCGATGGCGAGCATCACCTGCAGGTAGAACCAGTTCCCCTGGAATCCGATCACGGAGGGGAGCACGACGGCGGCGAGGAGGGGGAGCGCGTGCAGCTGGGCCCGCCTGCGGTCGGAGAAGGCGAGGTGAACGGTGACCAGGTAGCCGGCCGCCGCGGCGAGCACCGCCGGAACGGCGAGCCACACGGGGTGCGAGCGGCCGTGCGCGATGTCCCACACCGGGCCGGCGCTGAGGGCGGCCCACATGTACATGCCCTTCGCGTCCGGTCCCCGTTCGCCCTCGCGGAGCGGGTCGAGCCAATGGTTCGCCCCCATGAGCCGCGATGATGGCATGGCGCCGCCGAGATCCGTCAGACCGTGCGCCCGGCCCGGCGGTAGCCGTACCCGGCGAAGAGCCCGAACACCGCCAGCCACGCGAGGAGCACGGCGAGCTCGCGCAGCCCCGGGAGCTCGCCGAAGGCGGCCTGCCGGGCCAGGGACGCGTAACCGTACGACGGGGTCCACTCGGCGATCGCGCGGAGCCAGCCGGGGAACGTGCCGACGGGCACCCAGAGGCCCCCGATGATCGACAAGCCCAGCATGATCGCGGTGTTGGCCAGCGCGGTGGCCTGACCGGACAGCAGGTAGCCGTTCGCAAGCCCGAACAGGGCGAACGGGGCCGCCCCCGCCCACAGCAGCGCCACGAGGGCGAGCCACCGCCCGGCGGCGAGGCTGACGTCGTCGACCAGGGCACCGGTGAGGAGCACCGCCCCGATCGCGGGCACCGTGACGGCCATGCCGGCGGCGACCTTTCCCGCCACCACCTGGCGGGGGAGGAGCGGGGTGAGGCGAAGCTGGCGCAGCCACCCGGCCGCCCGGTCTTCGGCGAGGCCGCTGGCGTTGGTGAACGCGCTGCCCAGCGCGCCGTACGCGGCCATGTTCACCATGACGGCGATGACGGCGTCCCGCCGGTCACCGGGGACGAGACCGAGGCCGGTGAAGATCAGGTACATGATCACCGGCATGGCGACGCCGAAGATCACATAGCCGCCGTCCCGGGCGGTCCGGATGAGCTCGAGCCTGAGGTAGCCGATCATCACACCGTCTCCTTCGCGGTGAGCGCGATGAACGCGTCCTCCAGGTCGGCGGGGGTCACCTCGATGTCCCGCACCGCTCCCGCCTGGGCGAGCGCCACCACGGTGGCGTCGGGGTCACTGCTGTGCAGGTGCACGCGGTCTCCCTGGACCTCCAGGTGGCGGACCCCGGGGAGCGTCCCGAGCCAGGCGACGTCGCCGCGCGCCGTCACCCGCACCGTGGTCAGCGCGGCCATCCGCTTGATCTCGGCGCTGGTGCCGTCCGCCACCAACCGGCCCCGGTCGATGACGACGATCCGGTCGGCGTGCTCGTCGGCCTCCTCGAGGTAGTGGGTGGAGAACAGGATCGTCTTGCCTTGGTCCGCCAGGTCCCGCATGCCGTGCCAGAACCGCCGTCTCGCCCCGGCGTCGAGCGCGGCGGTGGGCTCGTCGAGGACGATCAGGTCGGGATCGCCGATGACGGCCATCGCGAACCGCACCCGCTGGGCCTGGCCGCCGGAGAGCCGGTCCACCCGGCGGTCGCGGAGCTCGGTGATGCGGGCGAGGGCGAGCACGTGGTCGAGGGGGAGTGGCCTGGGGTAGGCGCCGGCCACGAAGGTCAGGAGCTCCCGCACGGTGACCCGGGAGATCAGGCCGCCCACCTGGGGCATGGCGCCGACGCGGCCCAGCCGTACGGCATGCTCGGGGGGACCGCCGAACAGGGTCACCTCGCCGCTGTCCGGGGGCAGGAGCCCGAGGAGCACGGCGATGGTGGTCGACTTGCCCGCCCCGTTCGGCCCGAGCAGGGCGACGGTCTGGCCCCGGGGAACGGTGAGCGTGAGGCCGTCCACCGCGCGCACGGAGCCGAAGCTCTTGGTCACCGAGGTGAGTGATAGCGCTGCGTCGTCCATGCCGGACAGGCTAGGAATCGGCCTTCCGCCGCAGGTAGATCGGCCGATCCATGGTTGGGCAGGATATTTGTCCCAAGCCACCACGACCGGCGGGCTGAAGCGCACCGCCTCGGCTCCGGCCGCGGGGCGGCCGATCAACCGGCCCCCGGCCGGAACGGCGCACCTCTCGCATCGGCCGCGCGAGGAGCCGTGCCCGGCCGCCGTGCCGCCGCGAGGCCGGTGAGGAGGCGGTCCCACTGCCGCCCGATCGAGCCGAGGTCGTAGCCCGCCGCGGTGCGCACGGCCCGGGCCCCCATCCGGCGCCGCAGCTCCTCGTCCTCGATGAGGGTGCAGATCGCGTCGGCCAGCCTGCGGACGTCTCCCATCTCGACCAGGAGCCCGTCGTGGCCGTGGGTGATCAGTTCGGCCGGCCCGGTCGGGCAGTCGAAGCTCACCACCGGCACCCCTTTGCCCATGGCCTCCAGGATGACGAGCGGCATGCCCTCGCGCCGGGAGCTGAGCACGAAGATCGAGGCCTTCTCGAGCTCGGCGGCGACGTCGCGGATGCGCCCGGCGAGCACCACCCGTCCGGTGAGGCCCATCGCGGCGATCGACTCCTGGAGCGGTTTGCGGCGCGGTCCGTCGCCGACGATGCGCAGGGTCCAGTCCGGGTGCCGGGCCGCGACGTGCGCCCACGCCTTGATCAGCATGTCGTGGCCCTTGGCGTGGGCGAGCCGGCCGATGGTGATCACCGTCTTCTCGGTGAGGGGAGAGGGGCCGCCGTCGAGCGGGGTCGCGGCGTTGGGGATCCGGGTGAGCACCCGCGGCCGAGGTCTACCGGAGCGTTCGAAGCCGCGCGTGTACGTGCCCAGGTCGGCCGCGGTGAGGGTGACCACCGCGTCGTGCCTGCCGTACCAGAGCCCGATCTGCCGGCGGACCGAGGGCCGGTGGCTGGCGAGGTTCGCGTGCTCCTGGGCGACGGTGACGACCTCCGGCCGCGCGAACCGCGCCATGATCAGGTTCAGGCCGGGGCGGGTGCCGATGAGGATGCCGTCCCGTACGGATCGGACGTACCGGGCCAGGGCGAGATCGGTGCGGAGCGTGAACCGGTGGTAGGCCGCCTCGTCCTTCGGCACCAGCGCGCTGGGCAGGCGGGACAGCAGCCCGTTGCGGCCGCCGAGCCGGTCGTCCAGGTAGCGGATGCGCACGCCGGGCGGCACGGGGAAGAAGGGCTCCGCGCTTTCCCGGATCACGCTCACGATCTCGACGTCCCGGGTCCGGGCGAGGTATCCGGCGAGGTGGAAGACCGCGCGGATCGTCCCGCCCATGCCGTTGGCGTGCAGCAGGAGGATGCGCACCCGGTCACCGCCCGCCGGCGGCGCGGAGCGGGCACGACGCCCGCCCGGCGCGGTGAGCGCCCGCCAGAGCGCCTTGACGGCACGCTGGAGCGTCGACGTCGCCCGCCGTGCCACGCTCACCCGGTTCCCCCGTCCGATGGTGATGGATCTTCTCTCTGTGTGACGGCGGATCCCGCGTCCGGGTTGTCCTGGATCGCGGGCATGCCGGGCGGCCTGCCGCGCGGTACGGCGGTGCCGCCGCTCCGGGCCGGGCCGCCGCGTGCCCGGGCCGTATCGCCGGCGGAGACGGATCGGCGGCGACGTCTCCCGGGAAGCGAGGCGCGGTGGCCGTGCCTGAGGCCAGGGGAGCGCGGAACCGGGAGCGCCGGACGCGGTCGTCCGCCGCCGGTCACGGCGCCGGACGGGTCGCCGCCGTGCTCCGGCGGCACGGCCGCGCGTGAGATCACACGGGCGCTCCAACCGACGGGTGCGCCACTCCGCGCTCAGAGCAGGGAGAGCTGTTCCGGCTCGGTCGCACGGGGCACGGCCGCCGGGCCCGGTGGCGGCGGCGGGATGCGCCGGGCGGCGCGCGGGGTGGACCGGCCGATGCCGTACTCCTCGGCGAGCTCGGCCACCCGCTGGACGATCCGCTGCTGGTACGCCTTGGGGGCGTAGGCGCCCCGGCCGTACAGCTCGCGGTAGCGGGGGACGAGCCCCGGGTGCTCCCGGGACAGCCAGGTCATGAACCACTCGCGGGCGCCGGGCCTGAGGTGCAGCACGAGCGGCGTCACGGAGGTGGCCCCGGTCTCCGCGATCCGCCGGACGGTCTCCCGGAGCCGCCGCGGTGAGTCGGTCAGGTACGGGAGGATCGGGGCCATCAGCACGCCGGACGGGATGCCGTGCGCGTTGAGCGTGGCGCACACCTCCAGCCGGGTGCGCGGGCTGGGCGTTCCCGGCTCGACCGCGCGCCACAGGTCGTCGTCGCCGGTGAACCCGACCGACACGTTCGCGCTCACCCGAGTCACCTCGGCGGCCTGGGTCAGCAGGTCGAGGTCGCGGAGGATGAGCGAGCCCTTGGTCAGGATGGAGAACGGGTTCGCCGCGTCGCGGAGCGCGGTCAGGATGCCGCGCATCAGCCGGTAGCGGCCCTCCGCCCGCTGATAGCAGTCGACGTTGGTGCCCATGGCGATGTGCCCGCCGCTCCAGGACGGCGCGGCGAGCTCCTTGCGGAGCAGCTCGGCCGCGTTCACCTTGACGATGATCTTCGAGTCGAAGTCCGGCCCGGCGTTCAGATCCAGGTACTCGTGGGTCTTCCGGGCGAAGCAGTAAACACAGGCGTGGCTGCACCCGCGGTAGGGGTTGATGGTCCACTCGAACGGGACCCGGCTGCCGGCGGGGACGCGGTTGATGATCGAGCGTGCGTGGATCTCGTAGAACGTGATGCCCCGGAACCCCGGTGTGTCGAAGGTCTGGGCCACGGCGCCGCGCGGCAGCAGCGGAATGGCGTCGCCGCCCGCCCCATCATCCGACACGCGGAGGTTCTCCCAGCGCATGATGCGATTAGAACAAACTTTCGATGAGATCGCAAGCGCGGCGATGATCGAAATGGCCGGGCAAACCAGGGCTAATGATCTTGATCACAGGGCAAAAAGAGGGCACACCACGTTGCCTTCGGGAGAGTTGCGCCATGGCCTGGTCGCAGGATGACGAGCGAATCCTCGCGATGATCGAGCGGCACCTCACCGACGAGGACCCCGAGTTCGCCGCCAGGCTCGAGTCGTTCAGCGAGCGCGTGGCGCGCGGGCGGCGCCGGCGCCGTTGGTGGGCCGTCCGCGGCGGCCCGCGCAGATCCACCGTGATCATCGCGGTGAGCTGGCTGCTGATCGCGGTATTGCTCGCCGCGCTGCTGATCACGGCGTTCCACGTCGAGGCCGCCGCGCTCTCGGGGTGACCGCCGGCCGGCCCGTGGTGCGGCCCGGGGACGCCCCGGCCCGGCGGGCGGCGGGCCGGGGAGGGGGCGGCCTAGCCGAGGGCCTTGAGGAACCTGGCGGCGATCGGGGCGGCGACCTTGCCGCCCATGCCGCCGCCTTCGACGACCACGGCGAAGGCGAGATCGCCCCGGTAGCCGATGAACCAGGCGTGCATGCCGAGCTCGGGGCCGGTGCCGAACTCGGCCGACCCGGTCTTGCCCGCCGTACCGGAGGGGAGCCCGGCCCCGCGAGCGGTGCCCTCGGTGACCACGGCCCGCATCATCGCCCGCAAGTGCGCGACCACCTCGTCCGGCAGCTTCTTGGGGGTCGCCTTCTGCTTCAGGGACCGCACCAGGGTGGGCGGCCGCCACGTGCCATCGGCCACGGCGGCGGCGACCGACGCCATCACGAGCGGGCTCGCGGTGATGCGCGCCTGCCCGAACGACTCGGCGGCGAGCTCGGCGTCGCTCTCCGCCCTGGGCATGCTCCCGGAGACCGCGGGCACCCCGATGTTCAGCGGCTGGTTGAACCCGAACGAGCCGGCGAGCTCGTGCAGCTTCTTCGCACCGAGCCGGGAGGCGGCGAGCGGGGCGAACGTGGTGTTGCACGAGTGCGCGAACGCCTCACGGAGGCTGACCGAGCCGAACGACTCGTAATCGGAGTTGCGGATCCGCAGGCCGCCGACGATGACCGTCTTGGGGCAGGTGACCCGCGAGGACGGGGTGAGGCCCGTGCCGAGCAGCCCGGCCGCGGTGATCGCCTTGAACGTCGACCCGGGCGGGTAGCGGCCCTCCAGCGCCCGGTTGAACCCCCCGCGGTTGTTGGCGACCGCGAGGATCTCCCCGGTCGAGGGGCGGACCGCGACCAGCGCGGCCGGCTCCTCGACGTTCCGCACCGCGTCGGCCGCCGCCCGTTGCACGCGGAGGTCGAGCGTGGTCCGCAGCTCCTCGCCGGGCGTCCCTTCGAACCGGTGCAGGGTCTCCGTCGAGGAGCCGACCGCCTGGATCTCGATGGTGGGGGTGCCCGCGAGCCGCCGTTCGAAGGTCGCCTGGAGCCCGGCCCGGCCCACCAGGTCGCGCACCCGGTACGGCGGGCCGAGCCGCTTCACGTCCTTGGCGGTCGCCTTGTCGAGGTAGCCGACGAGCTGCTGAACGGATCCGCCGACGTCACCGCCGTCGATCCGCCGCCCGTTCGCGTCGGTGATCGCCGCCCTTGGGGGCCAGGTGACCTTGATCCGCAGCTTGGTGGCGCCGTCGAGCGCGGGGTGGACGGCGGACGGGGACCAGTCGACCTTCCAGTGCCGGTCCTTGACGGTGAGCGCGAGCCGGCCCTGGTAGGTCCACTCGCCGATGCCCTTGAGCTTCGCGGTGGCGGTGTAGGTGGCGGTGGCCTTGCCGTCGGCGGGCTCGCTCACCCGCAGGCCGGAGATGGAGACATTTGTGACGCCGAGGTTCTCGGTGAGCTGGGCGTAGGCGGCGTCGAAGCCGGGCGCGGGCGCGGCGAGCTCGGCCTTCATCGCCGCGTGATCGCCGCGCGCCCATGCGGCGGTGAACCGTTGCGCGGTCTCCAGCGGGGATCCCCGGGTGTGCAGCACGTAGTAGGCGCCGCCGCCTATCCCCGCCGCCGCCACGACGGCGACGGCTGAAACGATCGCGACCGTGCGTCCTCGTGGCACCGCGCGTACCCCCAGTCTGATCGGGATGGGCCTAAGAGCCTAACGTCGCCGCCCGCGCGCGAGGACGGCGCCTTCACCGGGAGGCGGCCTTCACGCTCGCCGCGTACCTGGGCACGTACTCCTGGCCGGACAGGCGCTGGATCGCCGCCATGACCTCGTCGGTGACCGACCTGCGGTCGCGGGCCGAGCCCGGGTCGCCGGTGAAGGTCATCGGAGGGCCGATGCGCACGCCGACCCGGACCGGCCGGGGCACCCGGCTCCCGGGTGGGAGCGCCCGGTCGGTGTTGAGCATCGCCACGGGGATCACCGGCGCCCCGGTGGTGAGCGCCAGCCAGGCCACCCCGATCTTGCCGCGGTAGAGCCGGCCGTCGGGGGAGCGGGTGCCCTCGGGGTAGATCCCGAACAGCTCACCCGCCTTGAGCACGTCCACGGCCGCCTCGAGCACGGAGCGGGCGGCCGACACGTTCTCCCGGTCGACGGCCACGGTCCCGAAGCTGCGCATCCACAGCGCGACCAGAGGGTTGCCGGTGAAGTACTCGTTCTTGGCGACGAAGCGGACCGGGCGGGGGAGCAGGGCGGGGAGGATGAACGAGTCGATCGCGGAGAGGTGGTTGGAGGCGAGGATCGCCGGCCCCTGCTCCGGCACGTGGGCGCGCCCCTCGATGGACGGCCGCCACAGCATGCGCATGGCGGGCAGGGCGACCAGCTTGGCGGCGCGGTACAGCATCGGCGGCACGGCTCTCCTCCCTCGGGTGTCGGGACACACCCTAGCGGGCGGCGCCGCGCACGCCGATCACCGGCGGCCACCCGCCGCACCGCCGGCCGGGACGCGGGTACCGCGGGACCGGCCGGGGGAGAGACCTTAAGAGAAGCGCAAAGGGCGGGAAATACGTGTACGTCCCGTGAGACGGCGTCTCACGGGACGTACACAACCAGCCGATGTGGCGGTCGCCTCCTCGGCGAATGGCACAACACGGCTCCAGCCGAACGGTATTCCGTGAAGGCGAAAGGGTGAGGCCCGGGGGACACGGACCACATCGACCAGTCACCGACTCTAACCCACTCTGCGGGGTTGTTATTCCAGCGCGCGGGTGATGTGCCTGAAATGAGCGGAAAACTGAGGTGGATCGCGGCGGGAACCGCGGCCCGCCGGAGCGCCGGAACCGCCCGTGGCCACGGGGTCGCCCGCCGTGTGAGCCGGAACCCCGCCGATCAGTTGAGCGTTGCTACGTGAGACGGGTCACAGCGAAGGAGGACGGCCATGGAGATCACCGGGATCATCTCCGCGATCATCGTCGGCATCGTGATCGGCGCGCTCGGCCGGTTAGTCCTGCCGGGCAAGCAGCGCATCTCGATCTGGCTGACCATGCTGATCGGCATCATCGCCGCGCTGCTCGGCACGGCGATCGCCGGGGCGCTCGGCGTCGCGGACACCCGGGGCATCGACTGGATCGAGCTCGCGATCCAGGTCGCGCTGGCGGCGGGCGGGGTGGCGCTGGTCACCCGCGCCTCCGGACGCGGGAAGTAGCCCATGACCGGGCCGGGTGGGACCGGGCGCGGCGGGGCGCCCGGCCGGCCGTGGCATGGCCGAGCCCGCGGGACGTCCCGGGGGCCTGGCGGTCAGCGCCGGGGGCCGGGGATGGTGAGCCGGTCGACGGCGTCCCGGCGGCGCCGCTCCGGCCGCCGGTCGTACCGCGCGGTGGTGGCGGGTGAGGCGTGGCCGACGAGGGCCTGGGCGGTCGCGAGGTCGACCCCGGCGTCGAGGAGCTCGCCGATGAACGTGCGCCGGAAGTCGTGCGGGGTCCGCTTCGCCGCGCCGGCCGCGGTGAGGCGGCGGGTGACGATGTCGGCGATCGCCTGCCCGGTCATGTGGGCGAGCCGCAGCCGCCCCGCCTTGTTGATGGGGCAGAACAGCGGCCCGTCCGCGCGCCCGCGTACGGCCAGCCACCGGTCGAGGCGTTCGGCGGCGGCCACGGTGAGGTACACGAAGCGCTCCTTGTCGCCCTTGCCGCGAACCCGGAGCGATCTGTCCCACGGGTCGAAGTCGGCGAGGGTGAGGGCGGCGACCTCCGCCCTCCGGCAGCCGGTCGAGTAGAGCAGGGCGAGCAGCGCGCCGTCCCGCCGGCCGGCCGGGGACTCGTCGGCGTCGCACACGCGGAGCGCGGCCGCGAGCATCTCCGGCTCGACGTGCCGCCCGGCCGGGAGCCGGGTGTGGCGGTAGGGCGGCAGGTCGGTGGCCCGCTGGTAGTCCTCACCGGACATCAGGCCGAGCCGCCAGGCCTCCTTGAGCACGCGCCGCAGGGCCACGAGGTGCTTGTTCACGTGGGCCGGCGACCATCCCTGCTCGCGCATGAGGGAGCGCAGCCGTACCGTGTGCTCGTACCGCAGCCGCTCCCACGGCTGGCCCGCGCCGGTCGCGCGGGGGTCACCGGTGATGAGGCGGGCGATCCGGTCGAGGCAGCCCTTCATGGTGCGCCGGGACTCGGGGCTCTGCAGGCTGTCGAGATAGGCCTGGTACGGATCGCGGAGCGGCCGGGCCGGGGTGTTCCGCTCAGGTACGGCGGGGACGTTCATCGCCAAGGATCATATTACGAATCTACAATGTAAAGCCGACTGCTTGCTTAGTTAACCCTTATCACCTCATCGCCTTTCACCGCACCACTGACAAACATCAACGACGACCAAGGCCGCGAGCGGTGCGGTGTACCGCGGCGTAGGCGCGGACTGCCGCCCGGTGGACACCTTCCCGGGTACGGGGAACGCGGCCTACGCCGCCGGCCCGGAAGGCGGGCCCACCGCGGCCGGCCGGCGTCGCCGCCGGAGTGTGATCGATCCCATGGCCGGCCGGGGGAGCGGGCCTCGGTACGGCGGCGCGGCGAGGGCTCGGCCGGGGTGCTCGCGCGAGGCTTCGGCGGGCCGGCGAAAGTTTCGGCAACGGCCGCGGCCCGCTCGCCTCCGGTATCGGCCATGTCCGGCGAGCCCGGCCTGCGGCGCGGTCGGCAGCCACCCCGAAAATCGGTCCGCACCATCCCGAAATTCGGGCATGTTGGAACAGGGTGGCTATCATTGCCCGCCGTGGCTCGCCTTGCAAGATCTCCGCTCAACGGTGACAGCCGGCGGGTCAGCCGGTCCGGCCTCGCCCGGATGGCGGCTCTGGCGCTGCTGTGGGGGTCCGGCTTCCTGTGGGTCAAGCTGGCGCTGCGGGGCTTCTCCGCGGTTCAGATCGTCTTCATCCGGTTGCTGCTGGCCTTCCTCGTCCTCGCGCCGATGGTCCTGGCGCGCGGCCTGCCCTGGCCCCGGGGCCGGCGGATCTGGGCGCACCTCTTCGTCGTGGCGCTGGTGTCGAACGCGGTGCCGTTCGTGCTGATCGGCATGGCCGAGGAGACCATCGGGTCGAACGTGGCCGGTGTGCTCAACGCGACCACCCCGATCTGGACGCTGCTGGTGGCGTTCGCGGCCGGGGTCGATCGGCACGTCACCCTGCCGAAGGCCGCGGGGCTGACGCTCGGCTTCCTGGGGGCGGTCGTCCTCTTCGCGCCGTGGCAGGCCGCGAACGAGATCGCGAGCCCTGGCGGGCTCGCCGGCCTGACCGCGGCGGCCTGCTACGGGTTCGGCTTCGTCTACACCGGCCGGTTCCTCGCCGGCCGCGGGATCAGCCCGCTGGTGCTGTCGGCCTCCCAGCTCGGCGCGGCCACCGTGCAGCTCGCCGTGGTGATGCCCTTCGCCGGGCTGACCCCGCCCACGTGGCGGGTGGATGCGGTGGCGAGCCTGCTCATCCTCAGTGTGCTCGGCACCGGCCTGGCGTTCGTGATCAACTTCCGGGTCATCGAGGAGGACGGTCCGACGATCGCGTCCACCGTCACCTATCTGGTACCCGTCGTCGCCGTGCTCCTCGGCTGGCTCGTCCTCGGCGAGAGCGTCACCGCGACCATGCTGGCCGGGATCGTCCTGATCCTCGGCGGGGTCGCCCTCACCCGGCGGCATCCGGCCGAGCTGGCCGGACGCCGGGACCGTCACGGCGGACGGTCAGGCGTCGGCGGCGAGCGCCAGCACCCAGTCGCTGTCGAGGCCGACCTCGCCCACCGCGATGAACTCGCCCTCGGCCGTCCGGGGAACCTTCCGCAGCCGGGACCCGACCAGCCAGCGGGAGGTGTTCGCCGCGATGACCCGCCCTTCGGATCCGATCAGCACCGCATCGTGGGTGGCGCCTCTTAAGGCGTTCAGCAGGAGGGGCTCGAACCGGCTCACCTGCAGGTCGGCCCCGGCCACGCCGAGGAAGGTCTCATCGATCGCCGGGTAGGTCACCGTGAAGACGTACCGGTCGGCGCCGAAGTAGTCCACGTACGGTCCGAAGACGGCTCGCCGGCCGTGGTCCCGCCCGGCGACGAACCACTCCATCTCGAAGTACTCGTACACGTCGACGCTCGACGGGTCGAGGTTGAGCCGGAGCGGCGCGAACCCCGTGCCGGTGCGCTGCCACCACTCGATGTGCCGGTCGCGGTCCGGCAGCACGCCCGCCGCCACCAGGAAGCCGAACCCGTCCGCGGCCGGCTGGGCGGTGGCCTGCTCGATCACCGTCGGTTTGATGCGGGCCAGATCGGCCACCGTGAACACCCCGCGTTCGGCCAGCGCCGCGCGCCGCAGGGCGATGACCTCGGACGCCACCACCTCCAGACGGCCGAACACCTCCCTGAGCGGCGCCCGTACCCGCTCGAGCAGGATTTCCAGCTCGTCACGGGCCCGCGCCGCTCCACCTACCGCCGTGGCGTTATCAGGACACATCAGATCCCTCCCTACCTAATCCCCCCGTAACCCCCAGATGCATCTCCACAATCCGCCGCAGGTTGCGCTCGACGTGGCGCTCGGCCAGATTTCTCGCCCGCTCGCCGTCCTCTTCGGCGATGGCCACCGCGATCGCGTGATGCTCGGCGACGACGTCCTCCAGCACGGGCTGGGGCTCGAGGGGGAGCCAGAGGAGCGCCGTGAGCTCGGCCTGGAGCGACACCTCCAGCCGGGTGAGGCGCTCGGATTGGGACGCCATCGCGACTTCGAGGTGGAAGCGGCTGTCCGCCCTGATCCGGGCTCCGACGCCTTTCGCGGCGGCGAGCTGCTCGACCAGGTGGAGCAGGCGCCGCACGTTGGCGGCCGAGGCGCGCTCGGCGGCGAGCCGGGCGGCGGTGCCCGACACGGCGAGCTGCTCGTCGGCCAGGTCGCGGAGCTCGGAGACCGTGGTGGAGCGCAGCCGCTCCTCCAGGGGAGCGAGCGGAGGGTCCTCGGGTCGCCGGACGAAGGAGCCGCCGTTGCGGCCGCGGAGGGTCTCCACCAGCCCTTGCTGCCGCAGGATCGCCAGCGCCTCCCGGAGCGTCATGGGGGAGACGCCGAGCTGGTCGGCGAACTCCGCCTCCGTGGGGAGCTGTTCCCCGTCGACGAGCAGGCCGAGCAGGATGGCTCTGCTGATGCGCTCGACGACCTCCTCAGCCCGTCCTCTGGCGTTCAGCGGGGAGATCAGCGCCGCGCGCATCACCGATACGCCTCCTCCCTCGGCGGCCACCTGCCCTCCTTCTCCCTCGTCGGCGGCGGGCTCTTGTGCGATAACCCATGACGTTGTAGTTTTCCTCACACCTTGATGGCGAAGCATAGTAGGGCCACCCGCACCCGATGCTTCAACCTTTCGGCCGGAAGAGCTCTCCGCGTTGGCTCGGTGACCACCGGTCACCGCGGTCTCACCTCCCTACCGCCGTATCCCCCGTCGTGGATCGACCAGGAGCCTGAGTGATCGCCTCCCCGTCAGCGAGCCGGCCGAGCAGACCCCCTCTGCCGGCGCGCCCGGCGGCCTCTCCGTCCCGTCCTCTGGCATCCCTCCCCGGGCAGATCGCCGCCGCGCGCGTCCGGAAGGCTCCGGCGGCCGCCGCCGGCCGAGTTCATCATCTCGTTGCAAATAGAGTCTTGTGCGATAACACATGATGTTGTAGTTTTTCTCACAACGTGATTGCGAGGCACATTTCGGGACATCCCCGTACATTGCCTCGTAAATCCGGCCGGAGAGCTCTTCTCGTCCATGGGTGACACCGCCGTCACCCCACATTCATCCACATTCACCCGCATTCACCCTTCACCACCTACCGCTGTCCCTCCCTTTCTCATGAAATCGCAGGAGCTCGAGTGACCACCTCCGCAGACGCCGTATCCAGCAAAACCGCGCAGGACAGCGATGCGGCACAGCTCGCATCACTCGGGTACACCTCGGAGTTCAAGCGGGACATGAGCATCTGGGCGAATTTCTCGCTCGGATTCACCTACTTGTCTCCCGTGGTGGCCGTTTACACCATGTTCGCCTACGGCCTGGCCACCGCCGGCCCGCCGATGATCTGGTCCCTGGTGATCGCGGGCGTGGGCCAGCTGCTGGTCGCGCTGGTCTTCAGCGAGGTCGTCGCGCAGTATCCGGTCGCGGGCGGGGTCTACCCGTGGGCCCGCCGCCTCTGGGGCCGCAAGTACGCCTGGCTGACCGGCTGGATCTACATGTGGGCGCTCTTCGTGACCATCGCCAGCGTGGCCTCCGGCGCGGGCCCGTACATCGCCTCGCTGTTCGGCTTCGAGGCCACGGTGGACACGGTCATCCTCTGCTCCCTGGGCATCCTGGTGCTGGCCACATTCATCAACTACCTGGGCACCAAGGCCCTGGCACAGGCCGCGATCATCGGCTTCGCCGCCGAGCTCACCGGCGCCATCGTGGTCGGCATCTGGCTGATCGCCACGGAGCGCCACCACAACCTGGGGATCCTCTTCGACAGCTTCGGCGCGGGCGACGGCACCAACTACCTGTGGGCGTTCGCCGCCGCGGCCCTGGTCGGCATCTACAACTACTACGGCTTCGAGGCCTGCGGTGACGTGGCCGAGGAGGTGCGCGACCCGGGCCGGACCATCCCCAAGGCCATGCGCCGCACCATCTACGTGGGCGGCGCCGCGGCCACCTTCGTCGCGGTGGCGCTCGCGCTCGCGGTCGCCGACATCCCGGCGGTCATCTCCGGGGAGGACCCCGACCCCGTCTCCAGGGTGCTCGAGCAGGCCTTCGGCACGTTCGGGTCCAAGGCCGTCCTGGTGATCGTCCTGATCTCGTTCCTGTCCTGCACGATCAGCCTGCAGGCGGCGGCCGGCCGGCTCGCGTACAGCTACGCCCGGGACGACATGATCGTGGGCAGCCGCCTGCTGCGGAAGTTCTCGCAGTCGCGGCACGTCCCCCCGTACGCCGTGCTGCTCGCGGGCCTCGTGCCCGGCGCCGTGATCCTGCTGTCGAAGTTCTCCGAGGACGCGCTCACCAAGATCGTCAGCTTCGCCTCGCTCGGCATCTACCTCGGCTTCTTCATGGTCGTGGTCGCCGCGTTCCGGGCCCGGCTGCTCGGCTGGCGGCCGAGCGGCAAGTACCGCCTCGGCGCGTGGGGCATGCCGGTGAACATCGCCGCCATGCTCTACCAGATCGTCGCGATGGTCACCCTGGCCTGGCCGCGCACGCCGGAGGCCCCCTGGTACGACAACTACATCGTGCTGCTCTCCGGGGCGGTGGTCGTCGGCGGCGGCCTGCTGTACATGGCACTGCATCGAACGTACGGGCGCAGCGAGGCCCCGTACGGCGACGCGATTCCCAAGCGGGATGACCCGGCGAGGGAACGGGTCGGCACCGCCTGACGGAAGCAACCGGCGCCGGGCGGGGCGCCGGTTGCGCATGTGTTCGCGGAAAATCGCTCACCCGCATTCTCCCGCGGCGTATGCCGCACCACAGGCGCGGAGTTCGTGCCAGGCGAGCCGGAATTTCCACCCGATTCCCGGCGCGCTCCGGGCGCCTCGGGCCGCTATTGCCCAGGACGCCCATGCCCGTGCCGGATATCCGAACGGTCAACTCGAGGAGAACCCCGGCCAACCTCTTGACATACAAACTCTAGGTTTAGATGATTTCTGGCAACCGCGAGCCCGCCTGACTGTCTTTGGAGAATCGCGATGACGGGCACGACCCTGGACACCACCGTCCCCTACCTGAACATCGCCGACCCGAGCTTCTCGATCACCTCGGACGTCGTCCACGAGGCCCGAGAGCGCAGCTGGTACGCACGGACCAACTACGGCATCGCCGTACTGCGCTACGACGAGGTCAGCAAGCTGCTCAAGCACCCGAAGGTCCGCCAGGGGAGCATCGCCTGGCCCGCCCACAACGGCATCACCGAGGGCCCGTTCGTCGACTGGTGGAACAGCTGGATCCTCAACAAGGAGGGGGAGGAGCACCACCGGCTCCGCCGGCTGATGAACCCGGCGTTCTCCCCCAAGCTGATCGCCCGCATGGTGCCGCGCTTCCAGGCCCTCGCCACCGAGCTCATCGACAACTTCGCCGAGCCGGACCGCTGCGAGTTCGTCTCCGAGTTCGCCGAGCCGTACGCGGCCCGGGTCATCGCCATCCTGCTCGGCCTGCCCGAGTCCGAGTGGCCCATCATCGCCCGGGAGTCGGCCACCCTCGGCCTCGCCATGGGCGTGACCTTCCGCCAGGAGCTGCCCAAGATCGAGCAGGCGCTGTTCACGCTCTACGACTACGTCGACGAGCTGATCGCCGACCGCCGCCGCAACGAGCGCGACGACTTCGTCACCCGCCTCGTCCAGGCCAGCCGGGACACCGACAAGCTCAGCGAGCAGGAGCTGCGCGACGGGCTGGTGCTGCTGATCTTCGGCGGCTTCGACACCACCCGCAACCAGCTCGGCCTGGCCATGCAGACCTTCACCCGGCATCCGGACCAGTGGCGGCTGCTCGCCGAGCGGCCCGAGCTCGGCCGGAACGCGGTCGAGGAGGTCATGCGGGTCAACCCGACCGTCCGCTGGGTCACCCGCGAGGCCGTGGAGGACTTCACCTTCCAGGACCTGGAGATCAAGGCCGGCACCACGATCCACCTGTTCAACGAGTCGGCCGGCACCGACCCGCGGGTGTTCGGCGAGCCGTCGTTCGACATCACCGCCCAGCGCCCGCCCCACTTCGGCTTCGGCGGCGGGGCGCACCACTGCCTCGGGCACTTCGTGGCCCGCACCGACATGTCCGAGGCGCTGCCGCTGCTCGCCAAGCGCCTCCGCGACCCGCGCATCCTCGAGGGCGCCGAGTGGCTGCCCGACTCGGGCAACACCGGCCCCGTCCGGCTGCCCATCGGCTTCACCCCGGGATCCTGAACGGCCCCAGCCCTACGAGTCGAGAGGAACAGGCAATGAAGATCACCGTCGACATGTCCCTCTGCCAGGACCACGGCCAGTGCGCCATCGCCGCTCCGGCGGTCTTCCAGATGAACGAGGAGGGCAAGCTCGTCTACGAGGCCAACCCCGACGACTCCCTGCGCGAGGAGGTCGAGCAGGCGGCCGACGTCTGCCCCGTCCAGGCCATCTTCATCGAGGACTGAGGGGCGATAGAGAACGGGTTGGGGAACGGCTGAGATGACCGCGCACATCGCCGTCGTCGGGGCCTCGCTCGCCGGTCTGCGGACCGCCGAGCAGCTCCGTGCCGCCGGGCACACCGGTCCGATCACCATCATCGGCGACGAACGCTACGCGCCGTACAACCGGCCGCCGCTGTCGAAGGAGCTGCTGTCCGAGCCGGGCGACCTGGGGCCGCAGGAGCTGCACGCCAAGGTTGCCTTCCGCCGCCGCGCCTCGCTGGCCGACGCCGACTTCCGGCTCGGTCTGCCCGTGGTCGAGGCGGACCTCGACCGGGGCCGGCTCACCCTGGAGGACGGCTCGGCAATCTCCTTCGACGGGCTGGTCGCCGCCACCGGGCTGCGGCCGCGCCGGCTCGCCGTGCCCGGGCCGGTGGCCGGCCGCCACGTCCTCCGCACTCTCGATGACTGCGTGGGGCTGCGCGGGGAGCTGCGCGAGGGCGCCAAGGTGGTGGTGGTCGGCGCGGGCTTCATCGGCTGCGAGGCGGCCGCGACCGCGCTGCGGCTGGGATGCCGGGTCACGGTCGTGGAGCCCACCGGCGCGCCGATGAACCGCGTGCTCGGCACCGAGCTCGCCGAGGCGGTGCAGCGGTACCACGAGGCGGCGGGGATCGAGTTCGTCACCCGCCGCGGCGTGACCGGCTTCACCGGCGGTGACCGCGTCACCGGCGTGGAGCTCGACGACGGCGGTGTGCTCGAGGCCGACGTGGTCATCGAGGCCATCGGCTCGCTGCCGAACGTGGAGTGGCTCGCGGGCAACGGCGCCCTCGACCTCCGCGACGGCATCCTCTGCGACAACCGGCTCTCGGCCGCGGAACGCGTCGTCGCCGTCGGCGACGTGGCCCGCTTCCCGAACCCGCTGTTCGACGAGGTCCCCCGGCGCGTCGAGCACTGGTCCATCGCGGGCGACACCGCCAAGCGCGCGGCCGCGACGCTCGTGGCGGAGCTCGGCGGCCGGGAGCCGGACCCCACCCCGTTCACGCCGATCCCCTCGTTCTGGAGCGACCAGCTCGACCTGCGCTTCCAGAGCTTCGGGCTCCCCGCCCTCGGCGACGAGGCGCGCCTCGAAGAGGGCGATTACGACAAGCTGACGGACGGCCTGCTCGTCCGTTATTTCCGGCGGTCCGTGCACGTCGGCACGATCGCCATCAACCTTCCCCCCACTCGCTATCGCGAATTCCGCGAAGCCTTCACCACCCCTGCCTGAACCCCCCAACGAAAGCGGGTCCAGATGACGAACTCCACCACTGCGACCGCGCTCGACCAGCACCGCGAGCGCAACGCGGACCTTGCGACCCTCGAGGCCCTGGAGAAGCGCATCGCCGACGCGGGCGTGCAGTACATCTACTACCAGGCCATAACCGTCACCGGCCGGGCCGTCGGGAAGGTGGTACCCGCCGACCAGCTCCGCCGCAACGCCGAGAAGGGCGTGCAGATGCACCGGACCGTGGTCGCCGACTTCCAGGCCACCCGGGACGGCACCCTCCTCGGCGGCGGTGTGGAGGCCGCCGAGATCACCGCGATCCCGGACCTGGACACCTTCACGGTGCTCCCCTGGGACCCCAGCGTCGGCCGCTTCTTCTGCCGGATGTACGAGCCCGACCACCGCCCGGAGGTGGGCGGGCAGCCCTTCGAGATCGACGTGCGCGGCAACCTCATCCGCCGCCACGAGGAGTTCACCCAGCGCACCGGGCTCGAGCTGCGCACCGGCTGCGAGCCCGAGATGACCTGGACGGGGCCGGGCCTGGAGGTCAGCACCCGTCCCGACTCCAGCACGGCCTACCGGGTCGAGTTCCTCGAGCGCTACCGCCCGATCTACCAGAAGGTCATGACCTACGCCAAGGCCATGGGCTTCACCATGATCGAGGGAGACTACGAGGACCCCGGCCAGGTCGAGCTCAACTGGCTGTTCGACACCGCCACCGCCACCGCCGACCGGGTCATCGCCTACCGGCAGATCTGCCGCCAGGTCGCCCGGGAGCTCGGCGTCAAGGCGAGCTTCATGCCCAAGCCCGCCACCGGGAAGATGGGCAACGGCTGCCACCACAACCTCAGCCTGTGGCGCGGCGACGAGAACGTCCTCGCCGAGCCCGGCCGCCGGGAGATGCACCTGACCGAGATCGGCAAGCACGCCCTCGGCGGCATCCTCACCCACGCCGCCGCGTCCATGGCCGTCATGGCGCCGACGGTCAACTCCTACAAGCGGTACTGGGACGCGGGACAGTTCGCCCCGGCGCAGATCAACTGGGGCATGGACAACAAGACCTGCACCGTCCGGCTCTCCGCCAACGGCCGGCTGGAGCTCAAGCTCCCGGACGCCATGGTCAACCCGTACCTGTCCCACACCGTCCTGCTCGCCGCCATCGAGGACGGGATCAAGAACCAGATCGACCCGGGCCCGCCGCACCAGGGCTCCAGCTACGAGGGCGAGAGCCGGTTCACCAAGCTGCCGCTCAACCTCGGTGAGGCCCTCGACGTGTTCGCCGCGGACGAGGTCCTCCGCAACGCGATCGGCAACGAGACCGTGGAGCTGTACCTCGCCTACAAGCGGGACGAGTGGGCGCGGTTCTGCAGCCACGTCACCGACTGGGAGTTCATGATGTACGCGGAGGACATCCCGTGACCGAGCCGCTGCGTTTCGCCTGCATCGACTCGGACGCGCCGCCCCTGTTCCTCCGCGCCGACCCGGTGAAGGGGCGGCGGGGCTACGAACCCGCCGTCGGCGAGCTGATCGCCGCCGAGCTCGGCCGGCCCCTGGAGTGGGTGTACCTGCCGTGGGCCGAGATGATCCCCGCCGCGCAGAGCCACAAGGTGGACGCCGTGCTCTGCGGGCAGGGGATCACCGAGGCCCGGCTCCGCCTGGTGGACTTCACCCGGCCGTACGCGATCTTCCACGAGTCGGTGCTCGTCCGCCGGGGCGACCCGGTCCGCTCGCCGGAGGACCTGCGCGGCAGGAAGGTCGCGGCCATCGCGGGCAGCACCAACATGGCCCTGGCCGAGACCTTCGAGGGCGCGATCATCGTGCCCTTCGGCGGGGACACCGACGACGTGTTCGGCGACATGCTCAACGCGCTGAAGGCCGGTGAGGTCGACGCGGTCGTCGACGACGACGTCGTCTTCGTCCCCCTCGGCGAGCACCCGGACTTCGAGCTCGCGTTCACCGTCAAGACCGGCAACCGCTGGGGCATCGGGGTCGCCAAGGACCGGCCCGATGTGCTGGCGGAGCTGGACGGCGCGCTCGCCCGGGTCATCGCCGACGGCCGGCTGGCCGCGGCCTGGGCCGAGTGGATCCCCACCCTGGAGTACCCCTTCGCGGACGCCACCCGGCCGGAGGGAGGCGCGTGACCGACCGGCCCGCCATCGCGGTGATCGGCCGCCGCGCCCGGTCCGCCTCCGGCCTGCGGTTCAGCGCCACCGTCGCCGCCGAGGCGCTGTGCGACGCGGTGTTCGAGGCCGGCGGTGAGCCGGTGGTGCTGCACGGCGGCCCGCGGCGCGCGCTCGGCGAGCTGCCGCGCCGGCTGTCCGCGTTCGCAGGGGTCGTGATGCCCGGCGGGTCGGACCTCGGTCCGGCCCGCTACGGGCAGCCGCCGCACCCGGAGACCAAGCCGGACGACGACGACCAGGACGAGCTCGACCTGGCCGTGGCGCGTGCGGTGATCTCCCTGCGCATCCCGACCCTGGCCATCTGCCGCGGCATGCAGGTGGTCAACGTCGCCTGCGGGGGCACCCTGATCCAGCACCTGCCGGACGGCCCGGTCGAGCACCTGGACGCCCACCACGAGGTCACGGTCGAGCCCGGTTCGCGCCTGGAGTCGGTGGTCGGCCCCGGGCCGTTCACCGTCTCCTCCTACCACCATCAGGCCGTCGACCGGCTCGGCCGGAACCTGCGGGTGGTGGCCCGCGCGGCCGACGGCTGCATCGAGGCGCTGGAGCACACCACCGCCGACCTGCTCGCCGTGCAATGGCATCCGGAGGACCTGGCCGGCACGTCCGCGCAGGACGGCGCACTGTTCAAGGACCTCATCGACCGCGCCAGAGCCGTAAAGGAAAAGGAAACCCCAGCATGACCGTCATACCGGAAGCCGAGGCGCGCGCCAGGCGGGAGGAGCTCGAGAAGCGCTTCGCCGGCCTGTCCTTCCCCACCCGGCTGTTCATCGACGGCCGGTACGTGGACGCGGCGAGCGGCGCCACGCTCGACCGGATCTCCCCCCGGAACGGCAAGCTGATCGCCAAGGTCGCCGCCGGGGACGAGGAGGACATCGACCGGGCTGTCGCCGCCGCCCGGCGCGCCTTCGAGAGCGGCCGGTGGTCCGGACTGCACCCGCGCGAGCGGCGCAAGGTGCTCCAGCGGCTGGCCCGCCTCGTCGAGGAGCACGCCGAGGAGCTGGCGCTGCTCGAGAGCGTCGACATGGGCAAGCCGTTCACCGACGCGCTCGCGGTCGACATCCGGGTGACCGTGCAGTGCCTCGACTTCTACGCCGAGGCGGTGGACAAGCTGTACGACGAGGTGGCCCCCACCGGCCCGGACGTCCTGGCCACCATCACCCGGGAGCCGGTCGGCGTGGTCGGCGCCGTGGTGCCGTGGAACTTCCCGCTGATGCTCGCCACCTGGAAGATCGCACCGGCGCTGGCGACCGGCAACGCGGTGGTGGTCAAGCCGGCGGAGCAGTCCCCGCTCACCGCGCTGCGCTTCGCCGAGCTGGCCGCCGAGGCGGGGGTGCCCGACGGCATCCTCAACGTCGTCCCCGGGTTCGGCCCGACCGCGGGCGCGGCCCTGGGCCGCCACCCGGACGTGGACGTGCTCACCTTCACCGGCTCCGGCGAGGTCGGCCGCCTGTTCATGCGGTACTCGGCCGAGTCCAACCTCAAGCAGGTCTCCCTGGAGCTCGGCGGCAAGTCCCCGCAGGTGGTGCTGCCCGACGCCCCCGACCTCAAGGTGGTCGCCAAGGCGATCGCCACCGGCATCTACTTCAACCAGGGCGAGGTGTGCTCGGCCGGATCCCGGCTGCTCGTCCACCGCGACATCAAGGACGAGCTGCTCGAGCTCGTCCTGGAGGAGAGCCGCCGCATCGTGGTCGGCGACCCGCTCGACCCGCGGACCGGCGTCGGCGCGCTGGTGGAGGAGAAGCACCTCGACCGGGTCCTCGGGTACGTGCACGGCGCGATCGAGGAAGGCGCCGAGAGGCTGCTCGGCGGCAACCGGATCCTGGAGGAGACCGGCGGCTACTACATGGAGCCGACCGTCTTCGACCGGGTCACCCCGGGGATGCGGATCGCCCGCGAGGAGGTGTTCGGCCCCGTGCTCGCGGTGCTCACCTTCGACGACCTCGACGAGGCCGTGCGCATCGCCAACGGCACCGACTACGGGCTCGCCGCGGCGGTGTGGACGCGGGACCTGTCGACCGCGCACCGCATGGCCCGGGCGATCAGGGCCGGCACGGTCTGGGTGAACTGCTACGACGACAGCGACATCACCGTGCCGTTCGGCGGCTACGCCCAGTCCGGGTTCGGCCGGGACAAGTCCCTGCACGCCCTGGAGAAGTACACCCAGCTCAAGTCGACATGGATCAAGCTGTGAGGTTGATCGTTGACAGGCGGTAGTGTCGTCCACCGGCATGAGGTGGAACCGGAAGGCGGCGGCTCGGGGGGCGATCCGCGGGTCGCGCTCCTGGTGTCCCTCAACTTCCCGGACATGACCGAGCACGTGGCCGACCTGGTCCGCCGGTTCACCCGCACCGCGACGACGACGCTGCGGGACCTGGGCGCGGGCTACGAGCTGTACGACACCTCCGATGTCGCGGCGCTGCCCGACCCGGCGTCGGTGACCGGGTTCGACGGCCTGCTCCTGCTCGGCGGCGGGGACATCGACCCCGAGCTGTACGGCCACCGCGGCGAGGTGCCCAACTCCTACGGCGTGGACCGCAGGGCAGACGAGTACTCGATCGCCGCGATCCGCGCCGCGGAAGAGGCCGGGCGCCCCGTGTTCGGCATCTGCCGCGGCTCGCAGCTGATCAACGTGGCGTACGGCGGCACCATCGTGCCCGACATCGAGGACTACCGGCTGCACCGGGGCGGGCCCGGCAAGCCGATGTTCCTCGATGAGAAGGTCACCATCGTGGAGGGCACCCGGGTGGCCGCCATGGCGGGCGAGCGCCGGGTCACGGTCCGGTCCGGGCACCACCAGGCCGTCGCCGAACCCGGGGAGGGCCTGGTCGTGGCGGCGCTCGCCGACGACGGCGTGATCGAGGCGGTGGAGCACCCCGAGAGATGGGTGGTCGGGGTGCAGTGGCACCCTGAGGATCCGGACGGGTCCGCCGAGCATCGGATCCGGCTGTTCGCCGCCTTCCTGGCGGCCTGCCGCGACCACCGGGCTCCCCGCTGAGCCGTACGCCACCACCGGACGGCGGCCGCCGCACGGCGGCGAACCTCGACGACCAAGGCGACCGCGATGTGAGCACACGAGGAGTGAACATGTCCGTCCAGAGCCGAGACCCGCGCACCGGGCAGGTGAACGGGGAGGTGCCCGACAGCCCGCCCGAGGCGGTCGACGCGGCGGTGTCGGCGGCGGCGGCCGCCGCCCCCCGGCTCGCCGCGGTGGCCCCCGGCGTACGGGCCGGGTGGCTGCGGGCCCTGGCCGACGCGCTGGAAGAGAACCGGCAGCGCCTGGCTACGCTGGCCGACCGGGAGACCGCGCTCGGCGAGGAGCGCCTGGGAGGGGAGGTGACCCGGACCGCGAACCAGCTGCGGCATTACGCGGCGGTCGCGGAGGAGGGCTCCTACCTCGAGGCGACGATCGACCACGGCGGTGAGGGCTCGCCGGACCTGCGGCGGGTCAACGTGCCGCTCGGCCCGGTCGCGGTGTTCGGGGCCAGCAACTTCCCGTTCGCCTTCGGGGTGCTCGGCAACGACACCGCGTCCGCGCTCGCGGCCGGCTGCCCGGTGGTGGCGAAGGCGCACCCGGCGCACCCGCTGCTCTGCACGGAGCTGCGCGATCTGGCCGTGGCCGCGCTGACCGGGGCGGGCGCGCCGGAGGGCACCTACGAGGTCGTCCACGGCTTCGCCGCCGGGGAGCGGCTGGTGCTCCACCCGGCGATCAGCGCGGTGGCGTTCACCGGGTCGCAGTCCGGTGGGCTGGCGCTGTGGCGGCTCGCCGCGAGCCGGGACGTGGTGATCCCGGTGTACGCGGAGATGGGCACGGTCAACCCGCTGGTGGTCACCCCGGGGGCCGCGCGCAAGCGCGGCGCGGAGATCGCCTCGGGGTTCGTCTCCTCGTACACGCTGGGCATGGGGCAGTTCTGCACCAAGCCCGGGCTGTTCCTCGCCCCGGCCGGCGCCGGGCTGGTGGAGGCGGTGGCCGGCGCCCTGCGGTCCGCCGCGCCGCGGGGCTGGCTGCTGACCGAGGCCATCGCGGAGGCGTACGCGTCGGGGGTGGAGCGGCTGGCCGCCGCCGGTGCCCGGGTCGTCGCCCGGGTCGACGCGCCCGAGGCCGGGTGGGCCGCCGCCCCGGCGTTGCTGTCGGTGACCGTCGCGGACCTGACGGGCAAGCCCGAGCTCCTCACCGAGTGCTTCGGCCCGGTCGCGCTCGCCTGCGAGTACGCCGACCTCGACGAGCTGCGCGCGGTGCTCGCCGTGCTGCCGGGGTCCCTGGCCGCCGCGGTCCACGCCGAGCTCGAGGAGGAGGAGCTGTTCACCGAGCTGGTGTCCACGCTGTCCCGCACCGCGGGGCGGGTCGTGGTGGACGGCTACCCGACCGGGGTCGTGGTCGGCTGGGCGCAGCAGCACGGCGGCCCCTGGCCGGCGACGACCATGCCGCAGACCACCTCGGTGGGGGCCCACGCCCTCGACCGGTTCGTCCGCCCGGTCGCCTACCAGAACGCCCCGGACCAGGTGCTGCCGCCGCCGCTGCGCGACGGCAACCCCTGGCGGCTGCCCCGGCGGGTGAACGGCCGGCTCGTCCCCGCAGCAGAGGGGGAGCGGTGAGCCGCCGGCTGCCGCTGGAAGGGGTGCTGGTCGCCGACTTCAGCCGGGTGCTCGCCGGCCCGCTCGCCACGATGACCCTGGCCGACCTCGGCGCCACCGTGATCAAGGTGGAGCGGCCGGGCTCCGGGGACGACACCCGGGCCTGGGGCCCGCCGTGGACCACCCACGCCAGCTCGTACTTCGAGTGCGTGAACCGCTCCAAGCGCAGCGTCGTGCTCGACCTGGCCGACCCCGATGACCGGGCCAAGGCGCAGGAGCTCGCCAGACGGGCCGACGTGGTGGTGGAGAACTTCCGCCCCGGTGTGCTCGGCAAGTACGGCCTCGACTACGAGTCGGTCCGGGCCGCCAACCCCGGCGTGATCTACTGCTCGATCACCGGGTTCGGCCGGGAGGGCGGCGCCCACCTGACCGGGTACGACTTCGTCGTGCAGGCCGTGGGCGGGCTGATGCACATCACCGGCCACCCGGACGGGGAGCCGACCAAGGTAGGCGTGGCGCTCGTGGACGTGCTCACCGGCAAGGACGCCGTCATCGGGATCCTCGCGGCGCTGCGCCACCGCGAGCGCACCGGCGAGGGCCAGCGCGTCGAGGTCGACCTCTTCTCCAGCTGCCTGGGCGCCCTGGTCAACCAGGCCGCCGGGTACCTGGCCACCGGGCGCAGCCCCGGCCGGCTGGGCAACCAGCACCCGAGCATCGCGCCGTACCAGACGCTGCGCTGCGCGGACGGGCTGCTCGCGGTCGCCGTCGGGAACGACGCCCAGTTCCGGGTGTTCACCCGGATCCTGGGACGGCCCGAGCTGGCCGACGACCCGCGGTTCGCCACCAACCCGGCCCGGGTGGAGCACCGCGACGAGCTCGCCGCCGCCCTGGAGGCCGCGCTCGCCGCCCGCCGGGTGGCCGAGTGGGAGGCCGACCTGCGCGCCGCCGGGATCCCGTGCGGCCAAGTGAACGACATCGGCCAGGCGATCGCCTTCGCCACCGAGCTGGGCCTGGAGCCGGTGCACGACCTCGGTGAGGAGTACCTGCCGCAGGTGCGCAACCCGGTCCGCCTGTCGGCCACCCCGCCGGCCGCGCCCGCCCCGCCGCCACGGCTGGGGGAGCACACCGACGAGGTGCTCGCCTGGCTGTCCACGCCCGATGGCCCGCTTCCGCCCCCGCTCCGCGCCGCCGCCGGCGGCGCCGCTCGCCAGGAGAACGACGAATGACGACCACCGCCACCTTCAACCCCGCCGACCCGCTCGACATCGACGCCCTGCTCAGCGAAGAGGAGATCGCCGTCCGCGACACCGTGCGCAAGTTCTGCGCCGACCGGGTCGAACCGCACATCGCGACCTGGTTCGAGGAGGGATCGCTTCCCGCGGCGCGGGAGCTCGCCCGCGAGCTCGGCCGGATCGGCGTCCTCGGCATGCACCTGGAGGGCTACGGCTGCGCCGGTATGAGCGCCGTCAGCTACGGGCTGGCCTGCCTGGAGCTGGAGGCCTGCGACTCCGGCCTCCGCTCCCTGGTCTCGGTGCAGGGCTCGCTGGCGATGTACGCGATCTGGGCGTACGGCAGCGAGGAACAGAAGAACCACTGGCTGCCCCGCATGGCCGCGGGTGAGGCCATCGGCTGCTTCGGGCTGACCGAGCCCGACCACGGCTCCGACCCGGGCTCGATGATCACGACCGCGCGCCGGGACGGGTCCGACTGGATCCTCAACGGCCGCAAGATGTGGATCACCAACGGGTCCATCGCCGACGTGGCCGTGGTCTGGGCCCGCACCGAGGAGGGCATCCGCGGCTTCCTCGTCCCGGCCGGGACCCCGGGGTTCTCCGCGCCGGAGATCAAGCACAAGCTGTCGCTGCGGGCCTCGGTGACCAGCGAGCTGGTCCTCGACGACGTGCGGCTGCCCGCCGACGCGATCCTGCCGAAGGCCGAGGGCCTGCGCGCGCCGCTGTCCTGCCTGAGCGAGGCCCGGTACGGCATCGTGTGGGGCGCGATGGGCGCGGCCCGGTCGGCGTTCGAGGCGGCCCTGGAGTACTCCAAGACGCGGACGCAGTTCGGCCGCCCGATCGCCGGGTTCCAGCTCACCCAGGCCAAGCTGGCCGACATGGCCCTGGAGCTGCACAAGGGCCTGCTGCTCGCGCTGCACCTGGGCCGGCGCAAGGACGCCCACGGGCTGCACCCGGCGCAGGTGAGCTTCGGCAAGCTCAACAACGTGCGGGAGGCGCTGCAGATCTGCCGCACCGCCCGCACGATCCTCGGCGCGAACGGGATCTCGCTGGAGTACCCGGTCATCCGGCACATGACGAACCTGGAGTCGGTGCTCACCTACGAGGGCACCTCCGAGATCCACGCGCTGGTGCTCGGCCGGGCGCTCACCGGGATCGCCGCGTTCCAGTGACCGCCGCAGCAGGCGTGCGTTGACGGGTTGCGCGGGCGCCGCCTCGCCGAGATCAGCGAACCGGGCGAGGCGGCGCCCGTTTGTGTGCGACCGTGTCAGGGGGCGGGTGCGGCCGGTTCGGCTCGCCCGGCATCGCGGCGGCCGGGCCGCCGCGATGCCGGGCGCACCGGATGCGGGAACCGGATGCCCGCCCGCGGTGTGGACGATTATCGTGACCCTGTGTATTCATCCGGCGACGCACCGTCCACAGCCCGCCTCCCTGGCTGGGGACCTGCTCCGACCGGACGCGCCGCCGCTGTGGAGCCGCCCTGGCACGCGGCCACGCCGGGCCAGCGGCCCGGCCGACCTCCTAGAGAAGGGGAGAACTCCCTAGAGAAGAGGGAGAGGTGTGCCCGCAAGGCCATCCGGGCACCGGTGGGTGGAGCGGCGACCTCGGCGTCCACACCATGGATGAGACCGAGGAGCCGTGCGACGCGCAGGCCACCGGCGGCACCATCGGCGCGGCCGTTCGTTGCCGGGCCGGCGGCCGCGGTGACCGCGCCCACTCGTGCCGGATGACCCACGTTCCCGCGCAGAAGGAGACGACGACCGGGCGCCGGACCGCGCGCAGGCGCCGCGCCGCGGGGCGTGCCGCCGTCGTCCGCGACGGGCTCGGCACCGAAGCGCTCGCCCTGCTCGTGCATGTTGTCCATGAGCTCCGGGCCCATGATCCCGTCCGCGCACATCACCGCGAGCCGCTCCTCGCGTTGCGCTCCGCCGGCTCCGGTACCGCCGTACGGAACGCCGGCGTCTCCATGCGGTCGGCGTACCCGGTAGGACGAGGGAGCCCGCTCGGGTTCGGCCGGGAGCCGGGCTCGGATCGACGCCGGAGAGGAGAGCGGCGAGCGCCCACGGGGGCGTCGCGAACACGAGGAGACGACGGCCGTCCAGCGCGACCTGCCCTGACGACCGGCGACACGTTCGCCGGCCGGGCTCGGGGATGACGGCCTCGTTGCACGCCGTGGAGCTGCCGCATCCGGCGGTTCGTCGTGCGGCGTCATGGGCGGCTCCGGCCCGGCCGCCGAGCTCGTCAAGGCGCAGGCGAAGTTCCGGGTCATGCGGTCCGCGCCGGAGGGCTGCGCCGGCGAGCGGTGGGGGCGGCTCAGGTGGGCACGTTCTGGGCCCGGATCCGATGGATGAGGACCGGTCACGGGCTGATAACTTGCGGGAATTGCACTTCTTCCAAGTGATGCATCACCTCACGTTCGCTCACCGTCCTGCAATGGATCCTATTTTTTGAATTTCTGTTTCTGGAAAATCGATAAAATCACGGGCATGACCGCCCGCGCACCGGTGAGGACGTGCCGGCACTGCGGTGCCGTGATCGAGGAGCAGCCGCGGCGCGGCCGGCCGCGGGAGTACTGCCCGGACAAGCGCTGCCAGGCGGCGGCGAAACGGGAACGCGAGCTGCGCCGGTCCGCGCCGGGCCTGGAGGGCGCCCTGGCCAGGGCGGAAGAGCTGTACGAGCGCATGGAGAAGGGCCTGGCGGCCGCGATCGAGCCGCTCGCCCAGGTGCTCGCGCAGGAGCTGAGCCCGGCGGGCGTGGAGGCGAAGATCAGCGCGATCCAGGCCGAGGCGCACACCCGCATCGCCATCGCCCGGGCCGAGCGCGAGCAGGCCATGGAGCAGGTGCGGCTGGCCCGGGAGGCCGCCGAGGCGGCCCGGCGGGACGCGGAGGAGGCGCGCCGCCAGGCCGAGGAGGCCTTCGCCGAGCGGGACACCGCGTTCGCCGACGCGGAGACCGCGCGGGAGCAGGCGCTCGCCGCGCTGCGGGAGGCGGCGAGCATCGAGCGCCGGGTACGGCAGGAGGCGGCCGAGGCCCAGCGGCGGGCCGAGCTCGCCGAGGCCGCCCGCCAGCAGGCGGTGCAGGAGCTCGCCGAACGGGTCGACCGCGCCGCGGCCGAGGTACGGCAGGCCCGGGCCGAGGCCGAGGAGGCGCTCCGGGAGCGTGACGAGGCCCGGGCGGAGGCCGCCGCCGCGCGGACCGAGGCCGAGGTCGCCCAGCGGGCCCGCCGGGAGGCCGAGCAGGCGACGGCGGCCGCGATCGCCCGCGCCCAGGCGGCGGAGGCGGAGCGCGACCGGGCGGTGGCCCGGGCCGAGGCGGAACGCGATCGGGCCGTCGCGCTCGCCCAGGAGGAGCGGGACCGGGCGCTCGCCCGGGCGGAGGCCGCCGAGGCGGCGCGCGCGCAGGCCATGGCCGAGGCCGCGAAGGCGACGGCGGAGGCGGCGCAGGCCGAGGCGCGGCGTCAAGCGGCGGAGGAGCAGGCCGCCCGCGCCATCGAGGAGGCCCGGGCGGCCGCGGCGGAGCGCGACCGGCTGCAGGCCGAGCTCACCCTGGAGCGGGCCCGGCTCGCCGATCTGCGCGTCCAGCTCGAGGTGGCCCGGCAGGAGGCGGCCGAGCTGCGGGAACGCGCGGTCGCCGCCGAGCTGCGCCTGCGCGACCGCGGCCACGACGACACCTGATCGGCCCTGCGATCAAGCCCCGCGGGCGCCGGCATCGCCGGTAACGCGACATGGACAGGCCGTTAATCGGGTCTTACGCTGAGCGCACACCGGCTCCCCACCCGATCCGGGCTCCTGTGCCGGCGCCCGCACCACGGCGTGAACCTCGGCGCAATGACGCGGGGAGGTGGAACCGTGGCCTCAGGCCCCACCCTCATCGCATCGGTGCAGCGCGCGCTCCATCTGCTGGACGCGGTGGCCTCCGGCGAGCGCCCGGCGACGGCGAAGGAACTGGCCCGCGCGGTCGGGCTGCCGCTCCCGACCACGTACCACCTGCTGCGCACCCTGGTCCACGAGGGGTACCTGCGCAAGCTCGAGGACGGCTACACCCTGGGCGAGCGGCTCACCGCCCTCACCCAGCGGGGGTCGATGCTCACCGTGCTCTCCCGCGTCCGCCCGATCATGCGGGCCGTGCGGGACGAGCTGCGCGGCGCGTGCTACCTGTCGCTGTACTCCCACGGCGAGATCAAGCTGGTCGACATCGTCGACAGCCCGGAGGCGCCCCGCGTCGACCTGTGGGTGGGCGTGCACGAGGCGGCCCACGCCACCGCCTTCGGCAAGTGCATCCTGTCCGGGCTGGACGCCGAGGCCCGGCGCGACTACCTGTCCCGGCACCGGCTCACCGACCTCACCCCGTACACGATCACCGATGTGCGGGTGCTCGAGCAGCGGCTGGCGCCCGGCCGGGACGTCTTCGACGACCGGGAGGAGTACCTGCTCGGCACCGCGTGCGTGGCCAGCCCGATCCGGGCGCCGGGCCTGATCGGCGCGATCGCGGTCTCGATCCCGGCACGGCGGTACGCCTCCGTCGCCGCGGACCCCACCCCGTTGCACCGGGCGGCCCGGCGGATCGCCCGGGCCTTCGCGATCGGCTCCTGAGCCGCGGACCGGCGGATTATCACCATCTGAAATCCGCACCGTTGTCCCGCGCCCGCGACCGGCGGACAGTGGCTTCCACAGGCAGGGAGGTCACATGGAGCCGCAGGTCAGGCTGGAACTGTATCGGACGATGGTGCTGATCCGCACCTTCGAGGAGGCCATCCGCCGCGAGTACCACGCGGACAAGAAGCCGGTCTTCGACATCGCGGCCGGGCTGATCCCCGGGGAGATGCACCTGGCCGCGGGGCAGGAACCGGTCGCGGCCGGGGTGTGCGCCCACCTGACCGCCGACGACGCCGTCACCGCCACCCACCGTCCCCACCACTTCGCGATCGCCCACGGGGTGAACCTGAACAGGCTGGCGGCCGAGATCTTCGGCCGGGTCGACGGCCTGGGCAAGGGCCGGGGCGGTCACATGCACCTGTTCGACCCGGAGACCCACTTCTCCTGCTCCGGCATCATCGCCGAGGGGTACCCGCCCGCCCTCGGCCAGGCGCTCGCCTTCAAACGGCGGGGGACCGACCGCATCGCGGTGGCCGTGACCGGGGAGGGGGCGGCGAACCAGGGCGCCTTCCACGAGTCGCTCAACCTGGCCGCGCTCTGGAAGCTGCCCGTCGTGTTCATCGTCGAGGACAACGACTGGGGCATCTCGGTGCCGCGGTCCGCGTCCACGAGCGTGCCCTCCAACGCCGTCCGCGCCGCCGCGTACGGGATCCCCGGCGAGCGGGTGGAGGACAACTCCGTCGAGGCCGTCTACCGGGTGGCGGGTGAGGCGATCGCCCGGGCCCGCGCGGGTGAAGGCCCCAGCCTCATCGAGGTGCACACCGTCCGCCTGTGGGGCCACTTCGAGGGCGACGCCCAGGGCTACCGCCCCGACCTGGCCGAGGTGGCCGAACGGGATCCGCTGCCGATCTACGAGGCCGAGCTCCGCCGCGCCGGGGTGCTCGACGACGACACGGTCAAGGCCATCGCGGCCGAGGCCTCCGAACGGGTGGAGGCCGCGATCGCGTTCGCCAAGAACAGCCCGGAACCCGACCCCGCGACCGCGCTCGACCACGTGTTCGCCTGAGCCCGGCAAGGAGAGAACATGACCGTCACCGGCACCGCAGCGCCCTCAACGGCCCAGGTCCAGCGCAGGCTGACCACCGCCAAGGCCATGGTCGAGGCCATCGCCCTGGAGATGGAACGGGACGAGAACGTCATCGTCCTCGGTGAAGACGTCGGCGCCTACGGCGGCATCTTCAGCTCCACCGCCGGCCTGCTGGAGCGGTTCGGCCCGGAGCGCGTCATCGACACCCCGATCTCGGAGACCGCGTTCATCGGGGCCGCCATCGGCGCCGCGGTCGAGGGCATGCGCCCGATCGCGGAGCTGATGTTCGTCGACTTCTTCGGCGTCTGCATGGACCAGATCTACAACCACATGGCCAAGATCCACTTCGAGTCGGGCGGCAACGTGAAGGTGCCCATGGTGCTGACCGCGGCGGTGGGCGGCGGCTACTCGGACGGCGCCCAGCACTCGCAGTGCCTGTGGGGCACGTTCGCGCACCTGCCCGGCATGAAGGTCGTGGTCCCCAGCACCCCCGCGGACGCCAAGGGGCTGATGATCTCGGCGATCCGCGACGACAACCCGGTGGTCTACCTGTTCCACAAGGGCGTGCTGGGCCTGCCGTGGATGGCCAAGAGCCGGCGCGCGGTCGGGCCCGTGCCGGAGGGGGACTACCAGGTGCCCATCGGCAAGGCGGCGATCGCCCGGCCGGGGACGGACGTGACCATCGTGACGCTGGCGCTCTCGGTGCACCACGCGCTCGACGTCGCCGAGGAGCTGGCGGAGGAGGGGATCAGCTGCGAGGTGATCGACCTGCGCAGCCTGGTGCCGCTGGACACCGAGACGATCCTGGAGTCCGTCGCCCGCACCGGCCGGCTGCTGGTGGTCGACGAGGACTACCTCTCCTACGGGGTGTCCGGGGAGGTCATCGCCCGCGTCGCCGAGCACGACCCGACCCTGCTGCGCGCCCCGGCCGCCCGGGTGTGCGTGCCCGATGTCCCGATCCCGTATGCCCGGTCCCTGGAGCAGGCGGTCCTGCCGACCCCGGACCGGATCCGCGACGCGGTGCGCCGGCTGGTGAGCGCATGACCGACGTGCCGTTCCCCGTCATCTCCGAGAACGACCCCCGGGCCGAAGGGGTGGTCTCCACCTGGTTCGCCTCGGACGGGCAGCCGGTCCGGGAGGGCGACCTGATCGCCGAGGTCGCCGTGGACAAGGTCGACGTGGAGGTGCCCGCCCCTGCCTCGGGGGTGATCCGTCTGCTGGTCGAGGAGGGCACCGTGGTACGGCAGGGCGATGTGATCGCCCGGATCGAGTAGCCGGGCCGGGCGGGAGGCCGATCCCGGGATGCCCGGGATCCCGTGCACCGGCGGGCTCACCGGGAGCGGTGGCCCGGCTCCCCGCCTGGTCCGGCCGCCACCGGGCGTTCGATGGCGCGCGATGGCGGGCGGACCGGATCCCCGGCCGTCCCAGGGCTCCCCGGTGGGGCGGCCGGTGGACCGTCACACCGGTGCGGACTGCGACTCCTCCCGGACCGCGCCGGTGGCCGAGCCGTCGCTCGGACCGGGCGTGCCGCCACCGGCGCGCTTGGTGAGCCACCGGCCCAGCGGCTCCGCCGTACGGGCGAGGAGCGGGCCGGCGACGGCGAGGATGAGCACATAGGCGGCGGCCAGCGGGCCGAGCTGCGGGTGGGCGCTGCCCGCGGTGGCCGCGAGACCGGCGATGACGATGTTGAACTCGCCCCGGGGGACGAGCGCGGCGCCGGCGCGCAGCCGGCCCTTGATCGAGACACCGGCGCGCTTGGCGGCGAACCACCCGGTGGCCGCCTTGGTGAGCACGCCGAGGACGGCGAGCAGGGCCGCGGCGCCGAGGACCGGGGGAAGCTGGGTCGGGTCGGTGTGGAGGCCGAAGAAGACGAAGAACACCGCGGCGAACAGGTCGCGCAGGGGGGTGAGCAGCTGGCGGGCCTGGTGCGCCAGCGGACCGGACAGGGCGATGCCGACGAGGAACGCGCCCACCGCGGCGGAGACCTGGAGGGCCTGCGCCAGCCCGGCCACCAGCAGGGTGAGGCCGAACACCTTCAGCAGCAGCACCTCATCCGACGGGCTGGCGATGAACCGCTCGACCTTGTGGCCGTGCCGGAGCGCGACGTAGAGGATCACGGTGATCGTGATGGCCGCCACGGCGAGGCTGACCGCGCCCTTGACGAGCCCGGCGCCGGCGAGCAGCGCGGTGACGATCGGCAGGTAGACGGCCATGGTGAGGTCCTCGAACACGAGGATCGAGAGCACCGCGGGGGTCTCCCGGTTGCCCAGCCAGCCCAGGTCGCCCAGCACCTTGGCCGTGATGCCGGATGACGTGACGTAGGTGACGCCGCCCAGGACGACGGCCATGACCGGCCCCCAGCCGAGCAGCAACGCGATGATGACGCCGGGGGCGGCGTTCAGGACGAGGTCGAGCAACCCCACCGGGGCCGAGGTGCGCAATGTGCCGACCAGCTCGTCGGCGGTGTATTCGAGGCCGAGGGTGAAGAGCAGCAGGATCACGCCCACCTCGGCGCCGATCTCGATGAACTCCTCGCTCGTGGTGAGGGGGAGGATCCCGCCGGTGCCGAACGCGAGCCCGGCGAGCAGGTACAGCGGGATGGCCGACACGGAGAACCTGACCGCGAGCGCGCCGATCAGGCCCAGGACGAGAACGATGGCCCCTAGTTCGATCAGCTTGACTGCCATGCGTGGTCACCCGGTTTGCAAGATCTCGGCCGCGGCTGAGGTTCCCTCCTCGGTGCCGACGACGACCACGACGTCACCGGCTTGGAGGAGGAAGTCGGGGCGCGGGCTGGCGATCACTTCGTGCCTGCGGACGACGGCGACGATGGACGCGCCGGTCCGGGAGCGGGTGCGGGTGTCGCCGAGCGAACGGCCGTCGTAGGGTGACCCCGCCTCTATGGGGATCTTCCGGGTGACCAGGCCTTCTACCTGCCGGTGCAGCTCGTTGAGGCGCTCCACGATCCGGCCGGTGCCGAGGAGCTCGGCGAGCACGTTGGCCTCTTCGGGGGTGAGGACCACCGTGGCGAGGGTGGTGTCCGGGTCGTCCTTGTCGAAGATCACCAGATCGCGGCGGCCGGTGTGGTGGGAGATCACGCCGATCTGGCGTCCGCGCTCGGTGGTGAGCACGTGCTGAAGCCCGATGCCCGGCAGCCCAGTCCGATCGAGGTCCACGGTCCCTCCTGACATCCTCAAGTGCCGCGCCGAACCCGCCGGCACCGCCCGCCGCGAGGCGGGGACGAGCGGTGGGCGGCGCCCGGCGATGTGTGTCGTGGTTTGCGCCGTCACGACGATAGCGATGCCGGGCCACTGCTCCGTCCCGGGTCCGGGCGTGCGCGGGGGCGGTGCTCGCAGACGGTACGGCACGGCGCGGCCGGGCGGAAAGCGGGCATCCGCCGGTGGAACGGTGGAATGTCGTGTCCGAGCCGCCGGGTGGCCGGGGTCATCCGGCCCGGGGACCGCGTCGTGGTGCGGAAAAGGCGCGCGCCCCGGCCCGTGGGAGGAGGATGCCCGGGCCGGGGCGCGCGATCATCCCGGGAGGGTCTACGGGGCGGTGTAGTACGGGTAGCCGTAGCCCACCACCTGCCAGGTGGGCCGGATCCGCTTCTCGACCGCGCCGGCGTCGGTGTTGCCCTCGATCGTGGTGATCGTGCCGTTGCCGTTGTCCGCGACGACGAAGCCGACGTGGTCGATGCCGTCGATGGTCTTCTTGCCGCTCCAGTCGAAGAACACCACGGCGCCCGGCTTGGGCTCGGTTCCCCACCGGCCGTGGCGCTCGAACCACTTGGCGTGCTCGACCGTGTAGGCGTCGGCGCCCATGACGGGCCGGATGCCGAGCTGGTCGCCGACCCAGGAGACGAACATGTCGCACCAGGGGGCGTTCGCGTAGTGGTGGATGGCGCCGCCGTCGCGGGCGACGGTCTCCCGGGCGCGGTCGGTCGACATGTACCATTCGTGGAACTTGGTCCCGCCGCCCAGGCTGTTCTCCCGGATGCCGATCTGGCTCTCGGCGAGCTTGAGGACGTCGGACGGTCCGACCTTGGGCAGGGTGCGGGCGATCTCCGCCAGGGACTGGGCGCGCGTCGCGTCGCTGTCCTCGGCCTGGACCGTTCTCACCTGCTCTGCCGAGGTCGCCTCGCTGACCTTGGCGTGCACGGGAACGGAGAGGGCGCCGGTGATGAGGGCACCACCGAGCAGGACGGCACTCAGGCGGATCTTGCGGGAATGCATGATCAGGGTCGTTCTCCCTTGCTTCCATGCCGCCGACCGGGTGGGGGCGGGCTGGGAGTTCGCCCTACGGCCTCATGCCGATTCGCCCCGGGATCGGTGGGGTCCCCGGCTCCGCCGGGAGGCGGATGCGGCGGCTGACGGACGGCCCTTGTCGGGCGCCTGCCGTGGTCCCAAGTGGATGTACTCCGATGACCAAGAAACGGTCAGTCATGCACTTAGTTGTCTCGAAGGTATTAGATGGGTACAAACCGGTCAAGTGATGACAAGTAGGGTTTTGTCTGACCGGTTGGTGGTAGGGCGGCGCGATGACCCGCGACCACCGGCGATCCGCGGGCCGTACCGGGCCGCCATGAGACCTGCGTCACATTCCGGCGGCCCGGCGTACGGCGCGGCACCCGCGTCCGGGATCTACCAGGCCGAGGCGTTGGTCACCGCCAGCCCAAAGGGTCGACTCCGCCGGGTATGGGGGCGGACGGGTCGTACGGCTCGCGGCTGAAGATGAACGTATTGAGCTCCAGATGCACTCCCTTGGGAGAGCGGACCACCCGGAGCGTCTCGCCCGCGTAGTAGCCGTCCAGGCCGAGCCAGGTGCCGTCCGGCTGGGGGACGAACCGCGACGCCCGGCCCTGGCCGCTCAGCGGGGTGAGCGACAGCCCGCGGCCCGGCAGGGCGCGCAGCACGTACGCGGCCGGGCCCCAGTACCACTGGCCGGTCAGCTCCAGCACATCGGGGTCGACCTGGACGGGCTCCCACTCGGCGGGGAGCGGCGGCTCGTGCTCGGCGAGGATGTCGAGCAGGTCCGTCGCGAGCGACGCGCGCACGCCCGAGGTGGTGTTGGCGAGCCAGACCACGGCGACGCCGTCGGACGGGTCCGTCCACAGCGAGGCGAGGAACCCCGGCATCGAACCGCCGTGCCCGGACAGCCGGCGGGCGCCCTGCGGCCCGCGGTGCCGGATGAGCTGCAGCCCGAGGCCGTACCCGGTGGTCCAGGCGTCACCGTCCTCGACCGTGACCGGCTCCCGCATCTCGGCGAGCGTCTCCGGCTTCAGCACACCCCGGGTGTCGCCGAGCAGGAACGCCGCCCACCGCGCCAGGTCGCCCGCGGTGGACCAGAGCTGACCGGCCGGGGCCATGCCCGCGTGGTCGTGCTCCGGCTCGGGCAGCAGCACGTCCGCCCACGGGTGGACCGCGTACCCGGTCGCGTGCGGAGGCCGCGGCCGTGGCGTGGTGTCCCGCATCCCGAGCGGTTCGAGGATCTCCTCCCGGATGACCTGCTCCCAGGGCGCCGACCGCTTGCGGGCCACGACCTCGCCGAGCAGGGCGTAGCCGAGGTTGGAGTAGTGGTACCGGCGGCCGGGGCGGTGCCGGGCCGTCTCCGGCCCGAGCGACGCGAGCAGGTCGGAGACGGGCACCCCGGGCGTGCGCTCCCACCACTCACCGGGCGGCTCCGCGGTCAGCCCGCCGGTGTGGGAGAGGAGCTGCGCGATCGTCACCTCGCCGACCGGCGTGCCCGGCACGTGCTTGTCCAGGGGGTCGAGCAGGTCGATCAGGCCCTCATCGCGCAGGCGCAGCACGGCGACGGCGATGAAGGTCTTGGTGATCGAGCCGATCCGGTACTGGGTGTCCTGGCCCGGCCGTTCGCCGCCGGCCCGCCCCCGGGCGCCGAACCAGGCGATCTCCCCGTCCCGGACGATCGCCGCCACCAGGGACGGGACCCGCGACCGGGCCTGCTCCTCGGCCAGCCTGCGCAGCAGCGCGCGAGCCGTGCTCTCCAGAACCATGCAGGCAACCTCCCGTGTGACGATCGCACCAGGCTAGCGCCGGGGCACGGCGCTCCGGGGCGATCGCCCCGGGCCGCGGGGAATTCCGTTGACAGCGGTTCGCCGCCCTCCGTAGGTTCCGGGAAGGCCTGACCGCAGGCCATCACCGGGGTGCGGGGATCGGTGCCCCCTCGCATACGGCGGCCTGCCGGGAACGTCCGCGGACGTCCGGTGCGACGCGCCGGAGGCTCCGCGGCCGGGGGGAACGGCCGGATCCGGGTCGCCCAGTACCGGCCCGCATCCGGAATCCAGATCCGCCATCCCCGCGGGGGACCGCTGGTGTGGCGACCTGCAGGCGGGACAGGTTCGGTCATGGGTCGTACCTCCGAGGCCCGAATGACACGGCCATGCCGATTCGGTGACGTAGCGTGGTCGCGACACGACGTACTGTCACACCCATGAGACGGTAGGGCCGGCACCCCGCCCCGGCGTTGCGTGACGGAAACCTTGTCAGATCACACCCATCCGATGGGCCAGGCCCCGCAGCTCCCGGCCGCCCGCATCACGGCGCGCCCGCTCCAGCTGCGCGGACACCAGTTCGCGGACCAGCGGGTTGTGGTACACGCGCATGGGCGAAAGCCGCTCCGCGATGCGCAGCTCCGCAACGCACTCCCTGGTGTGCCCGAGCATGGCATGCGCCCGAGCCAGCTCTATGTGCAGGGAGGACTCCCGCCCGCGGCTGGCCAGCGCTTTCGGATTCACGCTCGCGCCGAACTGGAGCGCCTGCTCCGGCCGGCCCGCCTCGACGGCCAGCAGACACCGCCAGGTGCCCACGTTCGAAGGGCCGAACCACTGCCAGGCGCCGACGCGGTCGCCAAGGCGATCAGCGACTTCCTGTGCCTCGTCGGCATGCGCGCGGGCCGTGGCATGGTCGCCATCGATCGTGGCCGCCAACGCGGCCGACAGGCGGAGCATGCCGTACACCTCATGAGCCGTCCGATCATCACCCAGGTGAGGCTGCACGGCATCCGCGGCAGCTGCGACAAGGCGGAACGCACGGTACCGCGCGACCGAAGGACGGGCGTGCGCCTGGGCGAAGCACGCGGCGCCGATCCACACCGGATCACCCAGAATGGCCGCGGCCTGGGCAGCCCGGTCCGCGGCGATCCACGCGAGATCGATCTGCCCGTTGTGGCGGAGCAGGAAGGCCGTAGCGCTGCAGACATCGACCAGCAGCCGCAGCGCCGTCGTCTTGTCGCGCTCATCGCCCGCGGCCACGTGCACGTGCAGCTCGGCGATCACGTCCGGCAGCACCCGGCACAGGGTGGCGTGGTCGGACTTCTGCCGGGCGGTGAAGATGGGGCCTTCCCAGTCCGCGGCCAGCTGCGCCACCGGCCGGGCCGGTACGTCCAGCGGGGAGGTGAGGGAGGAGTCGAGCAGTACCTCCCTGATGCGCATGACGTCGCCGTGATGCCGCACCCTGGGGATTGCCGTGGTGGCCTCGCCGAGAAGATCGTCCGTGGAGACCTGCAGCGCGTCCGCGATCCGCGCGATGTCGATCCTCTTCTCCAGCGGGATGAGCCCGTTCTCCACCCGGGAGAGCCAGCTCTTGGATCGGCCGATGAGCCCGGCAAGCTCCTCCAGGCTCTTGCCCCGATAACGCCGCGCGCGCCGGATGTTCTCGCCGATGCGCCTGTAGTCCGTGCTGGCCTCGGGCATGAGGGAAGCCCTGATTCTCACCTGAAGTCCTGACAACCTTCAGGCTAAGTACGAGGCCTTTCTCATCCATGAATCGCGATGAACTTCTGTCCCTCACCCTGGGCCTCCGGCTTCACAATCCGGTCGGATCGGCCGGACAGGCGGCCAACGACCCGGGGCGGCCTACATGAGCGGCCGCTCATCACCCTGCGTATCGCAACCCCGGCATTGCGCAACCCGATCACGATCGTGCAGACCGCGCCATGACCCGGCTCGACCGGGATCTCTTCTTGCCACGGCTCCTGCGCACAGGCGCGCGGACCGCGACCGGCGACGCGATGCACCAGCTCCCGCGGAGGGGCAGGCAGCGTTCCCCGGCGCCACCAAGGGGATCGGGCGTGTCGGTGATGGATTTATTGTGTAAAGCTACGCGGATGTAAGAGCTGATCAGACTTGCATCGCGGTTGGGCCGAGCCGCTTGCGGGGTGGGTGTGGGATTGGAGGGTTCCGAGAGGAACAAACCGAACGGCGTCACGTTGAAAGGGACCCTCGAACGGATCACGTACGTCAACGAGGAGACCGGTTACACGATCGCCCGGCTCGCCACCGAGCGCTCGGACAAGGAGCTGCTCACCGTCGTCGGGCCGCTCCTCGGCGCCCAGGTCGGCGAATCGCTGCTGCTGACCGGGCGGTGGACCACCCACCCGCGGTACGGCCGGCAGTTCGAGGTGTGGTCGTACACGACCCTGCTGCCGGCGACCATCCAGGGCATCCAGCGCTACCTCGGCTCCGGCCTGATCAAGGGCATCGGCCCGAAGATGGCCGAGCGGATCGTCAACCACTTCGGCACCGACACGCTGCGGGTGATCGAGGAGGAGCCCGAGCGGCTCACCGAGGTCCCCGGGCTCGGCCCCAAGCGGATGAAGATGATCGCCGACGCCTGGGAGGAGCAGAAGATCATCAAGGAGGTGATGGTCTTCCTCCAGGGCGTGGGCGTGTCCACCTCGATCGCGGTCCGCATCTTCAAGCAGTACGGCGAGGCGTCGATCAACGTGGTGCGCAATGAGCCGTACCGGCTCGCGGACGAGGTGTGGGGCATCGGGTTCAAGACCGCCGACGCGATCGCCCGGTCGATCGGGATCCCGCACGACAGCCCGGGCCGGGTCAAGGCCGGCCTGCGCTACACGCTCTCCCAGGCGGCCGACAACGGCCACTGCTACCTGCCGGCCCCGAACCTGATCGCCGAGGCGGTCAAGATCCTCGACGTGCCGCAGGACCTGGCCGCGAAGTGCCTGGAGGAGCTGATCGCCGAGGAGGGCGTGATCCGCGAGGACATCCCGGCCGGGGAGAACGGGGAGAGCGCCATCCCCGCCATCTACCTGGTGCCGTTCCACCGGGCGGAGCAGTCCCTGGCCGCCACCTTGCGCGGGCTCCTCACCGCCGATCGCGACCGGCTCGCGGCGTTCGCGAACGTCGACTGGGACGCGGCGTTCGACTGGCTCCACGCCCGGACCGGCGGCGCCCGGCTCGCCCCCGAGCAGGCCGAGGCCGTACGGCTCGCGCTCACCGAGAAGGTCGCGATCCTCACCGGCGGGCCGGGGTGCGGCAAGAGCTTCACCGTCCGGTCAATCGTCATGCTGGCGCGGGCCAAACGGGCCAAGGTCGTGCTCGCCGCCCCCACCGGGCGGGCGGCGAAGCGGCTCGCCGAGCTCACCGGGCACGAGGCCACCACCGTGCACCGCCTGCTCCAGCTCAGGCCCGGCGGGGACGCCTCCTTCGACCGGGACAACCCGCTCGACGCCGACCTCGTCGTGGTCGACGAGGCCTCCATGCTCGACCTGCTGCTCGCCAACAAGCTCGCCAAGGCCGTGCCGAAGGGGGCCCACCTGCTGTTCGTCGGCGACGTGGACCAGCTCCCCTCGGTCGGCGCGGGCGAGGTGCTGCGGGACCTGCTCGCCGCCCCGGAGATCCCCCGGGTACGGCTGACGCGGATCTTCCGCCAGGCCCAGGAGTCCGGGGTGGTGGTCAACGCGCACCGGGTGAACTCCGGCAAGCCGCCCCTGGTGCGGGAGTTCCCGGACTTCTTCCTGTTCCCGGCCGAGGACCCCGAGGAGATCGCCAGGCTCACCGTCGACGTTGTGGCCCGGCGCATCCCGGCCAGGTTCGGGCTCGACCCGCGGCGGGACGTGCAGGTGCTCGTCCCGATGCACCGGGGCGTCGCCGGGGCCGCCGCGCTCAACGTCGCCCTGCAGGAGGCGCTCACCCCGTACCGGGAGGGCGTCCCCGAGCGCCGGTACGGCGGGCGGGTGTTCCGCGTGGGCGACAAGGTCACCCAGCTCCGCAACAACTACGACAAGGGCGCGGCCGGGGTGTTCAACGGCACGGTCGGCGTGGTCACCGACATCTCCCTGGAGGAGAGCACGCTCACCGTCCGCACCGACGAGGACGAGAGCGTGGACTACTCCTTCGACGAGCTGGACGAGCTGGCCCACGCGTACGCGGTGAGCATCCACCGCTCACAGGGGAGCGAGTATCCGGCGGTGGTGATCCCGCTGGCGACCAGCGCGTGGATGATGCTGCAGCGCAACCTGCTCTACACCGCGATCACCCGGGCGAAGCGGCTCGTGGTCATCGTGGGGTCGAGACGGGCGATCTGGCAGGCGGTGCGGACCAAGGGGGCGGGCCGCCGCTACACCGGGCTCACCCACCGGTTGCGCGCCCGATGACGGGCGGCGTACGGTGGCACCTCGCCGATGTCGCGGGGCAGCACCGGGCGCGGCGCGCAGCGCCGGGTGCCGTGGCCGTTGATGCCGGGGCCTTCGCGGTGCCGCCGTCGTGGGGCCGGGCCGATTCGAGAGGAGCGTCACCGCCCCGGCCGGCCCGGGCGGGCGCCCGGCGGCGCGGTGTCGCCGGACCGTCGCCCGGATCGGCACCTGCGCCGGCACCATGCTTGCCACCGTCGGGACGGCGTCCACCGGGGTGGTGGCCACCCCGGGTGGTATTCGCGTGATCGTTCCGGATTCCGCCCGGCCGTCTCCCGGAACCCTGCCGGGCGGGGCCGTACCGCCCGGCGTGACCTGGTCACTCGATCGTCATTCAGCCTCTGTACAGTGATCTTCTACCGTATGGCGATACAACTGTGACCAGGTCAAGGGATGAATGCCCGCAATAATCGGCATTCCCCAATAGAGTTTTGATTAGCGCTTTGCGCGCCCATGAGGAGAGAGCGGTGAACCCTGTCACTCGTTTGAGGCTGCCGATCGCGGGGGTGGCCGTGGCCATGGTCACGGCGCTGTCGGCATGCTCCAACGGGTCGAGCGGAGAGGCGCGGAACGCCGGCGGTGAACCCCCCAAGCCGACGCCACTGATCAAGATCAGCCCGGCCAAGGGGACCGAGGTCCGCCCGGACCGCAAGGTCGTCGTCACCGCGGCGAACGGCTCGCTCGAGCAGGTCACCGTGCAGAGCGGGGGCAAGATCGTCAAGGGTGCCTTCAACCGGGCCCGTACGACCTGGGTCTCCAAGGAGCCGCTCAAGCCGGGCAGCACGTACACGGTCTCGGCCACGGCCCGCGGTGAGGGCGGCCCCGCCACGGTCACCAGCCAGTTCAACACGCTCAAGCCCAAGTACGAGCTCTACGTGGCCGATGTGACCCCGAACATCAAGGGCGAGGTCGTCGGGGTCGGCATGCCGATCATGGTCACGTTCAACCGGCCCGTGGTCGACAAGGCCGCGGTCGAACGCGCCCTCAAGGTCACCGCGGAGAAGCCCGTCCGGGGCGCCTGGCGGTGGATCAACGACCGGCTCGTCATCTACCGGCCGGAGAAGTTCTGGCCCGCCCACCAGAAGGTGAAGTTCACCGCGAACCTCGTCGGCGTCCGCGGCGGGCCGGGCATGTACGGGGTCAAGAACACCACCACGACCATCAACATCGGGGCCGCGTGGATCAGCACGGTCAACGTCAAGACCCACACCATGGTCGTCAAGCGGGACGGCAAGGTGATGCGGGTCATGAAGATCAGCGCGGGTAAGGCGACCACCCGCGAGTACACGACCACCAGCGGGATCCACCTGACCATGGAACGCGGCAACCCGGTCACCATGATCTCCCCGAACCGGAAGCCCGGCGATCCCGACTACTACAAGATGGAGGTCAACCACGCCGTCCGCATCTCCAACAGCGGCGAGTACGTCCACGCCGCGCCGTGGTCGGTGTGGGCGCAGGGGCGGGCCAACGTGAGCCACGGCTGCATCAACGCCCACCCCGACGACGCCAAGTGGTTCTACGACAACTTCCACCGGGGCGACGTGGTGAAGATCGTGGGCACGGACCGGCAGCTGGAGTGGAACAACGGCTGGGGCTTCTGGCAGCTGTCGTTCAACGAGTGGCGGAAGGGCAGCGCCCTGTACCGCGCTGCCGCGTCCCGCGCCTGACCACCGGGCCCGCCGGCTGAGGCCGAGCCGGAGATCGCGCCCGATCGGAGGACCGCTCGCGGCCACGGCGCCGCGGTTGACGGCCCTTCCGCCCACGCGCCCCTCGCTCCGCGGGCCGGGCCATGTCCCGGGGCGAGGTCGTCCTGTCTCGCCGTAGCGGGCGGGGGCGCGGGGCCGCGATGCGCGCCGGGGGAGCGGACGGTCCGGTGACGGCCCGCGTCAGCCCTGCGTGTCGCGGAGCACCCCACCGATGATCGAGTCCACCATCGCGCGGACGGCCTCCGCCTCCGGCGGGGTCCCGGTCCGGTCGGCGAACATCAGGTGCGCGGTCCCGATCAGCATCGGGGCGAGCGCCTCGACGTCGGCCTCGGGGGCGATGCGGCCCAGGTCGCGCTCTGCGGCGAGGTAGGAGGCGATCATGGTGCACGCCTCCGTCAGCACGGGGACGCCGGCCGGCCATGCCGTGCGCAGGCGGGCCCGCAGCTCATCCCGGTAGGTGACGAGCGGGACGATCGCCACGGCGACGGAGCGGAACAGCGCCGTCAGCGCGTCGGTGAGGTTGCCCGCCACGGTGCCGGTCCCGGCGGCGTGCCGCAGGGCCGCGGCCTGCTCGTCCATGCGCTGCGCGCGGTCGAGCACGAACTCCGCCAGGAAGGCGTCGAAGTCGGGGAAGTGCCGGTGCAGGACGCCCTTGGCACAGCCCGCCTCGGTGGTGACCGCGCGGCTGGTCAGCCCGCTCGGCCCGTCCCTGAGCAGCACGCGCTCTGCCGCGTCGAACAACAGCTTCCGCACCTCGCGGAGCGCCACCCCGGTCGGCACCCTGCGTGTCCTCCCTTTCTCCTCTGGGCGAAACCGCGGCTGGGAGTGGGCGAGCGCCCACTAGAGTGGGCGCATGCCCACTTCCCCGCGCGAGCCATCGTTTCCCTCCTCTAACGATCCTCACACGGCCCGGCAGGTGGCGGAGTCGTTCGGGGTGGACCCCGAGCGCTACGACCGGGCCCGCCCCCGCTACCCCGACGCCCTGGTGGAGCGGATCGTCGCCGCCAGCCCCGGCCCCGACGTCCTGGACGTCGGCTGCGGCACCGGCATCGCGGCCCGGCAGTTCCGGGCGGCCGGCTGCACGGTGCTGGGCGTCGACCCCGACGCGCGGATGGCCGGCCACGCCCGGCGCACGGGGATCGAGGTCGAGGTGGCGACGTTCGAGTCCTGGGACCCCGCCGGCCGGACCTTCGACGCGGTCATCGCGGCCCAGGCCTGGCACTGGGTCGACCCGGTCGCCGGAGCGGCCAAGGCCGCCCGCGTGCTGCGCCCCGGCGGCCTGCTCGCGATCTTCGCGCACGTCTTCGACCTGCCGCCCGCCGTCGGGGAGGCCTTCACGTCGGCCTACCGGCGGGTGGTGCCCGACGCGCCGGTCACCCTTCCCCCGCCGGGCCAGGCCATGGACATCGCGGCCCGGCTGTTCGACCGGTTCGCCGAGGGGATCCGCCGCGCCGGCGCGTTCGGTGAGCCCCAGCGGTGGCGGTTCGACCGGGAGCAGACCCACACCCGCGACGAGTTGCTGGACCTCCTGCCCACCACCGGCCTGCTCACCCGGCTCCCGGCGGACCGCCTGGCGCAGGTGCTCGCCGAGGTCGGGGCCGCCATCGACACGCTGGGCGGCGCCGTGACGATGCCGTACCGCACCGTGGCGCTCGTCGCGAAGCGGACCGGCGACTCCTGAGCCCTGCCGCCACGGGACGGCCTGCGACCGGCCTACACCAGGGCGAGCTGCCGGGCCGGGGAGCGGCGGCGCCGCCAGCGGCGCGCCGACCGGCCGATGCCGTACATCTCGGCGAGCGCCCGCACGTGCGCGGCCACCCGCTCCCGGTAGGCGGCGTCGGCGAGCGGCCCGTGCGCGTACAGCGCGCGGTAACGGGGCAGCAGGCCGGGGTGCTCCCGCTCCAGCCAGCCCAGGTACCACTCGCGGACCGGCGTGGGCAGGCGCAGCACCACCGGGATGACACTGACCGCGCCCGCCTCCGCTGCCCGGCGGACGGTGGCCTGCAGGTGGTCGGTCGAGTCGGTGATGAGCGGCAGGATCGGCGTCATCACCACGCCGCAGGGGATCCCCGCCTCGTTGAGCGCGGCGCACACCTCCAGCCGCCGCTGCGGCGTGACCGCCCCGGGCTCGACCACCCGGCGGATGCGATCGTCCACGAACCCCACCGACACCAAGACCTCGACCCGGGTCACCTGGGCCGCCTCGCGCAGCAGGTCGAGATCACGCAGCACCAGCGGGCTCTTCGTCAGCACCGTGAACGGGTTCCCGGCGTCGGCGAACGCCCGGATGACCCGCGGCATCAGCCGGTAGGCCTCCTCCACCGGCTGGTAGCAGTCACCGGTGATCCCCACCGCCACCGCCTCCCCCTGCCACCGCGGCGCGGCGAGCTCCCGCCGCAGCCGGTCGGCGACGTCGGTCTTCACCACCACGTGGGTGGCGAACTCCCGCATCGGGTCGAGCCCGAGGTGGCGGTGGCCGGGCCGGGCCGCGCAGTGGGCGCAGCCGATCGCGCACCCGCGGTACGGGCTCACCCCCCAGCGATAGGGGAGACCCTCCGCCTCCGGCACCCGGTCGATCGCGGTACGGGCCCGCACCTCGAGGCACGTGACGCCATCGACCGGGACCGCACGCCGCCCGGCCAAGGGCCGGGGCACATGCCGTTCCGCTCCGCACCCGGGGGCGCCGGCACCGGCGGGAGCGTCCGGGCCGAGAAGCGACGGCTGCACCGGCGCGCGCTCGGCGGGCAGCCTCACCCCGGCGGCCTTGGGGGAGCCGGAAGAGGCTTCGCTGCGCATAGAGATCAGTAGAACACGCATTCGACCGCTGCGCCAAGGGAACGCCGAACCGTCCCGCCGGCGCGACAAGGGTGGCCCCGTGGCGGCACGCCACCGGGTAAATTAGGACACCCGTCCCACTTTCCGGAAGGTCGTCGATGCTCGCTTGGCTGTTGCTCGCCGGTGCGATCGCCTCGGAGGTGGTCGCCACCTCCGCGCTGAAGCTGAGCAACGGGTTCAGCCGCCCGGGGTGGACCCTGGTCGTGGTCGCCGGGTACGTCGCCGCCTTCGCCATGCTCGGCTGGGCGCTGAAGCTGAAGATGCCCGTGGGGGTCGCCTACGCGGTCTGGTCGGGGGTCGGCACGGCCGCGATCGCCGCGATCGGCACCCTCTTCTTAGGGGAGACGATGAACCTCCTCAAGGCCCTGGGCATCACCCTGATCATCGGTGGTGTGGTGATCCTGAACGTCGCCGGAACGCACTGACCGGCCGATCGTTGATCCTGGTCGGAGAGGGCGCCTGCGGCGGCTCACGGACCCACCGCGGCCCACGGGACGCCCATGGAACCGAGCGCAGCGGAGGACGACGCGACCGTGCCCGAACAGGATCATCGGCCCGCCGAGCGGCCGCCGACCGGCCACCGGAGAACCGAACCGCGCCGGCGGCAGGAGCGGGCGATCCTCCGCCGCGAACGCCTGCTCGAGGCCGCCGTCGAGCTGCTCGAGGAGGGCGGCTTCACCGCGGTGACGCACCGGGCGGTCGCCAGGCGGGCCGGGGTGCCGCTCGCCGCCACCTCGTACTACTTCACCTGCCGCGCCGCGCTGCTCGCCGAGGCGTTCACCCTGCTGGTCGAACGGGAGCTGGCCGCGATCCGCGCCCACCTGGAGGCGGTCCCCGCCGACCCGCCGGACGCGCTCGCCGAAGCGCTCGTGCAGATCCTCAACCACGACCGGCAGCGGCGGCTCGGCCTGTGGGAGCTGTACCTGCAGGCCGGCCGCGACCCGGACCTGCAGCGGATCGCCCGGGCGTGGACCGACGGCTGCGATGAGATCGTCTCCTGGGTGCTCCACCGCAGCGGCCACCACGCCCGGCCGTCCCAGGTGCGTTTCGTCACCACCGTCCTGTCCGGGCTCTGGGTGGAGGGCATCGTCGAGGACCGGCTGGACGCCCGGCGGCGGATCCGCGAGGTGCTCACCCACACGCTCGCCGCCCTCCGGGCGCCCTGACACCGGGCCCCGCCGCGTCACACCAGCAACCGCTTCTCCAGCCGCCGGGCGGCGATCCAGATCCCGGCGGCCGTCAGGGCGACCAGGTAGGCGACATGCCCGATCAGCGCCACCCCGCCACCGCCCAGGCACAGCCCGCGCAGCAGCTCGACCCCATGCCACAACGGGGCGATCTGGATCACGATCTGCACCCCGGACGGGTAGTCCTCGATCGGGGCGAACGTCCCGGAGAACAGGAACAGGGCGAACTGGCCGACGGCGATCAGGTCGAAGTCCTGCCAGCCGCGCAGGAACGCGCTCACCGCCATGCCGAGCGCCCCGAACGCGACCCCGACCAGCACGGCCGCGGGGAACGCGGCGAGCGCCCGGCCCGGGGTGGCCATCCCCATCACCACCATCACGGCGAGGAAGACCGCCGAGTAGAACGCGCCGCGCACGGTCGCCCAGGCGAGCTCCCCGAGCGCGATCTCGATGGGCCGGGTCGGGGTGGCGAGCACCGCGTCGAACGTCTTGGCGTACTTCAGCTTGTGGAAGAAGTTGAACGTCGTCTCCGACAGGGCGCCCGACATCGCCGACGAGGCGAGCATCGCCGGGCCGACGAACCAGGCGTACGGCATGGCCCGGCCGTCCACGGTGATCTCCCCGATGAGCGCGCCCACCCCGACGCCGATCGACAGCAGGTACAGCAAGGGCTCGACGACGCCCGAGAGCAGCACCAGCCAGTAGGCCGCGCCGGAGCGCAGCACGGTCGTGTTGCGGTTCATCACCGCGGTCACCCGGCCGATGGAGACCGGGCGCGCGGACACCATGGATCGGGTCACGAAGGTGGTCAGCATCAGCGCTCCAGCCTCCGGCGATACGCCCGCACCGACAGGACGGTCCCGACGGCGGCGAACACCACGAGGACGCCCACATGCACCGCCAGCGGCCATGGGGTGTCCCGGCCCAGCGTGGCCGCCCGGCACATCTCGACCGCGTGCCACAGCGGAGACGCGTACGCGAACGGCCGCAGCACCTCGGGAAGCTGCGTCACCGGGAAGAACACCCCGGCCAGCAGCGTCGCGGGGATCTGCACGAAGCGGAACACCACCGTGAAGTAGTTGTCGTTCTCGATGCTCGCGGAGAACGCGGTCACCGGCGCGGCCGTCGCCACGGCGAGCAGCGCGCTCACCAGCGGGGTGGCCAGCGCCCACGGCGAGCGGAGCCCGCCGAAGAACGCCACGACCAGCAGGAAGACCACGGTCGCCACCTCCGCCCGGAACACCATGTAGAGCAGGTGCCCGTAGACCATGTGGGAGGGGCCGACCGGCGCGGCCCGCATCGCGTGGTAGGCCCGGACCCACTTGAAGTCGCCGAAGACCGGGTAGGTCGACTCGCCGAGCGCCAGGGAGAAGACCGTGGACGCGAGCACGCCGGGCACGATCCACGCCAGGTAGTCGACGCCCTCGATCGAGCCGACGTAGCCGCCGACGCCGACGCCGATGCTGAGCAGGAACAGCAGCGGGAGCACGAACGACGAGAAGACCGACGCCTGCCACAGCCGCCGGTACAGCACGAGGTGCCGTTCGAACACGGCGAGCGTGGGGGACACGGTTCCGGATGCCATGGTCAGTCCACCAACGTCCGGCCGGTCAGGCGGAGGAACACGTCTTCGAGCGTGGCGCGCCGGATCAGCACCCCCGACGGGGTGAGGCCCCGCCGGTGCACCTCGGCGAGCGCGGCGTCCCCGTCGTCGGCGTAGACGAGCACCCGGTCGGGCAGCGGGTCGATGTGCTCGCCCACCCCGTCGAGCTTGGCCGCGTACGCGGCGGTCGAGTCGAGCCCGTCGGGGAAGCGCAGCTCGAGCACCTCGGCCGTGACGTACCGCTCGATGAGCGACCGCGGCGACCCCTCCGCGATGATCTTCCCGCCGTCCATGACGACCAGCCGGTCGCAGAGCTGCTCGGCCTCGTCCATGTAGTGCGTGGTGAGCACCAGCGTGATGCCGCGCTGCTTGAGCCGGAACAGCCGCTCCCACACCAGGTGGCGCGCCTGCGGGTCCAGCCCGGTCGTCGGCTCGTCGAGCAGCACGATGTCGGGGTCGTTCACCAGCGCCCGGGCGATGGTGAGCCGGCGCTTCATCCCGCCCGACAGCGGCTCGACCTTGTGGTCCGCCCGGTCCGACAGCTGCACGAACCGCAGGAGCTCATCGGCCCGTCTCCGGCTCTCCGCCCGGGAGATCCCGAAGTACCGGGCGTAGGTGGTGAGGTTGTCGCGGACGGTCAGATCGAGGTCGAGGGTGTCGAGCTGAGGGCAGACCCCGAGCCGTGCCCGGATCTTCGTGCCGTCCCGCACCGGGTCCATGCCGAGGATGCGCAGCTCCCCCGCGGTCGGGGTGGAGACGCACCCGATCATCCGCATGGTCGAGGACTTGCCGGCGCCGTTGGGACCGAGGAAGCCGAACGCCTCACCCCGCCCGACCTCGAGATCGATTCCGTCGACGGCGGTGAAGTCACCGAAGCGTTTCACCAGGCCACGGGCGAAGATCAACGGTTCATCCGTCACGGGGTGACCCTAACCAACGGCACCGACATTCCTGCAACCGGTTTATTCCCGGCCCACCCCGGTGGAGGATTCCCCGCCCGGCCGCGCACCCCCGGGCCTACGCTTGCGGCATGAGCACGTTCGAGCTCGGCACGGATGGGCCCCGGGTGATCCTCGTGGGCGTCGACGGCTCGGAGACCTCCCTGCGCGCGGCCGCCTACGCCTGGGGGATGGCCCGCCGGCAGGGCTCGAAGGTGGTCATGGTCCACGTGACCGATCCCGGGCAGATGTCCGCGCTGGTGCCGCTGGCCTGGGCGTCGGCGATCGAGGCGGGGGAACAGGTGGTCGCCCGGCTCCGCGAGGAGATCGAGACGCTCGCCGCCTGCACCGGGGTCCGCATCCCCTACGTGCTGCGCTCGGAGGTCGGCGACCCTGCCGGGGTGCTCGCCCGGGTGGCCGACGAGATCAAGGCGGACGCCGTCGTGGTGGGCGCCTCGACCCGGGCCGGGCACCGGTTCGTCGGGTCGGTGGCGATCCGCCTGGTCCGCGCCGGACGCTGGCCGGTCACCGTGGTCCCCTGAGCGGGCCGCGCGGCCGGCGCCCCGGCCCGGCCGCGGCGTGAGCCGTACCCGCCGGCGGAACCCCGCCCGCGGTGCCCAGAACGAGCGCCGGGGCCCGCGGGGGACGGCGGGCCCCGGGACGGTGATCCGGGTCAGCCGGTCGCCGCGGACACCGGCTCGCGCGCCGCCGGTCGCGGCTCGGACGCGCCGTGGTCGTCCACGAAGGTCTGCTCGTCGAACGGCAGCCGCCCCACCGCCGTGGCGATCGGCATGGCCGCGTCCCCCGCGGTCCTCGACGCCCTCGACGACCCCGACCCCACGGCCGTGCTCCAGCCGTACGCCGAGCGGGTCCGCCGGGAGGCGGGCCTCGACTTCATCACGATCATGAACACGGACGGCCGCAGGTACACCCACCCCAACCCCCGGCAGATCGGCGGGTACTTCCTCGGCCACATCGGCCCGGCCCTGGCCGGCCGTACCTTCACCGAGACCTACACCGGCACCCTGGGGCCGTCCGTGCGGGCGGTCACGCCCGTGCGCGACGCCACCGGCCGGATCCGCGCGCTGGTCAGCGCCGGCATCACCGTGGAGAAGATCAGCGCCCAGATGCGCCGCCAGCTCGCCACCACCACCCTCACCGGAGCGATCGGCCTGATCACCGGCACCGTCGGCACCTACCTGGTGAGCACCCGCCTGCGCAGGCAGACGCACGGGCTGCGCTCGGCCGAGCTCCGCCGCATGTACGAGTACCACCAGGCGATCCTCCACGCGGTGCGGGAGGGCCTGCTCCTCGTCGACGAGCACGGGCGGCTCACCCTCGCCAACGACGCGCCCGCGACCTGCTCGGCCTGCCCGCGGACGCGGAGGGCCGGCACGTGACCGAGCTGGGGCTGCCGCCGTCCCTCACCGACCTGCTCGCCTCCGGGGAGACCCGATCCGACGAGATCCACCTCACCGGTGACCGGGTCCTCCTGGTCAGCTCGGCCAAGGTCCAGTCCGGGGCACGGGCGCACGGCACCGTGGTGACCCTGCGCGACCACACCGAGCTGCAGGCGCTCACCGGCCAGCTCGACGCGGAACGCCGCTTCGCCGAATCGCTCCGCTCCGCGGCGCACGAGGCCGCCAACCGGTTGCACACCGTCGTCGCCCTGGTCGAGCTCGGCCGTACCGAGGAGGCGGTGGCCTTCGCCACCGCGGAGCTGAAGACCGTGCAGCAGCTGACCGACCTGGTGGTCGGCGCGGTGCGCGAGCCCATCGTCGCCGCCCTGCTCCTCGGCAAGAGCGCCGAGGCCGCCGAGCGCGGGGTGGAGCTGACCATCGCCCCCGACAGCGAGCTGGACGACGTGCCGCTCCCCAGCCGGGAGGTGGTGACCATCCTCGGCAACCTCATCGACAACGCGCTGGAGGCGGCCATGCAGGGCGGCGACCCGGGCCGGGTCCTGGTGCGGGTGCGCACCGACGGCGGCCGGTTCGTCGTCCAGGTCGCCGACAACGGGCCGGGCCTGCCCCCGGACGCGGCCCGCGACGCGTTCCAGCGCGGGTGGACCACCAAGGGCGAGGGGCGGGGGATCGGCCTCGCCCTCGTCGGCCAGGCGGTCGCCCGCCTCGGCGGGACCATCGAGGTCGGCGCGGCCGATCTCGGCGGCGCCCTGTTCACGGTACGGCTGCCGCTCCCGGACCACGGCGCGGACGACCGCCGCCGGGACACCACCGGCGCCGAGGCGGCGGGGCCCGGGGAGCACGGACCGGAGGGACGGGCGAGACCGTGATCACGGTGTTGGTCGTCGACGACGAGCCGCTCACCGCGGAGGCGAACCGGCTCTACGTGGAACGGGTGCCCGGGTTCCAGGTGGCGGGCGTGGCCCACTCGGCCGCCGCGGCCCTGCGGTTCCTGCGCGACCGGCAGGTCGACCTCGTGCTCCTCGACCTCTACCTGCCGGACATGCACGGGCTCGACGTGTGCCGGTCGCTGCGCGCGGCCGGGGTGCTCGGCGACGTCATCGCGGTCACCTCCGCCCGCGACCTGTCCGTGGTCCGGTCCGCCGTCGCCGTGGGGGTCGTGCAGTACCTGATCAAACCGTTCACCTTCGCGACGCTGCGGGAGAAGCTGCTGCGGTACGCCGAGTTCCGCTCGTCCACCCGGGGCTCCGGCGAGGCCGTCTGCCAGCGGGAGGTGGACCGGGTGCTGTCCACCCTGCGGGGGACCGCGCAGGGGACCCTGCCGAAGGGGATGAGCGAGGCCACCATGGAGGCGGTGGCGCGGGTGCTCCGCGACTACCCGGCGGGCATGTCGGCCCAGGCGGTCGCGGCCGCGATCGGCGTGTCCCGGGTGACCGCGCGCCGTTACCTGGAGCACCTCGTCGAGAACGGGATCGCCCGCCGGGTGCCGCAGTACGGCGGGCCGGGCCGCCCGGAGCTGATCTACCGGCTCGGCTGACCGCCCCTTGGCCCGTAGCCCTCGGCGGCACGCGGCCCCGGCGGCCCCGTCGGACAGGGGCGTCAGCGGAGCGGCTGGTCCTTGGTCTCCCGCAGCGCGAACACGTAGACCAGCGTGGAGACCAGCGCGAGCGCCGACATGTACCAGGGGAACAGCCCGGGGTTGCCGGCGTCCTTCATGGCCGTGCCGATGAACGGCGCGGTCCCGCCGAAGATCGCCACGGTGAGCGAGTACGGCAGCCCCGCGCCCGCCGCGCGCACCCGGGTGGGGAACAGCTCGGCGTTGACCGCGGCCGAGATCGAGGTGAAGCAGCCGAGGAACACCATGCCGGTGCACTGGATGACCAGCAGGCTGGCGAAGGAGTCGGTCAGCAGGCCGAGCAGCGGCACGGGCAGCAGCGTGAAGGCCACCCCGAAGGTGATCAGCATCGGCTTGCGGCCGACGCGGTCGGAGAGCATGCCGAGCACGGGCTGGAGCACCATGAAGAACAGCAGGGCGATGGTGCCCACGGTGAGCGCCGTCCCGGGGTCGAAGCCGGCGTTCTGCTGCGCGTACGTGGGCAGGAACGTCGTCCACGTGTAGTAGGCCACGGTGCCCGCCACCGTGATGCCGACGATCAGCGCGGACTGCGCCGGGTACCGGACGAGGAACTCGAACATCCTCGGCTTCTCGGCCCGGCCCTGGCGGATCTCCTCGGCGAGCGTGGTGGTCTCGTCGGCGCCCCGGCGGATCCACAGGCCGACCAGGCCGAGCAGCGCGCCGACCAGGAACGGCACCCGCCACCCCCAGGCGTGCATGGCGTCCTCGGGCAGGAGGGCGGCGAGCGCGGCGGCCAGGCCGGAGGCGAGGAGCTGGCCGAGGGTGGTGCTCACGTACTGGAAGCTGGAGAACAGGCCGCGGCGCCCTGGCGGGGCCGACTCCACGAGGAAGGTGGTCGCCGCGGCGAACTCGCCTCCCACCGACAGGCCCTGGATCAGCCTCGCCGCGGTGAGGGTGATCGGGGCGAGCACGCCCACGGCGGCGTAGGTCGGGGTGACCCCGAGCAGCAGCGAGCCGCCGCTCATCAGGGCGATGGTGAACGTCATGGCCGCGCGGCGGCCGAACCGGTCCGCGAACACGCCGACCAGCAGCCCGCCGAGCGGGCGCATGAAGAACCCCACGGCGAAGACCGCGAAGGAGCTGAGCACCGGCACCAGCGGGTCGTCGCTCGCGGGGAAGATCTGCCCGGCGAAGTACACCGTCAGGAACGAGTAGGTGTACCAGTCGAACCATTCGACGATGTTGCCGATGTTCGCCGCGACCAGCTGGCGTGCCCGGCTGCGCGGGACGCCGATCGGTGAGCGATCACGGGTGGGCGCCGTCACTCGGGCTCCTTCCGGTCAGGGGGCATGCGGTTGCGCCTGGCGGTCGGCGCGGGCCGGGCGGTGGGACGGCCGCCGTGGCCGGCCCGGCGGGGCGGCGGCGCCGGCGGTGCGGGCCGCCGTACGCCGCGGGGAGCGGTGCGGGGCGTGGGCGCTTCATGTGCGGTCGCGCACCAGCCCGTGCCGCATGGCGATCACGGCCGCCTGGGTCCGGTTGGGGCAGTTCAGCTTGAGCAGGATGTTGCCCACCAGGCGCTTGGCGCCGTGCACCGAGATGTAGAGGCGCTGGGCGATCTCCTTGTTGCTCAGCCCGTCGGCGAGCAGCTGCAGGGCCTCCCGCTCCCGGGCGGACAGCTCCACGTACCGGGGATGGGTGCCCCTGCGCAGCATGCGGTCGGCGGAGTCGAACAGCTCCGCGACGATCTGCGACGGCATCGGCGTCTCGCTGCGCGCGACCCGGATCAGGGCGTCCTCCAGCACGTGCCGGTTGAGCTCGCGCTGGAGGATGAAACCATCGGGGCGGAGGGACAGGAGTTTTTCGATGTCCTTTGCGGTGACGTCGTCGACGAAGGCGAGGACGCGGACGTTCGCGGCCCGTGCGGCGGGCACGACGCGCTGCGCGGTATCCCACTCGGCGTAGGAGACGATGACGATTCCGACAGAGCGGAGGACCGCCGCGTCGAAATCGGCGCCGGCCGGGATTTCCTGCACCCGGCGGACCGTGTCGAGGTCGTTCAGCGCAGCCCGGAGCCCGTAGCGCAGGATCTCGTTCTCGCAGGCGATGCCCACGTCGAGCGGGATGACCAGAGGGTTGACCGTTGTACTGTTGCTCGGCCCTTCCACGCGTCCCCTCCCACGTCAAGGGTCATAACCAGAGGATCAACCGTTGGAGTGCTGCTCGGCCCGGGCACGCTTCCCCCGATGGTTGGTAACCCCAACTACCGACTGGACATTATTGATGAAACATTCCAGTTAAGCAAATATCTGGTCAACTATCGCTTAACCACATAATCCAGGGCATAGATGGCCCCCTTGGGATTTTCAAGCTGGTTTACGGTCTGTCAAGCCGTTTTTCGGCACGCGGCGAATCTGGAATTTATTCCACCGTTTCCCGGGGCCGGAAATCGGCTTTCCACACCCGTGACGGCCGCGGTCGCCGGCCCCGGCGAGAGAGGCGTTCACCGGGAGGCCGGGGCCCGTACCCGGGCCCCGGCCACCGGCTCGCGCGGGGGAGCGGCGCCCCGCCCCGAGGACCGGGCGCCCGCGCCGGGCCCCGTCAGGCCGCCTCCTCCCGCCCGGCCAACGCCGGCGGCGCCCCCGGGCCGGATCGGGCGCCCGGACGTGCCCCGAGCGAGCGGAACAGCCGCTCATAGGAGTCCAGGCAGGCCTCCAGGCTGAACAGGGACCGCGCCGCCGCGGCACCGGCCGCCCGCTCCTCCGCGGAAAGGCCGCGCAGCTCCCGGATCGCCCGCAGGATCGCGCCCGGGTCCCGGGGCGGGATCACCCGGCCGAAACCGGTGGCCACCACCGGGAACCGGCCGCCCGGGATGTCGGTCGTGATCGACGGGATGCCCGCCATCATCGCCTCCGCCTGCACGATCCCGAACGACTCCGAGATCGAAGGGAGGGCGAACACGTCGATCGAGGCGTAGAAGTCCCGCATCTGCCCGTCGTTCAGCAGGCCGAGCAGCCGCACCCGCGCGTCGTCGCCGATCGCCCGCCGGACCCGCGCGATGTCGCTGCCCCCGGCCACGTTCACGTAGTCGCCCGCCAGCAGCAGCCGGGCGTCCGGCTCCGGCAGCCGCCGGAACGCCTCGATCAGGTACACCAGCCCCTTCTCGGCCGCGATCCGCCCGGCGAAGCCGACGTGCAGCCCACCGGTCTCCCGGTACGACGGGCTGCCGCCCGCCCGGTCGTAACACGGCGCCGGGATGGCGTGCACGTTCGCCCGGCGCAGGGTCGGCCACAGCCGCGAGTACCGGGCCTGATCGTCGCTGTTCACCACCACCGCGGCCGAGTTGCGCATGGACATGCGCGCCGAGGCGTCCACCGCGCCGATCACCACCGGGCTGATCAGGCTCCGGCGCAGCCACAGGTCGATGTGGTACGTCGTCACCACCGGGGTCGGCGCGCACATCCGGGCGATCGGCCCCGCCTCCAGCATCGGGATGTGCAGGTTCGCCACCGCGGACATCCGGGCCACCCGGGCGGCGACGAACGGCAGCGACGGGCTGACCGGCCCCCGGCTGATCGTCGTCACCACCGGGCAGCGGAAGATCTCCACACCCGCCCGGCGCTCCCGCAACGGCAGGGACTTCAGGTGCTGCGACGCCACCACCGCCACCCGCCAGCCCCGCCCCGCCAGGCCCTCGGCGATCGCCCGCGCCGACTCGGTCAGCCCGCTGACGTACGGGGAGTAGTAGTTGAGGATCACGGCGAGATCGAACTCAGGCATGAAACGCCCCCATATCTCGTGATTGGTCGTCTTCTCCGGAACCAGGGCCGCGCAGCCCCGCCCGCACAGGCATCCCGGCCGCGCCCCCGACCCGGCCCGCCGACCGGCGATCGACGCCGCTCCGGCGCGGTACGGCACGCCTCACCCCGGCCGGGCCGGGGCCACGTCACCACCCCGACAGCAGATCGAGCCCGGCCAGCACCGCGGCCAGCCCGGCCGCGAGCACCGCAGTCACCACGATCACCCGGTCGCGCAGCAACGCCCGGGCCGGGTCACCGCCCACCCCGCGCACCGCCAGGAGCTGCATGTACCGGAACAGGCCGAACACCCCCAGCGGCGCCAGGGACAGCAGCGCGGCACCGCGGGGCGACACCGCGGCCGTGTCCTGGCTCAGGAACAGCAGGAACACCACCGCGGTCAGCCCCGCGCACACCGTGATCATCTGGTCGACCAGGCCCGGCGAATACCCCGCCAGCGACGGCCGATGCGCCGCCCCCGCCTCGTCCAGCTCCCGGCGCCGCTTCCCCAAGATCAAGGTCAGGCAGAGGAAGAACACGCACAGCAGCAGCCAGGGGGACGGCACCGCCTCCACCGCCAGGAACCCCGCGACGATCCGCGCCTCGAACCCGAGCACCACCACGAACAAATCGACCAGCGGCACGTGCTTCAGCCAGGCGCTGTACAGCACGTTCAGCAGCAGGTAACCCCCGACCGGCCACGCCAGCCGCGGCGACACCACCGCGACCGTGACCGCGAGCACCGCCAGCAGCCCCACCCCGACGGCCACCGCCGCCCGCACGGACACCCGGCCCGCCGCGATCGGCCGGTGCCGCTTGACCGGGTGGCGCCGGTCCCGCTCCCGGTCCGCGATGTCGTTGCCCACGTACACCACGGACGACGCCAGGATGAACACCGCCACCGCGGCGGCCAGCCGGCCCAGCGCCGGCGGCGACCACGCCGCCGGGTCCACCAGCGCGAGCGGCACCACCAGCAGGCTCTTCACCCACTGGTGCGGCCGCAGCAGCGCCAGCAGGTCACGGGGCGACCCCCGCTGCCCGGGCACGGGCCGCGCGGCCGCCGGCAGATCCAGGGAAGTGCCGGACACCCTCCCACCTCCGGGTCAGAAGAACACCTTCGAGAGGGCCAGCACGCCCTGCTTCCACGGCTCGCTGCTCGTCCGGCCGGCGCCCCGCCCGGCCGCCGACCCGCGGTTGCGCCGCCACCACTCGAACGTGGCGAGGATGGCGTCCCGGTTGGACTGCCTGGGGGAGAACCTCAGCCGCTCCCGCGCCTTGTCGATGCTCACGTACGAGTCGTAGAGCAGCTTGTACACCAGCCGGCCGTACACCGGGGAGAGCTTCAAGCGCTCCAGCAGCCGCAGCACGCTCACCGCCGGCCGGGCCGGGATCGACACCACCCGCTTGCCGTGCCCGGCCGCGTCCAGCACGGCCTGGAAGTCCTCCCGCAGCGTGCCGAACTCCGCCGCGCCCACGTTGTACGTGTCACAGGCCACCTCGTCCGGCGCCCGGAGCATGGTCACGACCGCGTCGACCAGGTCGTCCAGCCCGAGCATCTGGATGCGCACGTCGCCCCGGCCCAGCACCGGGAAGTTGCGCCCCTCCTCGGCCCACTCGAACAGCATCGAGAACAGCCCCATCCGGCCCGGGCCGAGGAACGTCTTCGGCCGCAGCACGCCCACGCACATCCCATCGGCGCGGAACCGCTCGACCAGCTCCTCCGCCTCCGCCTTCGCCGCGCTGTAGGTGTCCACCGGCTCCCTGGGGTGCTCCTCGGTCGGCACCGTCCGCGGCAGGCCGTACACCGCGGTGGAGGACACGTGCACCACCCGGGCCACCCCGGCGGCCCGCGCCGCCCGCAGCACCGAGCCCGTGCCCGCGACGATGATCGAGCGGATCTGCTCGGCCGGGTAGCTCGGCAGCGCCGAGGCGCAGTGCACCACCGCGTCCGCACCGGCGAACGCCTCCGTCATCGCGGCCGTGTCCCGGATGTCGGCCACCCGCCCGGTCAGGCCGGGCGCGGGCGGCAGCTCCCGCACGTCCACCCCGCACACCCGGTGGCCGTCCCGCAGCAGCCGCGCCACCAGGTTCGAACCGAGAATCCCCGCCGCGCCGGTCACCACGATCCGCGCGGGCGCCCCTCCCGTCACCACAGCGAGCTCACCCGCTCACGGATGAACCGGGTCAGCAGGCGGGGCATGCCCTGCGCGAGCACCGCGTCCAGCGCGTCCAGCACCCGCTCCATCTCCTCCGGCTCGGCGACCAGCGGCGGGCCGATCACCATCGGGCTGCGCCCGTTCAGCGTGTAGTAGGCGTAGATGTCGTGGTCGCGGTAGAGCGCGTCGATCACCGCGCAGGCCACCAGCTTCGGCCGGAGCTGCGGATCCCGCAGCGGCGACAGCTTGCCGGCCAGGTCGAGCAGCCGGGGACCGCCGGAGAGGAACACCCCCCACAGCGCGCCGCACCCGCGCACGTCCGCGATCTCATCCGGGTACTTCTTCTGCAGCCGCTCCAGCCCTGGCCCCAGCACCCGCTCCAGGGCCCGCGCCCGCGCCGGGTAGTCGTCCTCGATGGCGATGTTGATCGCCTCGATCGCGGTCGCCGTCTCCTCGCCGAACCCGTAGTACGTGGTGCTGGTGCTCTGCACCATCGCGTCGGCCAGGTTGTCGTACGCCTTCCGGAAGATCGGCTCCCGGGCGATGTACGCCGAGATGGACGACTTGCCGCCACCGAACGACTTCGACGTGGTCAGCACGTCCGGCACCAGGCCGGGGTAGCGCATGAAGTAGAACAGGCTCCCGGTCTTGCCCCACCCCGTGTAGATCTCGTCGAAGATCAGGACGATGTCCTCTTCGGTGCACAGCTCCCGCACGCCCCGGAGGAACTCCTCCGAGCACCACTGCATCGTCGACGCGCTGAACGGCTCGACGATCAGCGCGTACACGTCCTTCCGGTGCGCGCGCACCGCCGCGCGCACCGAGTCCAGGTCGTCGTAGCGGAAGGTGACGATCCCCGGGATCGTCGGGTAGGAGAAGCGGTGCTGCGCGCTCCCGGTGAGCCCGCCGGACCCCAGGAGCTTGCCGTGGAAGCTGATGTCCGCCCGCAGGATCGTGTTCCGCCGGCCGCCGTGGTACTTGTACGCCAGCTTGACCGCGTTCTCGACCGCCTCCGCCCCCGAGTTGGGGAGGAACGACCGCGTCAGGTCACCCGGCAGCACCTGGGCGAGGTTGTGCCCGAGAGCCGCCAGGTAGGGGGAGAAGTACGTCTTGTGCACCTCCATCCGGCGCCGCTCCTGGAACCGCATGCGCGCCGCCAGGATGCGCGGGTGGTTGTGGCCGTGGTTGAGCACGCCGACGCCACCGGTGATGTCGAGCACCTTGCGCCCGTCCCGCAGGTACAGGTACGCCCCCTCGGCGTGGTCGACCAGCTCCCAGCCGAAGCCGAACGACGTCATGAGCGTCACCTGGCTGCGGTTGATGTACCGCCGGTACATCTCGTGGACCTGGCCGACGTCGAGCTCCTCGGCCTGCTGCACGGACAAGAGTTCGGGCATGTGGGCTCCTCTCGTGTCGTGCCGTCCCGGCCCCGGCCGTCCCGGGGCGCCGGGGTGGTACGGCCATGCGAGGCGATCCGCCGGGATCGACCGGCCGTTCCGGCCGCGGGCCCGCCCGGCGGAGCGCGGGGTGCCCTGGCGCAGCGCCCGCCCGGCCGCGAATGGCCAGGTCAGCGCGGGTCACGCCGTCCTCCGGGCACCCGCCTCAGGATCACCGACGGGTACGGCGGCGCGACAGCCGCTGAAGATCGCTCTATCGAGCGGTGCCGTGGGCTACGGCGAGCCGCCCGGACGGGCTGCCCATCCGGTCACTTGACACGGCCCGGACGCGGGCGTTTCCGCGGGCCGCGGGCTGCGGACCCGCGTGGGGAGAGCGGAGACGTGAGCTTCATCTGCCGGCCCGCGCGCGGCCGGCCGCCGGCGGGACCGGTTCCGGGCCGGTGCGCGGGTCCGGATAACGGAAAAGCCCCGCTGGAGCGACTCCAGCGAGGCTCTCTCACCGAACGGACGAGGGCTTGCTTCCGGGCACCGGCGAAGCCCGGCTGACCAAGCGGGACCGGGCCGGAGCAGGACCGGCATGTGTTGCGGTCCTGCGCAAGGCACGGCACGGGGAACGGCACCCGGCAACGCCCACCGGCGGCCGCGCGGTGCCGACACGTCACCGGACCGGCCCATGGTGGGCTCCCGGCAAACAGGCCACCACCTCGGCCCGCCGGGCCACGGGGCCACCATTCCCCGGGCCGGGGAGGCGTGGCCGTACCGCAGCGATGCCGTGGGCGACCGCCGATCGGGAGTCAGCGTGTCAGCCGCGCGCCTGCTCGGGCGCCCGCGCCCGGTGCCCGGCGCCGGCCATCGCGCGCCGGATCACCGCCAGGAACCACCACACCAGGGCGATGTTGAGGACCGCGAACGCGGCGATCATGCCGGGGACGCCGCCCGCCACGGCACCGGCGGCCTGTACGGCCAGGCCGGGCAGGAACGCCACCGCCAGCGCGGCCCGGGCCGGGGCCAGGCCGAGCGACGGCTGCACGGTGAGCACGCAGAACAGCACGATCACCAGCGCGTGCGCGGCACAGCCGGCGGCGGCGAGCACCGCCCACCCCGGCACCAGCCGGTCGAGCGCCCCGGCAGCGGCCAAACCCACCACGACCAGCGCGAAGGCCCCCAGCCCGGCCAGGCCGAGGAACCACGGGGCGTACCGCAGCACCACCCGGCCGCCCGCCGACGATCGACCTTTGGCGAGCGCGGCGATCAGCAACGAGGCGAGCGAGTCGGTGAACAGGATGCCGATCACCCGGCGGCAGCTCCCTATATATAAGGCGTAGAGCCCGACCGCGGCCGGGCCGCTCGCCCGCATCAGCAGGATCACGTCGAACCCGAAGAGCAGGGTGAGCAACGACTGGCCCGTGCTGTACACCCACCCCTCACGCAGCAACGTCCGGGCGAGCCCACCGTCCCAGCCGAAAACCCGTCCCCCTCGAGCCGGAGGTCCGGCCGATGCACCCCCGAGCGCCCGGCGCAGCCCGGCGAGCATGAGCACCGCGCACGCGGCGTTGGCGACGGTGAGCAGGGCCGCGTACCGGGCCGCGTCCCCGCGCCTGGCGGCCAGGAGGGCGGCCACCGCGACCAGGTACCCCCCGGCGCAGCCCAGCCGCAGCCCGGAGGCGAGCACCTGGCGGCCGCGGATCCGCAGCAGCGACTCGGCCAGGGTCATGACCGTGGCCGAGACCCCGAGCCCGGCCGCGCACCCCAGCCCGTCCGCGGCGGCGACCGGAAGCACGCCCCGGGCCAGTGTCAGCAGCCCAGCGAACGCGGCCGACGTCAGCAGGCACGCCGCGGCGACCACGGCCAGCGCGGTCCCGGCCACCACCCCGGCGTCTGCCCGGGCGGCCATCGCCCGGCTGGCGTTGACGTGCACCCCCCACAGCATCGGGATGCCGAGGATCACGCCGACCGCCTGCAGGGTCACCAGCGTCCCGAACGCGTCGAACCCGTCGAACCGGGCGATCGCCAGGCTCGCGACCGTCATGAGCACACTCGCGGCCGCGGACATCAGCGCCGGGGACCAGGAGCGGACCTTGGCGCCGAGGCCGCCGGCGCGGGCGAGGCCCGCCGGTGGGCCGGTCCGGCTCACCGGCCGACCGCCTCGCCGTACGCCTTCAGCGTGCGGGCGGCCGCCGCCTCCCAGGAGTGGTGCTCGCGGACGTACCGGCGGGCCCGGGCGCCCAGCTCCGGATCGTCGTCGCTCACCGCCCGGGCCAGCGCGGCCGCCAGCTCGCCGGGATCCATGGTCGCGATGCGCAGGCACGCCCCCTCGGCGCCGCCGACCACGCCCTCGTCGAATCCCGGCCCGACCACCGTGCGCGCGCCCAGCGCCATCGCCTCCAGGGCGACGAAGCCGAACGGCTCGTACGCCGACGGGAACGCGCACGCGTCGGCCGCCACCAGGTGGTCCCGCAGCTCGTCCGTGTCCAGGAACCGGCAGAGCAGGTGCACCCGCTCGCCCAGCCCCAGCCCGGCCACCTGCTCGCGCAGCCGGTCGTTCAGCGACAGGTCCGGCCATCCGGTGCCCGCGGCCACCGCGGCGACGTCCAGGCCGTCGTCCACCAGCCGCTTGACCGCGTCGATCAGCTCGGCCACCCCCTTGTGCGGGGCGTACCGGCCCGCGAACACGATCAGCCGCCGCCCGTCCGGGATCCCGTACATCGACCGGATCTTGTCCCGGATGACGGCGCGTTCCGCGTCGTCCGGGCAGGCCATCCGCCACGCCTTCCCGGCGCCGTGCGAGACCACCACCACATCGCCGCGGCCGGCCAGGTGCGGGACCGCGGCCACGGTGCCGTACGACGGAACCATGATCAGCCGGGCCCGCCGGCTCAGCGCCCGGTTCAGCGCGCGCCCGAGCAGCGCGACCAGGCCCCGGCTCCCGGCGCCGAGGAAGGTCTCGGCCGAGTGGACGTGGTAGCAGACCGGGATCCGCAGCAGCATGGCGCAGGCCAGCCCGGCCGGCGCGCACATCCAGTCGTGCACCGCGACCAGATCGACCCGCGCCCGGGCGTGCAACCGCCAGGCGTACCAGACGCCCGCGAGGTTGAGCCGGGCGAACTCGGCCACCATGCCGAGGAACCAGCGGGGCCGCGCCGCGCGCGCCCAGGGCCGGGTGGCGAGCACCCGGCGCACGGTCACCGCCCCGTACCGCGACACCCGGGGCAGGTGGCGGTGCCGGGACGTGCCGACCAGATGGACATCGGCGTTCTGGGACGCCATGGCGCCGAGCAGCCCTTCGAGGTACGTGCCGATCCCGCCGTACGGGTCGGGCGGGGCGTCGGGGGAGACCATGACGACCCGCAGGCCGCCCGGCTCATGGGCACGCCCCCGGCGCGGCCGCCGGGCGTCACCGTCACCGTGAATTCGTCGGGGCTTGCGCACGATGCGTCCCTTCCGTCGTGTGGGGTGTGGCGGAGTGCGCGGCGGGCGCCTCGTCGGCGACGGCGATGCGGAACTCCTGGGCCTGGTGGTCGGAGTACGGCGCGCCGCCGGTGAAGCGGTAACCGGAGACGGTCAGGCCCGGGCTGGTGAACAGCCAGTCGAGGCGCCACACCCGGGGGAACGGGTACTCGGAGACCGGCCACGAGGCGACGGGCAGCACGGAGCCCGCCGGGGTGTGCAGCCGGGTGCCCCCGCCGAGCGGGGCGACCTCCATCCAGGCGGAGTTGAAGTCGCCGGCCACCACGACCGGGTTGCGGTTGGCGGCCAGGTCCGCGCGGAGCTTGCTCAGCTCACCGTTGCGCCACGCCCACCGCTCCGCGAGCTCCCGGTAGAACCGGCCGCTCAACGGGTCATCGCCGATCCGGAACGGCACCGGCAGGTGCACGTTGTAGAAGGAGACCGTGCGCCCGCCCACCCGGATGTCGGTGCGCTGGGCCTTGCCGCCCTTCCAATACCAGTCCGCTCCCGTCTCCGGGACCGCGTGGTCCGCGGCGACGACCGGCAGCCGGGTGAGGGTGAGCAGCTCGCCCTGGACGAGGACCCGGTAGCCGGGGAACTCCGCGCGCAACCGGGCCGAGTCGTCGATCCGGACCGGCCGGTCGCCGTCCCAGTACAGGTACTCCTGCAGGAGGTAGACGTCCGCGTCCTGGTGGCGCAAGAACGCATAGAACGCGTCCTTGTCGTCGGACATGTCCCAGTAGTTGGTGTTCCAGGCGAAGACCTTGATCGTCGTCCCCGCCGGGCCACCGGCGGTGGGCGTCGCCGTCCACCCGCGGCCGAAACCGGCCAGGTATGCCCCGGCCAGCAGCAGGACGACCAGGACCACGGAGAGCCGGCGCCGGACCGGCCTGGCGAGCGGCGTGACGACGAGCAGCAGCAGCGGCACCGCCACCATGGTCAGCGGCGGCGCGACCTCGAAGATCAGCCACGGCCACCAGCGGTCCACGAGCAGGACGTGCAGGACGAGCACGATCGCCCAGACCGCAGTGGCCGCCACCACGAGCCGGGTCCCCAGGCACCAGCGGCGCCTCACCGGTCCGGGCCGCTGCTCATCCTGAGCCGTGCCGTCGCGGGTCGCGAGCGGTGATGCTCCGTCCTCCGTTGCTTGTGTCGTGGTCATGTCAGGCGGCTCCCACAGGGCTCCGTCGCGCCGGTCCCGCGCCCGCCCGGCGCCGAACGGCCAGGTCAGCGCGGGTGCGCTCTCTTCCGGGCACGTGCTTCAGGATCACCGACGGGTACGGCGGCGCGACAGCCGCTGAAGATCGCTCCATGGAGCGGTGCCGTGGGGCACGGCGGACCGCCCGGATGGGCAGCCCATCCGGTTCGCACAGATGTTCGAATTCGGGCCGGAGTGTGGGGGAGACGTCAGGGGAGCGGCGGATGCGCGCGTCCCGCCGTGGCGCGGGGAGAACCGGCCCCGTCTCGCCGCCTCGGCCGGTGCCAGGGACGGCCGGCCCGGCACGGGGCCGGCCGGGAGCCGGTCCGGATCCGGCGGCGCACCGCGACACGCCCGGCACGCCCGCGCACGGTCCCGCCGGCACGCGGGCGACGCGGGCATGGCTCGGCCCGGCGGGACGTCGACCGGCCTCGACGCCGTACGTCAGCGCATGCCATGGGAACCACCGGCCGGCCCGCGAGGCTGTGCCGAGCACACGGCGGAGGCACGGCGGACGCCGGAAGCTCGGCGAGGAGGACGGGCGTGGAAAGGCGGCACTTCACGGTGCGCCGGGGCTCAGGGCTCTCCATGCTGTCGAGGTAAGGCCTGGTACGGATCGCGGAGCGGCCCGGGCCGAGGGGAGGGACGGGCACCGGCCTCAGGACTCAACTTGACATAATGTTCGTTATCGAGCATCAGTGAGAAGTGGTCTCCGTGGCCTTGAAAGGGCTCTGGGTGCGCTGTGCGCGCACTGGGACGGCGTACGGCGAAGGCGCGCGGCGGTGTGACCGCCGCGCGCAGGCCGGGACCGCGGGCCGGCGCGACGACGGATGCGCAGCCGGGACCGTTTACGTGAACGCCGTGTCGATCACGAAGCCGATCACGAAACCGATGTGTTCGGGGAGCCTGCGTTGCGACCGGCACGCGAAACCGGCTCGCGGTGCTCCCGCCGAACACCGCGCAGGGCTCCGCGTACGGCGCATCGAACTTGGCAGGCGAAGTCCTTTGTCGTGATCAGGCATGCCCGCTGTGCGCCATCGTGCCGGCCGCACGGCCGGCGCCGATCGCCGGTACGGCGGCGTGACGGCGTCGCGGCCGCGGGCCGAACACCGTCGGCGAACACCCGCCCGAGCCGGATACCCGGCCGCGTGCGTGATCTCGATACCGGCCGATCGTTATCGATCTTCATCCCATGATCATCAGTACCGCGTCCGGCTCCGAGTGCCCGCGCCGGAGAGGCTCTGCTGGACGCGGTGCAGTGCTCGCGCAGGGCATGACCCTGCATTTCTGTCGCAAGTCAACAAAATCCAGCTATGACCAGAAAAGAACAGCTATACCGAACAGAAGACTCATTCTGTTCGGTATAGGGCTACTTCTGTTCAGCACAGGGCTACGTTCGTTCCGCCTCGTGCGGCCCTCCCTGCCCCGGTACGGTAAAGATCATGATCCCCCCGCAGGTGATCCGGTTGACCGTGCAGGAGGCAGCCGACCGGTACATCGAATTGGTCCGGGCCAAGGCCGTGACCGGAACCCTGTCCCCCGCCACCGCCGAGGTGTACGCCCGGGACGTCGCCACGTTCGCCCGCCTCGCCGGCCCTGACCGGGTGCTCGACGACCTGACCGGTGAGGACGTGGACGCGGTACTGCTCGCTTTCGCCCGCAAACCGGACGAGCGCCGCAAGAACCCCTCCTCCCCCGGCCGGCCGGACGAGGGCCGGCAGAGCCCGGCGTCACAGCTCAGGTTCCGCCGGTCGATCTCGGGGCTGTTCCAGCACGCGGTGTCGGCGGGCTGGGTGCAGATGAACCCCATGGAGGTGTCGTCGGTGATGCCCCGGGAGCGGGGCGGGTTGCCGCCGAAGCGGCGGGCGCTCACCCGGGAGCAGGCCGAGGGCCTGATCGCGGCGGCCCGTTCGGCCGCCGCCTCCCCCGACTCGGCCACCTCGAAGCGGAAGGACCAGCGGACCGAGGTGCGCGACGCGCTCATCGTGCTCCTGCTCACCACCGTGGGACCCCGGGTGTCGGAGCTGGTCCGGGCCAACGTCGAGGACTTCTACACCAACAACGGGATCCGGTACTGGCGGATCTTCGGCAAGGGCGGCAAGACCCGGGACGTGCCGCTCCCCCGCGAGGTCGCCGAGGCGCTCGACGCGTACCTCGCCGTCCGCAAGGGCGGGGACGAGAAGGCGCTGCTGCTGTCGTGGCGCGGCCGGAGGCTGGCCCGGGGTGACGTCCAGGCGGTGATCGACCGGGTGCTGCGGCGGGTGGAGCCGGAGCGCCGGCGCAGCGTGACCCCGCACGGGCTGCGGCACACGACCGCGACGCACCTGCTTGCCGACGGCACGGACATGGACGCGGTGCGCCGGGTGCTGGGCCACGGTGACCTGTCGACGCTCGGCCGTTACCGGGACGAGCTGCCCGGCGAGCTGGAGGCGGCGATGCGCGTCCACCCCCTGCTGCGCGGCACGCCCCCAGCTGGGACCGGGAACGGCGAGCGGCCGGCCCGGCAGGCGGACCCGGCATCCGAGCCGGCCGGGTGACACCCGCCCGGGTGCCGTACCCCGCCGAAACCCGGCCGCCGGGTCCCGGCCCAGGCGGCGCTCCGGCCGAGCGGGGCCGCCCGGGGCGGGCCCGTGCCGGACCGGCCGCGCCCAGGCATACGATCGGTGCCATGAAGGTGGCCGTACTGTCGGGGGCCGGGATCTCCACCGCGTCCGGTATCCCGGATTTCCGGGGGCCGAACGGCCTATGGCGGAAGTTCCCGGATTACGAGAAGCTCGTCACCTACGACTACTACATGAGCGACCCTGAGATCCGGCGCCGCTCATGGCTGTTCCGCAGTGAGAACCCGGCCTGGACCGCGGAGCCGAACGCGGGCCACCGTGCGCTCGTCGACCTCGCCAACGCCGGCGTGGACGTGTGGATCATCACCCAGAACGTGGACCGCCTCCACCAGCGGGCCGGGTCGCCTCCGGATCGGGTGCTCGAGCTGCACGGCAACATGTTCGAGACGGTGTGCACCCAGTGCGGCGCCCGCTCGACGACCCGTGAGGCGATCGACCGGGTGCACGCCGGGGAGAGCGACCCCAGGTGCCGGAAGTGCGGCGGGATCCTGAAGACCGCCACCGTGATGTTCGGGGAGTTCCTCGACCAGCACGTCCTGGAGCAGGCGGTCAAGGTGTCCCGGGAGTGCGACGTGTTCATCGCGGTGGGCACCTCGCTCCAGGTGCACCCCGCCGCGTCGCTGGTGCAGTACGCCGTCGCCTCCGGCGCCCGGCTGATCATCGTGAACGCCGAGCCCACGCCCTACGACGACCTGGCCGACGAGGTGATCCGCGAGCCGATCAGTGAGGCCCTCCCCCGGCTGGTCGCCCGCCTCACCTCAGGCGAGCGGAGCTAGCCGTACGGCCCGGCGGGCCGTACGGCGCGGCGGCACCCCATGAGCCGCCGGGCGATAGGCGGTTGCCAGGCCCTTGCGGGGTTCCCGTCGCCGGTCGCAGGCCCCGCCGTACCGCGGACGCCACCGCGAGCCGATCGGGGGCCGGCGGCCCGAGGAAGACCGCGCCGGGAGATCACGCCGTCCGCCGACCGGCCGTGCCCTCTCCCGGCCGCGCCGCCGGCGCGCCATGGGCGCGGGCGCGGGATCGCTCAGTCGTCGAACAGGTCGTGCCCGCCCGGCTGCGGGAATCGCGCCGCGGCCACCGGGCGCCGCGCGAACCCGATCCGCTCGTAGACCCGGATGGCCGCCGCGTTCCAGTCGTCCACCATGAGCGAGGCCCGGCCGTACGTGGCGAGCAGCTCCTCGACCACGAACCGGCAGATCCGCTCCCCCAGCCCGCGGCCCCGGGCCGGTACGGCCGTCGCCACGCCGGCGAGCAGGCCGACGGTGGGCGCCGACCAGGCGTCGGCGGCGACGGCGAGCAGCTCCCCCGTGGTGCTCCGGATGCCGGCCCAGCGCCGCACGCCGGGGATGCCGGGCACGGCGTAGGACTCGGGGCTGGCCTCCTTGAGCAGCAGGTCGACCTGCGGGTCGTCCTCCGGCCGCAGCCAGGCCGGTGGCTCGACGCCGTCCGATCGGTCTCCCGGGCCGCGCCCCGGCGCCGGTGGGGTGAGCTCGCGCAGGGTCATCCAGGAGAAGTGGTGCGGCTTGTCCAGCTCCGGGATCGCGTGGGCGACGGCGTCGATGAGCTCGGCGTCGCCGAACGGGCGGAACCTCCGCCCGACCTCGGCGAGCGCGTGCCGGACGAGCGGCACGGCGTGCTCGGGCCGGCCGGCCACCGCCAGCCGGTGGCGGCGGGAGGCGTGCGGGCTCGCCACGGCGACGGCGTCCCGGTGGGCCCACGCCCGGATGCCCGGCTTCATCCCCTGGGCGGCCCACATGATCAGATCGTCGTCGCCGCAGGCGTCCGTGACCTGGTCGATGCTGGTCAGCTCACGCATGATCGAATCTGGGGGTCAACGGTGGCACAGGATATCGGGCGCCCGTTTCATCCTCCGGGCCCGGTGATCAGAGGATGGCGCCCGGGACGTAGGCGGCGGCCTCGGGGTACCGGGCGGTGATCCGCTCGATCCGGCCGACCACCTCGGCCACCTGGGCGGACGCGGCGCCGGTGAACGAGATCCGGTCGGCGAGCAGGGCGTCGAGCTCGGACCGGCCGAGCGGGAACCGCGGGTCGGCGGCGAGCCGGTCCAGCAGATCGTTGCCCGTGCCCTCGGTGCGCATGGCGAGCGCGGCGGCCACCGCGTGCTCCTTGATGATCTCGTGCGCGGTCTCCCGGCCGACGCCGGCCCGGACCGCGGCCATGAGCATCTTCGTGGTGGCGAGGAACGGCAGGTAGCGGGCGAGCTCGGCCTCGATGACTGCGGGGAACGCGCCGAACTCGTCGAGCACGGTGAGCATGGTCTCGCACAGGCCGTCGAAGGCGAAGAACGCGTCGGGCAGGGCGACCCGGCGGACCACCGAGCAGGACACGTCCCCCTCGTTCCACTGCGCCCCGGCGAGCTCCCCGGCCATGTGGGCGTAGCCGCGCAGGATGACGGTGAGGCCGTTGACGCGCTCGCACGACCGGGTGTTCATCTTGTGCGGCATGGCCGACGACCCGACCTGGCCCTCCTTGAAGCCCTCGGTGACCAGCTCGTGGCCGGCCATGAGCCGGATCGTCGTGGCGAGCGACGACGGGGCGGCGGCGAGCTGGACCAGCGTGGTGAGCACGTCGTAGTCGAGCGAGCGCGGGTACACCTGCCCCACGCTGGTGAACCGCCGGGAGAAGCCGAGGTGCGCGGCGATCCGGTCCTCAAGCTCGGCGAGCCGCGGCTCGGAGCCGAGCAGGTCGAGCATGTCCTGGGCGGTCCCGACCGGGCCCTTGATCCCGCGCAGCGGGTAGCGCTCCAGCAGGTTCTCCAGCCGCTCGAACGCGACCAGGAGCTCGTCGGCCGCGGTGGCGAACCGCTTGCCGAGGGTGGTCGCCTGGGCGGCGACGTTGTGCGACCGCCCGGCCATCACGGTCCCGCTGTGCTCGGCGGCGAGCCGGCCGAGCCGGGCCAGCATGGCGACCACCCGGTCGCGGACGTGCAGCAGGCTCTCGCGGATCTGGAGCTGCTCGACGTTCTCGGTGAGGTCGCGCGAGGTCATGCCCTTGTGGATGTGCTCGTGCCCGGCGAGCGCGTTGAACTCCTCGATCCGCGCCTTCACGTCGTGCCGGGTGACCCGCTCGCGCGCGGCGATGGAGGCGAGGTCGACCTGCTCGACCACCTTCTCGTAGTCGGCGATCACCTGCCCGGGCACGTCGACCCCGAGGTCGGCCTGGGCTTTGAGCACGGCCAGCCACAGTCTGCGCTCCAGCACCACCTTGTGCTCCGGGGACCACAGGCGGGCGAGCTCGGGCGAGGCGTAACGGGTGGCGAGAACGTTCGGGATCGACGGCTTGTCACTCACGGTGGCTCAGTCTATGTGGCGATCTGTGCGGATCTGCGGAGCGGCCGGGGCGTCGCGGGGTGGTGGCGTCTCCCGGTGGCCGGCGCCCGGCCGCGCGACCGATGCCCGCCACCGGCCGCCTCGGCCGAACCGCCAGCACGCGGCGGCGGTCTCCGGGCCGCGTCGTGGTGCCGCCCGCCGCGTCCCCGCCCGGTCCGGGCGACGGCGGCGGGCGGCCGGGCCGGGACGAAGGGCCGCCGGCTCGACGATGCCGTGGGCCCGGGGGTTCGGGTCGCCCGGAAACGGGTGGGCCCGCCCACCGGGCGGCGCGGCCGGGGTGGCCGCTCGGCCGCCGGGGCGGGCGGGCCCACGCCAGGCTCACTTGGCCGGGGTGAGGGCCTCCTTGTCGTAGACCTTCACCGAGTCGTCGTCCGCCTTCTCGGGCTTCGGCGTACGGCGCATGCGCTCCTTGGTCCGCTCGACCATCGTGTAGAGGGTGGGCACGAGCACGAGGGTCAGCAGCGTGGAGGAGACCAGCCCGCCGATCACGACGATCGCCAGCGGCCGGGAGATGAAGCCGCCGGAGCCGGTCACGCCGAGCGCCATCGGGGTGAGCGCGCAGATCGTCGCGACCGCGGTCATGAGGATCGGCCGCAGGCGGCGCCGCCCGCCCTCGATGACCGCATCGACGATGCCCATGCCCTGAGCCCGGTACTGGTTGATCAGGTCGATCAGCACGATCGCGTTGGTCACGACGATGCCGATCAGCATGAGCATGCCGATCAGCGCCGGCACGCCGAGCGCGGTGTCGGTGGCGAGCAGCAGGCCGATGGCGCCGGTCCCGGCGAACGGGATGGAGACCAGCAGGATGAGCGGCTGGATCAGGCTGCGGAACGTCGCGACCATGATCGAGTACACGATGATGACCGCGAGCGCCATGGCCAGGAGCAGGTCGGCGAAGGCCTTCTCCATGTCGGCGCTGGCCCCGCCGATCTCCCAGGTGACGCCCTCGGGCAGCTTGAGCGACTCGAGCTTGTCCGTCACCTTCGCGGTGACCTCGCCCAGGTTGCCGGCGTCGGCGATCCCGCTGACCGTCGCGGTCCGCTCCCCGTCCTGACGGGTCACCCGGGTCGGGCCGTCGACCACGGCCACGTCGGCGACGTCGCTCAGCTTGACCATGCCGGACGCGGTGGGCAGGGCGAGGTTCCGCACCTCGGTGACGCTGGCCGGGGCGTCGCCCATGCGGAGCACGATGTCGGTGGGGCGGCCGTCCCCGTCGATGGAACCGATCGGGGTCCCGCGGAAGGCCTGGGCGACGAGCTGGCCGATCGCCGCCTCGCTCAGCCCGCGCGCCGCCGCCTTCGCCCGGTCGACCTGCACCTCGACGCGCGGCGCGCTCTCCTCCAGGTTCGACGTCACATCGCGCATGCCCTCGACCTCGGCCATGGCGTCGCGGACGGTCGTGGCCGCGGTGCGCAGCGCGTCGGCGTCGGCGCCCTTGAGGATCACCTCGATCCGGTCGCTGTTGAACCCGCCGTGGCTCAGGCCGACGGTGACCTCCCCGATGTCCGGCACCTTCGCCAGCCGGTCCCGGAGCTCCTGCTCGATCGCGGGCGTGTCCGCGCCCTCGGCGAGCGTGATCGAGTACGTGGCCTGATCGGAACCGCCGCCCAGCCCGGCGAGCATGTCGCCGCCGCCCACCGTCACCTGGTAGGCCTCGATCCCGGGAACCGAGCGGAGCACGTCCTCCACCTTCTTGGCGGCCTCATCGGTGACCGCGAGGTCGGTGCCCGCCGGCATGCGCTGGGTGATCTGAGTGGTGTTGTTCCCCGTGGAGTCGAGGAAGTTCGTCTTCAGCGCCGGGGTCAGCGCCATCGTCCCGGCGAACACGACCAGGCCGATGACCACCGTGGTGAGCCTCCGCCGGGTGGCGAACCGCAGGACGGGGATGTAGGCGCGCTGCAGCGGGTTCTGCAGCTCCCGGCGCTCCGCGTCCTCCCGTACGGCCTCCGCCTCCTGCGGGCTGAACCGCGGCGTCTTCAGGAACCAGTAGGCGAGCACGGGGATCACCGTGAGCGAGACCAGCAGCGACGCGAGCAGCGCCACGGTCACGGTGATCGCGAACTGGCTGAAGAGCTGGCCGACGATCCCGCCGACGAACGCGATCGGCAGGAAGACGGCGACCGTGGTCAGCGTGGAGGACGTCACAGCGCCGGCGACCTCCCGGACCGCGGTCAGGATGGCCTGCCGCTTCTCCTCACCGTAGGAGAGGTGCCGCTTGATGTTCTCGAGCACGACGATCGAGTCGTCGACGACCCGCCCGATCGCGATCGTCAGCCCGCCGAGGGTGAGGATGTTGAGCGAGTAGTCGCGGGCCCACAGCGCGATCAGCGCGATCACCACCGACAGCGGGATCGACACCGCGGTGACCAGCGTCGACCGCACCGAGAGCAGGAAGACCAGGATCACCACGACGGCGAAGACCAGCCCGAGCAGGCCCTCGGTGGTGAGGTCCTTGATCGAGTGCTCGACGTACGGAGCCTGGTCGAAGACGATGGTCAGCTCCGCGGCGTCCCCCAGATCACGGGTGAGCCCGGGCAGCAGCTCCCGCACCTCGTGGGAGATCTGGACGGCGTTGCCGTCCGGGCGCATGGTGATCGCCACACCGAGCGTGGGCTGGCCGTTCGTGCGGGTGAACGAGGTGGCGGGAGCCTCCTTCACCTCGATCGTGGCGACGTCCCCGAGCTTGACCGGCTTGACCGCCCGCGCCTTGGCCGCGGCCGCCCGCGCGGCGTCGCCGCCCGCCGTGGCCCCCGTGCTCCCGGCGGACTGCGCACCGGGCATGAGGTACAGGTTCTTGAGGTCGTCCACGGTGCGGATGCGCTCACCGGTCTGCACGGTCAGCGCCTTGCCGTCCTTGGTGAACGAGCCGGCGGGAATCGTCACCCCGTTGGCCCGGAGCAGCTCGGGGATGGCGGTCGGCGAAAGGCCGAGCATCGCCATCTTCATCAGGTTCGGCGTGATGACGACCTGGCGCTCCCGGGCCCCGGTCACCGAGACGTCGCGGACGCCCTCGATCGCCCGGAGCTTCGGGACCATGATCCGCTCGATCTTGCCCAGCATGGCCTGCTGATCGCCAGCCTCGGCCACGGCGATGACGAGCACCGGGATGTCGTCGGTGCTCCCGGCGATGATCTGCGGATCGACCCCCGAGGGGAGCTGGGCTTTGATCCGGTTGACCGCCTGCTGCATCGACGCGACCGCGTCATCGATGTCGGTGCCGTAGTCGAAGGCGACCTGGATCTGCGCCAGACCCTCTTTGGAGGTCGAGGTGATCTCGGTCACACCCGAGATCCCCTTGAACGCGCTCTCCAGAGGCTCGGTCACCTGCTCTTCAACGATCTCCGGAGCCGCACCCGGGTACCCGGCCACCGCGAACGCGGCGGGCAGCTCGAGCGAGGGGAAGAGCTGCTGCTTCAGGGAGGGGATCGCGAAGGCGCCGAGCACCCCCAGCGCCAGCGATATCAGCAGCACCAAAGAGCGATTGGCAAGGCTCAGCCTGGCCAGGGGATTCATCCACCAGCTCCTTGAATCGAATTCGGGGAACGGCCCAAACCCTAACCGACCAGATCGCCGCGCTCGTAATCGGACTGTAAGCGCAACGAACGGCCGCGCGTGCGGGGTTTCGAGCGTTCCATCGGCGGCACATGGCCCGGCTCCCGGGTGTGCTGGAGGCCCGGCCCGGTGACGAGCCCGGCACCGGGCCGGGCCGGCGCCCGGAGCGCCCGAAGGTCGCGACGGTACGGGTGCGCGCGCCGGCCGCGATCGGTCCGTGAACGAGCGCCGGCTCGCACGGGCACCGGCCCGCTACGGCGCCGCCGGACATGCTCTCCGGCGCCCGGCAACGGGCTCCGGGGTCTCCGCGGACCCGACCCGGTGAGCCGTGCCGTGCCGGCACGGCCGCCCGGTACCACGGGCTGCGATGAGACGCCGGGCCGTGCTCGGTGTCGCCCGGCGGGCGAAAGACGGCGCCGCCGCCCGGCTCGGGACGCTCACGGGGCTGAGCCCTGGGCGCGGACCCGCATCACCGGCAAAGGCGGGCATCACCGGGCCGGCCGGCATGACCGGTCCTCGTGCACGTCCGTTCGTGGAACCACCGCTCGGTGGCACCCCTGGCACGCCCGTTCCTGGGAGCCGCCGCTCGGCGGAATTCGTTCAGCGGGCCTTCACTTACGGCGCACCACGCGGTGGCCGGAGCCTTCGCGCCACGACTCGATCACGAGCTGTTCCGTGTCGTAGTCCACGTAGGTGAGCACGGCCTCGGTGACGTCGACCCGGAACAGGTGGAAGTTCTGTCCGTGCGGGCCGCCGAACCGCTCCTTGAGCACCGGGTCGGTCACCTCCACCGCCCGTCCGGCGATCTTGGCGTCCCCGGGGTGCTCCATGCGCTCGTCCGAGGCGCTGTGGATCGCGACCCGTGGATCGCGCAGCAGATCACGGGCCTTGACCGATCCGGGCATCGACCCCAGCCACACCTCCCCGTCCGTGAACTCCACCTCCGTGCCACTGATCCTGGGCGAGCCGTCCTTGCGGAGGGTGGCCATCGTCTTGTGCTTACTGCGCCCCATGGCCGCGCGGATGTGCGCGGCGAGCTCGGGGACCTCGTGCTCGATCTCCTGCCAGGTGGCCATGGGCGCCATGATGCCCACGGCCACCGACAGAATCCGGTCCGGTGCTCGCGGCGCTGATCTGGCGGCGCCCGGTTCCCGGCGTGTGCGGCCACCACCCGGCGGATACCCGGTGTCCGGATGCCGCGCCCGGTCACCGCTCCCCCAGGGGCGCCGGTGCGGGCACCTGCGGAAGGCGGCCCGGCGTGCCGTACGCTCCGCCCTCCGGCTCGGCGGCGGGTCGAGGGCCGCGCGAGACCACCGGTCACCGGCCCCGGTCCGAGGCGGGCGCACGCCCTCGTGCCGCCACCGCGCCGGTGCCCGCCGGCTCACCACCGCCGCCGCCACGTCGGGCGATCACTCTCGCCGATGCCCGGATCCGCGCCGGACCGCAGGTTCCGGGCACTCCGTACCGCACGGCCCGGCATGGCTCCCCTGCGCGGGCCGGACGTGCGGCGTTCCGGAACACGTCGCCACGTGCCGGCCTCCGGCACGACCCGGTGGAACGGTGGACTTCCTGGGGACGCTGTGCCGTACGTCACATGTGGTACGGCCGGGAATGTGCAGCCTACTGAACTACGTTTGCAGTCTAATAGACTACCATTGAGTGTACTTTCGTTCAATGTGTTGTACTAAGGAGGGCTGTGACAGCGATCGTCTTAGCGACCACCTGCGCCATGGTCTACGGCGCCGCGGACTTCTTCGGCGGGCTCGCCACCAAGCGTTCCCGGGTGCACGCCGTCGTGGTGGTGTCGCAGCTCGCCGGGCTCGCCTTCGTCCTCGCGCTGATGCCGCTGCTGCCCGGTGAGCCCGAGCCGGCCGCGCTGCTGTGGGGCATGCTCGCCGGGCTGGCCGGCGGCGGCGGGCTGCTGCTGTTCTACCGGGCGCTGGCGACCGGAACCATGTCGGTGGTCGCCCCCATCACCGCGACGGTCTCGGCCGGCCTGCCGGTGCTGTTCGGCCTCGCCATGGGCGAGCGGCCCGGGGGGTTGGCCCTCGCGGGGATCGGGATGGCCATCATCGCCGTACTGCTGGTCAGCACGGCGCCGTCGCAGGGACCCGCCGATCGCCGGTTCGGCGCGCTCGCCGCATCGGTGATCTCCGGGGCCGGCTTCGGCGCGTTCTTCATCCTGATCGGGAACGCGCCCGAAGGCACCGGGCTGTGGCCGCTGCTCGGCGCCAGGATCGCCTCGATCGCCACGGTCGCCGCCCTCGCCCTCCTGTCCGGACGCGACCTGCGGCCCGGCCGGGGCGCGCTGCGCGCCATCCTGGTCGCCGGCGTGCTCGACATGGCCGCCAACGTACTGTACCTGTTCGCCGTGCAGCGCGGCATGCTCAGCCTGGTCGCCGTCATCGTCTCGCTCTACCCGGCCAGCACGCTGCTGCTCGCCCGGCACGTGCTCGGGGAGCGGCTCAACCCCGTGCAGATCGCCGGCGTGGGCTTCGCCCTCGGCGCGGTCACGCTGATCGCGGCGGCGTGACCGGAGCCGGGCCCCGGCACGCGCACCCGGCCGGGGTGACCGCCATCCCCGATGCGGCGCTCCCCTGACCGCGCGGTACGGCACCGCCGGCGCCGGCCGGTCGGGCCCGAGTCCCGGACGCGGGCACCGGCCGAGCTCACGATCCACCGCGGGGACATCCCGCAGCCCGAGCCCCGGGCGCAGGGCACCGGCACGGCGTCCCACCTCCACCGCGGCTCGCAGGAGCGCCTCAGGATCACCGCCCGCGGCCGTGGCGGCCGGACCGTCCGGGTCGTGGCCGTGGCCCAGATCCGGTGATGCGGCCGCCGCCCGGATCACCGTGACGGCCGCACCGTCGCGGGTGAGCCCGGCGGCGAGCCCGGTGCCGGTGCGCTCCGCCTCACCTGTGATCGCAGAGCAGACCGGCGGCCGTGCCGGGCCCTGAGCGTGCGCCGCGCCCACGGTACGGCGCGAAGCAGATCAGTCCCGACGTGATGGACCACCAGGAAGGGGTGACCATTGGCCCTGTTCCCCGCACCATTGCGACGGCAGGGTGAGCCCATGACCCACATCGCCCGTACCTCGACGGCCGACACCGCGGCCTGGGCCGGGACCGCGCGGCCCGGCCAGGAGCCGCTCCCCACGCGCCCGGCGGCCGTGGCCGGGCGGGAGGCGCCGGCGGGCCACCGTGTCCGGCGAGGAGGCGCGGCGTGAGCATCTCCTTCCTCATGACCACGCTCATCGTGGTCGCCACCCCCGGAACCGGCGTGCTCTACACGCTCTCCGCGGCGTTCTCCCAGGGCCGCAAGGCGAGCGTGATCGCCGCGCTCGGATGCACGCTCGGCAGCGTCCCGCACATGCTGGCAACGCTCACCGGCCTGGCGGCCGTGCTCCACGCGAGCGCACTGGCGTTCCAGGTCGTGAAGTACCTCGGCGTGGCCTTCCTCCTGTACCTCGCGTGGACGACGCTCCGGAAGGAGAACGCGATCCCGGTGACCGCCCGCCGGAGCGCACCGGTCTCCCCCATGCGGACGATCACCACGGCCGTGCTGATCAACCTGCTCAACCCGAAGCTCACCCTGTTCTTCCTCGCGTTCCTGCCGCAGTTCGTGAGCCCGGGCGAGCCGAATCCCGTGCTGCGCATGCTCGAGCTGAGCGCCGTCTTCATGCTGGTGTCCCTCGTGGTGTTCACGGCGTACGGCGTGTTCGCCACGGCGGTGCGCGACCGGGTGATCTCCCGGCCCCGCGTGATGGCCTGGCTGCGCCGGATCTTCGCCGGATCTTTCATCGCGCTCAGCGCCGATCTCGCGCTGAAGTGACCGGCCGATCGGGTGGCGTGGTTGGTGATTTAAGACGTTTTGTGGATGTTTGTTGGTGGTTGTTGGGGGTGTGACACCAAACCCGCGGCCTTTACAACGTAGATTCACTTGCGCTCCGCACTGAAAACACGTTCGAATGAACGTGTGAACCATGACGAGAGACCGCGGGCCATCCCGCACCCGCTCCGCATCCACGGCGGCGTGCCCGTGGCCGGCGGCATCCCCCGGAAGACCGTCCTGGCCGGGCGGGTCGCGATCCCCGGCCGCCACGTGCTCGCCGGAGAGCCCGGCGGGCACCACCGCCCCCCCTCCCGGACGGTCCCCGATCTCGGCCGGGCCGGCGCCGTGGTCCCCGGCGACGGCATGTCCCGCGGCCGGCCCGGCACGCGCACCGCCTCCGGTATCACCGTCCCGGCCCTCGCCCGGCGCCCCCGGGCCCGATGATCCCGCCATCCCGATCGACCGCCCCCTTTGGAGCCACCCGCATGCCCTCCCCCACCCTGCTGCGCGAACGCACCGCCGTCTACGGGCTCTTCCTCCTCTCCGGGCTCTCCATCGGCGCCTGGACCGCGCGCATCCCGGCGATCAAAGCGGATCTGCGCCTCACCGAGGGCGAGCTGAGCCTCGCCCTGCTCGGCATCGCCGCCGGTGCGATCGCCGGCATGCAGTTCGTCGGCCGGCTCGTCGACCGGTACGGCAGCCGCCGCACCCTGATCCCGGTGGCGATCGTGCTGGCGTTGGTCCTGGTGCCGCCCGCCTACGCCCCCAACCTGCCGGCGCTCGCCCTGGCGCTGTTCCTGTTCGGCATGGCCAATGGCGTGTACGACGTGGCGGTGAACGCGAACGCCGTGGTCGTCGAACGCGCGTACCGCAGGCCGATCATGTCCTCGTTCCACGCGGTGTTCAGCCTCGGCGGGTTCGCGGGGGCGGCGATCGGCGGGCTGTTCGCCGAGGCGGGGGCGAGCCCGCGGGTGACGTTCGTCACGGTCAGCGCCGGGCTCCTCGTCCTCGCCGTGCTCTGCGTCCGCTGGCTCATCCGCGACGACCCCGAGGAGGGGCGGGACTCCGGATCGGACCGCGCCGCCACGGGCGGCCGGGGCCGGCGGCGCCTCGGCGGCGGCGTGATCCTGCTCGGCGTGCTCGGGTTCTGCTGCCTGCTCGGGGAGGGCGCGGCGGCCGACTGGAGCTCGGTCTACCTCCGCGACACCCTCGGCTCCTCCCCCGGGTTCGCCGCCGCCGGGTACGCGGCGTTCTCGATCACGATGACCGCCGGGCGCTTCGCCGGGGACCGGCTCGCCGCCCGGTTCGGCCCGGTCGCGCTCGTCCGCGGCTGCGGGCTGCTGGCCGGCGGCGGGCTCGCGCTCGGCATCCTCGTGGGGACGCCGGTGGCCGGGGTGATCGGGTTCGGCCTGTTCGGGGCCGGGCTGTCGTGCACCGTCCCCCAGATCTTCTCGGTCGCCGGGCACAGCGACCCCGGCCGTTCCGGGCGGTCGCTCGCGGTCGTCGCCAGCCTCTCCTACATCGGTTTCCTCGCCGGCCCGGTGATCATCGGGGGCATCGCCGAGCTCACGGCGCTCTCCACCGCCCTGCTGGTCCCGGCCGTGCTCGCGCTCTTCGTCGCCGTCACCGCCCGCGCGCTGCGCGCCACCGGACCGGCCGGTGAGCTCCCGGACGCGGCGCCCAGCCGTACGGCATAGCCGGGTCCGGCGCCACCGCCCGGCCGAACCCGTGGCCGCACGCGGGATGCGGGTGGCGGTCCGCCGGCCGGCCGGCGGACCGCGCGCGGGTCAGCCGGCGAACTGGTCGTAGCCGAGCCGGGCCACCAGGGCGGCGACCACGCACAGCATGATCACCCGGACGAACCCGGCCCCGCGGCGGAGCGCCATCCGCGCCCCGAGCTGGGCTCCGGCGATGTTGCACACGGCCATGGCGAGCCCGAGGGGCCACAGCACGTGCCCTTGCGCGCCGAAGACGAGCAGCGCCCCGAGGTTGGTGCCGACGTTGATGACCTTGGCCGTCGCCGAGGCGCGCACGAAGTCCATGCCGAGGATCGCGGCGAACGCGATGATCAGGAAGGTGCCGGTCCCCGGCCCGAGAATGCCGTCGTAGAAGGCGATCGCCATGCCGGCGACGGCCACGGCCGCGGCCACCCGGCGGGCGGTGCGCAGGTGCGGGTGGGGCAGCCGGCCGAGCGACGGCCGCAGGGTCACGAACGCCGCCACCCCGAGCAGCGCGGCCAGGACCAGCGGCCGGAGCAGGTCCGGGTCGAGCATGGCCGCCGACGCCGCGCCCAGCCCGGCGAAGGCCACGGCGAGCAGCCCGGCCGGCACGGCGACCCCGCGGTCGAGCTTGATCCGCCGCGCGTAGGTCACGGCGGCCGAGGCCGTGCCGAAGATCGCGGCCGACTTGTTCGTCGCGAGCGCCTGCACCGGGGTGAGGCCCGCGAGGAGCAGCACGGGGAGCTGCAGCAGCCCGCCCCCGCCGACGACGGCGTCCACCCAGCCCGCGGCGAGCGCGGCCGCCAGCAGCAGGATCAGCTCGCCGGCCTCCACCTGGCACGCCCCTCCCTCGCGATCGACCGCCCCGAGATTACCGGCATCCCGGGTGGCGCCGGCCGGCCGCGGCGGTCAGATCGGCGCGCCCTCCTCCTCGGACTCCCCGGGCACCGGGGTGGGGCTCGCCGAGCCGTCCTGCGACGGGCTGGGGCTGGGGGACCGCTCTCCCGGCTCGGGGCTCGCCGGCTGGGGCGGCGGGGTCGGCACGAAGTTCGTGGCGGGCAGCGGCCGGGGCGGTGGCGGCTCGCCGTCGGTGCGGAACATGAGCCACAGCAGCAGGATGAGCACGGCCACGAGCGCGGTGAGCAGCGCGGAGGCGAGGAGCACGGCCCGCTGGGTCGCGACCGGGGGCGGCGGCGGGGGCGGCGGCGCCGGCAGGGCGGGCAGCGGGTGGCCGGTCCAGTAGGGCACGAAGTCGGGCCCGGTCCGCTCCCCGGTCAGCATGCCCGACACCACCACCTGCTCGAGGAACCGCTCGGCCCCGGGTTCGCCGGGCAGGTACGGCACGGCCACCCAGGGCGCGTCGCCGTCGTCCATCGCGAGGATCTCGGGGCAGGCGGCGGCCGGACGGCCGCGGAGCCGGCCGGCGAGCGCGGTGCCCCAGCCCAGCGGCCCGCCGCGCTGGATCCGGGCCGCCTCCCGCAGCGCGGCGACGAACCGGCCCCGGGCCGCCGGGTCGCGCGCGGCACCGGTGTTGAGCACGGCCACGGCGACCTCCCGGCCGTCGGGCGCCTCCCCCAGGTAGACCAGGCCGGCCGGCTCGGACCGGAGCCGTGCCCGCAGTACGAACGGCCCCAGGCGGGGCGGGTCGCCGTACTGCAAGGGTGTGAGCATGCCCCTCATCAAAACACAACGTCACCGCCGGTGTCGGCACCTGTGCCGGTGGGCAAATCGGAGAGAAGTGGATTCTCCCGCAGAGTCACGATTGAATAACGCGCATGACCGTTGCCGATGAACCCGGTGAGCCCGGGCTGGAGGACGCGCGCTGCGCGCGGGCCCAGACGCCCGACACGCACCTGCTGCGCGAGGTGCTGGCCGAGGTCCGGCGGGTGATCGTGGGCCAGGAGCACATGGTCGAGCGGCTCCTGGTGGCGCTGCTCGCCCGCGGCCACTGCCTGCTGGAAGGGGTGCCGGGGGTGGCCAAGACCCTCGCCGCGTCGACCCTGGCGACGGTGGTGGGCGGGACGTTCGCCCGCGTGCAGTTCACCCCCGACCTGGTGCCGAGCGACATCGTCGGCACCCGCGTCTTCTACCCGAGCTCCGAGCGGTTCGACATCGAGCTCGGCCCGGTCTTCGTCAACTTCCTGCTCGCGGACGAGATCAACCGCGCCCCGGCGAAGGTGCAGTCGGCGCTGCTGGAGGTGATGGCGGAGCGGCAGGTCACGCTCGCCGGGCGGACGTTCCCGCTGCCGCGCCCGTTCATCGTGCTCGCCACGCAGAACCCGATCGAGTCCGAGGGGGTGTACCCGCTGCCCGAGGTGCAGCGGGACCGGTTCCTGTTCAAGGTGCGGGTGGACCACCCCACCGCCGAGGAGGAGCTGGAGATCCTGCAGCGGATGAGCGTCCGGCCGCCGGTGCCCCGGCGGGTGCTCGACCCGGAGCGGCTGCTGCGGCTGCAGGAGATGGCCGACCAGGTGTCGGTCCACCGGCTCGTCGCCGACTACGTGGTGCGGCTGGTCATGGCGACGCGCCGGCCTGCCGAGTTCGGCATGCCCGACCTGGAGGACGTGATCGAGATCGGGGTGAGCCCGCGGGCGACGCTCGGCCTGATCGCCGCGGGGCGGGCCCTCGCGCTGCTGCGGGGCCGTGACTATCTGCTCCCCGACGACGTGCGGGACGTGGCGGTCGACGTGATGGCCCACCGGCTGATGCTCACCTTCGACGCGCTCGCCGACGATGTCGACCCCGCGGCCGTGGTGCACCGGATCCTGCAGGCCGTACCGCCCCCGCTGGCGGTGTGGAACCAGGACGCGCGGTGAGGCCGGCGGAGGGCCGGGTGGGGCCGCTCACCCGGGAGCGGACGCCGGAGCGGGCGCTGCGACGGCTGGAGCTCACCGTGCTCCGCCGGCTCGACGGGCTGCTGCACGGCCGCCACCAAGGGCTGATCCCGGGACCGGGGAGCGAACCCGGGGACGTGCGGGTGTACGTGCCGGGCGAGGACGACGTGCGCCGGATGGACTGGGCGGTGACCGCGCGCACCTCCGAGCCGCACGTCCGCGACCTCATCGCCGACCGGGAGCTGGAGACCTGGGCGCTGGTGGACCTCACCGCGAGCATGGACTTCGGCACCGCCGAGCTCGCCAAGCGCGACCTGGTGATCGCCGCGGTGGGCGCGCTCGGCATCCTCACGGCCCGGGTCGGCGACCGCTTCGGCGCGTACGTGCTGTACGGCGGGGCGGTCCACCGCTACGCGGCGCGGCCGGGCCGGGCCGCGCTCTACGGGCTGCTCCACTCGCTGATGTCCGTGCCGCCGTCGGGCGGGACGGCCGAGCTCGGCCCGGCGATCGACATGCTCTCCGCCGCGCACCCCCGGCGCGGCCTGCGGGTGATCGTCTCGGATTTCCTCGAGCCGCCCGGGGCGTGGGAGCGGCCGCTGCGCCGGCTGAGCGCCCGGCAGCAGGTGCTCGCCGTGGAGGTGATCGACCCGCGCGAGCTGGAGCTGCCCGACGTGGGCCTGGTGACGTTCACCGACCCGGAGACCGGCCGGTCCCGGGACGTGCGGCTGACCCGGCGGCTGCGCGCGGCGTACGCGGAGGCGGCGGCCGCGCAGCGGGAGGCGAACCGGGCGGCGCTGCGCCGAGCCGGCGCCGGGCACCTGGTGCTGCGGACCGATCGGGACTGGGTGGCCGACATCGCGCGGTTCGTGCTGCGGCAGCGGCGCGCCTCGCACGTGCTGCGCCGCTCGGCCGCCGCGAGGGGGGTGGCGGGATGACCTTTCTCTCACCCGGGTGGCTCTGGCTGTTCGTCCCGCTCGCGCTGCTGTGCGCCGCCTACGTGGCGGCCCAGTTCGCGCGCCGCCGCTACACCGTGCGGTTCACCAACCTGGCGCTGCTGTCGCTGGTCGCGCCGGAGCGCCCGGAGTGGCGGCGGCACGTCCCGGCCGCGCTCTTCCTGGTGATGATGAGCCTGCTGATCGTGGGGGCCGCCCGGCCGGCCGGGGAGGTGCGGGTGCCCCGAGACCGGGCGACGATCATCATCGCGGTGGACGTGTCGCTGTCGATGGAGGCCCGGGACGTGGCGCCGAACCGGCTCATCGCGGCGAAGGAGGCCGCCCAGCAGTTCGTGCGGGACCTCCCCGAGCGGTTCAACGTCGGGGTGGTGGCCTTCGCCCGGACGGCGGCGGTGGTCATCTCCCCCACCACCGATCACGCGGCGGTGACCAACGCGATCGCGGGGCTGACCACCCGCCCCGGCACCTCGATCGGGGAGGCGGTGTTCAACGCGCTCGACTCGATCCGGTCGTTCGACCGGGAGGCGGCCACCGACCCGCCGCCGGCCGCGATCGTGCTCCTCTCCGACGGGGACAACACCTCGGGCCGCCCGGTGAGCGAGGCGATCGAGGCGGCGGCGAACGCCAAGGTGCCGGTCTCGACGATCGCGTACGGCACGCCGGACGGGTACGTGATGATCGACAACCGGCCGGTGCAGGTCCCGGTGAACAAGGCCGCGCTGCAGGAGCTGTCGGAGGGCACGGGCGGCCGGGCGTACACCGCCGAGTCCGCGAGCGAGCTGCGCGAGGTTTACCAGCAGATCGGCACCTCCCTGGGCTACACGATCGAGCACCAGGAGATCACCCAGCGGTTCGTGCTCGCCGCGTGCGTGGCCGGGCTGCTCCTCGCCGTGTCGGCCCTGGCCTTCGGCACCCGCCTCCCCTGACCTGTGGACATGCGCCGCCTGGCGCGGCCTTGTGGACGCGTGCCGGCCGTACGGTTTCCACAGGACCGTGGACGGGGTCACCGGCCCGCGCCGCGCGTTGGTACGTTTGGGCGCGTGGCCCACTACTTCGAGGAGCACCCGCAGGCGGCGAGCCGGCCCGGGACGGTCACCCTCGTCCTGCCCGACCTGCACCTGCGGCTGGAGACCGACCGGGGGATGTTCTCCCCCGGCCGGATCGATCCGGGCACCCGGGTGCTGCTGGAGACCGCCCCGCCCCCGCCGCCCGAGGGGAACCTGCTCGACCTCGGCTGCGGGTACGGGTCGATCGCGTTGACGCTGGCCATGCGGGCGCCGGGTGCGACGGTGTGGGCCGTCGATGTGAATCGCCGGTCGCTGGAGCTGTGTGCGCGGAACGCCCAACGCGCCTGCCTTTACAATGTAAGGACAATGCATGCCGATGAGATGCCGGGCGACGTCCGGTTCACCGGCATCTGGTCCAACCCGCCGATCCGGATCGGCAAGGCGGCCCTGCACGCGCTGCTCACCCGGTGGCTGGACCAGCTCACCCCGGATGGGGTGGCCTACCTCGTCGTGCAGCGGCACCTCGGCGCGGACTCGCTGCACCGCTGGCTGAACGACCAGGGCTGGGCCACGACGCGGCTCGCCTCGCGCACCGGCTACCGGGTGCTGCGGGTGGCCGCCCGGGAGGGAGGAGGGGATCGATGAAGACCGCCCCGGCGCGCCGGCAGCTTCGGCCCACCGACGTCAAGCGGCTCAACCGCTCCTGGCGCTGCCGTACCCACAACCGCCTCGGGCTGATCCTCGAGTCGGTGACCGGCCCGTTCAACGTCGGGTCGGTGTTCCGCACCGCGGCCGCGTTCGGGGTGGCGGCCATCCGCCTGGCCGGGAACGCGACGCCGCCCACCCACCCCAAGGCCCAGAAGACCGCCCTGGGCACGGACCGGCTCGTCGAGTGGCACGCGCCGGTGCCGGTCACCCAGGCGATCGCGGCGATGCGGGAGGACGGGTACCGGATCGTCGCGGTCGAGATCACCGGCGACGCCGTGCCGATCTACGAGGCCGACCTCGACGGGGACGTCTGCCTGCTGCTCGGCGCGGAGGAGCACGGCGTCTCCCCCGCCGCGCTCGAGGCGGCCGACTCCGTGGTCTACATCCCGCAGGTCGGCCGGGTCGGCTCGGTCAACGTGGCGGTCGCCGCCGCGATCGCGATGGCCGAGGCGAGGCGTCAGGAATGGCGGTCATTGGACCACCCGTGACCCAAATGTTCACTTGATCGCATTCCCGCTTGATGCGGGAATCGGCATACTCTCACCTCGTGCATCGCCGTTTCGCGTTCCTCGATCATCCCGGGCCGATCGCCTTCGCCCACCGGGGTGGCGCGGCGGAGGGCCACGAGAACACCATGAGCGCGTTCGAGCGGGCCATCAAGCTCGGCTACTCCTACCTGGAGACCGACGCCCACGCGACCGCGGACGGGGTTCTCCTCGCCTTCCACGACCACACCCTCGACCGGGTCACCGACCGGACCGGCCGGATCGCCGAGCTCCCCTACCGGGAGGTGCGCAAGGCCCGGATCGGCGGCAAGCACGAGATCCCGTTGATCGAGGACCTGCTCGGCACCTGGCCGGACGTCCGGTTCAACATCGACGTCAAGGAGAGCTGGGCGATCCTGCCCCTCGCCCGGGCGATCCAGCGCACCCGCGCGCACGACCGGGTCTGCATCTGCTCGTTCTCCGACCGGCGGCTGGAGCAGGCGCGCAAGGCCGTGGGGCGGGAGATCTGCACCGCGCTCGGCCCGCGCGGGGTCCTCGCGCTGCGCGCCGCCTCCTTGGGGAACGGGTACGGCAGGCTGCTCGCCGGGCTCGCCCGCCAGGGCATCCCCTGCGCCCAGGTGCCCGCCGGGTTCCGTGGCTTCCCGATCATCACGCGGTCCTTCATCCGCACGGCCCACGCCCTCGGCATGCAGGTGCACGCCTGGACCGTCGACGACCCCGCGACCATGGAGCGGCTGCTCGACCTGGGGGTCGACGGCATCATGACCGACAACATCACCGGCCTGCGCGAACTGCTCCGGGCACGCGGGCAGTGGCACGCCGGGGAACGGCAGGGCACCCGTAAGGCGAGCGCCTGATAGGAGAACGCGCCAATGACCACCCCCCGGGTCAGCGACGAGGAGCTCACCTACGACCGCCGCGAGCAGCGCGGCTGGTACTGGTACGACTGGGCGGACTCGGCGTTCAGCACGACCGTCCTCACCGTCTTTCTCGGGCCGTACCTCACCGCGGTGGCGACCACCGCCGCCGGCGGGGCGGACGGCTTCGTCTCCTTCCTCGGGCTGGAGCTGCGGCCGAAGGCGTACTTCACCACCATGGTCACGATCTCGGTGCTGCTCCAGATCGTGATCATGCCGATCATCGGCGCCCTCGCCGACCACACCGGCCGCAAACGCGGGCTGCTCGGCGTCCTCGCCTACTTAGGGGCGTTCGCCACCATCGGGTTCTACTTCGTCTCCGGCGACCGCTACCTGCTCGGGGGCGTGCTCTTCCTCGTCGCCAACGTCGCGTTCGGGGCGGCCCGGGTCGTCTACGACGCCTTCCTGCCGCAGATCGCCGCTCCGGACGACCGCGACGCCGTCTCCAGCCGGGGGTGGGGGTTCGGCTACCTCGGCGGCGGCCTGCTCCTCGCGCTCAACCTCGCCCTCTACCTGAGCGGCCAGGTCGACGAAGGGCTCGCGGTCCGGATCAGCCTCTCCTCGGCCGGCCTGTGGTGGGCGCTGTTCACGATCCTGCCCATGCTCCGGCTCCGCGACCGCCGGCCCGACGGCGGGTACCCCACCGCCGCGCAGGCCATCGGAGGGAGCCTGCGCCAGCTCGGCCGTACCATCGCCGAGCTGCGCCGCTTCCCGCGGACCCTGCTCTTCCTCGCCGCCTACCTCGTCTACAACGACGGCATCCAGACGATCATCAGCTTCTCCGCCACCTACGCCGAGCACGAACTCGGCCTGGGCAAGAGCACGCAGATCTCCGCGATCCTCATGGTGCAGTTCGTCGCGTTCTTCGGCGCGCTCGCCCTCGGGTGGCTCGCCGCCCGGCTGGGGACGAAGCGCACCGTGCTGGCGAGCCTCGTGATCTGGATCGCGGTGGTGAGCTCCGCCTACTTCCTGCAGGCGGGCGCGGCCATCCAGTTCTACGTGCTCGCGTTCTTCATCGCCCTCGTGCTCGGCGGCACCCAGGCGCTCTCCCGGTCGCTGTACTCCCTCGTCATCCCGAAGGGCAAGGAGGCCGAGTACTTCAGCCTCTACCAGATCAGCGACAAGGGATCGGCCTTCCTCGGCTCGCTCGTGCTCACCCTCGCCCTGCAGCTCACGGACAGCTACCGCCTGGCCATCCTGTCGCTCATCGTGTTCTTCGCGCTCGGGTTCGTGCTGCTCCTCGCCCTCAACATGCCCCGGGCCATCCGCGAGGCCGGCAACGAGGTCCCCGAGCACATCTGAGCGGCCCGTTCCGGTGCGCCGCGCTGGTGGCGGGTGCGCCGGCGGCCGGGCCCGGGCCGGGTTCGGCGGGCGGCCCCGGTGGCCTGCCCGCTGCTTCGCCGGGATGACCTCACGAGCACTTGCGCGGTGGAGCCGGGCCGCCCGGTCTGCGCATCCGGGCGGAGGGGTGCGCCGCCGCGCCGGCGGCCGCGCTCGCCGCACCGGACTCACGGTGGCGGAGGGTGCGGGCCCACGGGCCGATGCGGGCGGATGGGCGGGGTGCGCGGGGCGTTCCGGGGTGCGCGGGGCGTTCCGCGGCCCGGCGGACGCGGCCAGGGGGCCTGGCGGACGCGGCCCGGGGAGACCCGCCCGCTCACGCCGGGACGCGCTCGAACACCGCGGCGAGCCCCTGGCCTCCGCCGATGCACATGGTCTCCAGCCCGTACCGGGCCTCCCGCCGCTGCATCTCCCGCGCCAGCGTGGTGAGGATGCGCGCCCCGGTCGCCCCGATCGGGTGGCCCAGGGAGATCCCGGACCCGTTGACGTTGATCCGCTCGTGGTCCGCCTCACCGAGACCGAGCTCCCGGAGGCAGGCGATCACCTGGACGGCGAACGCCTCGTTCAGCTCGATGAGGTCCATGTCGGCGAGGGACAGCCCGGCGCGCTCGAGCGCGGCGCGGGTCGCGGGCACCGGGCCGATGCCCATGGTCTCCGGCGCCACGCCCGCCCGGGCGAACGAGACCAGCCGCACCAGCGGGCGCAGGCCGAGCCGTTCGGCCGTGCCGTACGTGGTGACGAGGCAGGCGGCCGCGGCGTCGTTCTGCCCGCTCGCGTTCCCCGCGGTGACCGTCGCCTCCGGGTCGACGTCGATCATGATGGGGCGCAGCCGGGCCAGCTTCTCCAGCGTGGTGTCCGGCCGGGGGTGCTCGTCGGTGGTGACGACCGTCTCGCCCTTGCGGGTGCGCACGGTGACCGGGACGATCTCCTCGTCGAACAGCCCGGCGGCCATCGCCCGGCAGGCGCGCTGGTGGGACCGGAGCGCGAGCGCGTCCTGCTCCTCGCGGGAGATCCCGTACGCCCGGCGCAGGTTCTCGGCCGTCTCGATCATGCCGCCGGGGATCGGGTGGTGCACGCCGCCGGCGGTGACCCGGCCGCGGGCGAGGGAGTCGTGGAGCTGGAGGCTCGGCGAGGTGATCCCCCACCTGCCCTCGTGCGTGTAGTACGGGGCGGCGCTCATCACCTCCACGCCGCCCGCGATCACGATCGAGCTGAACCCGGCCTTGATCTGCATGGCCGCGTCGAGCACTGCCTGAAGCCCGGAGCCGCAGCGGCGGTCGATCTGCACCCCGCCCACCGTCTCCGGCAGGCCCGCGTCCAGCGCGGCGACCCGGCCGATGGCGGGCGCCTCCGAGCTGGGGTAGCCGTGGCCGAGGATCACCTCGTCGACCGCGTCCGGGGAGATGCCGGTGCGCTTGACCACCTCGGCGATCACCAGCGCGGCGAGCTGGGCCGGGCGCATGGTCGCGAACACGCCACCGAACCGCCCGATGGGCGTGCGCAGCGGCTCACAAATCACGATGTCGGACTTATTAGGCATGTGATCCTTTCGTCAGGCCATACGGACAAGGCCGACCATGCCACCGGGCGACTTATGGCGTCCAATACCTATTCGACATCAGATCAAGACCGGAACCGAATCAATCGGTGGCCGGTCGCGGGGTCGGCAGGGCCTGCTCCGCGACCGCCAGCACGGCCCGCAGCGCGGCAGAGGGGTTATCGGACCGCCACGCCAGCGCCGCCTGGAGCCGGATGCCCGGACCGGCGAGCCGGCGGTAGACCAGGCCGGTCTGCTGGACGTGCAGGCACGAGGAGAGCGTGAGCGTCACCCCGACCCCGGCGGCCACCAGCGCGAGGATCGTGTAGGAGTCCGGCGCCTCCTGCACGATCCGCGGGTGGAACCCCGCGTTCACGCACGCCTTCACCGTGGCGTCGCGCAGGCTCGAGCCGGCGTTCGCCGGGAAGCTGACGAACGGCTCACCCGCGAGATCGGCGAGGTCGATCCGGTCGCACCCGGCGAGCGGGTGGTCGGCGGGCAGCGCGCAGACGAGCTCCTCCTCGCCGATCACTCTGGTCTCGATCCCGGGCGTGGTGACCGGCAGGCGGACGAACCCCAGGTCGAGGCTGCCCTCCGCGACCTTCGCCAGGGCGACGTTGGCGTAGGTCTGCCCGAGCAGCACGAGCTCGATCCCCGGGTGCGCGGCCCGCACCGCCCGGGTGAGCAGCGGCAGGGTGTTGTGGCTCGACGCGCCGGCGAACCCGATCGTGACGCGCCCGTACTCGCCCCGCCCGGCCGCCCGGGCCGCGCGCGCCGCGAGGTCGAGGTCCTCCAGCACCTTGCGCGCCGGCCCGAGGAACGCCTCGCCCGCGCTGGTGAGCCGCACCGAGCGGGTGTTGCGCTCGAAGAGCTGGACGCCGAGCTCCCGTTCCAGCTGGCGGATCTGCTGGCTCAGCGGCGGCTGGGCCATCTGCAGGCGCCGCGCCGCCCGGCCGAAGTGCAGCTCCTCGGCCACCGCGACGAACGCGGTGAGATGGCGGATCTCCATCGCTGCTCCCGTCCACACCCACCCGGGAATCCATAAGTCCTCGATCTTAATTCGATCCCGATTCGGTATTGGACAGCAATCAATGGTCCCTGGCACCGTGGACCGGATCCCCCCATTCGCCGATCTTCCGGAGGAGCACGACCATGGGTGCGATCCCGCCACGGCGCCCACGCCCCACCCGCCCGGCGCCGCGTCCCCCGGCCCGCAGGAGCGCCCACCCCGCCCGCTGAGCGCCGCACCGGTCCCCTCGCGGGGACCCACGGCGTGCCTGACGACCGACGCCGGTGCCGCGGCACGCCCGGCCCGGCCGCTGCGTGAGATCACCGTCCACGACCAAGGGAGACCAGCCGATGCTCTCGAACGACTTCGGGCTCACCGAGACCCAGCGCGGCTTCAGGCGGTTGGCCGCCGAGTTCGTCGACAAAGAGATCATCCCCCACGCCCGGGAGTGGGACCGGCGCGAGCAGGTGGACCGGGCGATCGTCAAACGCCTCGGCGAGCTCGGCTTCCTCGGCCTCACCCTGCCCGAGGAGTACGGGGGTGTCGAGGCGGACATGCTCTCGTACGTGCTCGTCACCGAGGAGCTCGGCCGGGGCGACTCCGCGGTGCGGGGGATCGTCTCCGTCACCCTCGGGCTGGTGGCCAAGACGATCGCCGCGCACGGCACCGAGGAGCAGAAGCGGGAGTGGCTGCCCCGCCTGACCAGCGGTGAGGCGCTCGGGTGCTTCGCCCTCACCGAGCCGGGGACCGGGTCGGACGCCGCCTCCGTCTCCACCCGCGCGGTCCGGGACGGCGGCGACTGGGTGATCAACGGCGCGAAGATGTTCATCACCAACGGCACCTGGGCCGACCTCGCGCTCACCTTCGCCCGCACCAGCGAGAAGGGGATCACCGCGTTCCTGGTGCCGACCGACACGCCGGGCTTCCGCACCACCGAGATCCACGGCAAGCTCGGGCTGCGCGGCCAGGCCACGGCCGAGCTCACCTTCGACGAGGTGCGCGTCCCGGACTCCGCCCGGCTCGGCGAGGTGGACCGCGGGCTCGGCATCGCGCTCGGCACGCTCTCCCGGGGCCGGATCTCCGTGGCCGCGGGCGCGGTAGGCCTCGCCCAGGGCGCGCTCGACGCCGCGGTGCGGTACGCCACCGAGCGGACGCAGTTCGGCCGGCCGATCGCGTCGTTCCAGCTCGTGCAGGAGCTGCTCGCCGACTCCGCCGCCGAGATCAAGGCGGCGCGCGCCCTCACCCATCAGGTCGCGCGGATGGTGGACGCCGGCGCCACGCCCAAGGAGTACGCCACGGACGCCTCGATCGCCAAGTACTTCGCCAGTGAGATGGCGGTGCGCGTCGCCAACAACTGCCTCCAGGTCTTCGGCGGCTACGGGTACATCGACGAGTACCCGGCCGGGAAGTACCTCAGGGACGCGCGGGTGCTCACCCTCTACGAGGGCACCAGCCAGATCCAGAAGCTGATCATCGGCCGTGATCTCACCGGGGTGAACGCGCTCACCTGAGCACGCGGCCTCCCGGTCGCCGGAATCCCCGCCCCGGCCCGCGTTTCATCGGCATCGGACACCGATCGATGGGATTGGATCACGCCTTCCCTGGGAATCGAGAGACGGTGGCAGGCGTTGAACGCGGTGGCGACATACCCCTCTACGCGCGGGGACCTCAGGAGGCTTGAGAACATGGGCGAGCGTGCACTTCGCGGTACCCGGCTCGGTGCGACCAGCTACGAGAACGACCGGAACACCGACCTGGCGCCGCGCCAGGAGGTGGAGTACACGTGCCCGAAGGGCCATCGGACGGTCGTGCCGTTCGCCGCGGAGGCCGAGGTTCCGGCCACCTGGGAGTGCCGGCGCTGCGGTGGTACCGGGGTCCGCGCGGACGCCGAGTTGCCCCCGCCGAAGAAGACCAAGCCGCAGCGGACTCACTGGGACATGCTGCTCGAACGGCGCACCATCGAGGAGCTGGAAGAGGTGCTCAATGAGCGTCTCGCCATCCTCAGGGAGCAGCGCCGGAAGAGCGCGTAGCCCGTACGCCAGGGTCCCATGCGGGTCCGACGGCCGGCGGCCGGGCAGTGTGGCGGACCGGCACAGGCCAGGGTGAGGACCGGGCGGTCAACGCGTATCAGCCGAAACGTCCCCGGTGGCCGTGACCACCGGGGACGTTTTTCATGACACCGAAGTCCCTTTTCATGACGCCGGCGTCCTTCGGGGACGCTCGTGCCGTCGGCTTCCTGTGATGGAGCGGGTTCGCCGTGAGGCGCTCGCGACGCCGCCCACGCGGCTCCGCGCACCCGAGCCGGCGCCGCATTCCCGGCCGGCCCGCCCGGCCTCATTCCTTCCGGCCCGCTCGCCGCCGGTGCCGCCCCGGCCCAGGCGGGCGTCCGCGTACCCGGCGACGGGAACGCCGCCACCGGCACGACCCGCGGCGTGCGATACCGGCCGGAACCCCGCGTCAGCGGTCCGGGGATCCGGGGTCGTCCTCGATCACCGTGCCCGGCACGACCCTGCGCGGCCGCCCACCGGGCCACGCGGGGTCACCGGCCGCGGGCCCGGCGCCCGGGAAGATCGGGCCGCCGAGCGGCGGGCCGTACGCCCGGCGCGCCAGCCGCCGGGTGAAGAACCAGGTCAGCCACTGCCGCGCGATCGGCCGGGTCACGGGCAGGATCATGAAGTACCCGACGATGTCGGTGAGCAGGCCCGGGGCGAGCAGCAGGGTGCCGCCGGCGACGATCAGCGCGCCGTCGGCCAGCTCACGGTCTGGCATGCGCCCGGATCGGATGGCGTTCTGCAGGGCCGTCCACGCCCGCCTTCCCTCGCGGCGTACCAGCCAGGCGCCGAGGACGCTGCCGGCGATCAGCAGGCCGATGGTCGGCCATCCGCCGATCACCTGGCCGAGCCGGATGAGGAACCAGATCTCCAGTACCGGGACGACGAGGAAGGCGAGCAACAGCCAGACGCGCAGCATGTCGGATCTCAATCACGGGAGGGCGGACCGGACCACCGGGCCCAAGCCGGGCCCGTTATGGACAACGTACCCGCCGCCGTTCCCGGTTCCGGGCTAACGCCGCTTGCCGCGCAGCCGGGCGGGGAGACCGCGCACGCCCCACGCGGTCACCCGCCACAGGGCCTCCATCACGATGTCCCGGCTCATCTTGCTCGAGCCGATGGTGCGGTCGACGAACGTGATGGGGACCTCGGTCACCCGGAGGCCGCTCCGCACGGTGCGGAGCGTGAGGTCCACCTGGAAGCAGTAGCCCTGGGACTGGACGTCGTCCAGGCCGATCTTCTCCAGCGTCGCCGCCCGGTACGCCCGGAAGCCGGCCGTCGAGTCGCGCACCGGGAGGCCGAGCATGAATCGCACGTAGGTGTTGGCGCCGCGGGAGAGCAGCTCGCGCGAGAGCGGCCAGTTCACCACCTTGCCGCCCGGCACCCACCGGGAGCCGATCGCGAGGTCGGCGCCGTTCGCCACCGCGTCGAGCAGCTTGGGCAGCTCCTCCGGCCGGTGGGATCCGTCGGCGTCCATCTCCACGAGGACGTCGAAGCCCTCGGCGAGGCCCCAGCGGAAGCCCGCGATGTACGCGGCGCCGAGCCCTTGCTTGCCCGGGCGGTGGAGCACGTGGATGTGGTCGTCCTGGGCGGCGAGCTCGTCCGCGATCTCACCCGTGCCGTCCGGGCTGTTGTCATCGGCGACGAGCAGGTGGGCCTCGGGTACCGCCGCACGCAGCCGACGAGCGATCATCGGTAGGTTGTCGCGCTCGTTGTACGTCGGAACGATCACGAGCACCCGCCCGAGACTCCGTTCCATCAGTTCTTCCTCCGTGCCCTGTAGCCCGCCGACGCCGTGGCACCGGCTCCCATCAGTATCAGAACCCACTCGGGCAGCGCACCCACCCTCGTGGCCAGCGTCGTCGCCGTACGCACCGGGACCTGCACGACGTTCACCGCGGAGACGAGCTCTCCGGTCCGCCACAGCACCCGCCCGTCGGGGTGCACGTACGCGGAGATCCCCGTGGTCGCGGCCGTGACCACGGCCCGGTTGTGCTCGACGGCCCGCAGCTGGGACATGGCCAGCTGCTGCGGCGGCAGCACGGTGAGCGCGTAGGTGGCGTTGTTGGTCTGCACCACCAACGGGCTACCGCCGGCGTTCACCGTGTCGCGGACCACGCCGTCGAACGCTACCTCGTAGCATTCCACCGTCCCCACCGTCACCGGGCCCATTGGCAGTGCGCCGGGCGTGTCGCCGGCGATCGACTGCCTCCCGACGAGCCGGGCACGGGACGAGATCGCGAGCATCAGGTCCTGCAGCGGCGTGTACTCGCCGAAGGGGACCAGTTTCCGCTTGTCGTAATAGGCCCCGGGTCCGGTGACCGGATCCCATACCAGCCCGCGGGTCGCCCGGTGCTCGGTCCCGATGTTCACCACGGCGCCGACGAGGATCGGCACGCCGACGTCCTTCGCCGCCTCGTCGATCAGCCGCCGGGCGAACTCGTTGCGGTAGGGGTCGATGTCGGTGGAGTTCTCCGGCCAGACCACCAGGTCCGGGCGCGGCAGCCTGCCGGCGCGCACCTCCTGCGCCAGCCGGTGCGTGGCATCGGCGTGGTTGCGCAGCACGACGGCCGGCTCGTCGCCGAGGAAGTTCATCCCCCGGCCGGGCACGTTTCCCTGAACGACACCGATCCGCACGGTCCTGCCTTCGTCGACGGGCCGGGGCACCAGTAGACCCATCACCGGTACGGCTATCGCGGCGGCGAGCGTTCCGGCAATGGCCCCATCCCATCGTCGCCGGGTTGCCAGCCGGATGACCAGAGCAGATAGCAGGGTTCCGGTCAAAGCAACCATGAAAGTTACAAACGGCGCACCGGCCAGGGCCGCGAACTGGGTGTAGGGGGATTCGCCCTGGCTGAACGCGAGGCGCACCCACGGGAAGCCGCCGAACGGGATCCGGCCGCGCAGCCACTCCTGCACGACCCACAGGCAGGCCACCCACACCGGCCAGCGGCGCAGCCGCGTCACCAGCGCCACGGCGATCGACTGAGCCAGCCAGAACAGGCCCTCCACGGCCGCGACGACGAACCAGACGTCGTTCCCGATCGGGCGCAGCCAGGAGAGCGCCGGGATGAGAAAGGCGAGGGCCCCGCCGTACCCGATCCAGGCCGCCCGGCGCGGCCGGGCGCCGTACAGCGCGACGGTGAGCAGGGCGACGCCGATGGGGGCGCAGAACCACCACCCGGTGGGCGGGAAGGCGAAGAACAGCAGCAGGCCGCCGGCCGCGGAGACGGCGACACGGCCCAGTGCGCCGGGGATCCGCTTCGCAACGGCCACCGGAGCGGGCGGCGCGGCCGTCGCATTCACTGCCACGGGACTGATCTCTCCTTGTGAGTCTGCCGGTGCCGGCACACCCGGACCGCCGCGCGCGGGCGGGCCACGGGGGTGCCGGGCGGATGCCACTCTACGGCCGGTACGGCTCTCGCCCACGCCGGCCTGCGCGGACGGCTCCGCGGCCGTGGGGGGCGTGCCCGTGCGGGAGCTCACCCGGATGCGGTGGCATCCGTCTCAGGAGCCGTGAGAAGGGGGGCCCGGACGGCCCTTCGGACCGGATCCGTCCCGCGGGCGGCGAGCTCGGGGCTCCGTTGTCTACTGGGTATCCGGACCCCTCCCGGGTCCAACCCCCGCCGGTTGGGCACCCCGTTCCGGCGGACCACCGGGCTGCGCCTGGCAGTGCGCACGGAGTCACTCTCCGTCACGGACGCAGGCCCCGGCGACGCCAGGAAACGGCCAACCGGTCAGTCCCGTGCTGGACTGCGCAGCAAACTACCGAGCTCAGCTCAGATGTCAACCATGCCCCGATCACGAGAAATACCAAGTTCCTGCAGCTCCTACAGGCTTCGCGAGCCGCCACAGGGGTGCCCGTCCCGGCGAAACCGAAAAATCATGCGATCAATCGTTATGAGCATGCGATCAGGGCGCGGCGCTTTGGCCGGTGAACCACCGGCAGCGCTCCAGAGGCCTCCCGAGCCAAGTGAAGACATGGGCAGGGTCAGCACGACCTAGAGGCGGCCTCTCCCCCTGGCCATGTGATCTTGCCGTTGTGTGCCGGCTCTGCGCGCATGTGAACTGATCATGATCAAGCGTGCTGAGCCGCCAGGCGCGCACCCGGCCGCAGCCGGCGACCGACCCAGCACCGTTCCAGGCCATCATGCGAGCGCGGTGACATGCCTCTTGGCCAGGAGTCCGGCTCTCTTGATCCTCAATGTGCGACACGAACGTCGAGTTCGGAGGACGGGGAAGGCTCAGGTGTCCCATGAGGCCAAATACAAGGGGACGTCGCCCCGATGCCAAGGACGTCGCCGGCCGTCCAGGACAGAGAGAGGATGAAACCATCAGGCCGGGAACGCGCGGCGATATTCATTCCGTCTTTGGAAATCCCTTCGATGACGTGTCCCTGTTGTTGCCAATGACGTCTCACCTTTTGGGAAATTTCAAGCAGTTTCGTCTTATCCCTGGGGATACCACGCAGCCAATAGGCTCGGCTGATGTATATGCGGCCGTCCCAGTCATCCCCGACGAACCCGATACAGCGGTAAGGGGTCAGGGTGGTTGGGTCGACGTCAAGCCGCGGCCTCGGCTCGATGATGGCGACCGTATCGTTGATCAGCTCCTCCACACGGGCGAGCGCCTCGTCTTTTGTCATGGTCGGCTCCACACGTCCTCCCGTGCAGCCTGCGGTCATGACCGTTAAAGCGATCACGGCGATAATGCGAAGCATTCATCCCCCGGCTGGTTGCTATTGGCTCTGGCGCTAGGTCGTCTTAGCTGATTCTCATTCCCCAGCAAAGGCCGCGCCGATGGTGCAGTTTCTCGGTATATGTGAGGGGTGCAGTGACGGCACCGGAGATAACCCCCGCGACAGGTCCGCAGTGTGGCGCTGAAGCGCCATGAAAAGTTGTGTCCTTGCGCTACCAGTGTGAAATGCCGAGTGGCAGCCACACACTGGATGTGCCGTACCCGGCAGACCAAGCGGGTGATGGATATATGTAGAGGTTATCTAGGGGTTGGAGGAAGGGTTGGGCTCAGGAGTTCCGTTGGGCCAGATGCAAGGGGAGGAAACCTCGATGCCGAGGACGTCACCGGCCGTCCTGGATAGCGCGAGGACGAAGTCACCGGGCATGGAACGCGCTGCGATGTTTATGCCGTCTTTCGATGTTCCTTCGATCCGATAGCCACGCTGCTCCCAATGAAGCCTTACCCGCCTAGCGATATCCGCGAGTTTATCTTTGTCTCTAGGGATACCGCGCAGCCAATAGGCTCGGCTGATGTATATGCGGCCGTCCCAGTCATCCCCGACGAACCCGATACAGCGGTAAGGGGTCAGGGTGGTTGGGTCGACGTCAAGCCGCGGCCTCGGCTCGATGACGGCAACCGTGTCGTTGATCAGCTCTTCTACACGGGCGAGCGCCTCGTCTTTTGTCATGGTCGGCTCGATTTGTCCTGCAGTGCAGCTAGTGGTCACTGCGACAAGCATGGCGATCAGGATGATTGAGCACACCAGGGCTGCCAGGGAAGATGAGCTGGTCTGCGAAGTCGCGCGGGTGAAGCTTGGCGGCCAGCCCAGTGAGCGTTGATCCGCTCGCCCCATGGTCACGGTTCGCCCGGATCAGGCGACCGGCTCGGCTCCGGCGTCCCGTTCGGCCAGATGCAATGAGAGGTCGCCCCGATCATGAGAACGTCACCAGCCGTCCACGACAGGGAAAGAATGAAGTCATCGGGCCTGGAACGCGCGGCGATATTCAGTCCATTCTTGGACACTCCTTCGATAACGTGGCCCTGCTGTTCCCAGTACACCCTCACTTGCTGCGCGACTTCCGCGATTTTGTCTTTGGGAATGCCACGCAAATAGTATGCACGAGCGATGTAGATACGGTCATCGAGACCTTGGCCGGGAGGCCGTATACAGGGATAGAGCTTCAAAGTAGTTGGATCGACATCAAGCCGAGGCTTCGGGTCAATATTGGCGACCGTGTCATTGATCAGCTCTTCTACACGGGCGAGCGCCTCGTCTTTGGTAATGGTCGGCTCCATATGCCCTCGCATGCAGCCTGCAGTCATAACCATTAAAGCGATCACGACGACACTGCGAAGCATTCATCCCCCGGCTGGTTGCTGCAAGAGTATAGGAAAAGGATTCATAGTCGGATCGAGTTGAGGAAATGGGATCAGCTGATCATACTGGCCGTTGACTAGAAAAGCTAGATTCCGTATAGATGGCGATCCGCGATCCCAGTAGCTGGAATGAGCCTTGAGGGAGTAAGGAAGAATGCTGGCCGGTCGCACGTAAAAGTTCTTAGCACCGAATTTCGTGCTGCTGGGGTCAGCACCGTACACCCCGAGGTCTGCTACCGGGTCATCCGGCGCCTCCCCGACCCACACCGACTTCACTCCCAATTCACTGACATGCCGGGCACCCACACCAGGGCTGCCAAGGAAGATGAGCTGGTCGGCGAAATCATGCGGGCGGAGCTTGGCGGCCAGCCCGGTGAGCGTTGAACCGTAGCTGTGCCCGATTACCGTCAGCCGGGCGTCCGTGGCGGGCTGGTGAGCGGCGCGCAGGCCGTCGATGAAACTCGCCAGCGCGGGCGCACCCTTCTCGGCCGCGCCAAGGTTGGCCGGGCTGCGATCACTGCTGAAGATCGATCCCCATTGCGGCGCCTCATATCCGAGCCAAGCAATAGAAGCGATCTGAGCATCTGGAGCAGACGCCCACGCATGCTCCCACAACACCGCTGCGCGCTCGGCGTCGCCATCGATCCCTTCTAGGGTGGTACCGGTGCCCGGTACGGACACCACGATCGAGGTGGCCCGGTCGGGGTTACCGAAGGAGATGGCGGCCTTCCCCGGGCCGGAAGGGTCGAACAGCAGCAACAGGGCCGGTGGGCGGCCGTCTCGCCCGCCGAGGGCCAGGGCGCGTTCCACGGCGGTGATCTGGCGCAACCGCCCTTCCAGTTCTTTGACCCGGGCTTCCGCCGCCTGGGCGCTTTGGCGCAGCCGGGCCAGCTCGGCGGTGACGGCCTGTTTCTCCTGGGCCAGATAGGCGCGATTTGCCTGATCGCGCACCATGGCGGGAAGACCGTCCAACCGGCCGAGGAGATGCGGGGCGCCGGTGAGCAACCGCTGCCGTTCGGCGGCGCCGAGGGACTGCCACCAGGCGTTCACCCGGGCCGCCAGCTGACGATCCGCGCCCGTTCGCTGCAGCTCCACCAACCGCTGCAGCGCCACCACATCCCCGGTAGCGGCGGCATCCAGCAGCGCGCCCACCCCGTGCCGGTCGGGGGCATATCCGCCGAACAGCCCGAACCCGGTCATCACCGGGGTGGTCAACCCACCGGGGCAGTCCCGCTGGATCAGCTCCAACCGCCGGCGCAGGCCGGGCACCTGCTCGTGCGCCCACACCCCCACCCCGGAGATCTGATGCCCCGGGGCGGCCGGCAGGCCCGACGCGCGTAGTTCGGCCCCGACCCGGGCCCCGGCATGCCGCAGCTCCTGCCCCGCCCGCTCCAACCCCGCAATCAACCGCTGCATCGCCGGGATGTCCATCCCCGCAAACCCCGACGGCGCAGGGGATACCACCGCGGCCGGAGTGGCGAACGTGGGGACCGCCGGGCGGCGCCCGCCCTGGCGGTGGATCTGCTCGGCGATCTGAGCGGCCGCCTCCTGGAAGGCGGCCTGCACCCGGGCCCGCCGCACCCGCAGCTCCTCGGCGAAAACCGGTGCCCCGCCGCCCACCCACGCCTTGGCGATCAGGCACCGGTACGGGGAATCCAGCACCCCCGCGTACTCCCGGCCCAGCCGTACCACCCGGGTGAAAGCCAGCTCCAATTCGGTTGCCGTATCCGCCGCCACGGGCCAGCAGATTCTCACACCACGCCAACCACCGGCAATCACAACTCAAGAAAACGAATAAGAACACCGATTGCTACGCAACAGACGTCCTGCAACGACCCCCTACGCGGTTTACACGGAAAGCGCTCAATTCCGTACCATGAAGTGGAGATTGCGAAAATCTCACGGAAGGGAAGCGCCCGGACGAGGACGCGAGAGCCGCTGGGTGGAGTGAGCAGGTCGCATGGTACGTGCGCATGCCGGTGCCCGAACCTCAGGACTCGGCTCTACCAGCACCTTCGTGCATGACGACGACGCCGAGCACCGAGTGGGAAGCCGGCTGCACCGACAGAAGGGGAAAGGCGTCCGGCGTCCGGATATCTCAGTGAAGGCGTGCACGGCCCTGACCGGGTCCGCAACGCACATGCGGCGAAACGCCGCACCCATAGCCTCACCGGCGCCAGGCTCCACGGGCCGGCACACAATACGGACAATCAGCGAAGGACACCGGCTACGCGCCCTGACGGGGCACCAGAACCGCTAGGAAAGCCGCTAGCGTACTGGTACACAAATTCAGAAATATCCAACAACTTAGGCCATTAAGACGAGTAGCGGTCCGCGGCAATACCAGCACAATCCAAACCGCCGATGCGCCGTGACGGCACTGTGCGAGATTCACCGGTCAAGCACGGCCGGGCCACCGGAGACCGTGCACCGTCCGCACGTCTTGATCGGGATGAGCATCGCCAACGGGGCACTGCATCGGCGGTCGACACCTCCGGCCGGGGAAGCCGGCGCTATCTCTACCCCGCCGACCGCGGATCGAGCCGGTCGCACGTCCGACGCGGCCGCCACGGGCGGCCTCTCCCTGCATGAGAACAAGGCAGGTTCAGCGCACACGCCAGGAGCGCGGACGGGCTCGCTCAGCCCGCCGCGTCGTCGCCCTCGGCCGGCGGTTCATCGA